>NC_002967.9:0-710800 GCF_000008185.1 Treponema denticola ATCC 35405
CAGCCATTGAACCTATGTTAATTAATTCGCTTTTTACAAAAGGTAAATACTTCGGATATAAGCTAAATAGTAAAGATGGCAATGCTACTATTTTAAAAAGTTCGAATTTATGTGATTTAGATATCTTTATCGGTAAACTTTGCTCATTATTCCAACAATAGATACCTATTTATTCGTATTTTCCTTTATCGTGTTTCTAAGTTCATGGATAATTTTTTCTAAACTTGGGTCGGCAGCAATTTGCTCTTCAATCTTGTTACAACCGTGCAAGATGGTCGTGTGGTCCCTGCCTCCGAAGTCGTTACCCAGCTCCGTGGTAGAACACTCGGTCATTTCCCTGCAAAGGAACATGGCAATTTGACGCGGAAACGAAAAACTCTTGGTGCGCTTTTTGCTTTTAATGTCCGAAATCGAAATACTAAAATAATCGGCAACGGTTCTTTGAATGAGGTCGATGGTAACATTCCGTTGGCGGGTTGAACCGAAAATATCTCTTAAAAGATTTTTTGCCGTAGCCTCGTCCATTGTTTTTTTTGTAAGCTCCGTATAGGCGATGAGTTTTGTTAAAGCCGCTTCCAAGTCACGCACATTTGAAGAAACATTTTTTGCAACCATATCAATAAATTCATTCGGAATTTTCGTGCTGTGTTTTTCCATTTTCTTTAAAAGAATTGCATATCGTATTTCATAGGCCGGAGTCTGTAAGTCTACATTTAAGCCGCGTTCAAACCTGGATTTTAAACGCTGTGAAAGATTTTTAAGCTCAGCGGGCGGGCGGTCGCATGTAAACACAATCTGCTTATTTTTTTCGTAGAGCTCATTAAAAGTATGAAAAAGCTCTTCTTGAGTTTCTACCTTTCCTTGAAAAAAGTGAATATCGTCTATGAGAAGGACATCAGCCTTTCGGTACTTACTTTTAAAAGCAGGCATCATCTTTTTTTGAACACATTCTACAAATTCGTTTGTAAAGTTTTCTGCCGTAACATAAATAACTTTAAGCTTTGTCGTATCCCATATTTTATTTCCTATAGCCTGCATAAGATGGGTTTTCCCCAAGCCTACCCCTCCGTAAATCAAAAACGGGTTATACGCGCTTCCCGGATTTGTAGAAACGGCTATAGCGGCATTTACTCCAAAGTTATTATTCGGGCCTACAACAAAGTCCTCAAAATTATACTCAGGTCTCAAATCGGGATGCTGTCCCCTTCCTCCCTCGGTTTTTACGGATTTTTTCTTGGATTCCGCAGATGACGGCTTTGCGGCATCTTCTTTTTTATCGTTTCCTCCCTCATTTTCTGCTTTAGAAAGGTCTTCGGAAGTATTCGGTTTGATGATAAAATCTATAGATATTTTTTTTCCTGACAGCTCAAACAATTTTTTTTCGATACCGTTCTTATAATTATGAATCATCTGATCTCTAAAAAATTTCGACGGAACACTAAGATACACGGTATTTTCCGTCGATTTTTCATATTTGGACGGTAAAAACCACATAGAAAATATAGAAAAGGCTAATTCTTCCTTAAACTGATTAACAGCTTCATCCCAAAAAATTTTATAATCCCATTCACTCATAGCTCGCCATTATACTACTTCTTTACTTTTTTTTGCAATAATGATAGAATGAAAAAAGGCATTTATTGTCAAATTTTATGGGAATTTATAAGCTTTTAAGGAAAAAAAATGACAAAGTCAAATTATTCGGCAAATAATATTACGGTTTTAAAGGGTTTGGAAGCGGTCAGAAAAAGACCGGGTATGTATATAGGTTCAACGGGGCCGGACGGTCTTCACCATCTAGTTTATGAGGTTGTAGATAACTGTATAGACGAGGCTATGGCGGGTTTTTGCGATAAAATTTTGGTAGTTCTTGAGCCGAACGATATTGTCCGTGTAGAGGACAATGGCCGAGGTATTCCTGTAGATATTCACCCTACCGAAAAAATAAGTGCCTTGGAGCTGGTTTTAACCCGCCTTCATGCCGGCGGTAAGTTCGATAAGGGTTCTTACAAGGTTTCAGGCGGTTTGCACGGAGTAGGCGTTTCGGTTGTAAACGCTCTTTCCGTTTGGATGGAGGCCAAGGTCTACAAGGACGGCTTTGAGCACTATGCAAAGTTTGAAAAAGGCTCCATTCTTGAGCCCGTAAAAAAAATAGGGGAAACCGAAAAAAGCGGTACCGTTATAAGATGGGCAGTGGATCCTTCTATCTTTACCGAAACCACCGTATACAATTTTGAAGTGCTTGCAACCCGTTTAAGGGAATTGGCCTTCTTAAACAGCAAAATTTCCATTACGATGAGGGATGAGCGCCTTTCTACCCCAAAAGAGGTTACCTTCGCCTTTGAGGGTGGAATATCGCAGTTTGTTTCTTATTTGAACGAATCAAAACAAGTTTTTCCGAAAAGTCCCGTTTTTATCGAAGGCGAAAAAAACGATATTCTCTGCGAGGTTGCCATTCAATACAATGACGGCTATAACGAAAACCTCCTTTCCTTCGTAAACGATATAAACACCCGCGAAGGGGGCACTCACCTTGAAGGTTTTAAAACAGCCCTTACCCGTGTAATGAACGACTTTTTAAAGAAGTATCCTAAGCTTGTAAAAAAGATGGATAAGGAAGAAAAGCTTACCGGAGAAGATGTCCGTGCTGGTCTTACCGCCATCGTTTCAGTGAAGGTTCCCGAACCTCAGTTTGAAGGGCAAACAAAAACAAAGTTGGGCAACAGCGATGTTCGGGGTATAGTTGACTCATTTGTAAACGAAAAGCTTACCTTATTTTTTGAGCAAAATCCTAATGAGGTCGAAAAGGTTTTGGAAAAATGTGTCGCTGAGGCCGCCGCCCGAATTGCTGCCAGAAGAGCAAAGGAAGCTACCAGAAGAAAAAGCGGTTTGGACAGTTTCGGCCTTCCGGGAAAACTTGCAGACTGTTCTTTAAAAGACCCGGAGTCTTGCGAAGTTTACATAGTTGAGGGAGACTCTGCAGGCGGCTCTGCAAAAAAAGGAAGGGACAGCAAGACGCAGGCTATCCTGCCCCTCTGGGGAAAAATGCTCAACGTCGAAAAAACCCGCCTAGACAAGGTTGTAAACAACGAAAAGCTTCAGCCCATTATTGCGACCCTCGGCACCGGCATAGGCAAGGATTTTAATATAGAAAAATTACGCTATCACAAGGTTATAATAATGGCCGATGCCGACGTTGACGGCTCCCATATCCGGACTCTTCTTTTAACATTCTTTTTTAGGTACATGCCTCAGGTTATCGAAAAGGGGCACGTTTACCTTGCGATGCCGCCTCTTTATAAAATTTCACACAATAAAAAAGAATGGTATGTTTATAATGATGATGAAAGAGATTCCGTTTTGGATCAAATAGGACGCGGAAACAATGCTGCTGTTCAGCGCTACAAGGGCTTGGGCGAAATGGACGGGACCCAGCTTTGGGAAACAACTATGGACCCGGCAAGACGGAAAATGATGAGGGTTACCCTTCCGGATGCCGTCGAAGCCGACAGAATTTTCAGCACGCTGATGGGAGAAGAAGTCGAACCCCGCCGAAAGTTCATCGAAGAAAACGCCGTCTATGCAAATCTGGATGTGTGATGCGTAATTAAGGGGAATATGTATGTTTGATGTTAATAGTTCTGTGCTCTTTTGGTTTGCAGGTATTGTGATACTCTTTGTTTTAATTCAGTCCGTCTTCTTTTTGATAAAGGCTTTGAGGCGGGCAAAAGAGCTCAATATGTCCCAAAAAAAAATAAAGCAAATTATCTCCGGAGCAGCGATTTTTACGGTTGCACCCGCCATTTCAATCATTTTAGGCATGATAAGCCTTTCCAAATTTTTAGGACTTCCCCTGCCTTGGCTCCGCCTTTCGGTACTGGGAGCCTTAACCTATGAGCTTACTGCGGCAAGCACAGCTGCTTCCGTTTTAGACATTCCCTTGGATGAGCCGATTGCAAATGCAACAGCCTATACGACTATTTCTTGGGTTATGGCCCTCGGAATAATTTCGGGGATTGTCGTGATTGCTCTTTTTCTGCCAAAGATGCAAAAAAATCTTATTAAGATGAAGTCCAAGGATGAAAAATGGAGTAAGCTCCTCATCGATGCCCTTTTTATGGGAATGATTTCCGCCTTTTTAGGAATGATATTTTCTGAAATCAGGCTCGGGCTTAAGGGTTGGATTCCCGTTTTTGTGATGTTTTTTTCAGCCTTTTTAATGCTTGTCTGCGGTTTAGTCGTAAAAAAGACAAGGGCTAAGTGGCTTGAAAGCTATGCTATGCCGATAAGCCTTTTGGGAGGGATGGCTTTTTCCATTCCGATTACCATGTTGATAGCTTAAACCGTTTAAGGTTTTATGGAACTTCTTATAGGAGGATTTTATGCAAGATACACAAATAGAATTCGGTTCATATGAAAAAAGCATACATAGGTGGGGAAGAACATGGATGGTAATAGCCATTATAATGTTTCTTTCTTATCCTCTTTTTACCTGTATTTACTATAACACTTGGCCCAATTTTTGGCTCCTTTTAAGGGGACTTTTCGGTGTTGCCGTTGTTTTTTGGCCGGTAGGAATTATTGAAGCTTTTACCTTCGCCCCCATGCTCGGTGCGGGCGGAACCTATGTAGGCTTTATCACAGGAAACTTGACAAACCTAAAAGTGCCCTGCGGAGTCTTGGCTTTGGAGACGGCAAAGGTTGAAGCCAATACCGAAGAAGGAGATGTAGTTACCACAATAGCCGTCGCAGTTTCTTCCATTACTACAACCCTTATCTTGGTTTTGGGAATGCTCTTATTGACTCAGTTAAAACCAATATTGGAATCACCCATCATGGCCCCGGCCTTTAAAAATATCTTGCCGGCCCTTTTTGGCGGCCTTCTGGTAGTCTTTGTTGCAAAAAATCCTAAGATTGCCGCAGTTCCCTTTGCCTTTATGCTGATTCTTTTTATTGCAATGCCCCAGCTTGGAAAGGCCATAAGTATGCTAATTCCCGTCGGGGCCGCAATTACAATCATCTACACAAGGATAATGTATAAGAAAGGAAAAATTTAAAATAACCGAATCCCTTATTATCTTTTAATCGCATTGCTGTTTATCTCGTCCACGTATTCAAAAAGTTTTTTTACCGCCTCTTTTGTTGTTGCCCATGAGGTACAAAAGCGAACTGCTGTTTGGTTTTCTGAAATTTTTGCCCAAAATTCGCATTTAAATTCTTTTTCTATTTTAGCTAAAAGACTATTTTCTATTATCGGAAAGCTCTGGTTTGTTTCGCTTTTCATAAAAAAAGAAAAGCCCCTATCGGAAAAACCTTTACGGATCATCTTTGCCGTTTCGTTCATTGTTCTTCCTATTTCGAAGTAAAGCTTATCCTTAAAAAGAGTTTTAAACTGAAGGCCTAAAAGTCTGCCCTTTGCAAAAAGACCGCCTTTTTGTTTTTGTATATATCTAAAGTCTTTTTGAAGATCTTGGTTGTTGATGATAAGGGCTTCACCGAAAAGAGCGCCCATCTTTGTTCCGCCTATATAAAAGGCATCCGTATATCTTGCCATGTCTGCAAGGCTTAAGTCGTTATTGTCAGCGGTGAGGGCTGTCCCTAGGCGGGCGCCGTCAACATAGAGGGGTACGGAATATTTTTGAGCGGTCAGCTTTAAAGCCTGTAATTCTTTTTTTGAATAAATGGTGCCGAGTTCCGTAGGATTTGAAATATAAATCATTCCGGGCTGAACCATGTGCTCGGCTGTGGGATCATCGTAATGTGCCCTTATAAGAGCTTCAGCCTGCTCCGCCGTTATTTTTCCGTTTGCCGATTCGATGGTTAGAACCTTGTGTCCGCAAGCTTCGATGGCTCCCGACTCATGTACGTTTATATGCCCTGTATCGGCGGCGATAACTCCCTGATGGGGTCTTAGTACTGAGGCTATCATGGTCAGGTTGGTTTGTGTTCCGCCAGAAAAGAAATAAACCTTACTTTGAGGTGCATCCAGTTCTTTTAAGATAAGGTCTGCAGCTTCTGCACAATATTCGTCACAGCCGTAACCGACGGTTTGCTCTTCATTTGTTTCCGTCAATGCTTTAAGAATTTTTGGATGACAACCTTCACTGTAATCATTTATAAAAAAATACATATTAAGCCCCCTAAATTTAGATTATATCATAAAAAAAGGGGCTTATCAATGTTTGGATTCATGTTTGAATTAACTCTTAAAAAGACCGGCCAATTCTTCATTGCTCAATTTTGAAATCCATGTTTCACCTGCGGAAATGCTCATACCGCTTATTTCCCGCTTTTTTTGAATCATCTCATCAATTTTTTCTTCAAAGGTACCGGAGCAGATAAGGCGGTGCACGAAGACGTTTTTTGTTTGTCCTATTCTAAATGCCCTGTCTGTGGCCTGATCTTCAACTGCGGGATTGTACCAAAGGTCAAAGTGAATTACCCTGTTAGCTGCCGTCAAGTTAAGGCCGGTACCTCCCGCCTTAAGAGAAATTAAAAAGATGCGGTAAGCAGAATCCGTTTGAAAAACCTCTACAGCCTTTTTTCTTTTTGAGGCGGGCATTTGACCGTGGAGTAAAAGAGGTTCGGTTCCCAATTCTTTTTGAATAATGTTTTTTAAAATGTCGAGGGTGCCTACATATTGGCTAAAAATAATTGCCTTTTCTCCCGAAGAAATTATTTCGTTTAAAAGCTCGATGAGGACAGCGGCCTTGCCTGAGTATTTCATTTCGATTGGAGTTTCCTTATCATAGGCTCTCGGATGATTGCACACCTGTTTTAAGGCCGTTAAAAGTTTTAGAACATAGGCCTGTCTTTCAATCTTAGTTTCGGCTCCCATCACCTTGTGCAATTCCGTTTCTACAAGGTTTTCATAAATTGCCAGCTGCTCAGGCGTCAAATTGCAATATTGATTTGTAATTATCTTATCCGGCAAATCAGAGATAACCTTGGGATCGGTCTTTAGACGGCGGAGCAAAAAGGGTGAAGTAATTTTTTTTAGATCATCCGCTTCGGTTTCCGAATTATGAAGCTCAATCGGAATACGCCATTTTTTTCTAAACTCGTCGGCCGTACCTAAATAACCGGGAAGAAAAAAGTCGAATATGGAACGCATATCTTCAAGGTTGTTTTCAACCGGTGTCCCTGTAAGAGCAACTCTGCCCCTCGCCTGAATTGCCTTTACGGCATGAGCCTTTTTTGTTCCGGAATTTTTTATAGCCTGAGCTTCATCTAAAATAATGCAAAAAACTTTTTTGTCTTTTAATTTTTCTATATCTTTTTGCATAGTTTGATATGTGCTTATTATTACATCTGCTTCGGTAGTGAACTTACGCCCTGCCCCATGATAAACGGCGGTTTTAAGAGAAGGAGCGAATTTTGCTATTTCGTGTTCCCAGTTTGAAAGAAGGCTTGCTGGGGCTATAACCAAAAAAGGGGATTCCGCTTCTTTTGAATTTTTAAAGCTAAGCATTAAACTTATAATCTGTACGGTTTTGCCCAAGCCCATGTCGTCGGCCAAAAGGCAGCCGAAGCCGCTTTTGATGTTTGCATATAGCCAGCGGTAGCCTTGTTTTTGATAAGGCCTTAATTCCGCATTTAGATTTTGAGGAACGGGAACCTCTTCTTGCCTGAAAATATTCTTGATAATTTCTGAGGCGGGTTTGGAACAGACTGCGTTTCCCGAAAGAACCGCTTGTAAGACCTCTTTTGTATCTGCCGGCTTTTCAAGGGCCTTTAACATCTTGGCAACTTCTTCGGGATCAAGTAAAAGAAACTGATCGTTAAATTTTACCAAGCCCGATTTATTTAAAAAGAGCTTTTTAAATTCGTCTATATCTATTAAGGTATCTCCCAACATTAGGGCTCGGTCATAAGAAAGAACATCATCAATGTTTAAAAATGAAACTATATTTCCTGCTCCCTTTACGGATTTTACGCTTATGACAGGTTTGGGAGTCAAAATATTTTTTAGGCTTTTAGGTAAAACTATATCGATGCCGAAACGCTGTAAAAGCTTTGCCGACTTTTGTAAAAAGAGCCCCGTTTCTTCCCGCGAAAGCATCACATTTTTTTTAATTGCAAGAATCGAAAGAGCAGGTAAATAAGCCGCAAGGGTTGCAGGAAACCGCAAAATATCGTCGGGGTTTTTACTCCTCTTTGCTGCGGTATTTAATTCGGCAAAAGGAGCCTCTGCTTCAAGAGCAAAGGAGTCATCGCCTGCTTCTATTCGCTTTTCTTTAGCCTTACGGACAAGGGCGGAAAGCAAAAAGAATTCGTCGTCTTTTAAGGCCTCCAAGGTTAAACGGTATTCATATCCGCAATTACTGTAATTTAAAACCGAAAGCCAAGAATAAATTACCGTATCCAAATTCCGCTTGCCGGGAACGCTTATATCGATTTCTTCATTTAAAAAAAAGAGCTTATCTATTTCTTTATCTTTAGTATAGGACTTGTTAGGAAAGAATTTTAAAGATGCCGCATATTCGGTTAAAAGAGCTGTAAGCAAAAGCTCTGCACAGTAGAGCCTTCCCCATTTTCCAACCGGAAGAAAAAAGTCCTTTGTGAGGGAAGCTGCAAATTTAAAAATGTCGGCCTTTATTTCGGAAGAAGCCGAAAGGCTTTTCCAAAAGATAAAAAGCTTTTTGTTTTCGGTAAATACGGCGGGTATAAATGCGGAGCTTTGAATCAATTTCCCTGCAAGAGCAAAGAGAGAAAAAAGAATTTTAACCGATGGGCTCATCTCATTTAAGCTGTTTCTTGTTTTATAAAAATTTTGAGCTTGCAAAAGAGTTTGATTTATTTCGTGGGTTTCGCCTAATTTTATATTTACCGTTAGAGGGCTTTTAGGCTCAAGGGGGAAGGCTCTTTTTTGTTTTCGGATATTGTCGATATTTACTTTTACCCTCGCAAACAAAAAAGGGTTTACCGATTTTTCTTCTTGTTTTTCGCTTTGCTTTTCTTGTCCGTAAAAATTGAGCCCGTAATTTAAAACCGCCTTATGATAGAATTCCGTCAGCTTTATTATAAAATCGCTTGATGAAAAATTAGGTTCAGGAGGAAGAATATTTGTTATCAGCGGAAGATAGGATTCTCCAAGGGAAAATTTTAAAGGACTCTGCAGTTCACAAGAATTATGAGCGGTCTCACTGACTGATGAGTCTGAAGATAAGTCTGCTGCTTTATTTAAGGTTTCATTTTTACGGAGGCTCAACGGAACGGGCTGCTCTTGGAGGAGCCCAAGTTTTTGTGTTCCTCCTTTTTCGAAAACTTCGGTTTCCGGTACATTTATAGAATCGATGTCAAAGCCCGCAAGCTTAAACAAGAGGCGAGGGTCATGGTCTATTTCTTTGGCAAGTAAAAAAAGAACGGCCGCCATGTGCTTGCAAGGGTCTCCCGAATCGGGGCAGGTGCAGTCCCTTTCGATTAAATTCCAGCGGGCAGGAATGAGCCTCACTTTCTTTTTCTTTAAGGCTTCGATGAGGGCCGGGCTCATAATTCCCGCCCTAAGGCCTGCGAGTTCAATCGGATGTTTTTCTAAGATTGAGCGGATTGCGGTTTTATTTGTTTTTGAAAGGGGCGGGAATTTAAAATACACATGGTACCAAGGAGAATAGTTCCCCTTAACCTTTGCTCCCGCCGTTTGCCCGTTTACCACAAGAGAATTTACCTTCCCTGTGTTTGCATAAGTTTTTCCTCTGGACAATCGGCCTGAATCATCATAGGCCTTCAGCATATCCAAAAACCATGCACCCCAAGGTGTCGTCCCGTAAGTCTGTCTTGCCATAGCGAGAAGTATACCAAAAGATGGGATGGCTTGCAATTGCTTATCAAGCAAAAGCATCTTCATCATGTGAGCGTCTCATAGCTATGACGTATTTACGGTATACATAATCGATATACATAATCGATAAATTATTTTTTAAATTTTACTATCTATTACAAACAATTTCTATAATAATTATGAAAGGGGGAAATTTTTCTTCCTTTTAAATAATTTTTATGAGAGGTAAAAAATGCAAAAATTGTTTAAAATAACTTTACGCAACGACTACGCTTTTAAGCGTATATTCGGAGTAGAAGAAAACAAGGACGTTCTTCAGGATTTGTTGGAATGTATACTGGATATTCCGCCTGAGAATATCGCAGGTTTGGAACTTCTGGATAAGGAGTTTCATAAGGAACTTTTAAGTGAAAAGCTAGGTATTTTGGATATCAAGTTAAGGCTAAAAGACGGAACCTTTGTCGACATTGAAATTCAGAACAACTGGCATTTTGATTTTCCTGAAAGAACCTTATATTATTGGTCTAAAATGTACAACGAAGCTATAAAACAAGGCCAAGACTATACAAATCTTCCAAAATGTATTACAATAAATTTGATAGGAAAAGGCTTTGATAAAAATAAGCGTTTACATAACAAGTATCTTGTTCTGGAAAAAGATACAAAAGAGCCTTTAGCTTCAAAACTTGAGATTCATATATTAAACCTTGAAAAGGCAAGACTCTTAAAAGAAGGCCAATTTAAAGATAATAAAACAAAACGCTTATTAAGCTGGTTGAAATTTATCGAAACTGATAATCCGGAGGTGCGGGAAATGTTAGAACAAGAATCGACAATGATGAAAAAAGCAAATGCCGCTATTTCTGTAATGGAAATGAGTCCTAGAGATAAATGGCTTTATGACTCTCGAATGAAATATGAACATGACAGAGCTTCATGTATAAGCGAAGGCTATCGACAAGGTCTTGATAAAGGGGCTTACCAAAATAAACTTGAAACGGCAAAGTTGATGAAAAAGATGAATTATCCGATTAGTGATATTTGCACAATATCCGGCCTTACCAAAGAAGAAATTGAAAAACTATAAGTAATGAAGAAACCTATAACTAACTCTGGTTCCGTATTTAAAAAACTTAACATATTCTAAGCAATAGCCACGTCCGGAATGCTCCGCTTCCTTTCGGGGTTTTTTATTACAGCCCCTTAAAAAATCCTAGACCTTTCCGTTTAAAAGTTGTATATTAGTAACATGGGTAAAAAAATAAAGTTCAATATTACGGGAATGACTTGCTCGGCTTGTTCTTCTCATGTTCAAAGGGCTGTCGAAAAACTTGAAGGAGCTGCCGAGGTACAGGTAAATCTTTTAACCAACAGCATGAGCGTCAATTACGATGAGGCTATCCTTGGTACAGATAAGGTTATAGAGGCGGTTGAAAAAGCCGGATACGGAGCCTCGCTTGCCGAAGGTTTGAAAAACTCTTCTTCAAATAAAAATTCGGCTGACGGCAAGACTTCCGGTTCCCGCTCATTTCAAAACGATGCCGCCAAACTTGAAAGAGATAAGATAAAAAAAAGGCTAATCTTGTCTTTAGTCTTTATGATTCCTCTTTTTTATGTATCGATGGGACACATGGCTTCTCTTCCGATTCCTCATTTTTTGCACGGAATAGAAAATGCTCTTATTTTTAGTTTTACTCAATTTCTGCTTGCTCTTCCCGTGCTGATTATAAATAAAAAATTCTTTACGGGGGGCTTTAAGGCTTTTTTAAACAAGGCTCCCAATATGGACTCCCTCGTTGCGGTCGGTTCCGGTGCAGCCCTTATTTACGGTATCTTTGCTATTTATAAGATGGCCTACGGAATGGGGCACGGAGATATGGAAACGGTAAGGCTTTTTGCCGGAGATCTTTATTTTGAATCGGCTGCGATGATTTTAACCCTCGTAAGCTTGGGGAAATTCCTTGAAGCCAATGCAAAGGGAAAAACTTCTCAGGCAATTACAAAGCTGATGAACCTTAGGCCCAAAACCGCCCTTGTTATAAGGAACAGTAATGAAGAGGAAATTCCGGTTGAAGAAATTGTAAAGGGCGATTTGATTTTAATCAAGCCCGGTTTTTCCATTCCCGTTGACGGTATCATAGTAGAGGGGAATTCTTCGGTAGACGAGGCTGCAATTACGGGTGAAAGCCTCCCGGTCGAAAAAACCGCAGGAGACAAGGTAGTAAGCGCCTCCATAAACTTATCGGGAACCTTTACATTTAAAGCTGAAAGGGTTGGCGATGATACAACCCTTTCCCAAATAATTGCTCTTGTAGAAGAAGCCTCGGCCTCGAAGGCTCCCGTTTCTAAGCTTGCCGATAAGATAAGCAACTACTTTGTGCCTGCGGTCATAGCTATTGCGGTGATTACGCTTTTTATCTGGCTGATTGCGGGCGAAGGCTTTGAATTCGCTCTTTCCAGAGCGATTTCGGTGCTTGTAATTTCCTGTCCCTGTGCCCTAGGCCTTGCAACGCCTACAGCCATTATGGCCGGAACAGGTAAGGGCGCTCGGCTGGGTATCTTAATCCGCTCTGCAGAAGCCCTTGAAACGGCTCATAAAACAAACACCGTAGTCTTGGATAAGACCGGTACAATAACCCAAGGCCGCCCCGATGTAATCGATATTAAAAAAACCGAAAACTTTAGCGAGGACGAAGTCTTAAGCCTTGCCTATAGTCTTGAAGTGCTTTCCGAGCACCCCCTCGCAAATGCCGTTATAAAACGAGCAAAGGAAAAAAACTTAGAGGCTTTGAAAATTAAGGACTTTAAGGCTGAACACGGTTTCGGGATTTCGGGTATTGAAGAAGCTTCGGGCCTAAAAATCTTTGCAGGAAATGAAAAGCTTTTCCAAAAAAACAATATCGAAATTTCCCATGCCAAGGCCGAAATTGATGCCCTTGCGGAAAAGGGAGCGACCCCTCTTTTGATTGGCGTAAGCGGCGGTGCAGGCAGAAGTGCTTCGGAAACCGATACGGGTGCAAAGCTCATAGGAATTATAGCTGTTGCCGACAAAATTAAGGAAGGCAGCATTGAGTCAATAGCCGAATTTAAGGCTATGGGCATAAGGACTATAATGCTTACGGGCGACAACAAAAAAACGGCAAATGCTATAAAGGCTCAAACGGGAGTAGATGATTTTGCTGCCGAGCTCTTGCCCCAAAACAAAAAAAACGAAATCGAAAAATTGCACCAAGCAGGTCTTAAAACGGCTATGATAGGAGACGGCATAAACGATGCTCCTGCCCTTATGACAGCCGATGTAGGCATAGCCATAGGAAACGGAACGGATATAGCTATCGAAAGCGCAGACATTATTTTGATGAATGATAATTTACAAACGGCCGTAGATTCTATTCAGTTAAGCCGTGCCGTTATGCGGAATATAAAAGAAAATCTTTTTTGGGCTCTCTTTTATAATTCTCTATGTATACCATTAGCGGCAGGAGTTTTTTACCCTCTCTTCGGAATTGTTTTAAGCCCGATGATTGCAGCAGCTGCTATGAGTTTAAGCTCGGTGTCTGTTGTAAGCAATGCCTTGCGTTTAAATTATTTTAAGCCCAAAAGAAAATGCAAAATAAGCCGTGATGCAGGTCCTGTATCAAGCAGCTCAGCTGAATCTGAGTCAAACTGTACTGTAAACACAGAATCTTGCGCAGCGGATAAAAATAAAATTAAGGAGAAAGAACTTATGAATACTGTATTAAAGGTAAACGGCATGCAGTGCCAACATTGTGTTTCCCATGTTAAGGAAGCTTTGACAAAGATTTCGGGTGTTTCAGCCGAAATAGATTTAGGTGCAAAAACCGCAACTATCACCCATCCTGAAAGCGTTTCAGTTGCAGACCTAAAAAAAGCTATTGAAGATGCGGGTTATACGGTAGAATAGCTTAAAAAACTTTAGAGGTCTACCTTAGATTTAGTAAAAGAAAAAAAATCGGCCGAAACTTAATTCCGGCCGATTTTCTCATAAGCCTTGCAACATGCTTTTAACTGTTATGGAAAAGGCTTATACTCGTTTACCATGCTTATTGCAGACGAAACCTTGCGCCCTCCTGCCATTTCTTGAGCAACATCTATGGCCTTTTGAATAAGCCCTGCGTTGTCGGCGACACCGTGTAAAATAATTTCATGTTCCGAAATATCGGCTTCAAGGAAATATATTTGAAGCTTCAAATCAAAAGAAATGTGGTTTACGATTTTTTGAGCCAATAAAAGCTCTTTTAATCTTTTATCGCCTAAAGCGGCATCTTCTTTGCTTATGGTTTTTTCAAGCCCGTATTTGATTATCTCGGCGGCTTGAAGATGACTTATATGCCCCGTATTTATAACTAAATTATATTCGGAAGAGTCTTCATTAACCGTATTAAAAAAATTCTTATGGAACCCGTCTCTATTATTATCGCTTTCCTCCATCAGTGCTCGCGCTTCTTTTTCGGAATAATTGAATTCCTTCATCAATCTCGAAATTCTTATATCGTCGGCAGCAACCAAGCGTACCGAATAAAGTCCCGGCACATTTCTCAAGATTGCGAAGCCTCCCCTGCCTATAAAAATGCTGTTGCCTGAAGAAGCATGCTCATATACTGCTTCACGCAAATAATCAAAATAAGAATCTCTTTCCCTTGAAAGGGATGCCCAAAAGCCGGGCTTGCGCTCATCATATTTTTTTAGCTGTACTTCCGAAATTCCTTTTGCAAGCAAATCTTTTTCCAACGACTTACGGTCAATAAAGTTGTAATTTAAAAGTTTGGCCAGCTCAATCGCTGTTTCGTCACCAAAGGAAGCGATTTTGCGTGAAATAGTTATAATTGCCATAAAAACCTCCTATTGCAATTAAATTCGCTTTATAATAGAATAACCCGAAATTCTTGATATGTCAAATGGAGAATTGCAATTTTTATGGAAAAGAATAATGAGATTGTCTGGAAGCCTACTGTTTCCAGAGAGATCTTAAAAACAAGGGTCTTTAGTGTCTGTGAGAAAGACAGCATTTCTCCTGAAGGAGAAAAAAAGACCTTTATTTCTCTAAAAGCGCCTAGTTGGGTTATTGTTATTCCCGTATACCAAAACTCATCGGGAGAAGATATCTTTGTGATGGTACAGCAGTGGAGGCACGGTTCGGAAAGCGTCTGCATCGAATTCCCCGGAGGTGTTGTCGATAAAGGAGAAAAACCGGAAGATGCTGCTTTAAGGGAGCTTTTAGAAGAGACCGGCCGAACTCCTAAAAATATAAAATGCTTATCTACACTGTCCCCAAATCCTGCAATAATGGAAAACTCTTGTACCGTTTTTTTGGCGGAGCTGGACAAGGGAGAAGTTAAGCAAAATCTTGATGAAGATGAATTCTTAAATATTCTTGAAATCCCCGTTAAAAAAGTTATTCAAAACATGGGTAATCCGCCCTACACTCATGCTATTATGAACGCAGCTCTTTTTCTATACTTAAAAGAAAAGCAATATCACTGATATGTCGGTGCACCGATATATCAGTGATAGCCACCGATATAACGGTGTGAATTTTACCTAGACTACCTTAGTTTTATCGAAATTCTAAATATTTTAATACAAATTCCCGTATTTTTATTAAAAATACGTCTTATTTTGATTTTACTATCTTTGGCATGAAATTTGCTTATATATAACCGAAAGACACTAAAAAACCTTTAAAAAGCACTAAAAGTTTATTTAAAAAAGTTTGCTTTAAAATAATTTTTTAAGGAGAAAATTATGGAACAAATGACAATGAATATGCCCCTTTTGGGAGACGACTTCCCCCAGTTAGCGGTTTCGACAACACACGGACCTATGAAGCTTCCCTGTGATCTTAAAGGCAGTTGGTTTGTGCTTTTTAGCCACCCTGCAGATTTTACACCCGTATGTACTACGGAATTTGTAGCTTTTCAAAAGCTCATGCCTGAGTTTGAAAAACTCGGCGTAAAACTAATCGGTCTTTCTATTGACCAAATACAGAGCCATTTAAAATGGATTGAATGGATTAAGGAAAAACTGGGTGTAGAGATTACCTTCCCTGTAATTGCTGCAAATGACAGCATTGCAAACCAAATCGGACTCTTACACCCCGGAAAAGGCACAAACACCGTTCGCGCCGTATTTATTGTTGACCCCAACGGAAAGGTAAGACTTGTTCTTTACTATCCTCAGGAAATCGGTCGAAATATGGAAGAAATTGTTAGAGCCGTTAAAGCTCTTCAAACCTCCGATAAGAATAAGGTTGCTTTACCTGCCGACTGGCCTAATAACGGGCTTATCAAAGACAGAGCAATCATTCCGCCGCCTCCCACAGAAGCGGAAGCTAAAAAGCGCTTAAAGGAATATGACGGTTACGATTTCTGGTTCTGTCACAAATCTTTATAAAATTTAAATAGCCGATTAGTCTAATCGGCTATTTTTTTATATTAAAGGCCATTTCTGGGTGTATTTTTTTTAAAAATATGGTACACTATTACTATATCACAAGGAGGCTGGTATGATTACATTCTTTATCTGTTTGGCAATACTTATTGTAGGACATTTTGTTTATGGAAAATATGTCCAAAAAGTATTTGGTATTTCTTCTGCACCTACGCCGGCAATATCTAAGCAGGACGGGGTAGACTATGTTCCTCTGTCGACGGGCCGTGTATTCTTGATTCAATTATTGAATATAGCAGGATTGGGGCCGATTTTTGGAGCAATTTCAGGAGCTCTTTGGGGTGCTTCTGCTTTCTTTTGGATAGGACTTGGAACGATTTTTGCGGGAGGAGTGCATGATTACCTTTCGGGAATGATTTCCGAAAGACATGACGGTGCCAGTATTTCAGAGCTTTCAGGCGTATATTTGGGCCCGATTATGAAATTTATCATGAGAGTTTTTGCCGTTGTTTTACTTATATTTGTAGGTACGGTTTTTATGAAAGGACCTGCTGATCTTTTAGCAAAACTCACACCGGAAAAATTCGGCTCGAATTTTTGGCTGATTATTGTTCTTGCTTATTATTTCCTTGCTACAATTTTACCGGTAGATAAGATTATCGGAAAGATTTATCCGGTTTTCGGTATTGTTCTTATAATTATGGCCTTGGGTATCGGCGCCGGTATTCTTTTCAATGCTTTCCGCGGAACAATGACTATACCCGAATTTTCATTGGCTAATGTTCATCCTTCCAATTTACCGCGTTGGCCCTTGCTGTTTATCACCATTGCCTGCGGCGCTATTTCAGGATTCCATGCAACCCAGTCCCCTTTAATGGCCCGTTGTATTAAATCTGAAGCTGACGGACACAAGGTGTTTTATGGCGCAATGGTAGGCGAAGGAATTATTGCCCTTGTTTGGGCAGCTGCCGGTATGACATTCTATTATGGAACAGGCGGCTTACAAGAAGCTCTTAACACATTGGGCGGTCCTGCAGGTGTTGTTTACGATATTTCCTTCAAGTTATTGGGAGGTATTGGTGGTTTCTTGGCAGTATTGGGTGTTATTGCATGCCCTATAACATCAGGAGATACGGCATTTAGGAGCGCCCGTTTAACTCTTGCCGACTGGTTCAAGGTAGATCAAAAACCGATTAATAAAAGACTTTTATTGGCTATTCCTCTTTTAGCTATAGGAGGTCTTCTATCCCAAATAAACTTTAATATTATTTGGAGATATTTTGCATGGTCAAATCAAACTTTGGCAATGATTGCATTATGGGTAGGAGCAATGTATCTATTCTTAAATAAGAAGAATTTTATCATTGCCCTGGTTCCGGCAACTTTTATGACAGCTGTTTCGGTTACATATATTTTAATGGCTCCTGAAGGATTCAAGCTTGATAAGATGATTTCTTATCCCATAGGAATTGCTGCTGCTCTTATTTGTCTGGGCGCCTTTATATTTGTAATTATGAGAAAAAAGAAAAACGGTACGGATGTGCCGCCTATACCGGCCCCATCAGTTTAAAAAAAAGCCCCGAGTTGAAAATCTCAATTCGGGGCTTCTTATTATAATCCTAATCTTTTTATTTTCCGGATTAAATCAATTCGGTTTATTCCAAACCGTTTTGCCTTTTTGCTGCGATGAGGGTATTGGCAACGAGCATAGCTATGGTCATTGGGCCTACCCCTTTCGGAACAGGCGTTATTGCAGAAGCAATTTCACAGGCAGGCTCAAAGTCTACATCGCCTACAAGCCTAAAGCCGCTTTTTTTGGTACTGTCATCAATCCGGTTTACACCTACATCTATGACGACGGCGCCTTTTTTAATCATATCGGCTTTGATAAACCGGGGCTTTCCCATAGCTGCAACCAGTATATCAGCTTCTTTTGTTACTTCGGTTAAATTCTTTGTACCGCTGTGGCAGACGGTTACCGTTGCGTTTACATCCTTATTCATCATCAAAACGGAAAGAGGTTTCCCAACGATATTGGAGCGTCCTACAATTACAACCTTTGCACCTTTTGTTTCAACTCCGGTTCTCTTTAAAAGATGAATTACACCATGGGGGGTACAAGGAATAAAGGTATCGTGTCCCAAAAGAAGTTTTCCGACATTTACAGGATGGAAACCGTCTACGTCTTTTTCGGGATTTATAGCTTCAATTACGGCATCGGGATCGATTTGTTTGGGTAAAGGTAACTGCACTAAAATACCGTTTATAAGTTTATCGGCATTCAGCTCTTTTATAAGTTTTAGTAATTCATCCTGCGTAGTAGTCTCCGGAAGCCTGAATGTCCTGTCATTCATTCCTACTTCATGAAGAGCATTTGTCTTTCCCTTTACGTAAGATTGGGACGCAGGGTCATTTCCTACCAAAATAACGGCCAAGGTGGGTTGGACTCCCTTTGCCTTTATTTTTTCAACGTCTTTTGCAATATCGGCCCGTAGGTCTGCCGCTATCCGGGCACCGTCAATAATTTTTGCACTCATTTTTTCCTCCATTTACTTGTATAAGTAACTATTCTTATTCCGGTTTGTTCTAGACTTGTGTTAGTTTAAACAAGATAAGATTGTTATGTTATCTTATATCTACTATGTTATAACATAATATGATTTTGTGCAAGACTTACATATAGACATTCTTGTAAAAAATAAGATATACTATTTTTTAAGTTAGAGGTGAATAAAAAGTGAAGAGATTTATTTCTTGTTTTTTGATTATCAGCGTTTTTTTGATTCCGATTTTTGCACAAGAAGAGGCTGAAACTCCTTCAAATAGTAAAATAGACGGAACTGCAGTCTTTCGACCGGTCAGACAAGGCGATAAATTCATAAAAGTAGGTTTATCCTTAGGTGTCCCTCTTTTTAATACTTCAGCCGAGAAATTTGCTATTAAACCGAATATTTGGCCGGGAGGCACCATCAATGCAGCTTTCGGCTACTATATCTTAGACGGATTTTCTTTGGGCGGAACTATAAGTTTTCAGTTTTATCCCACATTGGCAAAAAATCTTTACTTTGCCGTACCTATAACCTTTGATATGGGCTACACCTTTGCTGTCAGGAAATGGCGTATCCCTCTTGGAGGAGGTATAGGGGTTTCTGTTCAGTCTTATAGCGGAAACGGAGCCCAATACTTCGGCATGATTTTTAGATTTGATGCAGGAACTTACTATCAGTATTCTCCCGAATGGTCTTTCGGAGGCGATGTATCTTGGAATGTAGTCCCCCAGTGGTTCAAAGATAGAACAAATAACCGAACGGGAAATTTTTTAGGCATCAGCTTTGCTGCCAGATATCATCTTTAATCAATATGGAGAATTCAGTATGAAATTTAGAAGATATATTTTTATTTTAATACCAATGATTTTTATCGGCTTTACGGCTTGTAATAATAGACCCATATTTGCAGCCATTGAACAAGAGGTCGAGTTAAAAGAGTTTTCGGTTGGAGGGAATGTTTTAAGTTTGGTAGCAACCGATACAATGGTTTATGCCTCAAATCTGGCAGGCGTTTACTCAAAATCAAAAAATTACGATGGTCCTTGGTCAAAGATTTTACCCGCCGAACGTACTCAAAAGCTTGCAAAGAATGCTGCTAATGTCTTTGCAAGCTTTGTTACAGGACCCGTAAAATTTTATGATGAATCAACTAAAACATGGAGTGCTGTATCAGGTTCAGACGATATCCATGTTATTGCCGGTGACACGACTGTTTTCGGATATGATTCGAACCAAAAAAAAGTTTTTAAGATAGGAATAGCAGGTATTAATAATCCTATAGCTACAGGCGAAGTAAACTTCCTATATGCGGCAGGAAACTATGTTGTGGTACAGTCAAAAAACTCTGCAAAGCTATATAAAGCAGATGCTTCTCCTGCTGTTGAGATATCAAATTTACCGAGCGGAGTAAAGGGGATGTGCTCAACAGGCAATCCAAATGAAGTATTTGTACTTGCCGGATCAACAGTCTATTACATAAATGGCGGAACTTGGAATAATAAAATATCAATATCAAAAAGTCCTGTAAGTATTTCTTACTTTAAGGAAAGAAAAACCATATTGCTAGGCTGTGACAAGGGATATACCGAGATACAGCTGGATAATGCACATACTACGGATCTTTCAAAAGCAAAACAGCTTAACCCCGGCAATTCAGGTTCTACAACCCCTCCCGGATCTTATTCCCAATACCAAACTACCCTTGGAAGTTATTATACATATCCTGTGTTGGGTGTTGAAAGAGGAAATGCGGGGAGCGGTAAATATGCCGTATTTATGGGCATTTATTCAGGCACAATTACAAGAAACACCGGTCTATGGGGTTTTTATAGCGATAAAAAGCGCGAATGGAACCGTGAGTAAGGATCTTTTTGAAGCTGCGGCTTCAAGTTCTAAACAAAATGAACCTCTTGCCTCCCGCATGAGGCCTATCAGCTTGGACGAATATATAGGCCAAGAACATATAATCGGAAAAGGCTGCCTTTTAAGGCGTGCAATCCAAGCCGATAGACTTTCTTCACTTATTTTTTTCGGCCCTCCCGGAACAGGAAAAACCACCCTTGCCAGAGTTATCGCAAATACCACTAAAAGCAATTTTTTAAGTTTAAATGCCGTTTTAGCCGGTGTGCAGCAGATAAGGGAAGCCGTAACCAATGCTGAGGAAAACAAAAAGCTCTATAACCGTAAGACTATTCTTTTTGTGGACGAAGTTCACCGCTGGAATAAATCCCAACAGGATGCCCTCCTGCCATGGGTAGAAAACGGGACGATAATTTTAATCGGTGCTACGACGGAAAACCCTTATTTTGAGGTGAACAAGGCTCTTGTGAGCCGCAGCCGCGTTTTTGAATTAAAACCTTTAACCGATAATGACCTAAAAAAAGTTGCACAGTTTGCTTTGACAAATAAAGAAAGGGGTTACGGTAACTGGAAAATAGAGTTTGAGGCCGGTGCCTTGGAGCATCTTATCGATACGGCATCCGGCGATGCGCGAAGTCTCTTAAATGCCCTTGAACTTGCCGTTGAAACGAGTGCGGAGCACTGGCCTCCTGAAGAAAATTTTAAAATTACGATTAGTCTAAAGGCAGCCGAAGAAAGTATCCAAAAGAAGGTTGTCTTATACGATAGGGACGGCGACTATCATTATGATGTTATAAGCGCCTTTATAAAATCTATCAGAGGGAGCGATCCTGATGCCGCCGTGTACTGGCTTGCCAGAATGATAGCGGCAGGAGAAGACCCGCGCTTTATCTTCCGGCGAATGTTAATTTCAGCATGTGAAGATATAGGGCTTGCATCCCCCGGGGCTGTAAGCGTTGTTGCAGGTGCGGCTGAGGCCTTTGACAGGGTCGGTATGCCTGAAGGCAGGTATCATCTTGCCCATGCTGCCCTCTATTTGGCAACCTGCCCCAAATCAAACAGTGCTGAAGCTTTTTTTAAAGCCCTAGATTGTGTTCAAAAGGAAAATAAAGAAGTTCCTAACCACTTAAAAGATTCAAATCGTGACGGAGAAGCTTTAGGCCATGGTGAAGGCTATCTTTATCCCCATGCCTTTGAGGGACACTGGGTAAAACAGCAATATCTTCCGGATGGGCTTGAGGGCACTCATTTTTATGAGCCGAGCAATCAAGGCTATGAGGGCAAGATAAAGCCTGAAATTTTAAAAAAGCGGCAAAGCTAAAGTCTTACATTATCGCTTTACCGCCATTAAAAATTATCGCTTTGATAATATTAAAGTTAATTCAATCCTAAAAACCTATTCGCTCATTAAATAAGCGTACAATAGGTTTATAGTTTCTTTGTAGGAGTCGATATGGGTTCTTTCATAGTGGTGGGTAGCACTTACTCCCGGGCCCATACAGGCAAAGTTGATATCGAATCCCTGCAATACATACATACTTGCATCCGAGCCGTATCTAAACATAACATCGGTTCTGTAGTTGATTTTATTTTGAATAGCAAGGTTTTCAAGCCTATGTCTAAAGCCGAAATCGTAGGGTGTGCGTGAATCCTTAGCGATGATTGTTACTGCATGTTCATCCGAATTTTGCTCACCTCCGACTGTTCCGATATCCAGAGCTAAAACTTCAAAGCATTCTTTAGGAATACCGTAAAAGCCGTGCCCTATTTCTTCATAATTGCTTATAAAAAAGTGGGTAGTATAAGCCGGTTTTTCTCCCTTTTCTTTAAGGGCCTTACAAGCGGCAAAAAGCATACCGATACAAGCCTTATCATCCAGATGGCGGGATTTTATGTAGCCGTCCTCGGTTTCGATTGTGCGTGGCTCAAAGGCGACAAAATCGCCTATGTTTATACCGAGAGCCAAGGTTTCTTCCTTTGAGTGAGTTTCCGCATCAAGGCGCACTTCAAAGGTTTCTAAGTTTCGCTCTTCCTTTTCGATAGATTCAAAAATATGAACAGAGGCTTTTTCGGGAAGGCCGGTGCCTGTGATAACCTTTCCCGTTCTTGTAATGATGTAAAGATTTTCTCCTTCGATGCTGTTAAAGGCTATACCTCCAATGGCAGCAAGTTTTAAGCAGCCGTTAGGTTTTATTTGACGCACCATAGCGCCGAGGGTGTCTGCGTGAGCTGAAACAACTCTGTGTTTAGCCGTATTTTTTCCTTCGATAGTGCCGTAAATAGCACCCTTATTTGTTTCGGTATATTTTATGCCTAATGAATCGAATTCTTTTTTTATTCGGTCTATGGCATTCTTTGTATAGCCTCCGGGACTGTGTATTTGTAAAAGCTCTTTTGAAAGCTCCACAGCATATCTGACATTCATAAATTGGATTCTCCTGATTGTTTTTAAATTGCTTTGCGGAAATCAATATACCCCGACGCAAAGCATCGGGGTATTAAAGCCTCCGCACGAATAAAAAAAACTTCCTCCCCTTTCGGAAGGAAGTTTTTATCAAAAACTAAAACTCTTTAAGCCTTCGCCTTAAAGACTCAACTACTCCGGATTTTCCTTCATCCTCATAAATTTTAATACATTTTTCAAACTCAGGTCTTGCAAGCATTTTTGAAGCTGAGTGTTTCATGAAAAGTTCAAAATCGGGGATTAAAAGTTTGGTCTTAGGTGTGAGTTTGTCCGGATGCTGGATCCTACCGGGGTTGAGCGTCATAATTATGGGGAAGTAGTATGCTTTTTCTCTTGTTCCGTAAAATTTCAAAGCAATTTCGGACAGAGTGTCACCTTCTACAACTACATATTCCTTTACAGGTACATCTCTCGGCTCTTCAACAACCGGTTTTGGCTCGGGTGCGGCTTCCTTTACAGGTTCCGGCGCCGGTGTAGGCTCTTCTACAACAACGGGTGCGGGTTTTTCTTCGGGAGGAGGAGTGGGGGGAGTTCCACAGCTCGTAAGTACAAAAGAAAAAAGGGCCATAATTGCCAAAATTTTCAAAATGTTTTTCATTTTTTGCTCCTTAAATATTATTGATAACTACCTTACATTATACGATATTATTTTATAAAAATCAAATAGTATCGCGTATTTTTAACAAATTTTATGACAAGCCTTCAACATTTCCGTTTACAAGGTCAATTCTGACGGCCTGCGGATCTTTCGGAAGGCCCGGCATTCTCATCATGTCGCCCATAATGGCTACAATCATTTCGGAACCCGAGTTTAAAACTATATCCCTGACATTCATTTCAAAACCTGTAGGAACTCCGTAAAGTTTAGGATCCGATGAGAACGAATACTGTGTTTTAGCGACACAAACAGGGAAGTCTGCCATTCCGGCTTCTTCAATCTTTTTGATCATCTTGTCGGCAGCTCCCGAATATGTAACATCAGCAGCCCCATAGATTTCTTTACAGATTTTTCCTATCTTTGTTTTTATGGAGTCTTTATCTTCGTAAACAAATTTTAATGGCTTTGACGGATTTGTTTCGATGGTCTTTACAACGAGCTCGGCAAGTTCAACGGCACCTTTTCCGCCTTCAACAAAGGCATTGTTTACGGCAAAGCCTACACCTTGTGCTTCACAGTGTTTTCTAACCAGTTCCAATTCGGAGTCAATATCATAGCCGTATCTGTTAAGGGCTACAACTACAGTCTGTCCGAATTTTTTCATGTTTTCAATGTGCTTGTCAAGGTTGGCCAAGCCTTTTTTGAGGGCTTCTGCATTGGGCTTGGATATTTCCTTTTCGGGAACGTCTCCGTGCATTTTTAACCCGCCTGTAGTGGCCGCAATTATTGTCAATTTCGGGTTTAAACCTGCTTTTCGACATTTAATATCGAAGAATTTTTCCGCACCGAGGTCTGCGGCAAAGCCTGCTTCGGTAATTACATATTCTCCGTAGGTAAGGGCTGTTTTTGTCGCTATTACCGAGTTACATCCGTGAGCAATGTTTGCAAAGGGACCGCCATGGATAAAGGCAGGAGTATTTTCCGTTGTTTGTACAAGGTTGGGGTTGATGGCATTCTTTAAAAGAACTACTATTGAACCCGCAATACCTAAATCTTTTACCTTTACGGCATTGTTTTCGGTATCATAACCCAATATGATATTTTCGATTCTTCGGCGTAAATCTTCAATGTCTTTTGCAAGGCAGAAAATAGCCATAATTTCGGAAGCAGGCGTAATATCAAAGCCCGATTCCATTACTACGCCGTTACCCTCTCCTAAGCCGGTAACAACTTGGCGTAAGTTTCTGTCGTTAACATCCAAAACTCTTTTCCAAAGTACGGTTTTTATAGCCTTCGGAGTTCCTTGAGCTCTGAAAATGTAGTTATCAAAAAGGGCGCTTATCATGTTATGAGCCGAGGTTATTGCATGGAAGTCTCCCGTAAAGTGGAGGTTAATGTCTTCCATAGGCAAAACTTGGGCATAGCCTCCTCCTGCTGCCCCGCCCTTCATACCGAAACAAGGACCCAAAGAGGGCTCCCTCAAGGCTGCAACAGCCTTCTTTCCGATCTTGTTTAAGCCCAAGGCAAGGCCGATAGAAACGGTCGTTTTTCCGATTCCGGCCTTTGTAGGCGTGATAGCAGTAACAAGAATTAAATTATTCTTTTTTACCTTTGCATCATCTATAACGCTATAGGGAACCTTGGCTATATACTTTCCATAGGGAATGACATTATCGTCATGAATCCCTAAACCGTCTGCAATTTCAGCGATTTTTTTTAGCTTCGCTTCTCTAGCTATTTCTATATCAGTTTTCATACAAATATTATGACATAAAAAATCTATATTTGCAACCATAAAATTCTTTTTTTGGGCAATACCTCTTACAATTTATACGTAATACAGACTGTTTTAATCGGTACTTGTACAAAGATAAAAAAAAGACTATAATTCACACTTATAATTGCAATAAGGGAGATAAATTATGGAAGATCATAAAATTTCAATGGAAAAAATTGTAAGTCTTTGTAAAAGAAGAGGTTTTGTTTTTCAGTCATCCGAAATTTACGGAGGCCAGAACGGGGCATGGGATTACGGCCCCTTAGGGATAGAGTTAAAAAATAATGTTTCCCGCGCTTGGTGGAAGGAAATGACCCAGCTTCATGATAATATAGTAGGACTTGACGCCGCAATTTTGATGCATCCCCGCACATGGGAGGCTTCAGGTCATGTTGAAAATTTTACCGATCCTCTTGTAGACTGCAAAAAATGTAAATCCCGCTTTAGAGCAGACCATTTACCTCCTGAAAACCTTGAAAAAAGAGTTTGCCCCGATTGCGGAGGCGAGCTTACCGATACTCGTAAATTCAACCTTATGTTTAAAACTCACATCGGTCCCACAGACGATAATTCAAGCGTTATCTATCTCCGCCCCGAAACTGCCCAAGGTATTTATGTAAACTATAAAAATATTATTCAATCAAACAGGATGAAGATTCCCTTCGGTATTGCTCAAATCGGAAAGGCTTTTAGAAACGAAATTGTTACAAAAAACTTTATTTTTAGAACCTGCGAATTTGAACAGATGGAGATGCAGTTTTTTGTAAAACCCGGAACTGATGACGAGTGGTTCGACTATTGGAAAAAACAGCGCTGGGCATTCTATGAAAAGTATGGGGTAAGAACAAATAAGCTCCAATGGCATCAGCACGGTAAGGATGAACTTGCTCATTATGCAAAAGATGCTTATGATATCGAATACGAATTCCCGATGGGCTTTAAGGAGCTTGAAGGTGTACATAACCGTACTAACTATGACCTTACACGTCATACCGAGTATTCAGGCAAAGACATGCAATACATCGATCAAGATAACGGAAACGAAAAATATATTCCGTACATAATTGAAACTTCAGCAGGCTTAACGCGAAATGTTCTTATGTTTATTTGTGATGCCTATGATGAAGAAAAGGTTGCCGATAAGGGAAATGATGATGATTGGAGAACCGTATTACGCTTCCATCCTAATATTGCTCCTATAACCGTTGCTGTTCTTCCCTTGATGAAAAAAGACGGACTTGCAGAATTGGCCGAAGAAATTAGAAATGAGCTTAAAGAGGAATTTAAAACCGATTATGACCAGTCAGGAGCTATCGGAAAAAGATACCGCCGCCAAGATGAGGTCGGAACTCCTTTTTGCGTAACAGTAGATTATGATTCAAAAGAGGATAATACGGTTACATTGCGATTTAGGGATTCTATGGAGCAAGTTAGAATTCCCAGAACGGAATTAATTTCACGAATAAAAACCGAAATTAAAAACTATAAAAGGGCACATTAAAAAGAACTGCAAATGGAAAATTACTCCTACAGTGCAGAGGATAGATCATTGCTGAGCCCTCTGGTTTACAGATATTTTGTGTTTCCTCTTATAAAAATTTTACCCGAATCAATTCCGGCAAACATAATAACTATCTTTTCCAATAGCTTTGTTGTGCTTTCATTCGTTGTCGCTTATCTAAATTATCTTCATGATACTTATAGATTTTTGTGGTTGATTCCTATTTTTTGCTGGATTTATATTGTAGGAGACTGTTCGGATGGAGTACAGGCAAGACGTACAAAAACCGGTTCCCCGCTCGGCGAATACTTTGATCATTTTTTAGACAGTTTTGTTACGGGGCTTCTTACCGGCATTTTAATGCTTTGTTTTCGGGTTACAAACCCTATTTTACTTTTTTGCGTATATCAGTTTTTATATTTGGGACAAATAGGAACATTTTGGGGACGTTTTAAAGACGGGGTTATGCATTTTTCAAGCATTAGTACGAGTGAAGGAACGATGGTCATTGCAATTATGGCTGCCCTTGCGTCTTTTTCTTTTATGAGAGAGAGCAGTTTAAAAAATATTTTTTTTACGTTTAGTATTCCATACATAATTATGTTTATGGGTTTTGGAGCAGCTTGGCTTACAGGTCTTATAGCTATTTTTAAGACAAAAAAAATAAGCATCCGCTTAGTTTTACATCTTTTCTTTTCTGCCCTCATAGGCGCCGTTTTAGTTTGGAAAGTACAGGCACCGATATTTGTGCAAACAGTAATTATTACATTTTATAATGTTCTGTTTATCCAATCGGTTTTATCGGCTACGGCAGAAAAAGTAAAAGAATCATTCCCCGACTTTTTGGTTCCTATCAGCTGTATTCTATATTTTGTAGCATTTGAATATTTTATGATTATTCAAGTTATACAAATTGTTTATCTTTTAGTTAGAATAATCATAAGGTTTCTTATTTTCTTTAAGAAATATACGGATTGTTGGTATTGGAAAAATCCTATTCCTTCAAAAAAGTAATTAAAAAATGCTTTTAAGGTATTGACAAAATCTTGATAAAATAGCAAGGTATAGCCATGGTTGATCCGATATTTAGTGATGAATTTTTGATGTCTCCCGAAATAAAAGATATAGCAGTTCTTGAAATTCCTAAATTTATAGATGCTGCCGATAATGAAATTGCTGCGTCGGCTTTAAAAATATCAAAGGCCTTCGGCCGAGGCGCTTCTTTTGAAATTTATACGGATAAAACCAATGTAGATGCCGAAAAAAACTTGATAGAAAGTTTTAGGAAAAACATTCAGCTTCTTGTACAAAAAACTTGGGTTGAAAAAGATGATGAAGAATGTAAAGAAGATACCTTGTACAGGATAAATTGTTTATGTGAAAAACTGATAAGCTCGGAGCATTCTGCCGCATACAAGGAATCGTTTGAAGATTGCTTTGCAATTTTGCACGATGTTGTTACCCTTCTTTTTGGAGATTTGGTAAAAACCGATTCTTTTGTGGAGTATGCCTTCCGCATTGATCCCGACTTCGGATTTTTTTGGTATTATGTTACTCGTCTTTCAAAGGTTGAAATTATATCCGAAGAAAAGGCCAGATATGCTTCCTTGCTTGCAATGTTCTTTTTAGCAAATTTTTAAAATAAGCTCTTTTAAAAATTAGATGACAAATCTAAAAATATGAAATTCTAAAATCACAGGATTCGGTAAATCCTATTTTTTTATACATTTGCCTTGCTGCCGGATTTTTAATTTTTACAAAAAGAGCACACTTTTTGTTATATTGGAAACAGTCATTTGTCAGCATCATCATGTTTGCAGCTCCCACACCCTTATTTCTATATTCAGGAATTGTAAATACTCCGCCTATTTGATTCCATCTAAAACCGGATGCGTTTATTCCGGCCTTTGCAATATACTTACCGTCTTTTTTTACTGCATATAGGGCATGGTTGTTTATTCTTTTTTTTAATAGCTTTAGACATGATTCGTGAGAGGCTTTTACTCCGGGCGCCAATACTTCCGATTCATTGTATTCTATTTCCATAGGACAGAGAAGTTCCGCATCTTCAATCTGCGGTTTTATAAATTCCAATTTGGTATTCAGATTATCGGAAGCCCTTGTACAAAAAAAGTTCGGTGTTAAAGGTTTTGTTTTGAGCGTAAGCAGTTTGTAGTTTTCAAAACGAGCCGGCACAAGCGACAAGCTTTCATTTATTAATTGTTCCAAATAAATGGATGTGTTTTTTTCTCCCATTACGGAAAGAGGATTTGTGTGCTTTAAAAAATTATTTTTTATATATTTTGCAATATCGTCAGTAATTTCTTTGGTAAAACAATGCAGTAAAACACCGTGGGCTGCTAAAAACAAAATACCTATAAATTCTTTATCGCATGAAAAAAAAATGTCAGCCTTTATAAAGGTAAAAAGCTCTTGGCCCATATCAAAAAATCTTTTTTGTTTTTTTAGACACTCGGCAAGGTTTATGCATAGGTACTCGTAAGGAAGAATATTATCAATGAAGAGATCTATATTTTTATTTGTAAGGTGAATAACTGAGCATTTCATTACTCTATTCCTGAAATAGGAAGTTTTCCGTTAGGGATGAAGTCTCCGCAAAGAGCTCCGAATGCAGCAGTAAAGGATGCCGGCGAATAACTGTAAATGGCTATTGCCGTTTGGACTTTAGGGACCTTTACCAAAAATGCAGGAGATAAAACCGAGATAACTATGTATTTTTTCTTAGGATAGGAGTACATTATTTTTTGCAAAACGCCTAAAGAATATTTATCGGAAAGACAAAAGATAATTGTATCAAAGTTCCGTACGTGGTAATAGGCCGAGTCTACTTCAATTATTTTTGCCTTGGGGAAACGCTTTAAGCCGTATTTAAAAAAATCTTTATAGGCAGATACAAGAAGGATATCCTCATTTTCTTCAGGCTTAAAAGGGATATCGACAGCACGCACTATTGTAGTGGCGCGGCCGGCCAAACTCAAAAAGAACTTTTGGCCTTCCTTATCGGGAATTCTTTCATCCAGTTTTTCCATATCGGGCAGAATGGGAACATAGTTATCGCTTTTAAAATACTTCAATTTTTCAAGTAAAATTCTAAAGGCCGCATCCTTTACCCTTTCTTTAAATTGAGGTTCCTCCTTCATTGCCCTGATATTATCCTTCCAAAAAGCTTGATAGTGCCGAGGCGTTGTGGAAGATTCGATTATATCGTTTCCGGCTTCTAAGGCCATTTTAACAGCCTTTGCAATACCCCCTGCAAAATTCATAGCCCCATGCATCATCATGTCATCGGTAATTATAAGTCCTTTAAACCCCAGTTCTCCGCGCAGTATATCCGTTAAAAGATATTTGGAAAATGTTGCAGGCTCTCCATTAGGTAAGATTGATGAAAAGTTTAAGTGTCCTGTCATAATTGCAGGTACGCCGGCATCTATCAGATATTTAAAGGGAATCAATTCCCTGTTGCGGAAGGTTTCTTCGGATATGTCGATTTTAGGCAGACGGCCGTGACTGTCAATGCTGGTATCTCCATGACCCGGAAAATGTTTTGCCGTTGTAAGAACGCCTGCATCCCTGCTTCCCCGTACAAAGGCGGCTCCCAATATTCCTACAGCATGAGGGGAGTCCCCAAAGGAGCGTGGGCCTATTATTGACGAGTCATGGTCCGTTAAAAGGTCTACAGTGGGAGCAAAGTTTAAGTTTATACCTAGCGCCCTTATTTCTCTTGAAATATAATAGCCGGAATAGTAAGAATCTTGAGGTATGCCCGATGCTCCTATTGCAAGATTTCCGGGAGTTTCAGAGGTCAGACCCTTTACATGCCGAACCCAGCCTCCTTCTTGATCGGTTGCAACAAAAAGCGGAATACCGAATCTTCCTTCGAGGGATTTTTTTTGTAAAATGGAAATGGATTTTGCAAGTTTGCGGGAATCGCCGGTATTCCAGCCGAAAACTTTTATACTGCCCAATCCGGAGTCTTGAATCCATGACAAAAGTAAGTCCCCGGGATCTTGGCCTGCCCAGCCGAACATAAAGGTTTGAGCCAAAAGTTCCTCATCGGTCATGTTCTCAATTATTTCGGCGGCCAGTTCTTCGTTCGGTACATTATCGTAAAAGTTGGGTAATCGTTTTACGGAAGAAACGGAGTTCAAATCGACCGCCAATAAAAAAATACATAAAAAAAATAGTATGCTCTTTTTTGCAAGTGAGAATTCGATTTTCATAAGTTTATTTATTCCAGCCAGTAAACCTTATCGGGTGCTCTTTCTGTAAGGAAAAAATTTTCATATCGGTTTGATGATTCTACACGAATATCATCAGGAAAATATGTTGAATGTAAAAACCAGACAACATCCAACAGGTCCCCAAAAGAATCGGAGCATGAATACCTGTAATAAAGCTCTATATCATCGTCTTCCAATATTTTTCTTCTTTCAGGATCTGTTTTTGTATCGGGGTCTATAGCTTCCCTGATATTGCTTCTTAAACCGCCGTACCACGCATGGGTTACCGATAAAAGATTGAGATGTTTTTCTTTATCCATTTTATAAAGCTCATAAACACCTGACATAGCAGGTACAGCGCGATTAATCTGATACTTATCAGCCTTCTTAAGAGGCGACCATGTAAGAATATAGTGAGGCTGATTTTTAAATATCTTCTTTATTATAACAGGTTTCATGTCAAACATGAGTACATTATACTATTTTTTTATTAAAATTGCTATAAGCCCTTGTCAAAGTTTGTATTTTTTGGTATACTGGGCAAAGTTCGGCGCCGTACCCAAGTGGTAAGGGACAGGTCTGCAAAACCTTCATTCATCAGTTCGATTCTGATCGGCGCCTTTTTCCATTTTTTAGTTTTTTTTTCATAATGGGAACCTCCTCAAAGAGGTTCCCCTCCTTTTTTATAGCTCTTACATTTATATCTCTTACAGAAGTTTTTTGTCGGGCTTTTTTATTTAATCAGATTAGCAATAAGAGCCGGAACCGTCATAAATGTTCCTATCGAGCTTCCGAGAGAAGATAGAATAAAAACAAGAAGAACCTTTGTTATTCTGTTCTTATACCAGCCTGAAAAGCTTCCAGCATCATGTGTAAGGTTTTCCATGTCTTTTACTTGCGGCTTTTTTGCCCAAGCCTGTACAAGGCCTGAAATCATTCCTATACCCAAAAACGGGTTTATCGTTGTAAATGGAGCTCCTAAAAATGAAGCTAGGATGGCCAGAGGATGCCCCATGGCGATAATGGCTCCTATCGCTGCGAGTCCTCCGTTCCAAAGAACAAAGGATAAGAGCATTTGGCCGGTTTTTATACCGCCTCCCTTAAAAAAGCCGAGAATGATTAAGCCTATTATAACTATGGGAAATATCCAAGCGGCAATTTTGCTTACTGTGCTTTTCGGCGGAATTACTTCAATGTCGGATACATCCGTTGTTTTTGTACCTGCTTCCAGTTCTTTTATAAAGCGTTCCGTTCCGGGAAGATGGCCTGCACCCAAGACAGCCACAATTTTTTTGCCGCTGCTTTCCCAAATTTTTGATGCAAGGTAGCGGTCTCTCTCATCTATTAAAACGCCTTTTATGTTCGGCAGATACTCGGCCATTTCCTGCATCATGTTATCCATTGCGCTTTGATTTTTTAATTTTTCGATTTCGGCTTCTTCAAGTTTTTCGTTTGAAAAGGCTGCACTTAAAAGGGTTGCCAATAGTTTTGATCTTCCCCAGCCGCGGTTTTTTGCCCAAGCTCTTTTTAATGTTGTGTGAATCGGGCGGTCAACCATTTCGGTTTTAATATTCAGTTCTTGAGAAACTTCAATTGCGGCCTTCATTTCATCGCCGGGTTTTACGCCGAGGTCGCTTCCAAGTTTTTTTTGAAAAGAGGCTAGAACCAGATTTGCAAGGAGTAAAAATCCTTTTCCTTCCCGTAAAACTTGGGAGATATTGATTTGCTGCCAAGTGTCTTTTGAGGTTAAGGACTTATACCTTACTTCATCCAATTCTACACATACACAATCGGGATTTTCTTCCCTAATTGTAGATTCAACATCCTTAATACTTTCTTTAGAAACGTGAGCCGTTCCTAAAAGAATAATTTCGCGGTCTTTTAAAAGAATACGCTTTAAAGTTTTTTCGTTATTTTCGTCCACAGTTGTTTCCTTGTTCAGAATTAGCTAACTTAATGATAGAGTTTAAAAATACGGTTTTACCGCAATATCTTTCTGCATCTATTACTCCGCCGGCCATGTGTGCATGACCGCCTCCCGAGCCCATGTCTTTTACTGCTTCTTGAATTAACCAGCCTGCATCAAGGTTTTTATCGCGGCTGCGTGCGGAGAGTTTATATTCAGGGCCGTCTGTTTCCAGTACAATAACAAAAGAAATATCTTTTATCCAAATTAAAAAGTCGGCTACAACCGATAAAATAGCTCTTGAGTAGTCTTCACTTAATTCTACAATTAAGAAATTATCTATGCGTAAATAGTCGGTAAAAGCTCTTCCTATTTCTTCGAGGTCGCAGATGTTTATGGTAGTTTTAATCATTTGATATGTCTTCTGCACATCCGATTTAAAGTAAAGTTCATAATAAGCATCCAGATCAAGTTTACTTACACCTCTGGATAAAAAAGCCGTATCCAGCTGTATACCCGCAATCATTGCTGTTGCAGTTATTTCGTCATATTCTTTTCCGGATTCTTTCCAATAAGACCAAATAATGGAAGAACAGGCTCCGATTCCTACTCTTATATCCGTATAAGCTGCCGTAGACTGAATTCTTTCAGGATGATGGTCTATTACGGCTTTTAAGATACCGCCTACATATTTTACGGTTCCCTTAAAAGGGGAGCCGTCTACAATTACAACTTGGTATTTTTTTAGATCATCGATTTCATCAAGTTTTAAAAGCGGGTAGTTTAAATATTCTACAAATTCTATTAAAGATAGACTTTGAATATGACCGCCGTAAGCAATCTCTACTTTGTAGCCGTAAGTTTCTAAAAGTTTTAAAAGAGCATAAGCGGCACCCAGGGCATCATGATCGGGAAAATCATGAGTTTGTACAAGTACCGGTTGGTCTTTACTTAAAACCGAGCAAAGTGTAGATAATTTTTCTTCCATAATTAATCCTAAAGTAAACTAAGGAATAATATAACATAAAAAAAAGTGTTTTTCAATCGGCCGGAGTTTTTATATTAAAAGCTTTTCAATTTCCTCTTCCTTATAGTACTGAGCTTGGGCATTCCATAGCTCGTGGTATTTTCCACTTTTCTCTTGAAGAAGAGCATCGTGAGAACCGTGCTGTACTAACTTGCCTTCATCAAAGACTGCAATTTCATTACAAAATTTACATGAAGAAAGACGGTGCGAAATATAAACGGCTGTTTTATTCCCTATAATTGTATCAAACTTTGAATAAATTTCAAATTCGGAAATCGGATCGAGAGCTGCGGTCGGTTCATCTAGTATTATAAAGGGAGAGTCCTTGTAAATAGCCCTTGCCATCGCAATCTTTTGAGCTTCACCGCCCGATATTTCGATTCCGCCCTTTTCAAAATCATTGTAGAGGTATGTTTCGATGCCTTGAGGCATTTTTTTAAGCGAATCGGAAAAACCTGAAAGGTTTAAGGCTTCTTCTACTTTTGTTTTATCGTAATCTGCCGAAGAGGCTACATTTTGGGCAATGTTTAAAGCAAAAAGATTAAAATCTTGGAAGACAACCGAAAAAATATCCAGATACTCATCGTAATCGAATTTTTTAATATCAATACCGTTAAGTAAAATTTCGCCCTCACTCGGATCATAGAGGCGGGTTAATAATTTTACCAGAGTTGTTTTACCGCTTCCGTTCATGCCGACTATTGCAAGTTTTTTTCCTATCCTGAATTTTAGGTTGACATTTTTTAATGCATATTTTTCGCTTTGAGGATATTTAAAACTTACATTTTTAAATTCAAAATCATATTCGTTGTCATCTCTTTTTTCGATAGGAAGACTTCCCTTGTATTTTGTTTCTTTTAAGTTGATATAGCCTAAACAAAGATCGAAGAAATCACAGTTTGCTGCAATTTGATTATAAGCTCTTGTAAGACCTGCAACCGCAAAAACAAATTGAGTAACGGCTCCCGAATATTGAATTATGTCTCCTATCTGAATTGCTCCGTAATAGGCCTTTATTCCCACAAAGATATAGATTAAACCTAAACTGAACATGTTAAAAAAGATTTGAGCAAGCTGTGGAAAAAGGCTGAATCTTAAAAATGCGTTTACTATTTTTATTTGAAAATCGCTTGAGCCTGTAAAATATTCATTATATAATTTTTTGTTGTACAGCCGGATATCTTTTCCTATTTTGTATTCCGGAGCAAGACTTACGGCATAGCTGTAAGGTCTCATTTCTTCAAAGAGATTGTTTTTCATAAATGCATCTCTTTTTTCCAAAGCCCTTTTATTTATTCTTATACTTAAAACGGATATCAAAATAATAAAGAAAGTGAAAATACTGTTTTGAATCCATAAAGGTATTCCTAAAATCGGAGCATAAGATGTATACATTGGAATTGAAAGAATTAAGCCGATGATAAACAACACAATATTTTGGCTAAGATTATGAATATTCATAAGCTGTGAAAATAAGCCGAAGCCTCCGTTATAATCCATATTATACATTTTTTCCATTTCGATTTGGAGTTCGGCATCTTCGATAAATTCATAATCCATTGTGGTATTCTTTTTTGCTATTTCCATATTTCGAAGCTGCGTTAAATTTTCCATTCTAAAATAGGAATTGTGCCCTATAAATTTTTCGCATAAGAATAATAATAAATTTATTGCAATGCTTATTCCTGCAAGCAAAAATAAGTGCTCTTTAGGTAAACCCTGTGAGAGAGCGTTTATAATCTTTTTAAGCATGTAGATATTCACAAAGGGACGCAAGCCTGTTACGATACCTATCAATGCATAATTAAAGCAAAGCCCCTTATCCAAAGTATTTAAAAACTTAATCGACTTAAAAAATGTAGAAATAATTTCTTTTGTTGTGTGCCTTTTTTTTTCCAATAACATTGTTTCCTCCCTATTATTTTTCCGTATAATATGTTGACTGTATATTAAACATTTCGGCATACTTGCAGCCCTTAGCCATAAGGCTTTCATGGGTTCCCTCTTCAATAATCTTTCCGTCTTCTATTAAAATAATCCTATCACAAAATCTTGTGGAAGCCAGTCTGTGCGAAATAAAGATTGAAGTTTTGTTTTGAGTCATTTTATTGTAATGCTCGTATATTTCACTTTCGGCTATCGGGTCTAGGGCTGCAGTAGGCTCATCCAAAATAAGGATGGGAGCATCCCTATATAAAACTCGGGCAAGCATTAACCGCTGGTTTTGTCCCCCCGATAAATCGACGGCTTCTTTTCTTGTGCTTTTTACCAAATAAGTATTTTCTTTTTGAGGAAGTTCTAAAATAGTTTTTTCAAAACCGGAGTCTTTTACGGCTTTTTGAAACTTCATTTCATCATGTGAATCGGAAGAAGCACATATAATATTTTTAATTGTTTCAGGAGGTATAAATGTTTCTTGAAAAACCGCTCCAAAAATCGGAAGAAGTTCATCTTGGGAATAGTTCTTTGTATTTTTTCCTCCTATAAAAACATCTCCTTGAGTCGGGAAAAATAAATTCATAATCAAATTGATGAGGGTTGTTTTTCCGGCTCCGTTTACTCCGACTATGGCAATTTTTTCGTTTTGTTTAATATTCAAGTTAATATCTTTTAAAATAAGCTTATCCGATTCAGGATATTTATAAGAAACATTTTTTAATTCTATATTAAAAGAAACCGGCAGCGGGGCGCCCTTGCTTTTACGGTTATCATTACATGTGTCAAAAAAATTGCGAAGATAATCCAGTTTTAAACTGCCTGTACGCAATTCGGTTATTTGAGTGGAAAGGGAAATAAGCCAATCCGAAAAACTTGTAATAATAGGGAACAAGAAGACAAATTGAGCTATTCCGATTTTTCCTGTAAATATTTGAGTAATAAGATAAAAGTATGCAAGGCCGTCTCTAATAAATACAAAAAGGCCTGCGATTAAGTCCCCTAAAAAACGCTTGCCGCTTAATTTCCGCTCCCATCTTCTTCTTTCGTTGTTGTAGGTTTGGTAGCTTTTAAAAAACCAATCGGACATTTTATATAGTCTTATATCTTTTGCATATTTATAATTGATACTCTTATAAGCAATGTAGTGCAGCTTACGGTTTACTCCCTTATTTTGTTCGGTTATCTTTTCATCATAATTTGTTAGAAAAATTCCATAGAAATAATTTGTCAAAAATGAAATAAAGATGATTAAAATTAAAATAGGTTGTATATTGATGATTAATGGAGCAAATGCAATTATACCTAAAAGACTTGTTAAAAAATTTGCGGTTATATTTGCAGACTGTCCTGTAATAGCTATATCTCCGGCAATTGCTTCTATTGAAAGGTCGAAGCTTTGAGCAAAGGAAACTGCTGCCATTTTTTCATAGTCAACCTTTATTGCGTGTTTACGGAGTTCTTTTGAGAACCTTCCTCTTTGGTCTTGCCCCTTCATTTCGAGCAGCCATTTTACGGTTTGTTCTAAAAGCACTGTAACGGCAAGAGCCATTGCTATTAAAAGAATTTTTAGCAGATAGGATTGAAGCTCCGTTTTATTTTGTAAACCCTCGATTACAGCCCTCGGTAAAAAAGCTTGCAGGTAAGGCATAAGTATTGCAATCGGTACACAAGCAAATATAAGTAAAAATAATAGCTTGTCGGTTTCGGCTATGTTTTTTAATAGATAGCCCCAATTCCGTAAAATACCTCGTTTTTTCATTTTAATTTCCTCCGAATATTTTATATATCTAAAAATCCTTATGAGCTTTTAAAAGATATTATTTATCTTAAAAGCTTTTCAATTTCCTCTTCCTTATAATATTGAGCTTGGGCATTCCAGAGCTCGTTGTATTTACCCTCTTTGTTTTAATGAGCCTTATTATACAATAAAATTAATATTTTGGGAGAGAATGGCATAGATGGTATCAAATTTGACGCAAACGGTTTTTTGAAAATATGCAGTGTTTTGAAAAATATATAATTGTGTAAATTAAAATTATAAGACTTATCCATTGCGAAGTGGAAAAAAACAGAACTTTTCCTCGTGCGGAGTCATATCTAAGAAATTCCAAGATAAAGCGGATTATGCTATAACAAAATAAATATATAAGGACTGTGAGCCTACTTTTATTTTTTAATGTTAAGTATAGTAAAAAAAACGATAATAAAATCAGAAAAAAAGCTTCACATAGCTGGATCGGAAAGAGATTTATGCCTTGGGGAGCAAATGAGTTTTTTGGAAAAACTACATTAAAGTATCCGCAGTAAGGAATTCCATAACAACAGCCGGCTAAAAAACAACCTACTCTTCCAAAAGCATGTATAAGCGGAAGCATAAATATTGATTTTTTTAAATACACCTCTACTTTTATTTTATGTATTTTTTTTATAAAAGGAATTATTAATAGACCTCCAATGACTCCTCCATAGAAAACAAAGCCTGATTCTATTAAGCTATGAAAATAGTTTAAGTCGAATATTTTTGACCACTCAATTGAATCTTTGGCTATTAAAAGATATAAAAGCTTTGCGCCTATGATTCCGCTTAAAAAAAGGTAGGCTTCAATTATTATAAAATCGTTGATATCCAATTTTTCTTTTTTAATAACTATTCCGCCTATTATATTTGCAACGATAATACCAAGAGCAATCATTAACCCATAGGAAGGAATTTCAAATTTAAAAAAAGATATGTAAGGCTGCATATTAATTGAATGATGGTGTTTTATAAATGAAAATAGATAATCGAATTAAATATTCGACTATCTATTCTTAATTGTAAAGATTATCTTGCCACGAATTATAGTTTTGGTCTAATTTTGTTAGATATCTTTACATAGTTGATAAAGCAGCTGCAGTTCCTGCAAGGCACGCAAAGCATGCAATCCATAATATAACTCCCAGCAGCAGAGCTATAATGGACAAAACAAGACCCGCGGTCGAAATCCCCTTAGATTCAGGATTTTTTCTGCCAAGTGCACCGAAAATTATACCTAGAATTGCAAGAATTGAGCCAAACCAACCAAGAGAGCCTCCGGAAACTACTCCGATTACAAGGGCAATAATACCCAATACCAAAGATGCGACAGCCATTAAGAACCTCCTTAAATTATTTCTCAGTATAGTCTAAAAAATAAAATTTATCAAGTACAAATTACTTTCTATTAAAAAATATAAAAGAAAAAAATCAAATCGGTACATATGTAGTTTGAAATGTTTAGTTTTTGGCTATAAAACATTCGGAAGATTAGGGAGCAAAACAAGCGGAAACATGATTTCGACGGCGAAAGCTCCTTCTTCGCTTTGGCGGTTTATAAAGGCAGAATATTTTTTTACTATAGCATCGATGCGTCCTGAGCCGAAGCCGTGATCTTTACCTTCTTTTGTTGTAAGAAATTTTCCTTGAGTCTTTTTGCGGCGGCCCTCGCAAGAATTTGTAAACGATATATAGAGGTTGTCGTTTAATTTTCTTATGTACACCCTTATAAATCTTTTCTCTTTTTCTTTTAGACTTAAAGCACCCTCAATGGCATTATCAAAAAGATTTCCTATTATTACGCAAAGTTCAAGGTCGCTTAAGGCTATGTTTTCAGGAATGGAGGCTTTTATGTTTAGTTTTATATCATGGGAAAGAGCGATAGCGGCCTTCGTATTTAAGATTGCATCGCTCATCAGGTTTCCGGTTTTTATTACACTGTCTACCTTAATCAAGTCTTCGGTCAAATTGTTTAAATAGCTTTCAAGTTCATCATAGTTTTTAAATTCAAGATAGGCCTTCATAACTTGAATATGATTATGAAAGTCATGCCGCCAGCCGCGCATTTTTTTATAGATGGAATCTACATCCTCGTAGTATTTATTGATAAGGCCGTTTTCAAAATCATCAAAACGCTTATTGACGGCTCTTCTAATTAAAAAGTACAGAAGTATAAACAGCAAGAGGATTGAGCTTAAAACAAGTATAAAAATGAACATCAGGTTTCTCCTTGGGTAAAAAAGCCGATAAAAAGAGTGTTGACATTTTTATATTCCCTGCGGCTTATCGGAATTAAAGTATTATCTGCAAGGACGGCCTTGTCTTTTTGAAGCTGCCTTATGTGCATCAGGTTTGCGATAAAGGCTCTGTGAGTTTTTACAAATAGTTTGGAATTTAGCTTTTCTTCCGCCTCCGATAAATTCATCCTTGTTATGTACTCGCTTTTTAAAGTTTTTATTTTTAGATTATGCGAAATAGATTCTATAAAAACAATTTCAGATTGCTTTAATGTTGTAAGGCGGCCTTCGCATGAAAAGACAAAATTTTCTTCTTTAACTTTATCCTGCTTTTTTAAGGCTCGATCCAAGCAATCAAAAAGTTTTTCTTTTTTTACAGGCTTTAAAAGATAGTGCAAGGCTTCGACATCGTAGCCTTCCTGCATATAGTCGGGTATACCTGTTATAAAGATGATAACGGCATCGCTTTTTGTTTTTCTTATTTTTTTGGCAAGTTCGATACCGCTTATCCTAGACATCTGTATATCCAATAAGATTATATCTATATCGGAAAGCTCTTCAAATTCAAACCAAAACTGTTCGCCTGAAGAAAAAAGTTTAATTTCCGGCAAAAGATTATTTTTATTTGCCCATTCGTTTGCATAGTCCTTTAGGAGTCTGGATTGAACTTCATTATCTTCGATGACGGCTATTTTAAGCATGGTTTTTCTAATCTTATCAATAGAAAGAAATATATTTCTCCGGAACTTCTTGTTCGGCTGACTTTAATTTAGTTTTTTTATTTAAATTAATATCATATAAAAAGAATGTCAAAAGGCTTCCGTCATATTCAGTAAATAAGAGTTGGTTATTGTCTGTAATTCTAACTTTATATACTGAGTTTGAAATTTTAATTAAATTTTTACCGTCATAGTCGGAAATATATAAGGCTATATTATCTTCCGAATTTAGAGTCTTATCATTATTTGTGTCTTCATTTACAACAGCATAAATATTTTTATCGCAATAAATATCCTTTCCGGTTTTTTCTTCAGCAAATTTATATTTATATATAAAAATATTTGAGTCAAATAATTTAGACTCTTCATAACTTATATCTTTTATAAAGATAAAGTTGGTGATTCCTTCGTTATGTGTTTTCCCTGAAAAACTTAAACTCGATTTAATGGATGATGCAGATATATCATCATACAACCCATCGGCTTTTATTTTTGAGCTTTTAAGATTAAAGACAAAAACATCTTTTAGCTTTTTATTGAATTCTATATATTCCCGTATCTCCTCTTTTGTATCGTCTTCAACAATTGTTACTGCATTTGATACAGTATGGCTGCCGCTAAATGGGTTAAATATGTTTATCATAACAATAGCCCATGTAATAATTCCCAAAATCAAGAAAATAAAAATTAATACAAAATCAATTTTTTTGATTAATTCAAACGATATTTTTTTCATTTTTCCTCCAGAGCACAGCAGTGGTGCATCTACCGAACATTAAACTTGCCGGTATGATACATTAAAATATCAGGTTTTTCAAGTAATCGCATTGCATCTATGTTATTATCAGTTGGTATACGCCATCGGCTACGTATCTATGCGGCAGATGTCAGTCAGAGCTTTATTTCGATATACCAAATCGTCTCTCGAAGTAAACCCCATCTTTTCCCAAAAATCATTTCCGCTTTTATTTTTACCGAATACAACCAATGCAACTTTGACTATGCCGATTTTCTTTAAAGCTTTCAAGGCGGCGGACAAAAGCTGTGCACCTATTCCTTGCTTGCGGCATTCGGGGATGACAGCCAGATGATATATGTATCCCCTGCGTCCATCATTTCCGGTCAAGATGACTCCGATAATTTTTTCTCCGCTTTCAGCAACAAAACATGTTTCGGGATTGCGTATTAAAAATTTAGTAATACCTTCTTTTGAATCGTCTATAGTATTAAGCCCCATCCCTATACACGACATCCACAGCGCATATACAGCATCGTAGTCATTCGCAGTCATAATCCTTATGTTCACAGTTATACTCTCCTTAACTCTTTTCTCTACTTTTTTCTCTTATATTCTCAACAAGACTTCTTCCTTATCCATATATGTTTCCATCATTTCAAATGAATCTTTCATATTTACCTCCTAAATATATCCATACTTTTCTGCAATCAATTCGAAATATTTTGATGGTGTAAAAATTAACGGTTTATCAATTTTTACATCTTCAAAATCCTTGTCTCCCGTAATCAAAATATCTGAATCAGATAAAATTGCGGATACAAGAACCGGCAAATCTTTTATATCACGAACTTTTGGATATTTATTTTCATCAATTGTATCGGGACTCTTAAATTCTTCAAAAGTAATTCCATCAAAGAAAATACCCAATAACTCTTTTTTAAATGGAAATTTATTTTCAAAAACTTTTTTGCATTCTTCCTTTGTATATGAAGAAATTATTACCGTATGATTTTCAAGCAAATGAGAAAAAACTTTAGCAACCTTACCATCAGGGAAAAGTATCGCAGAAATCACAATGTTTGAATCTATGAAAATCCTCAACTCTTTTTCCTTAGCTCTTTAATATAAGCAATAACGTCATCTTCTGTTTGAAAGCCGGCTTTTTCTGCTTCTCCTTGCATTTGAGTCTGAATATTTGCTAAAGTTATTTGAGAAGCATTTGTAATATAAACTTTTCCTCTGCTTTCTTCAAAAAAGACTTTATCGCCGGTTTTTAATCCGAGCATATTTCTTATCGCAAGCGGAATTGTAATCTGACCCTTAGATGTTAGTTTTGCAAGTTCCATAAAACGCCTCCTTACTTTCCTTACTCATACTATTATATAATAATTAATTACTTTCTGTCAATAATTTGTATTAAATATTTTTATCCTATTTATTTGAAAAATTTATTCTTATGAAGTCTTCGATTTCTTTTTCTTTTAGAATTGCACATTTAACTTCGGTACGGAAATTCCGAAGGCCGAAGTTAAATGTGTTGTTTCGGTTTTAGCTTATCTAATTAGAGTTTTTTAAAAAGTCATTACTTTATCTTTTTAAAGACGGCGACGCCGTTATGGCCTCCGAAGCCGAGAGAGCCTGAGGCGGCACAGTTTATTTCGCCTTTGACGCCCTTGTTCGGAACATAGTCCAAATCGCAGCCGGCTTCAAGGTCGGGTTCGGTTAGGTTAATGGTCGGGGGATAAAATCCTTCTTCCATTGCCTTTATACAGAAGATAGCTTCAAGAGCTCCTGCGGCACCTAAGCAATGGCCTATCATCGATTTGGTTGAAGAAACCTTCATTTTATATGCATGGTCTCCAAAAGCTTTTTTAATCATGGCCGTTTCTGCAGGGTCGTTAATCGGCGTCGATGTTCCGTGAGCATTATAGTATTGAACTTCTTCAGGTTTTACGCCTGCATCGGCGAGGGCGTTGGTGATAGCCAATGCTCCTCCGTCACCTGAGGGGTCGGGGCTGGTTAAGTGGTAGGCATCGGAGGAGGCTCCATAGCCCGCAAATTCTGCATATATTTTAGCTCCCCTTTTTTTTGCATGTTCATATTCTTCAAGGATGAGAATGCCTGAGCCTTCGCCCATCACAAAGCCTGAACGCTTTTTATCGAAGGGACAGCAAGCCTTGGCAGGATCGCCTGAGGCGAGGGTTTGCAAAATCGTAAAACCGCTTATGCCGAAACCGGTAATTGTAGCTTCCGTACCGCCCGATACACATACATCAAGCCTTCCTGAGCGGACAAGGTCTAAAGCGTTTCCGAGAGCATCGGTACCGGAAGCACAGGCCGTGGCCAATGTCCAAGACGGTCCCTTTATGCCGAACTGCATACTTATGTTTCCGGCTGCCTCATTCGGAATAAGAAGAGGAACAGTCATAGGCGGAATACGATCCGGAGCAACTTGAAAGTATTTTTTAAAGGCTTCTTGGTAGATTTCAAAACCGCCTATACCGTTTCCGAGTATTATACCTGTGCGGTTTGCATCGATGTTTTCTTTTGAAAGGCCGGCATCCTTCATTGCCTGCGAAGCTGCGGCTACGGCAAATTGAGTGAACCGCGCCATTTTACGGGCATCTTTTTTATCCATAAATTGTGAAGCGTCAAAGTTTTTTACTTCTGCCGCTATCTGAATCTTAAAATCGGAACAATCAAATTGGGTAATGTTTCCGATTCCGCATTTACCTGCTTTGATTCCTTCCCATGTTTCATCCAGGGTGTTTCCTATGGGGGTTACGGCACCGAGGCCTGTAATTACAACTCTTCTCATATAAACTCCTTTTTGCGTAAATTTCCGCATTTTTGTACTCTTTATTGTTCTTTATTAAAGAACTTTTTTTATGTCAGGCTGTCTACAGAACAGCTTATAGAACAAAGTCTACTTGCTTACGGCTTCTCTGTCAAGGCCGGTTTTTATCCGTTGTCAATACACCATAGAAATGTCCCCTGTTTTAGCACCATAGAAATGTCCCCTTTTGTTATGCCGGTTATGATAATTTTACCTCCTTAAGATACTCTTTAGTTATTTCTAAGAAATCAAGCTCTTTGTTGTTCCATATTAGTTTTATGGTTCCATCCAAGAGTTCTCTTAACAATATGTTTGTTTTAGGTCTCGGTATATTACGGTTCGATTTTGTTATTTGAAAAAGTCTGTTTTCATACCTGATAACAAAATCATTACTTACAACCCTTTGTTCTTCATAGCAGAAAATATTAGCAAGCTGTTCTTTACTTGGACAAGGAGCATGCCCATCTTGTGAGTCTAAAGGTGCAATGGCGAACTTTTTATTTATTTTCGGTAAATACTCTTTTTGTAAAAAAGCATTAGCCTTTTCAATAGTATTTATTTTTGCAAGGCGTAATTCTTTTACAAATCTGTCTTGATAAACACTATGATTCCTTTCTACACGGCCTTTAGATTGAGCCGAATGAGCCACTATTATTTGTATTCCAAGTTTTTCACAAGCTTTTTGAAACGGGGTTTTAGGCCTTACATTTTTTATTATTTCTGACATAGTTGGCTCCCGTGTAATAACATAAGCATTTTTTTTATCACAACATACCGCTTGAGGTATCCCATGACAGTCTATCCAGCCCCATAAAAGCCTCATAGCAGCTTCCGTTGTCTCTTGTTCCGTCAAAAACGACTGTGTCATTCCTGTTGCATCATCGACTATATTCATTAAACAGCATTTAGGTCCTCTTTGCTCAAACCATTTATGATGACTTCCGTCAAATTGAAGCATCTGTCCAAAACATTCTCTTCTTTCTCTTCTACTTCGATGAATGTTCCTTCGCCGTTTTCTACTCCAAAGACCTGCTTTGATTAGTAATCGCCTAAGCGTTTCATGATTTATTTTTATCCCATCAAGTTCTTCAAGTTTTTCTGCTGCCAGAGTAGGACCAAAATCATGATATTTTTCAGCGTACAGTTCCAAGCATTTTTTCTTTATATTTTCATCGACTCTTTTTGAGGAAGGTTTTCCTAGACTTTTATGCAAAAGACCTTTATCTCCTTGTTCCAAATACCTTTTGTAAATACGCTTTGCTTGTCTGTAACATACCTGCATTTTTATGGCTGCTTGTTTTAAGGTTATTTGACGCTCTACTACCATTGCCAGTATTTTTCCCCTTGTTCTTTCCTTTTTTCCCATATTTAATTTTTCTTCCATCACCGTCATCTCCACAATTTATTATGGGGACATTTTAACGGTGCTTACAAGGGGACTTTATCACTGTGTTTCAACAGGCCGGTTTTTATCCGTCGACTTTTATCAGACCTTTCGGCTTCTGATTGCAGCCCGGCTTATCTTGCCGTTATGGGTTTTCGGCAAAGTTTCTACAAATTCGAGAGAACGCGGGGCCTTGTAAAGGGCCGCATTTTTCTTTGCAAAGAACATAAGCTCTTTTTCCAAGGCTTGGCTCGGCTGATAGGTTTTGTTCAAAACAACAAAGGCCTTTACCGCCTGACCTCTCTTAGGGTCGGGTACGCCTGTTACCGCACATTCAAAGACTGCCGGATGCTGGAGAAGAACCGACTCCACCTCAAAGGGGCTTATACGGAAACCGGAGCTTTTTATAAGGTCATCGGTTCGGCTTTCAAACCAAAAATAACCGTCTTCATCCCTATAGGCGGCGTCTCCCGTGTGGTAAACTCCGTCCTTAAAAACCTCGGCCGTTTTTTCTTCATTTTTATAATAACCCCCGAACATTCCGAAAGGAACCTTTTTATCCAAACGCAAGATGATTTCTCCCGATTCTCCTGCCTTGCAAGAAGATCCGTCGGGGCGGATAATATCTATCTCATAGCCGGGGGCGGGCTTTCCCATCGAGCCGGGTTTAATTTTCATGCCGGGGAAGGTTCCTGTTGTGAGGGTAAGCTCTGTTTGCCCGTAGCCTTCCCGCAGTTCTATTCCAGTCTTTTCTTTAAATGTATTGAATATGTCCATGCTAAGGGCTTCACCTGCCGTTGTACATTCTTCCAATGAGGATAAATCGTAATCTTCTATTTTTTCGCGGATTAAGTACCTGTAAACGGTAGGAGGTGCACAAAAGGAAGTTACCCTGTATTTTGATAATTTTTCGAGCAGGTTTTTAGGGATAAACATTTTCATGTCGTACACAAAGACGGCACAGCCGCAGAGCCATTGACCGTAAATCTTTCCCCACATAGCCTTTGCCCAGCCTGTTTCTGCAACGCTTAAGTGTCTTCCGCCTTCCTTGACATTTTGCCAAAATTTTGCAGTCGCAATGTGTCCAAGAGGATATAAAAAATTATGCTCCACCATTTTGGGATTGCCCGAAGTACCTGAGGTAAAGTACAAAAGAGCTATGTCCTTTCCGCAAGGGTAGGAATTCCCTTGGGGAGGTGTAAAATCTTCACTCATATTTTTTACGAGTTCATCAAAGGAAATCCAACCCTCCATTTCGTCATGCACCCAGACAAGAAGGGGCTTATTATAAGCGGACTCAGCAGCTTTTTGAATTTCTTCTTGCAAATTCTTTTCTTGTACGGCCATTATCATTTTTATATTGGCGGATTGAATACGGTATTCGATGTCGTGAGCTGCGAGCTGGACCGTTGCAGGAACGGCTATTGCCCCTATTTTGTGCAGGGCAGGAAGAACAAACCAAAACTCGTATCTTCTTCGCAAAAAAAGCAAAACCGTGTCGCCTCTTCCTATTCCCATGGCCTTAAAAAAGTTGGCTGTTTTATTTATCTGCTTTGCCAATTCTCCGAACGAAAAAATCCTTTCTTCGGTTTCATCGCACCATACGAGAGCCTCTTTTTCGGGGTATTCCTTAGCCATTCTATCTATTATGTCATAAGCAAAATTAAAATTCTCGGGAGCTTTAACTGAAAAAGAATTATGTACGGTTTCCCAATCATCGCTTTCAATATAGTTTATATATTCTTTATAAAACATAGTTTCACCTTATAAGACTATAGACAAGGCTTTTCCGAAAAGGTTGCAATAGAAAGAAAATGAAAAATATGGTAGAATTCAGTTTGATTTTAAAGGATGCTTATTTTAAAGAATTTTTATGGGAGAGCTTATATCAAGGACAACGAGTGATATACTTTTGGATATGCTTATAGAACAAAACGGAAGCCCTCTTTCGGGCGAAGAAGCGGCTTTGCACTTAGGCCTTTCGAGGGTTTCCGTCTGGAAGGCCGTGCAAAAACTAAGGGATGAAGGTTATGAAATTGAAGGCGGAAAAAACAAGGGCTATATTCTAAAATCCTCTTCAGATGTGCTGAACGCCTTTTCAATTGAAAAGAACCTATCTGCCTTTGCTCAATCCGTTTGCAAGGGGAAGGTTGAAGTTTTTAAGACAATAGATTCCACTAACACCGAGGCAAAAAGGCGGTTAACTTCCTCAAGCAGAGCCGAATCCCTTCACGGAACGGTTCTTTTTGCCGAGCATCAAAGCGCCGGGAGAGGCCGCTTTTCACGCAGTTTTTATTCGCCAAAAGGAGCGGGTTTATATTTTAGTCTGATTTTTTGCCCCTCAATTCCGGCAAGGACCGAAAGGGAAGTGCCCTCTTCCGATCTTTACACGGCAATTTCGGCAACGGTTATCTGCCGCTGCTTAAAGGCTCTGGGCTTTGCTCCGCAAATAAAGTGGGTAAACGATATTTATCTTAACGGAAAAAAAATCTGCGGCATTTTAAGCGAGGGAATTATCGATATGGAAACTTCCTCAGTGCAGGCCGTAATTATAGGCATAGGCCTCAATGTAAAAGAGTCTAATTTTCCTCCCGAACTTAAAAACAAGGCCGGCTCTCTTTTTACCGAAACAGGCTCATCTTTTAGCGAAGCTGAAGTTCCTTCCCTCAACCGGAATGTTTTAGCTTCTTCCATTATGTCGAGCCTGATTGAAGCTCTCTACGGTCTACATTCTCAAAAAAACTTAATGGAAGAATATAAAAACCTCTCCCTCCTTACGGGAAAAAAGGTAAGAGTTCTTCCCTTTGCCGGCATCCCCTATCAAGCCTTGGTTTTGGGAATCAGCGATTTAGGACATCTTATCATAGAAACCGATGACGGCAAAAAAGAAGAGTTGATTTCAGGCGAGGTTAGTTTGGAGCTTGAACCTTAAAAAAGCTCATCTTTGAACAGTTGCTTTGCTAGACATAAATATTGAAAAATGATAAAATACAATGTAAATAAAATTGTTAGTCCAATTTAAACATACGGAAAAGATTAAGGAGAAAAAATTATGAGTTTTGTAGATGAAATGAAAAGAAAGGCAAAGATGTATGCTAACCGCCTTGTTTTGCCTGAAGGTACTGAAGAAAGGACTCTCAAAGCAGCCCGATCTATCGTAGACGAAAAATTGGTATCGGAGCTTTTTTTAATCGGTTCCGATGATGCTGTTTATGCAGCGGCTTCTAAGGCGGGGGTAAAACTTGGCGGAATCAAGATAATCGATCCGAAAAAATCGGAATGGCTCGATTCCTTTGCCGAAAGCTATTACGAAAAAAGAAAGGCCAAGGGTATGACCCTTGAACAGGCTAAAATAGAAATGAGTGCGGAGCTGGGCTTCGCAGCGATGATGTTGGTTCAAGATAAGGCGGATGCAATGGTTGCGGGAGCCTTAAACACAACAGCCGATGTTCTCCGTGCAGGTTTAAAAGTTATCGGAACCCTTCCGGGAATGAAAACCGCTTCTTCTTGCTTTTTGATGGACACAAAAAATCCCAAACTCGGAGCAAACGGAGTCTTTATCTTTTCGGACTGTGCCGTAATTCCGACTCCCAGCTCTGAACAGTTGGCCGACATTGCCTGCTCTGCAGCTATAAGTTGCCGGACCTTTGCCGGGGTTGAGCCGATTGTTGCAATGCTCTCCTTTTCTACCAAGGGTTCGGGCGGCGACAAAGATGAAAATATTTTACGCGTCCGCGAAGCCGTAAAAATCTTACAGGAAAGAAAACCCGATTTCGTCTTTGACGGAGAAATCCAGTTGGACTGCGCCATAGTTCCTTCAGTTATGCAAAAGAAAGCGGCCGACTCTCCCGTAAAAGGACAGGCCAATACCCTGATTTTCCCCGACCTCGGAGCCGGAAACATAGGATATAAGCTGGTACAGAGAATTGCCGGTGCAGAAGCCCTCGGCCCCTTCCTCCAAGGCTTTGCAAAGCCCATATCCGACCTTTCCAGAGGCTGCTCGGTAGACGACATAATTACCACCTCGGCTGTAACCTTGGTTCAAGCCGGAAGAAAATAAACTTATGGCTAAGTCTGTAAATGCGCTTATAAATGAAGCTATTGAAGCCGGAAAAAAACGCGACTATAAGACTTCAATTTTAATTTTAGAAAACTTAGCCGCAGAGGGCTTAGCCGAAGTATCTTCTCCCTTTTACGGCGAAAAAAAGGGAAATCCCGAAATATATTTATACCTTTCAAGGGCTTGGGCTGCTGTAAACAATTACGGCAGATCAATAGCCTATGGTAAGGCCTATATAAAAAGATGCTCATCGGACCCGTCTGCAAATAGTACAGACCTTCCTATGGGTTTCTTTTTTTTGGGCCGCTCATATTTGGCCGCAGGGCAATATGACAGGGCCGTTTATTGTCTTGAAAAAAGCTTAAAGCTAAATCCCCATCCTCTTGAAACAAGGGCAATGCTCGGCTCGGCCTATCTAAAATGGAAAAAGCCCCGTCTTGCCAGGGAAACCTTTGAAGAAGCCTTAAAGTTTGCTCCTTCGGATGCAAAGCTGAATGCCGGATATTTAAATTCTCTTTTTGTTGAAGGAATTTATGAATTAAGAAACGGCAACGCAGATATGGCTCGCCAAATGTTCAGCTTTGCAATAAAGAACGGCATAGACGGGGTTGCTCCTCGCCTATATCTTGCTCACGCCCTAAAAATGGAGGGCTATCTTCCGGAGGCCCTAGGCCAATACGAGGCCGCCTGCGAATTCGAGCCCGATGATCCCGCCCTAAAGTGGTACCCTGCAATGATCAAGATGCAGCTGGGCGATACAACCGCTGCTGCAGAAGATTTTGCAAAACTGGGTATTGAGATTCCCGATGACGGAGTTTCGGATCGTTTTTTTGCAATGGGCGTTATCAAAAAACATATGGAGCGGGGCGATTACTCAAGAGCAGCCGTTGCCGCCCGCATCTTTATTAAAACCTTTGGAAGCGATGCCGAAATACGCCTCCTCGCTGCAGAAGCCCAGCGTTCCATGGGGAACACCAACACAGCCTTGGGACATTATAAGTGTGCACTTGAACACGAGCCTGAAAATCCTTATCCGCATTACGGCATAATGCTTGCCCTTCAAGAAGCATACCGATGGGAGGAACTTAGTGCCGAAATCCTGCGGGCCGAAGCAAGCGGCGTCTGCGATGCGGACGATATTTATTATTATAAAATAATTACCGCTGCCCATATCGATAATCCTCCCGAAGAGGTATTGCCTCATCTTCAAGCTCTTATTCAAAACGGAAGATCCGATTCGGCTATTTTTAATGCGATGGGCTGCTGCTACATAAAACTGAACATGCCCGACCTTGCCCTAAACTGGTATGAAAGAGCTTTGAGCATCAATGAAAAAGATGAAGAAGCTAAAATAGGAATTATCGCCTCTTACGAAAATTTACAATTAAATAAGGAAGCTGATGAAGCATATAACTCATATCTAAATGAATGGGGAAAGAATATCTACATAAGGCGGGACTATGTACTATTTTTAGAAAAATGCGAGCGTTGGGAAGATGCCGGCAATCAGCTTGAAATTTTAATGAGTCAAGGCAAAAAAGTTAATTTTGATCCTGAGCTTGCTTTATTCCGAAGAAAGGCAGGACAATACCAAAAAGCCGCTATTCTTTATAGAAAGATGCTTAGGGCTAAACCGGAAGAAAGACTCTTATTACACAACCTCGTCTTCTGTCTTGATAAAATGGGACAAACAAAAGTCTCCCTCGATCTTTTAAAAGCTGCAGAAAAAATGTTCGGCATTAAGACCGATTCCATGCTCATCAAAGGCATCCTTCAAATGCGCCTAAAAAAGAAAGAAGATGCAATAAAAACTTTTCAATACATATTGGAAAAAGAACCTAAAAACAAACATGCTGCCGAATTCTTGGAAAAAGCTTACGGAAAATAATTTGGAGGCAGAAACTGCTGTTCTTATCGGCTTTAAAGCTAAGGATTGGGAAGCAGCTCTACAAAATCGGTAGAAACTTTTTCGTTGAATTTTTTATCGTGTTCTACCAAGATAACCGTAGGGCCGTACTTTAAAATCATCCTTTCTATTTGAAGACGCGAAATAATATCGATATAGTTTAAAGGCTCGTCCCAGATATAGAAATGGGCCGACTCGCAGATTGAGCGTGTAAGCAGCACCTTCTTCTTTTGACCGCTTGAATAGGTTTCCATATTCTTGTCAAAATTGTCCTGCGGAAAATTCAGCTTTCTTAAAGTTGTCAAAAAAACGGTTTTATCTATATTGCTTTCTTCGATAAAATCAAAAAGCTGTCCCTTTAGAAAATCGAAATTTTGAGGGATATAAGAAATTTTTAAGTCTTGTGCTTTTTTTAAGGTTCCTGAGAATTCTATTTTTTCTCCCATCAGCAATTTTAAAATACTCGACTTACCCGCACCGTTTTTTCCGTTAAGGCTTAAAACGCCTCCGGCTTCAATGGAAAAATCAACCGGTGAAAATATATTCTTTTTGCCATAAGAAACCGAAAGTGCGGAAGCTTCTATAAGATGCTTTGCGTGATGAGTGAGCGGCCTCATCGGAATGTCTTCAATTGTTTCGATATTTTTTAAAAGTTTTTCCTTTTCGGCGACAGCCTTGTCTGCATTGCGCTCAATGCTCTTTGCCCTCTTCATCATTTTTGAAGCCTTATGTGATACATAGCCCCTATCATAGATCCATTGCCCATGTTTACTTTTTTCTTTTAAGTCAGACCAGCCTGCTTTTTGACGGGCAGCAGCCTTAAGGCGCTTTATTTCTTTGCGGAGCTGAATGTTTTTTTCAATCTCAAAATTGTCCTGTTTGATTTTATTTTCTTCCCATGTGTCATAGTTTCCGTTTTGAACATAGATATTATTTTTTTCGATTGTTAAAACATGGTCAACCGTCCGATTTAAAAAATCCCTGTCATGTGAAACAAGAATAAAGCCTTTTTTATTTTTTAAGTAATCGGCGACGGCAGCTCGGCCGTAAACATCTAAGTGGTTTGTAGGCTCATCAATCAGTATAAAAGAGTTTTCATGCAAAAACATAGCAGCAAGTAGAACCTTAATCTGTTCGCCTGAACTTAAAGTCTTGAAGGGCCTATCAGCAATTTCGGAAGAAGCTTTCAATAGGGAAAGCTCGCAATCGAGCTGCCAGCCTTCGATATGAGGCAGACGGGAAAGAACGATCTCGCGGGTAGTATTCTTTTCTTCAAGGACATAGGGGAAATATTCGAAACTCACAGGAGAAATAATTTTACCTGAGTATTCGAGTTTGTTTTGGAGTAAATTTAAAAAAGTTGTCTTCCCGTAGCCGTTTCTTCCTATAAGTCCCAGCTTCCAATCCGTGTCCAACTGTAAATTAAGATTTTCAAAAACAGGTTCCGCCGAACCGTAATATGCAAAAGTTACATTTTTAACATCTATCAACATAAACATTCCTTAAAATTAATATTAGTTTTGAGACAATATGATTTTAAATTCTAAGAAAGTTTAGTTATTCATTTTAGATGCTAAAAACTCCTTTTGATAAAAGATTTGTTATTGATTGTATTGACTATACCATAAACTAATTTCTTATGTCAAGTTCTTCTTCAACAAAGTTTTTTCTTTGGCTGTTATAAAGTTCCGCAAATAAACCGTTTTGGGCTAAGAGGCTTTCAAAGTTTCCTTTTTCAATTACACGGCCCGAATCGATTACGATTATATCGCTGCAGGATTTTATGCTTCCCATTCTATGAGTTACGATAAGAGAGATTTTTCCTTTACCCTGCATAAGAATGCTTTCGATAAATTCGTTTTCGGCTATTGGATCTATTGCAGAGGTAGGTTCGTCAAAAAATATTATATCGCTTTTTTTGATAAAGGAACGAAGAGCTGCAAGCCTCTGCCTTTGTCCGCCTGAAAATTCTTTGCCGTTGTATTGCATTCCCAAAACGAGGAAATAATTATTTTCAAGTTTCTTTTCAAAGTCTTTCCCTAAATATTTAACCTTTTCTATCTTTTCTTTTTCTTCTTCCTCAGAGTGTTCAGGTTTTACAAAAATGTTTTCATCTACAGTGTAGCCTGAATAAACGGCAAAATCTTGGAATACTGCCGATAGCCTTTCCCGATATGAATCCATATCCAAATCAGAAAGATTATATTTGCCGTTTATTATGACACTCCCTTCTTGGGGCGTGTAAAAGCCCGTTAAAAGTTTTATCAGAGTAGTTTTACCGCTGCCGTTCTTTCCTACAACCGCATAAGTTTTTTTACCGTCTATAAAAAGAGATAAATCTTTTATTGCATAATCGCTTATATCGTTTCCGTCATTGTCGAATTCCTTTCCTCTATAAGCAAAGCGGACATTCTTTAATTCGATGGATTCTATTTTTTCGTTTAAGATTATCCGCTCGGATTGTTCAACATCTTCAATACCCCGATGTTTCCCGGTCCAATCCATAATATCAAAATAGTTTTGAAAGTACCCCATTATCGTAAAATACCATCTTCCGTACATAGCCAAATCCTGTATTTCGTATTGGGTATACATAAAGGCTTGTACATAACCTGCTACGGCCCCGACGGCAATTCTTTTTTTTACGACAATAAAAATCATTAAGAAAAATAAGGTTATCATAATCAGGGCGGAAACAAAACTTGTAATTAATTGAAAGGCCAATCCCTTATGAGCAATTTTGATAAAACTTTTTAAGTATTCATCTCTTATGCTCAAATAAGTATTTTTAAAGTTTTTGGCAAAGCCGAATAAAAAATTATCCTTTGCTTTTTCACCTTCAAGTCCGTGCTTGATGTATGTAGCCATCTTCAGCCTCTTATCTTGAAGTTTTTCGGTTTCGGCCCACTGAACTCTTCCCGCCTTTTGCGAAATTAAAAATACAGGCAGGGTTGAAAAAATCATCAAAATCGGCAAAAGATAATCGATCGAAAACAAAACTGCAAACATGCTTATTAAATTTACAATGCGCTGAAAATTTAAAATGATATTAAAAACATAGTTTTGAGGTCTTACCTGTAATTGTTCTCTTACCATATCGACCTTTACTAGGTTTTCTCTTTTTTCAAAAAAAGAAAGATCGGTAAGGCCTGCCAGTTTTTCGGATAGACCAGTCATAATGGATGCAGAAAATTTTTCATTTATGAGGGCATTTAAGGTACCTTGAAGTTTTACGGCTAATTCGGAAGCTAGGGAGATAACAGCCCAAGCTGCCAAAAGCTTAAAAATCTTTCCAAAGGCGATTTCCGCTGAGCTTTGCAAAAGATCAGCAATTAAGTCTATAAGCTTCATCGAAATAAAAATTCTCAAAGACGGGAAAACACCCAAGGCAAGGGTAAGCATAATTACGGCACTTACCCTGAAAGGTGAGGCCTTAAAAAACAAAATAAAAGTTCGTATAAATTTAGACTTCATTCTATATCATTATTTTGCTTCAAAAAGGCAGGCTTCTTTTTTGAAGCTTGCCTTTTTTATTTAGGTTAAAGCTAAATTTCGTGAAACTTTAAACCTATTCAATCTTAGAATAGATTGTTTTTAAAATTTCGGTCTTTAGCTTTTCACCTTCTTCGAGCATCTTATTGCACTCAGCCCTTGTTTTTTCGCAGAGGGATGCATCATCGATTCCGCCTAGATTTATCTTAACGTTTAATATAGCACCTTCCAAACCGGAGCGGGCATTAAGGGCTGCAACACCGGCATCGGAAGCGGCATTTTTGTTTCCGTGAAGGGCAACAATGGGTAAAAAGCGCAGCACATCCAAACAGGTCTTAGCTGTTTCAAGCGGAACCTGCATTGCCACGACAGTAGCATCGGACATAGCCTTGCTGCGCTTTGCCTTTTGCTCATCGGTGTCCTTGGGCAGCTTTAAGGCTTCCATAAAGGCGTTAAAGGCCTGTGTGTCTTCATCAATGATTTCGACCAATCGTTTTTGAGCCTTTTCTAATTTAGGGAGCTGAGCCTTAAATTCTTCTTGAGTTTTTTCGTCAAGAGAAGCAAAGGCTTTTTTTCCTGTTGTCAAGCGGATAACCATCTGACCGAGGGCCGAGGCTAGAGAACCTGCCAAGGCAGAAACGGAACCGCCTCCGGGGGCCGGAGAATCGCTGGCTGTTTCGTCAACAAAAGCACTTACCGTCATCTTTACTAATTCCATAAAATATCTCCTATTTATTCAAATTATTTTTGTTCAAATTAATTAACTTCAAGTATTACAACTAAAAAAATCAGTTCTTATAAACAAGCCGGCCCTTTTCGGCAACAAGCTTTCCCTTTTTCCAAACCTGATCGACGGAATTTACACCGAAATGATAAACAAGGAAATCTATATTCGGGGCATCAAAGATAACAAGGTCAGCCTGCTTTCCTTCTTCGATGCTGCCTATAGTTTTTTCACGATCTATTGCATAAGCTGCATTTATTGTAACGCCGCGTAAAATCTGTGCAGGTAAAAGTTTCATCTTATAACAGGCAGCCCACATGGCCATTTGCAGGTTTTCTGTCGGGCTGCTTCCGGGGTTGTAATCGGTTGCAAGGGCGACCCTTACGCCTTCTTCAATCATCTTTTTTGCAGGTGCATAAATAGGCGACATCAAAAAGAAAGAAGTCGCAGGGAGAAGAACGGCAACCGTTCCCGATTTTGCAAGAGCCGTAATGCCCTCGTCGGATATAGCCATCAAGTGCTCGGCTGAGTGAGCATTCATCTTTGCTGCAAGCTCCGCTCCCTTTAAAGGAATAATCTCATCGGCATGAAGTTTCAGCTTAAAACCTAAGTCGGCAGCGGCCTTCATTATTCTTTCGGTTTCTTCTACGGAAAAAATCTTGTCTTCACAAAAGGCATCGGAGAATTCCGCCAAGCCGCGTTTTTTAACCTCGGGCATAACCTCTTCTATCATAAACTTGATATAGCCTTCCTTGTTGTCCTTAAATTCGGGCGGGGTTGCATGAGCACCCATATAGGTTGAAACAATGTCGATTGGGTGGTTTTTATTCAGATAAGAATTTATTTCGAGACACTTAATTTCGGTTTCCATGTCGAGGCCGTAACCGCTTTTCGATTCGGCGGTGGTTGTACCGTGAATAAGCATTCGGTCAAGGCTAGTCAAAGCTTTTTGCGTCAACTCTTCTTTTGAAGCTGCTCTGGTAGCTCTTACAGTGCTGAAGATACCGCCGCCGCTTGCATGGATTTCAAGATAAGTTTTTCCTGCAAGTTTCATTGCAAGCTCATGTTCGCGTGAACCGCCGTGCACCAAGTGTGTGTGTGCATCGACAAGCCCTGCCGTAATAGTCTTTCCCCGTGCATCTATTATTTTTTCGGCTTGGCTTTTTAAACTTTCGGGAGCATCTCCCTTGCCCACCTTTTGAATGAGGCCGTTTTCTACAACGATGTAGCCGGCAAAAGCCTTATCAAAGTCTACCCCTTTTTTTTCGGTAGAAGAAAAAATACTGTCGCTTATAAATAAAGTCATCTTGAATCCTCCATAAAAAATAAGATTAGTTTATAAAATATCTTAAAATATCTTTTTGGTTTAAGTTCACGGCATTGTTTATAAATTTAAAAATATCGTCTTCCTTAAATTTATTTAAGGTATTAAAAAAGGTGAGAGGATTTTTTAATTCATTTATATTATTTAAACCTGCAGCTTCAAGAGAATAATCGGCAAGGCCGCCGTAATTTTCGAATTTCCAATCTTCCGTCATACTAAAAAGAGCTCTACCATTTTTATCGAAAAAAACGGAATAATTTTTTTTATCGTTAGGATTATACTTGTTTTTTACATTGCCGTTCCATTTTAGCGGGAAACAATCCGCATCAAAACCGGCTTCCTTTACCTTCTCACGAATTGCTTTTTCAATACCGTCGGAAACGACTATAATTTGAAATTGATCTTTTAAACCGGCGTTTTCAGAAGTCTTTTTATAATAAGAAGCAGCTTTTTTATAGGCTGCCGATTTTAAGGCATCGCTGTCATCCGCAAAAATCAGCCATGTTACGGTATAACCCCTTAAATCTTCATCTTTTATCTGTTTAATTATTTCGGTTTCTTTGGCTAAAGAATCCAAAAGTTCACATCCTGTAAGAATAAATACAAGAATAGTCATAAAAAAAACGGTTTTAATTTTTTTCATTTTTACCTCCGCAATCAGCGGAGATAGGATAGCATTAAAGAAGATGTTTTTCAATAGGGCTTTTGAAAATAGGCGGGCAATTACTGCGTCGTTACACAAAAGCGAATGCTCAACGTACAGGAAGTACGCCTACGCTTTATTTTCGACTATCTCTTTGCACCTGCTCCGACTATTTGCAAAAGAACTGTCAGTACTGCGTTACTCCACAAAAAACAGTATTCGACGTACAGGAAGTACGCCTACGCTTTATTTTCGGCTATCTCCTTGCATCTACTCTGCCTATTTGCAAAAGTACTGTCAGTGCTGCGTTACTCCACAAAAAACAGTCCTCAACGTATACTCGATACGCATGCGTCCGCCACGGATGGCGGTGGGTTCAAATGCTTTGCACTTCTTCTTTGCTGAGGCCGGTAACTTCTGCTATATTCTCAATCGATAACCCTAAGCGGAATAAATTTCTTGCTGTTTCAAGTTTAGTTTGGTAGGCTCCTTGTTTAATGCCTTCTTTTCTGCCATTTATTTCTCCCTGCAAGATTCCCTCTTGATAACCCATATGTTTCCAAGAGGCTTTGTCATGTTCATATTTCATTCGGTTTTCATAGAGCCACTTCTCTTTTGGACTCATTTCCATTATGTTTATTGTTGTATTGGCTTTTGCCATCATTTCAGAGTTTTCTGCTAACATATTCCTCACCTCCCCATCATCAGTTTCAATAAATTTCAACCAACTGTAAAGTTTCTTTTTCTTTTCATCCTGCTCAATGTTTTCTTGTTGTTCTTTAATTTTGGCTAAGTTTAAAAAGTGGATCTCAAGCTCATCGGAAAGCCTGTCGTTTATGTGCTTTTCTACCACATTATACTCACTGTGAATAAGATTATTTAAATCAAAGCCTTCACCCACTATATTTATTGTAATACATCTGGGCAGTTTTGTATATACTTCGCCCGTTTTCAAGTTTTCCGTATACATTTTAGCCCAGTAAAAGATAGTACGCTGAACAAACTCGCTATTCCATCTGTTTTGAATTTCGATGTCGATAATTGTATTGTTTTTTAGGCGTAATTTCACATCTAAAACTCCTGTTTTGTCGCTTATTAAATCCTTATGGAGCTCCTTATCCAGAAGTTCCAAGTCTGCGATGTCTTCAGACGGAATGTCTAATATACATTCCAGTAAATCCTGAAGAACATCTTTGTTTTCTTCCACTCCGAAGACTCGTTTAAATGCATAGTCGTTGCGGAGGGTAACCTTAAATAGTCGCTTCATATAAAACTCCAATAAAATTATTTAAAAGAGAAAAATCCTCCCCTTTCATAATTATTGTATGAAGAGTTTGCAATAAATAGTAAAATTTTAAAAAATTAAATTTTATTTATTATTTATCCACAAAGATACAAAGCGTTGAATTTATGCTCCATTTCCGAATTTTCCTTAGCGTTCTTTACGGTTTCCTTTTAATTTAATCGGCTGTAAGAGCCTCACACCATTTTTGCATACAGATACCGAAGGCAACGCTTACGTTTATCGAGGCCTTTATTCCGTACATAGGAATTGTGATAACCCGTCCTTGGGCTTTTTTTACGGCTTCGGGGCTGACCCCCAGTTCTTCCGAGCCGATAACGACAATTCCTTTCTTGGGGAATTCAAACTTTGAAATATCGGTGCCGCCCGTTTCAAGTACAATCAGCGGAAGATCGGGAAGGCTCTCAAGATCGGCCCTCTCCCACGGGAGATACTCGGTACATCCCATCGCCGTTCTTTTAGCCTTGGGACTGTCAGGGGAAACACAATCATGAGACAAAAAAACTTTTTCAACTCCAAAAGATTCTGCTGTTCTAAAAATCGAACCTATGTTAAAAGGCGTCCGGATATCTTCGGCATAGACATAAACCCCTTCAAAAAAAGTCCGTCTGAAATTTGCAATTTCATCGGCAGAGGAGTTAGGCAAAATCAAATCCCACTCGGCAGGTGTCGTATCAAGTTTTTTATAAAGCTCGTATCTGACAAAATTGATAATTTTTCTTTTATCTTCTTCTTGAGGGTCTTCAATCCAATTTTGAACTTTTAAGGCAGAGACAGAATCCAAATCGTCTAAAATAATTTTTAAAAGAGAACGCAGATAAAAGGCATCCAAGAATTCGTCTGCCTTATTTTGAACAAGTGCAGTTTCAGCCGATTCCAATATCCGCAATATTTTACGGCATCTTTGTTTTTGGGGTAAATTGTAAAGCTTAAAAATTTCAGGCATATTAGAAAGCCTGTTTTATAATTTCAAAAATATCGTGATTTGCAAGCGGCCTTGGGCTATAGTTCATAAAACTTAAGCGGGCGGCATCTTCTGCAACAGGAACAAGAGATTCGATAGTTAAATCTATATCTTTTAAGCGTATAGGTAAATTAGCTTCAGCAAGCCTTCTTCTAATTTCCTCAACGCCGCGTTTTGCAACTTCGGCAGCATCTCCGCCTTCAAGCATGGTTTCACCCAACATTCTCGCTACGGCAACGGTCTTTGAAAGGCTTGAAGAAATCGCATCATTAATGACATGAGGAAGTAAAATCGTCGCAATAAGGGATTTTGAAATTCTATATCTTCCTCCCGCAGCAAGCGCTATGGCTGTTCCAAGTCCGGGTGCGGAAGCCGCAATTCCGATAGCGGAAAGACAAGCAGCTTGAGCCACAAGTTCTTCTCTGGGCATTCCGACAAGTTTTTCATGCTGAGGATCAAGGGAAATTAAAAATATCTCGACAGCCTTTCCCAAGATAGTTTCCGAAAAAAAGCTTCCCCTCGTCGAAACATAGGCTTCAAAGGTAGAACATAAACCTGCAAAAATCATTGAAGTCATTGCATTGGGCGCAAGACCTGCATATGTATTTGAATCAAAAATTACAAGGTCGCATAAATCTTCTTTTATCTTTAATAAATTTACTGTTCTATTTCTGGAATCTACAATAAAACTGGAATTCCCAAATAAAAACGGATCACAGCATGTCGTAGGAACTTGAATAAGAGGTAAGGACTCTGCCGTAATAGGTTCTCCTTCAATATATCTGTATACGGGTTTATCCTCATTATAAAGAGCGGCAATAGCCCTCCCTATGGCACATGCAGTCATATCTCCGCAGGCAATTACGCCTCTTATATGGGCTCCTCTGGCTAATGAAAGAGCTCTTTCTATAACCTCAGAATCGGCGGTCTGCTCAAAACCGTTAAACACAAAAAGGGAGATATTTTTTTCTTCAAGAGATTTTCGAACCTTATCGACTAAACCCATATCTTCAAAAAAAGGGTCAACCACAAACATAAAATTATTCCCGAATTTTACGACTTCTTCACCGATGCGGGCAAGAGAATAGTTACCTAAAATAACCTTTGATGAAAGTTTAAATACAAAATCTGCCATCTTTTCAAATTCCTCTACAGAATAAATTTTCGGCATATTTTTTTTAAACTTGAATTTTAATTGCAGCCTTGCAAAATATAGTATTTTTGTTTATAATGACAGAAAACCCTAGGTCATTATGGAGGGGACTATGACTACAGGTACTATAGTTACTTTAATGCGTGAAGGTATAGGTATCATACTGATGCTTTCCGCCCCCATCTTAGTTGCAGCTCTTTTAGTAGGCTTAATTGTTGCAATCTTTCAGGCGACTACCTCTATACAGGAACAGACGCTGACCTTTGTTCCTAAAATTTTAACTATTTTAGGAATGATTGCTCTTTTGGCAACTTGGATGATTACGGTGTTAAGGGAATATTTTGTTTCTTTAATGAATTTAATTCCGCAATTGGTAAGATAAGGGGCATTCTATAAATAAATGCAGCCCTTCGATTTTATCCTAGATAAAGAACCCATTTTTTTACTCGCAGCTGTCCGCATTTTTGCCATACTGATGACATCCCCTCTAATGTCAATGCGCAATGTTTCACGAATTGCAAAGGTTGCTCTTGCAGGCTTAACTGCATTTATGGTAACCCCCTATGCCTATCCCAACTTCGGAAATCTAAACGCCTTCAGTCTTGAGTATCTTCTTTTACTTCTTGGAGAAGGACTTATCGGTGTTTTAACCGGTTTTTTTATAAGCATTTTATTTTCTACATTCAGCACGGCAGGACAGTTTTTTTCGTTCCAGATGGGCTTCGGGGCGTCGGGTGTTTTTGATGCCCTAGCTCAAGTTGAAAACCCCCTCGTAGGTCAATATTTTAACTTTATTGCAGTCCTTATCTTTTTACGCATAAACGGTTTCCAACGTCTTTTTTTAGGCGGAATAATGAAGAGCATTGAGCATGTAAACTGCTTTTTGTTTTTAGAAAGGCAGGAGGAGCTTTCAACTTATCTTTTAGGAGCAGTTGGAAATCTTTTTTTAAACGCAATGATAATTGCCCTGCCTGTTATGGGAACACTAATCTTAATTCACATAACAATGGGACTTTTAACAAAGGCAGCCCCTCAGATGAATTTGTTATCGGAAGGCTTCCCCATTACTATTTTAACTGCCTTTTTTATTTTAGCCCTTGCTCTGCCTTTTTTTATAAACACCTTTGAAATTATTTTGGAAAAAGGCTTTTCGGATTTCTGGCGGCTTTTAGACAGTTTAGGGGGTACTAAATGATATCGGGAAAATCGCCCCTCCTTTACCGAAAATATTTTTCTCAAGAAGATCTCCTCCTCAATAAAACGATAGGCTTGCAATGGTTCGCTGCCGAAGATGAAGGCAGAACGGAAGACCCGACCGAATATAAGATACGCAAGGCCAGGGAAGAAGGAAGGGTTGCAAAAAGTCAGGACTTAAATGCTGCAATGGTTGTGCTGCTTCCCGTAATCAGCCTTATAATAATGGGGCCCTACATATTTAAATCTTTAATGCAGGTCATCGCCTTCTTTTTTGAACGCTGCACAACAGAAGATGTTGTAAACGGAACTTGGTTCAGGATTTTTGTTTTATACTTTTTTAAAACGGTTTTCCCGATAACGGGGGTAGCCCTAATTTCGGGAGTGTTGGGAAATATTATTCAAAACAGAGGCTTTTTATTTTCGACAAAACCTATTCAGCCCGATTTTAAAAGAGTTACTCCCAATTTTGCAAGGTTCTTTAAAAGAGCTCTATTTTCTGCCGAAGGGCTTTTTAATTTAGCCAAATCGCTTTTTAAGGTTGTCATTATAGGTTTTATAGGATATCTTGTTATAAAAAACAATATTACAAAGATGATAGCCCTGCTTCAATCCGATTTTCCCAATTCGATAATTTTTATAGCAAAAACGGCGGCGCAAATATTGGTCTACGCCGCAGTCGCACTAGTTCTTTTAAGTATTCCCGACTACTTTTTTCAAAAACGTCAGTTTTCGGAATCTTTAAAAATGTCAAAAACGGAAGTAACCGATGAATACAAAGAATTGGAAGGCGACCCGATGGTAAAGGCCCAAATAAACAGGCAGATGCAGGCAATCTTGCAAAAAACCGGTATAAAAAACGTTCCGGACGCCGATGTTGTTATTACAAACCCTACCCATTATGCTGTTGCTCTTCAATGGAAACAAGGCATCATGCCTGCTCCTATGGTTATATCGAAGGGAGTTGATGCAACAGCCCAAAACATAAAAAGAATTGCCCGGGAAAACAATATTCCTACGATTGAAAATGTTCCCCTAGCCCGAGCCCTTTACGCTAACGTAGATTTAGGACAGATAATTCCAAGCGAGTACTATCAATCGCTTTCGATTATTTTCTTAAAAATTTACTCGATGAAAGAAAAAGAAATGTTAAGGAAAAGATGGAGGTAAAACGATAAATGGCCGAAAACAGATTTTTTAAAGAAGTACCGAATGCCTTGGTAGCTATTGGAGCTATCATGGTAATATTTGTGATTATTATTCCTCTGCCTACAGCTCTTTTAGACTTTTTTATGGCACTGAATCTTATATTCAGTTTGATAATATTACTCATAGTTTTATTTGTAGATAAGCCTACGGAGTTTACGGTTTTTCCTTCATTGCTTTTAGTCTCCACCATATTCGGCCTTGCCCTAAACGTTTCGTCTACAAGGCTTATTCTAACATATGGAGAAAAATTTAACGGAAAGATGATCGCAGCCTTCAGTCAATTTGTTATCGGCTCTACAGGAAATCAAGGTTTGGTAATAGGCTTTGTAGTTTTTATTATCTTGATTGCCGTTCAAGCCTTTGTAATCACAAAGGGAGCAACAAGAATTGCCGAGGTTGCAGCCCGTTTTGCCTTAGACTTTAATAATACCAGAAGTATGTCTATTGAAGCAGAATACAATGCAGGCGTTATCACTGAAGCCGAAGCCCGAAAGAAAAAGGAAGAATTACAAAGGTCTACGGATTTTTACGGAGCTATGGACGGGGCGAGTAAATTCGTTTCGGGAAACGTAAAAATAGGAATCTTTATAACGGTTTTAAATATTGTAGCCGGCTTAATCGTCGGTATAGTATTTAGACAAGAAGAATTCACTAAAGCGATGCAGATGTACACAAGGTTTACAATAGGGGACGGACTTTTAGCCCAGCTTCCTTCTCTTTTTATATCGGTTGCAACAGGTCTTGTAGTAACCCGCTCAGCTTCAACAGGCTCTTTCGGAAAAGACATCACAGACCAATTTGCACGCAATTCGACTGTTTATTACATAGCAGCTATCACCTTGACTGTGATGGCCGTTTTGCCCGGCTTCCCGTCAATAATCTTAATTATAATTGCTTTAAGCCTTGCCTTTTTAGGCTGGAGGCTGCAGACAACAAAGGTAACAAGGGCTCAAAAAGAACAGGCGGCTAAAGAAGCCCAAGCCGCATCGGAAAAAGCGGCAAAAACCGAAACCGACGATACCAAGGCTGTAAGCCCATACGACGATCTATCCTTGCAATTCGGATACGGCCTTATTCCTTTGGTCGATGAAAAAAGAGGCTCAGACCTCGTTCCGCGAGTTAAACGCATAAGAAAAGAAATAGCTCTCGAAACCGGTCTTGTAATGCCGGTTATCAGAATGATGGATGCCATGAACCTTCCTCCCGATGAATATTGTATTACAATACAGGGAGCCGAGGTAGCAAGATCAAAGATAAGAATGGGTGCATACCTCGCAGTAAACCCTGGAAATGTTCAAGATGAAATCCCCGGCGAACCTACCTTAGATCCGGCCTTCGGTCTTCCGGCTATTTGGATTTCCGAATCAAACCAAGCAGCCGCCGAAAGGGCAGGATATACAGTTATAGATCCGCCTTCCATAATAGCAACCCATTTAACGCAGGTTATAAAAACACATGCGGATGACATCCTTTCAAGACAGATGGTAAGCAACATCTTGGATTCCGCAAAAAAATTAAACCCAATCGTCGTCGAAGAAATTCAGTCAAACGATAAGCTGACATTGGGAGACTTGCAAACGGTCTTTAAGTGTCTCCTTAGGGAAAATGTTTCCATACGCAATACCACGGCCATTCTTGAAACCATATCAGACTATAGGCGCATAACAGGGGACATGTATCTAATAGCCGAAAAAGTCAGACAAAGGTTAGGCAGACAAATTGTTCAGCAATATCTGGGAGAAGACAAGGCCTTGAGGGCTTTTATGGTAGATTCAGCCTTTTTCCAAACCGTTTTGGCAAGCCGCATAGATACCCTGACCGGCCCTCAACCTGCAATAGACACTGAATCGAAAAAAGCATGGCTTAGAGCCGTTCAAAATGCATACAACAACTTTAATGCACAATTTGTAGGCATCGCAGTTATTCTCGTTCCCGAAGAAGGCAGACTTTTGATAAAACGGCTTCTTGAATACGAAATGCCCATGGTTCCGGTCTTATCCGTCCCCGAAATTCCAAAGGATATTTCGGTCATCGGTATGGGAAACATCACCCCGGAAATTCAATAAGTGAAAATATTGACTTTTTTCTTTAATAATGTTAAAATAATTGCATGATATTTCCATTAAAAGAACTCATCGAGTTTGATGACAATATTTACGAGATTACATGTGCATCGACAAGAAGGGCCTATCAGCTGGCTAAAATCCAAGATCCCAATGTCGAAAAAAGCGGAGACAAGGTTGTTTCAGCCGGAGCAAAGCAAATTTTTACCGGTGAAGTAAACTATCAGATAGAGCGTCACCCCGAATTCAACTAAAATTTCTACTTCAAAAGTTTGCATGGTTCCCGTATTGATTTTTTTCGGAGCGACGGCTTCGGGAAAAACAAGCTTAGCTTCCGAAATATTTTCTTATAAACATTCAAAAGATTTCTCAAAAGAAGGCGGAATTTCGGCTCTTTCAGCTTGTGCAGAAATTATAAGCGCCGACTCGGTTCAGGTGTATAAGCATATGCATATCGGCTCGGCTTCTCCTTCCAAAGAAGAATTGGAAGACCTACCCCACCACTTAATCGCCATAAAAGAGCCTTCCGAAGAATTTTCGGCAGCCGATTTTGTAAAAGAAGCCGATAAACTTTGCCCCGAAATATATAGGCGGGGAAAACTTCCGGTCTTGATGGGAGGCACGGCTTTTTTCTTAAAGAATTTTCTATACGGCCTTCCCGTTACGCCCACCGCCGACCCTAAAATCCGTGAGCATTTTCAAAAACGAGCAAAGGAAGAAGGAGCCGGCATTCTTTTGGAAGAGCTAAAAAAAATAGACCCCGAGACGGCAGAGAGGCTCCATGTTCATGACGAATACAGAATAATAAGAGCTCACGAAGTTTTTGCCGCTTCAGGGAAGCCTTTAAGCTCTTTTGCCCTCCCCGAAAACCCAAGAGAAAAATACGAGTTTTTTATCTTAAGCATCGAAAGAACCCGCTCCCTTTTATACGAAAGAATCGAAAAGAGGGTCGATGCTATGTTTGCCGAGGGCCTATATGATGAAGTAAAAAAGCTTTATGAGATGGGCTATACAAGCGAAAGCCCCGGACTTAAAGCCATAGGCTACAGGGAATTTTTTGATGAAAATAAGCGTTTAAAACCCGAATCGGACTTGGAGGAAGTCTCGGCCCTTATAAAACGAAATACCAAACACTACGCCAAGCGTCAAGAAACCTTTTTTAAAACAATCCCGGATGTTCACCGCTATTTTATAGAAGATAAGGCTGAGATATCAAGGCTTTATAAGGATATTTGCGGGTTTTATAAAAAACTATTAAAATGATTATGAGTGCTAAAAAAAGTGGAATGATTTATTTAATAAGGCTTCTCATGAGGAACTTATTACTATGGGGAACGGACAAAGCTACGGTTCATGCTATGAGGTAAAAGATTGCAATTCCTTTAATTACATGGCAGGCTATGATTGCACCGACGAGCAAAAAGCCGAAACATTCGGTTTATCCGTCATGCACATTCCCGAAGCCGAGTACGCTGTCGTACAATTAAAAGGTCCTGTGCCCGACTGTATTCATCAAGGCTGGAAATATGTTATGGATACTTTCTTCCCGGAACAGGGTTATCGGCACGCCGGCACTCCCGATTTTGAAATTTACAAAGAAGGCGACATGTACGATAAAAACTACAATATGGAGTTATGGGTACCGATTATAAAAGAGTAATTGTGCCGGTATTTTTGCTTGTAATAGGGATAAGGTGCAGGCAGCAGGAAAATAAACCCGCTGCTTGTAAAAAATGGCAATGATAGCACACAATCAAAAAATAGTATTCGTGCGAGTCAAAAAAAATTCAAATTTTTATCAAAATCTTTAAAATTTGCCTATTCTTCCCCTTCCTCACCTGCAGCTTCTTCTTTGGAGGCAGGCGTTTTTTCCTTTCCAGGTTTGGGTGCTTTCTTTTTTACAGCAAAACGCCTCGGTTTTTTCTTATAGCTCATTACATAAAAAATAAAGCTTAAAATAAGACCGCAAACAATGGTTACTCCGATCACTATGGGAGAAAGTACAACATTTTTTATAACATAAAAAAAATCGGGCGAATTCATATTTCTTTTATCGGAAAAACTTATAAAAACTTTTAGAAGCTTCTCTCTTTGCAGCTTGTCAAAATGGGAGATTCTTAACCTTATCAATAAACCGTTCCCCTTATTTTATTTGCATTTTTAAGGGAAAGTTTAAATGTTTATGGGAATTACTTTAATCTATAATAGCAAATGTTTTTTCCGGAGCCTTCTCTTTTCAATTCACCGGCTGATACTAATTTTCGGAGTCCACCCTCGATAGAACTTATACTCAGAGAAGGACAAAGCTCACGAATATCCTGCTTAGTAAATCGGCCAATCTTATTTAGAGCGGCACGTCTTACAGTTTCAAGAGCAGGAAGTTTTATTTCTACTAAAGCAAAGCGGTCTGCAAAATCTCTATAGGCCGCAAGAACCGTTCCAAGCAAGTATTTGATAAAAGGAACAACATCTTCTTCGCCTTCATGCCAACCAATCTGAGCTCTACCAAGTGCGTCATAATATAAATCCTTGTTTTTTGCAATTTTTGCTTCCAAAGAGATATATTTTCCTACATAAAAGCCGTTTCTGTATAACAGAAGAGTTGTCAGCAGCCGGCTCATTCTTCCGTTACCATCGTTAAAAGGATGTATGCAGAGAAAATCATGAATAAAAACAGGAATTGCTATTAAGGGCTCCACTTCCATATTTCCAATTACTCGGTTATATTCTTCACAAATTTTATCCAACGCCTCCGATGTTTCAAAGGGAGCAAGCGGCGTAAATAATATTTCCGTATGATTATCCGAATATGCAGCACTGATATAGTTCTGTACACTTTTTATTCTGCCTGCCATCGGATTGTTCATATGACTATACAAAATCTTATGGAGCTGCAGAATATAGTTTTGTGAAAGAGGAATCGCATCAAAACTTTCGTGAATTATATTTAATACATCACGGTAACCCGCAATTTCTTGCTCATCACGATTTTTAGGTGTTGTTTTCTCTTTCACCAACTGCTTGATACGGGTACTTGTTGTTACAATACCTTCAATTGCATTCGATGCCTCTGTACTTTGTATCTTTGCAATCTCGACCAGTTTCTCTAATTCTTCCGGACGTTGTTTCAAGTACATTTCCTGTTTTCCGGCTTCTTTATATATTGCAGCAATCAGACCAAGGGTGCCGGAATCCCACTTTTGATTTTTGATTTCAGAATAATTAAATGGTCTCATTGTTTTGCCTCCGATATTTTCCCTTAAATTATAGCAGAAAATAAGGGTAAATTCAAGTCAATTTAGATATTCATTCTTGTAACTGTTATATTCTTCAACCGCCGGATAAAGGCTTTTATTTTGCAATTAAAAAGAAATTTGAAAAAAAACTAAAAAAAACTTGACTTTTACTCAAAAGAGGCTTAGAATGTATTCATGGAATTTAAAGATGCATTGAAACCCGATTCTGTAGATTTAAAGGATGTTATAACTCCTGAAACCATTAATCTGCACTTAAAAGGGACTACAAAAGAAGCTATTATTGATGAGTTACTTGATACGCTTGTAAAAGCCGGAAAAGTAAAGGATAGGGTTGCTACAAAGGCTTGCGTTTTAGATAGAGAACGCAAGATGTCTACAGGTATGAAGCATGGCATAGCCATACCTCATGGAAAGACGGACTCTGTAAGTGATCTCGTTGCCTGTATAGGCATTGCAGATAATCCGGTAGACTTCGATTCTTTGGATCAAGAACCGGCCAGAATATTTATTATGACTCTTTCCCCTCTGGATAAGACAGGCCCCCACTTGCAGTTCCTTGCACAGATAAGTTTATTATTCAAAAGTGCAGAAAAAAGAGAAGAACTTCTAAGGGCTACAAACGAACAAGCCGTCATCAAGCTTTTAATGGAAAGCGACGAAGAGTAACAGGTTAAAAAGCTTTGAATAATGGTCTATGCCGGACTTGGTACAGACCGTTATTTTTTGCTCAACTTATTTTTTGCTCCATGAACCGCTGTACCGGTTGACAAATTAGCAAATTTAACACATATTATTAACATGGCCCATAAAAAAGAGAGTTTTTTCCAAAAAATAATAGGTTTATTTATGTCCTCAGAGAGCCCCGAGGCCGTCAAAAGACGTAAATTAAAGGATATTGCAAAAACCATAGGAAAAACCAGATACAGTAAATGGTATAAATCGAGTTCTCAAGAGGTATTACCCCAAGCGGCACAATTTTTTTACAGCATTTATAAGGTCGTAGGCCCGGCCCGGCCCCTTTTAGCAGGAGCAGCTTCTTCAAAGGTTTTAAAAAACGTTACTGTAGAAAATTCTCTTTCGGACAAACAAAGAAAGTTAATTGAAAATTTATCCGAAGAATCAATAATAGAACAATCAAAAAATACAAATGCCGAAGTCTTCGCCGAAAAGGTAAAAAAGGAATTAAAAACCTTTATAGGTGAACTTGATTCCGATCAAGCACAAAAAATAGATCTAAGTTACCAACATCTTGATGCCTTTATACAGTTTGTCCTTTTCGATTATTATTTTTTACTTCGAAAATTCGATTCCAACTTTATTGAAAATAATTTCAACTATACCCCCAACTTTCAGGCAATAAGAGGAGAGTATATTTCCGAAGACTTAAAAGATTTTGCATCGGTTTTTTATCAGTTAAGTTTCGATACCGACTGGAATCTTATCTTCGATATAATAAAGACCTATAAAAACATTCAACCGGTTCATGCAGGCCAATGGAAAAAACTTTTAGGAGCTTTAGGCGACCTTCGCCGCTCACGGGCTCTCGAATATATTATCCAACATATTACCGAGGATATAATTTACACGGTTGAAACTACCCCCTTTACCGAAAAAGTAACCGATACCTACGTATCACAAATTAAAACAAACACCCAAAACGTTATCCATAAACTCATCGAAGAGCAAAGATCGTCAAAGGTTGCGGTTTTAATAAACAAAATATTCGGGGAGCAAGTCATCTCCGGCATGAAAAACTACGTCATCGATGCAAACCGAGCTTTTACAAGAAGAGGATTATCGGGGTATATCTATGCCGAAGAAATGAGTTATCTAAAATCTTTTTTAATAGAATATGTAAAAACTGATATACGGGCTCTGTGCGACCTATTTTTAGTACGGGGAAATTGGGGAGGCTTTGCCGGCACTACAGCAGATTTTTCCAATAGTTTTCATGCAATAATGCAGGTAACTTCCAAAACAATAGAGTTTGACGATAAACTTTCCGAGGTCTCCGATATAGGAGTAAAGTTCCGAACCCTTCTTTCCAGAATGGAAAGAGAAAAGGAAGCAGGACGCCAGGCCGCAAAACTTCTAAATGATGTAAACGAAACAGCCCTTAAGCTTATAAATATTTCACTAAAACATATAATAGTGATTGGCAATAACTTTAAGACAATCATAGCCGATTATGACAAACCCCGCCGTGAATTAATTCAAAACTGGAAAGAAATTGAACAAAATTCGGAAAGGCCCGTAAGGGAATGGCTTGTCGAAGCCTACAAAAAAATCTACGATTTTACCATGCTAATGCAGCTTTTTATAAAAAAAGAATAAAAAACTGCATTACAAAATATCGCCCTATATTTAGTCTATATCATTGTCGTGGGCTGGCCTGTAGCATCCAGTGCATCACGCCACAAAGAACTTTCAGGGTTAACATATTTTCTTTCCGAGACAACTTGTTCAATCGGCAGGTGCACAAATTTATTGTTTACAAGCCCTATAAGGGTGCGGGTCTTCCCTGCCATAGCAGCATGAACCGCATTGTTGCCTAAGCGTTCGCAATAAACCGAATCGATGGGAGCTGCAATTGAAGATCTAATCTGATAACTGGGATCAATGTATTTTAAGTTTATATGCATCCCGATCTTATCAAAATACTCGGTTATTTCTTTTTTCAAAAACAAACCTATATCCGCAAGTTTTTTGTTTCCTGAAGCATCCGTTTCTTCTTCAATATTCATTAAATGCTGACCGGCGCCTTCGGCTGCAACAATGAGGGCATAACCATTTTCAATAAGCTTTTTTTCCAAAAGCTTTAAAAAGCCGTTTTCACCGCCCAATTCAAAGCGGACTTCGGGTATAAGAACAAAGTGCGCCTCATGACAGGCAATAGCCGTATGGGTTGCGATAAAGCCCGACTCCCTTCCCATAAGCTTTACCAAGCCTATACCGTTGATTTGAGAACTGGCCTCCATATTGGCCGCTGCAACAGATTCGGTAGCCTTTGCAATAGCCGTATCGAATCCGAAAGACTTTTGTATAAAAGAAAGATCATTATCTATAGTTTTGGGAATACCTATTACCGAAATTTTTAATTTACGCCTTTCAATTTCTCTTGAAACTTCGAGAGCTCCTTTTTGCGTACCGTCACCGCCGATAAAAAATACCATATTGATATTCATCTGCTCGATTCCGTCTACTATTTCGGTGACCCTTGTACCTCCGCCTCGGGAAGTGCCCAAAAAAGAACCTCCCGTTTTATGGATTCCGTTTACTGCTTCAGGAGTCAATGGAACGGGAGAAAACCCATATTCGGAAATAAATCCCTTATATCCGAATTTTATACCGCTGATTCGGCGGACTCCGTACCTTGTCCACAGACAGCGTACTATAGCCCTTATAACATCATTTATACCGGGGCATAAACCTCCGCAGGTAGCAATTGCAGCATGTACATAGTTGGGGCTAAAGTAGATCTTTTGACGAGGCCCGGCCTTTTCGATAATGTCGGCGTGAGTTAAAGGCTCTCCTGTTTCACCCAAGGAGGCATCCAAATTATATCTTATAAATTCGTTATCGGTAACATAGTTTGCAATCAGATCTCCGTGTGTTTCCGACAGCATAATAGGAGACTGTATTTTACATTCTCCCAATGTAGAAATGGAAAAGTCCGTTTTTTTCATAATACCTCCCATAAAAACTTTTTGCAGCAAATATCAATTTGCGAAAAAAGTTTTTTCAAGCAGTTTGTTCACAAACTGCATACAATAATGCGATGTTTTGTGCAAAGCACAAAACTCGAAGATAAACAGTGAGGCTGAATTTCTGCCGAACTGTTTATCTTACCTCCTTTTTATTGAATCTTTCTCTTTAACAGAAAAATTGTTTCCTGCGTCAATTTATCGCCTTCTTTTATGTCCATTCTTTTAAACATACCTTGAGGAACCTCAAGAGCATAGCGTACGGAATAAGTACTTTCAACTGTTTCCAGACTATAAGGCGTCATATCGTATATTTCTTTAATTATACCGGAGCTGTCAATAAAAGCAATTGAAAGAGGGTGAGGCGTGTTCTTCATCCAAAATCTTAACTTAGTATCTTCCTTGTACAAAAAAATCATTCCCGTACCTTCAGGGATAAGCTTCCGCTCCATAAAGCCTCTTTGCTGCTGGGCAGGAGTGATTGCAAGTTCCACACTTATTTTTTCGATATTTTTTTTAACGGATTCTTCGGTTTTTGCTTCTTCATTTGTTTCTTCTGTCTCTTCTCTTGAGATTTTTTCTATAAAAATATCTTCAGTTTCCATTTTATTTTGAGAAGAGCACGAAGCAAAAAAACAAAGCATTAAAAATACTATTATAACCTTTTTAAAAATCATTTATAAATTCCTCTCGCAAAATATCACTGTAAGCCTTATCCGTTTGACTTTTTTCCAAAAGCTCATTAAATACCTTTAAATCAATATACTTTATTGCCAGAGGGCGCTCTAAAATCATTGAGACGTTTTCGTTTTTCCAAATAGACCTTTTTGGGTCTATACTTAAAGGCTCCCCGTATTTTGAAGTCAGAGCAGAATACATCGAATAATAATCTATCTTGTCGGTATCCATCTGGATAATGATAATATATAGGTTGTCTTCATAAAACTGGAACCAAGCCCTTTTAATATTGCTTGAGCCCCTTGTTTCAATAAGGCTTCGGTTTTTACCGGGTAAAAGCGAAATATCCCTTTCTCCCCGATATCCGAATATAGGGTCTTTTAAAAGGGCTTCTTTAACAGCATCCATATTCATTCCGAGGCTTATTTCTCTATATCCGGCAGGAAGTTCAGCAAACTCAGGCTTCTCTTCTTTTTTTTCGGTTTCAGTTTTTTTAAGAATTTCTTTATTGGACTCTGCTTCTTCGGAAAAAGCAAAGCCTATCAGAATAAAGACTATACAAAAAAATAATTTTTTCATAATGCGTTTCCGTTCTACCAATATCCGCCGCTCTTTGCACGGGCATTTATACGGGATTTTTCAATTTCCTGCATCTTCTTAAAGTAGGCGGCCTGCTTTGAAAGCTCCAACTCGTCCGTTATGGAAATTTTAGATCCGTCACATCTTACTATCGGTTGTTTTAAAAATTTTGTAACGGCCTCGGATACTTCCTCTTTAGGTATGCCGCACATATTTGCCAACTCGACGGGGCCGAAGTTAAAGGTATGGTACTTGCCCTTTACCGGTTTAATTCTGGATTTTTCAAGCTGAATAGCAAGCATATCATACATTTTTTCGACATGGTCCTTGATAAGAGTATTGGCAAGCTGCTTGTACATTGCCCAGATTCTATCCGCAAAGGTAGTTGTAAGGCGGGCAATCAGCTGAGGTTGAGTTGAAACCATTTGATTAAAGTTTTGGCGGTTTACAGCTAAAAGCTGACATCCTTCTTCGGTAACAATAGCACTTGCAGAGCGGGGTTTATTTTCCAAAAGGGCCATTTCGCCGAACATATCGCCTTCTTTTAAGACAGCCAACAGAACTTCATTATTATCAAGAATCTTTGTTATTTTTACATGGCCTTTTTGAATAATATAGAGCTCGGTTCCGGATTGACACTCACAGAAAATCATGTGCTCTTTATCGTAGAGCCTTATCATTTGGTTTGTAGGAGGTTCAAGAACTTCCATAGGGATTTTTACCCCCATAGCCTTGATAGCCATAACCCTTTTTTGAGCTGCATCAGCAAATTCACCCTTGGGCTGAGCCTTTAAATAATGATAATATGCATAAAGGGCCAAATCAAATTTGGACATCCTCAAATAATATTCACCGATTGTAAAAAGATGGGAAATGCCAGTTACAACATTCCTTTTTAGAGTAATGCGGGTTAAGGCCTCATCCAAATAGCGCATCTTTTTTGAAAAAGAGTAAATTATCTTCATTGCAACAGAAGTATTCTTTTCAATCAGATGGGGGAACTGGCCGTATGGAACGGAAATTAAAAGCGCATCGGTCAAAGCAATAGCCGTTTCGATTTGGGTGTGCCCGGACATACAGGAAACAACACCTAAAAAGTCTCCCGGCCCCAAAACATTGCCGCCTTCTTCAGCAACTACCTCATCTTCCTTTGCGACTTGCACCTTTCCGCTTTGTATAATATAAAAATGATCGGTATCCGACTTTCCTTCTATGAGAATATATGAGCCTTTTTTAAAATTCAAAAATGACAGCTGTAACAAGTTTTAACCTCTCATACCTTTATGCATTGACAAATAGAAACATTGCACATTTATAGTATATTTTGAAAAAGTCGAATTGTCAACCTACTTACCTAAAATACTTTATTAATTATTTTCTTCCGATTGTATTTTTGCACCTTTTTTGATAGAATAGGCAAATGAGCACCTTTAAAAAAATTACCGATTTTATTGAATCCAAAACAAACGATATTATAGGATTGGAAAGGCTTTTAACTTCCATTCCTGCCATGGCTCCGGAATCCGATGGAGACGGAGAATTAAAAAAATGTGAAGCCCTGGAAAAATATTTAAAAGAAGCGGGTTTTAGCAATTTTGAACGCTTAGATGCCCCAGATGAGAGGGTTTCTTCAAAAATACGCCCTAATCTGATTGTCACCATTCCCGGAAAAAACGATAAGGAAAGGCTCTGGATTATGAGCCATCTGGATGTAGTTCCGCCCGGAGACCTGTCTAAGTGGGAAAGCGATCCTTGGACTGTAATCGAAAAGGACGGAAAACTTATAGGCCGCGGAGTTGAAGACAACCAGCAGGGCCTTGTTTCTTCGGTTTTTGCAGCCTTGGCTTTTATCAAATTAGGAATCACCCCCGAACATACTATCAAGCTTTTATTTGTGGCCGATGAAGAAGTCGGCTCCCAATACGGCATAATTTACCTCCTCAATAAGCACAATCTTTTTACAAACGATGATTTGATTCTTGTACCAGATGGAGGCGACCCTAAGGGAGAAACGATAGAAATAGCCGAAAAAACCGGCCTTTGGCTAAAGGTTATTACGAAGGGCGTCCAAACCCATGCTTCAATGCCTAACACGGGCAAAAACGCCTTTGTTGCAGCCTGCGACCTTGCCCTCCGCTTAAACGACTTAGAAAATCATTTTAACAAAAAAGACGATTTATTTTCGCCTAATTATTCAACCTTTCAGCCGACTAAAAAAGAAGCCAATGTACCGAATGTAAACACAATTCCGGGAGACGATGTTTTTTATGTAGACTGCCGAATTCTTCCTTCTTACGATGTAAACGAAGTCCTAAAAGAAATGCAAAAAAGAGCTTCAGAGGTTGAAAAAAAGTATGGAGTGGGTATCAGATTTGAATATGATGAACCTGAGGCCTCTCCTGCAACACCTAAGGATGCGAAGATTGTAAGCCTTCTTTCATCTGCCGTAAAAAAGGTAAAAGGAATTGAAACCTCTACGATAGGAATAGGAGGCGGAACGGTCGCTGCCTGTCTGCGCTCTAAGGGCTTTAATGCCGTTGTTTGGAGCTCCCTTGATGACAGCTGCCACCAGCCCAACGAATATGCTTTTATAAAGAATATCATAAGCGATGCAAAGGTTATGGCAGCTATGATGTTCGGTGTCGAAAATATTTAAAGAGCAAAAACTTAAAATATGAGCGAAAAAAATTGGAGGGAATTTTCGGCTGCTGAAACAGCAGATTTTGAGCAGCCCGTCTTAATTTCCTCCGCTTTTCAAAAACTGATAGAAGAATCAGAACCCGAAGACTCAAATGCCCTCCTCCTCCAAGTTGAGCCTTCAGCCTGCGAAAAAACCGTATGCTCTTACGAAACAGCCGACCCTCTCGGCGAGCAAAAATACTGTATCACACCCTATCTTGTTCATCAATACGAAAACAGGGTACTTCTTATAACGACAGGAAAATGCCTTTCATATTGCCGTTATTGCTTTAGACGGGGCCTTACCGCCCGATCTCAAAGCTATATTGGAGACGGAGAATTAAAGGCAGTTACGGACTACATCAAAAAGATGCCTCAGGTTACGGAAATCCTTGTTTCAGGCGGAGACCCTTTAAGCGGAGGTTTTAAAAAGCTTGAAAAGGTTTTGGACGGCCTGAGAACAATAAAGGAAGACCTTTTGATAAGACTGTGCACGAGGGCTCCGATTTTTGCACCCGAACTTTTTACTGAAGAACTTTTACATCTTTTGAAAAAAACAAAGCCCCTATGGCTCATTCCGCATATAAACCATCCCGCAGAGCTTGGAAAAGAGCAAACAAATGCCTTAAATGCCTGCATTGAAGCCGGTATACCCATTCAAAGCCAAACGGTTCTTCTAAAAGGTGTAAACGATAATGAAAAAACTTTGATTAAACTTTTTCATAAGCTTACCTGCATGGGCATAAAACCGGGCTATCTTTTTCAGTTGGATCCTGCAGCCGGAACCTCCCATTTCCGTGTTCCTTTAAAAGAGGCCTTAGACCTTTGGGAAAGAGTCGAACCGAAACTTTCAGGACTATCCCGTCCTCAGTTTGCGGTTGACCTTCCGGAAGGAGGAGGTAAATTTTCTCTTTCAGCTCTTATTTATTCTAAAAAAATCATAGAGCAAAAGGAAGATTCAAGTTTTAGTGCCCTTGGTGCGGACGGTGTTATACATAAGTATACATATTAATGTATACAAAAATATACAGCAATTATTAAATATTTGCTTTTCCGATTTAAAATCTTTATAAAATTGTAATAACTCCATTATTTACGACTAAAAAGCTGCTTATCTTAGCACACTTTTTGCTTATTAACTTATGAGGTAATAAATTATGACGGAGAATCTGCTTTTACAATACATTAAGGATAGCAAAAAATATCCTCTTTTATCAGCCGAGCAAGAAGCAGAATTAGCCGATGAGGTAAAAAAAGGCAATACAGAGGCTATAGAGGTTCTTGTTACATCAAACTTGCGGCTTGTAATAAAAATGGCTAAAAAGTTCAGCTCAAATGAAAACCAAATTTTGGAACTCATTCAAGAAGGTAATATGGGTCTCATGAAGGCTGCTTCTAAATTTTCAAAATCGTTTAAAGTCCGTTTTTCAAGCTATGCAGCTTGGTGGATAAAACAATCTTTTATAAGATACTTGAATTCTGCCGACAAAGTTATAAAACTTCCCGTAAGAAAAGAAGCCTTAATCCGCCAAGTACACAAAGAAGAAGAAAACTATAAAATAAAATACGGAATTTTACCTTCTTATAGCCAGCTTGCAGAAATAATGAAAGAAAAAGTAGATATTATCGCTCAGATAAAATCGTTTAATTATACAGATATATGCAGTTTAGACGATCCTGTTGATAACGAAAGATCGGCAAACCTGTATGATTTTATTCCGTGTAATACCTATAACCCCGAAGAAGAGTTTATAGATAACGAATTCAAAGAAAAATTAAATAAGTGTTTGGAAATACTTAATGACCGCGAAAAAGATGTTTTAAGAAACCGATACGGTCTTGACGGTACTATGACCTCGACCACCTTTGCCGTCTTAGGAAAAAAATATTCAATCTCGGCTGAATCCATCCGTCAAACCCAGCTGAGAGCCCTAAAAAAATTAAGAGCCGATACAAATAAGATTAAAGCAATGGTCTCGGTATAGCCTTTCTTTCCTACCTGATTTTTTTTATCAAATATGATACAATGAGCTAGAGGTATAAACAATGAACATAGAACTTTTAGCTCCGGCAGGGAATACTGAGGCCCTTGATGCTGCCGTAAACGAAGGAGCCGATGCCGTATATTTAGGCTTAAAAACTTTTAATGCGCGTATGCGTTCCTCCAATTTTGCATGGAGCCAATTTGAAGCAGCCGTAGACAGCCTTCACAAGCGGAATAAAAAGGTCTATGTTACCGTTAATACGGTTTTAACCGAAGAAGAAACCGAAAAGATGTACCGCTTTTTAAAATACCTTGATTCAGTTTCTCCCGACGGCATCATCGTTCAAGATTTGGGCATAGTTCAAATGGCTAAAACACACTTTCCAAAATTAAAGCTTCACGCCTCAACCCAGATGAATATAGCCTCAGCCAAGGCTGCAAATGCTTTAAGCCGATTCGGAATATCAAGGGTTGTTTTAGCAAGGGAGCTTTCATTAAAAGAAATCGAAGCGGTCAACTTAAACACATCCTGCGAGCTTGAGGTTTTTGTGCACGGAGCCCTATGCGTCTGCCAATCGGGGCTATGTATGTTTTCTTCATACCTTGGAGGAAAATCAGCAAACCGAGGGATGTGTGCCCAAGCCTGCCGAAGACTTTACACGGCCCACACACCTCAAGGCGACAAAGACGGCTATTATTTTTCTCCCCATGACTTGCAGCTCATCGATTATGTTCCCGACCTTATAAAAGCGGGAGTTTCATCCTTTAAAATTGAAGGAAGAATGAAGAGTGCAGAATATGTAGGGACGGTAGTTTCAGCCTACCGCCATGTAATAGACAACTGGGAAAAGAATAAAAAGGAAGCTGTCGAAACAGGCCGCCGCATTCTAGCCGGAGACTTTGCCCGAAAAAAGACTAGCTTTTTATTTGTTTCGTCAAAGGCTGAGGAAATATTAAACCCGAATCAGGCGGGCGGCACCGGTATTTTTTTAGGAACGATAGACAAAACCGCCCAATTTAAGATTAAAGAAGTTGAAGGGAAAACAAAAGAAGAGCCCATGCGCAAGGTTCACTATGTGCTTTTAAAGGGCGGCTCCTATACTCCCGATTTTGGGGATTCGATTCGGCTTCATACAAAGGATGACCGCGGAAGAGAAAGCTGGAAAATTCAAGATATAAGGATTGAAAAAGCCTCTTCAAAAAAATCAGGTTCGGCCGATGAAGTATGGATTCAGGTCCCTGCCGATTTCGGCATAGGCGACAGCGTTTACCTTTTGCAAACTAAAAGTATGAGTAAGCGTTATACTCCGGTGCTGCCCAAAACTTTGAGTCCTTTTAGAAAAAGGCCCGGAGACGACAAGCTTCCCGAACTTAAACTTTATCCCGAAGGGAATCCTGCCGGTAATGAGAATGTAAAGGAAGGAGCAAAAAACAAACAGGACGACAAGCGGGCTAAAAAAATTTTGAGTAAATCCAATATTGATATCTTCCCTGACGGTTTTTATGTTCAAGTATCTTCAGTAAACAGCCTCCACACCATTCTTTCCGACAAACCTGTGCGGGTCATTATAAACCTAAACGAAGATACAAGAGAAGCCTTAGCCGGTACGGGAAAAAGCGGCAAACCTCTCCCTTTCTCAAAACGGGAAATCTTTATTTCACTTGATCCTTTTATGGGACAAGCCGAAAGCGATGAGCTTGAACTCTATCTTATGAGCCTAATCGAAAAGGGTTATACTCAATTTGTAATCAACAATCCTGCCCATATTACAATGCTAAAAAATAAAAATCTAAACCTTGTTGCCGGCCCCTATCTTTACAGCTTTAACCGCTGGGCTGTAAAATGGCTTCAAGAAAATAATATTTTAAAGTTTATATCTCCCATCGAAAACTCTCAAAAAAACCTTGAAGAGGTTTATGCTCCCGGTATGAGAAAACAGGTACTGATCCCTGTTTTTGCCTATCCTGCCCTATTTAGAATGAGGTTCACACTTCCAAAAACTTATGATTTCTTATATTTTTCCGATAAACAAGGAGAGGCTTTCAAGGCTTTTTCAACACCGTCTGCTTCATTTGTGCTACCGGAAAAACCTTTTTCGATAACCGACCGCATCGGCTCTTTGGAAAAAAAAGGCTTTGATAAATTCCTTCTTGATTTTTCTCACACGGAAATCGAACGCGGTGAGTACAGACATATTGTAAACTCATGCAGAAAAGGAATTTTTCTCGAAGATACTTCACGCTTCAACTGGAAAGAAGGTTTTTATGACCCTGTGAAAATTGAGGCGAGAAAACAAAAGTAATATTCTAGAAATTATTGATATTTTTAATAATTTGCAGTATAATGAATATATCTAATATTGTTATCCAAGGAGTTTTTTATGTCGGAAACAAAAGGTACCTCAACTCAGCTTTCTGATTCGGCAAAAACGAGGTTCTATTCCATAGGAAGCAGACTTTTACTTTTTACCGTTATATTGCTTTTAGCCCAATATCTAATAATCGCATACAAGGATTGGCGAAGTCTTAAAAAATTCTCTTCAAATCAAATAAAGATGATGGCAGACATAAAACACTCAGCTTTCAACCATGAGTTAAATACGTATGAGCTTATGGGCAAGATGATATTGAATAATATTTCCAAAGATGAAAAAATAATAAAGGCTTTTGCAGCAAGAGACAGGAAAACTCTTACCGAACTTACCTTACCTCTGTTTGATGAAATGAAAAAAAACTATAAAGCTAAACAATTCCATTTTCATATACCGCCGGCAATTTCATTTTTACGTGTTCAAAACCCAAAGAAATTCAATGATGATCTTTCAGGGTTTAGAAAAACAATTTTACAGGCAAACTCCGAAAAAAAAGAAATAAGCGGGCTTGAAGTCGGAGTAACCGATTTGGGCTTTAGAGTAGTAAAACCTCTTTTCGATCAAAACAATAAACACATAGGGTCGGTAGAATATGGGGGAGATGTTAATAGCGACTTTATACAGGGTTTTCTTAATAACTGTTCCAGGGAAGTATTGGAAGGCGGTTTAAATATAAGCGTATGTGCCCGCACTTTAGACAACACTTATAAAATAATAGGTTCCAATTTTGAAAACGATAATTCCGAAGATTCTGCTGCAATTATGGAAGAATTGGGAAACAAAGAGAACCTTATCAAAATTGACGGAACCAATGCCGCCGCTTATTATCCTATGTATGATTTTTCAGGAAATATAATAGGGTACTCAAAATTTTTATATTCGATTGAAGAAATTCAAAGGAGTCAAACAAACTTCTTCATAAAGACGGCAGCTGTTTTACTTTTTATATTTATTCTATTTGTTTTAACAATCATGATATTTACAAAGCTCTTTATCATACGCCCGGTTAATAAGGTTATCGCTGCTCTTAAAACCGTATCGGAAGGAGATTTACGTGTTACGCTTCCTTCAACGGGTAATAATGAAATTGGAAAATTGACGGATTATTTTGCCGACACAATTGCAAAAATAAGCTATATGATAAAAGCCGTTTTAATGAATTCACAAAAAATGAAGGATGTCGGTGATGTACTTGCACAAAATATATCCGACAGAGCAAGTGCCATACACCAAATTACTCAAAATATAGAATCGGTAAAAACACAAACAGTCAATCAAAGCGCCAGTGTCACGGAAACATCTGCAACAATCGAACAGGTTATCAGCAGGCTTGGAGAATTGGACAGCGACATTGAAGTACAAGCTTCAAGTATTGAGGAATCTTCCGCAGCAGTTGAACAAATGGTTGCTAACATAGCCTCAGTTACAAACAATCTTGAAAAAAACAATACTCTTATTAAAACCGTATATGAGAAAACAAAGAGCGGTAAAGAAGGTGCAAGATTAGCAAATGATGTAGTTGCTCAAATAGCATCCTTATCGGCTTCCTTGCTTGAAACGAGTGAGATTATTCAAAACATTGCAAGTCAGACAAATCTTTTAGCTATGAATGCCGCAATTGAAGCAGCTCATGCAGGCGAAAGCGGAAAAGGTTTTGCCGTTGTAGCCGATGAAATAAGAAAACTTTCAGAACAGTCTAATATGCAGGGTAAGCAGATAGGTGAGGTTATGAAAAAATCTACCCAGATTATCGAAAAGCTCACAGTCGTCGGTAAAGAAGCTGAAAAATCTTTTATTAAGGTGTATGAACTGGTAAATCAAATTTCACAGCAAGAAGAACTTATGGTATTTGCAATGAAAGAACAAGAAAACGGAAGTAATGAAGTCCTTCATGCAATAAAAAACATAAACACAATTACGGGCGAAGTAAAGACCAGATCGGTAGAAATGCTGTCCGGAGGTATTAAGGTTTCAGAAGAAATGCAAAAACTTGATGCTCTTACCAGAAATATAAACAATAGCATGAACGAAATGGCTACGGCAGCTTTTGCAATAAATGAATCAAGTAAAGAAGTAAGTGAAATATCGCAAAAAAATAAGGATAGCATCGAACACTTATCACTAGAGGTAAATAAATTTAAAGTATAATTATTTTATAAGGCCGATTGACTCTAAGACTCAATCGGCCTTAAATTGGCTAACAAATTTCTTTAGGTTTAACTTGTAATAAGTTTCCATTCTCTTCGATATAACTATGTATTTGCTTAATATCTTTATCGATCTGCTGTCTTACTTCTGCAAGCCCCCCGTCAAATTTTCTAATACCTCTAATATAAACCAATAATTCAAGAAAAACTTTTTGCCCATATATATCGCGGTCAAAATTCAACAAAAAGGTTTCAATAGTTGGAATTGGAATATCATCATCGGATGGCCGTAAACCTATATTTGTCATTCCAAAATGATTCTCTCCTTGAAAGCGGCTTATTGACCCATAGACCCCGTGAGGCGGGAAAAGTTTATTTGCTGCAATGGAAATATTTGCCGTAGGCATACCGAATTTATGTCCGGCACCCTTTCCATGAACTACGGTACCGCTGATAAGATAAGAAGAGCCAAGCATTGAGGACACCTTAGAAAAATCACCGTCGTGAATTGTTTGTTTGATAGTATTGGAACTAACTTCAAGGCCATTTATACATTCCATTGGAACAGTTTCCACAGTAAATCCATATTTTTTTCCAATTGAACGAAAATGATTTACATCTACTTGATCAAGCCCAAACAGAGCATTTTCTCCGGCTACAAGGGTTTTTGTATTTAGCATCTTATTTAACACATCATGTGCAAAAGACTCTGCCGTCATATTTTTGATTATATCTTCAGATAGAGAGAACATAGTATCCAGTTTACCATTTTGCAATAAATAGGACTTTTCTTCTTCAGTATAAATAACAGGACTGGAATTATTAGACAAGCTAATTAATACCGGCCTTAGATTTTTGCATTTACAGAGTCTATCAATAACGGCTCTGTGTCCAACATGAAGTCCATCAAAAAAACCGACAGCAACACAACTTTCTCCATTAGTGATAGGTTGTAACTTATCCGTAATTCTCATTATTTCCTCCTACAGAAAACAGGCAAATCGCTGTCAAAGAAGCAGCGGAAACCCGCTGCTTCAAATCTCAATCCTAATCAGCCTTATTTTTTTTCATCATTATAAACATAATAATTCCGCCGATACCATATAAAATAAATGTGAATAGCCACATATATACACTGCCATTAAAAATAGCAGGTATATAACAAACTAATATCAGAATAATCGTCAATATTGAAACAATATTTCCTCCGGGAGCAGCATAATTACCTTCTACATGAGGTAGTTTTTTTCGAGATGCTATCAACGAAAAACACACAATAACTATAGTGATTGCTGCTGAAATTGATCCTAAATTTACCAATAACTCTGTAATGCTTGGAAAACAACTTAGTACAATTGTACATGCTGACAAGGTAAGACAGGCTGTGGATGGAACCCCGTTTTTATTGACTTTACCAAAAAATGCCGGCAGCATTTTTGCATTTGCCATTGAACATACAGCACGAGCATTTAAGAACCCGACAACAAGCATTGTCGTCAATAAGGCGAGCAATGCAGAAATAGAAATGAGCTTTGAAAGCCATGGGAACATATTAAGAGATGTAAAAGCTGCAGCAAACATAGGTATAAATCTCATACCGGGATTCTTAATTAAAAATTCCGTGGTAATATTTCCCATTGTTCCCAGAATCATAAGTTGATATAAAAGAACAACAAGAATAAGAGAGATAGCTAACGATTTAGGAACTGTTCGATTTGGATTTTCTACTTCTCCAACCATGAAGGCAATGGCTACTACAGAGCCATACCCAACCATAGCATTAGGAATAGCTTGAATAAAACCGGCTACTCCTTTAGCACCTTGTGTAAAAAAAGGAACCATGTTTTGAGGATTCCATCTACCGGCAAACATAGCAATACTTACAAAAGTGAGCATTGTTATCACAAGTAAAGCTACCAACACATTATTGTACTTTCCTGCACTTGTAACTTTTATTAAGTTAAGAGCCGTACATATAACAATAGAAATAATTGCCAATGGGATTCTAAATCCGGCTAGAGCTTGAAAACCGACTCCCAAGTATACAGCTACATAAATAGCTGAGAAAGCTACTGCAATTATATTGGAAATAACATAGCCCCAAGCAGAAATAAATCCCCATACTTTTCCTTCACGCTCATTTTTACCCATTGCTTTTGCAGGAAATACAAATACACCTCCCGATTTAGGATATCGAATTGATAGTTCAGCAACCTGAATCCCATACAAGCCTAAAATCAAGGCAGCAACAAACCATGTAATCAGAGCTGCGGGCCCCGCATAATACATAGTCATACCTGAAAGCGAAAAGATAGCACTTCCGATACAGCCTCCGACAAGAATAGTTACACATGAGCCTAAACCCAATTTTTCGTTTTCTTTTATTTTCATGATAGACCTCCTTAGAAAATAAAATTTTTAATCTGTAATAATCATACGAAATGTGCCCGGAACAATAGCTGCTTCGAAAGCTTTTTGAGCCTCCTCAAAAGGAAATTTTTTAGCAATCAAAGGTTTACAATTAATGATACCTGTAGATAATAATCTGTTTGCAGTATAAAAATTTCTTTCATCAGGACTAATTGCTCCCGTTAACACAATCTCACTACCATGCAGCATTTGAGGACTAACAGGTGTGGGAGAATCAGGATGCATTGAACTGTATTGGATCATCCTTCCGCATTTACCGGTCATTGCGATTGCTTGAGGAACAACTCCAGGAATAGGTGTTGTATTAAATACTGCATCTGCTCCTCGTCCATTTGTTAAACTTTGTATAAATGTAACAGGGTCATGCTCCAAAGGATTAAAGACTATATCCGCCCCCAGCTGTTTTCCCAGTTTGCATCTTTCCGGATCAACTTCACTTAAAATAACTCGACAACCGCGGCACTTGGCTAACATTATATGATATTGCCCCATAATACCACCTCCTATTACAACTACATCTTCGCCCAACTGTAAATTTGCTCTTTCAATACTGTGTACACAGCAGGCCAATGGTTCTGTAAGACATGCTTCCTCGTAGCTGAGCTCGTCTGAAATTGGAAAAAGAGCAGAAGTATTAACAATGATATAATCACATAAGCCTCCGGGGCCTACCAATAAATTTTCTCTTACAGGTTTTTTTTGTGCGCGTTCGCATAAATTATTATGTCCGCTATGACAATAATGACACTCACCGCAATTATAAAGCAAGCGCACAGCCACCCTATCCCCTGCAGACCATTTTTTCGTATTTACCCCATCACCAAGGGCAACTACTTCGCCTGAAACCTCATGACCTCCGGTACAAGGCAGGGGCATGGGAATTTCACCCCGAAAAATTCGCTGCTCCAATGTACAAAGAGCAACTGCATGAACTTTGACAAGCACCTCACCGCTTCTAAGATCAGGCGTGTTCAGCTCTAGGATTTCGACTTTATGCGGGCCTGTAACTGCTGCAGTCCTTATTTTTATCGACATATTTTATCATACCTCCTATTTCAATATGGAAAGAGCTTCGGCAACAGAAGCATTGTCATGAATGACAATAGATATCGCTTCACAAAAACGAGCAATATTGGAATGGCGATATATATTCCGCCCCATAATTATCCCCTTTGCCCCTGCTTCCAGTGCAGATTTAATATCCAAAAAAATCTCTTCTTCGAATTTTGCTTTGCTTCCTCCAAGAACCAAAATGGGAGCAAAGCAGCTTTCAGTAACTCCAATAAAATCATCCTTGCCTACAAACTCGGTTTTGACAAAATCGGCTCCAAGTTCAGCTCCTTGACGGCAGGCGAATTTTATATTGTCGATTGAGCGGGTATCAATGCCTTCATGTTTTTCAAATCCAAACGGAAGCATTTCAGCTCCTATGGGCAGACCGAATTTTTCTCCATCTGCACAAAGTTTTGCAAGATATTTAAGGCTATGCTCATTATCCGTCGAGCCAGGATAACCCATACATAGCATAGCATCAGCTCCAACTCTTACAGCATCTTCTGCCGAATACAATAGGTCCAGCCGATCCATAGGCTTTCGTAATGAAGAGATACCTCCATCCGCCCTCATGATAAGACCGGTATTTCCAAATTCTTTTTGGAAATTTTTTATCATACCATAAGTCGTCAAAAAGGCATCAGCCCCTCCGGATACTGCTTCCCGTATCACATGGCCGGCATCATGTAAATCCGGAGACGGCATCATTGCTGCATGGTCTAAAGCAAGCACAAAAGCCTTTCCGTCACTACGAAAAATGTTGTTCATCCTTCGCTTCATAATTCCTCCTTTCATCTTAAAGATGAATTTAAATCAAATCTATATAAGGATCAGTAAGCTTCAGCAAATATTTTGCTATAGCCGCACTGATTTCCGCCTAAATAAAGATGTGTTGTATTATCCAAAACCAATTCATTATTTGAAGGAGGGAAAAAACCTCCGGATTCTTTATTAAGCCGAAATGTATCTCCTCCAACAACACGCTTAACCTGTTTGAGATATACAGGTTTTTCAATAGAACCTCCTGTACAAACTGCATCTGCTTCCGGAAAGTGATCAACAAGCAAAACGCCTTCAGTGCCGTCTTTCCCTCCAAATTCAAATGTAATCGTTGAAGCCATAATTCCATGGTTTTCTGCTGTTTGAATAGTATACATACCGTCAACGCAGGCATTTCCGCCGCCTTCCCACGCCATTACTAATCCGTCCGCTTTAAGCATTTGTGCAAGTTTAACACAATGACTGGCGCATCTTTGTTTATGCCAGTTACTTGGATTATGACTTCGGCATAAAATAACTCCTTTGAACCATAGATCCTTACCATGCCGGCGATATAAATCCAATAAAATCGGATGATTAACATGTAAATATGTCGGTACCTTAAAAGCCGGCCAAACATAATTACCGCTTACTATGCAACCATCAAGCATCTCATTAGGATGTAGGATAGTCGGGACAATATCATAAATAGGCAGTCCATATAAAAAAGTATTAGCATATGGCCCTTGATTTTGGCATTGCCATACCAAAACAACATTTGGAAGAGAGCTGTTGTTTTGTAAAGTTTGAAATGTTTCGGTACGATCAGGTTTAAGAGTTCTGGTAAGCTCCGCAAGATATGTAGATATTTTAATGGCTATCAGACGGATATCATTGTCATATTCCATTGCGGATTTTCCTTCATTTAAATCATATACTATCACTAGATTGTGCATTTCAGAAAATGGAGTATATTGAGCATAGTCTCCGGCTATTTCAATTATAGCATCACGCGGATACAATAACCCGCTTGATGCATTAGTCTCATCCCATGGAAGATCAGCACTCTCCATAACTGAAAAACCTGAAAAGATATTTGTTATGCCACGCCCTACAGTAAAAGGTGTTCCAAAAAAACCGGAATATTGCTGTCCTTCTCCTTCAAGCTTTACCATAGAAGCAAGTGTATCTAAAACATGAATTATTCGAGCATTTTCTCCGGGATGGGTAATCTCCAATCTAAACCCTTTAACAGCATTAAATAAGTCTTTGGCAACTTCATTCAATTCATCCTCGGAAATTGTTAAAATTCCATCAGAAAAGCAGCATTTATCCCCAAACTTAACATCTTTAACATCAAAATACTGACGAATTAAAACCATATCATCCATATTTTATCCCTCCTTATCATGGTCTACAGTGAAAACAGTAGGTGATAAGACTTCTGTTTGCAAGGCTTCTAAAGCTTTATCAACAATTTTACGTCTGTATGCCGTCTCGCGTTCAAGAGGGAGCATAGGATTACCTACAGGTGCAGTAAATCCACCGCCAAAAACAATTCGGTTTGCCCCAACACTTTCAGATATGGACGTAAATGCGTTTATATGTACGTTTGGAATACCGACACGATCCAATTCTTTGCAAATCGTTGCACCGCAACGTGTACAGGTTCCTCACGTACTAGTTAAAATTACAGCACCTACACCTTCTTCTTTAATTTTCCTTGCCCAAGCCTTGCCCATGGACTCACTAACAGCCACATTTGTACCAACACCGCATGTCGTTCCAAAGTAAGGATATATTCCCCCAATAATACCTTCGGCTTCACATTGTCTTAAAGCATCTAAGGGAATCAATCTATTAGGCTCTGCAGATGCTGCTGTAGTATCATATCCCCCATGAATGGACTCATATACCCCTTGCGGCAAGGTATCGCGGTTAGAAATATCGTAGACTTTAAAATCCTCAGCAAAGGCTTGCTTGAGTTTATCAGGGTTTCCAATAGGAACTAATCCGCCGGTAGTAAATAATGCTATAGTTGTTTTGTTCATTTTATGAATAGGCGGAGCAGGAGGAACTCTCTCAAACCCCCGTAAGGGAACCTCAGTTTGATAGGGCCGGCCATTTAACTTATCCAACAACATATCCACCACTCTTTCAGCACCGGTTTTTTTATGGTATTCATTATAGCGATGCCCTGTCGGTAAATATCCTTCAATACGGGCAGGACCTATTTTTTCCTTCTTAGCAAGTTTTAAGGCAAGGTCAGCTAAGTCCTGCAATGTTTTGTGCATCCCCGCAGCAGTTTCTGTGCTGCTTATTATATAATTATTTCTAACATATATTTTAACAGCGGGATTTTCGTGCCACATAGCCGTAACAGATGGAAGATTCAGATTACTCCGAACATAGTCACATATTTTAGCACAAGCCATACCATATCTTCCGGCATTAAATGCCGGACCTGCAATTAAGACATCAGGTTTTTCTTCTTCTACAATTTTTTTCAGCTGCCTACATACTTCTTCAAAATTCCTATCAAGATTTATATAATTATCTCCGCAACAAATAACTTTTGTCACAATCATCTTTCCATGCCATAAGCCTTCTAAGCCGATAGCAGGACCCTTTTTGTCTCTCAAAACAACAAAACCGGAGTCTGCCGATGATTCACCGCCTATACCGGCATAAAACTGATTTATATAATGAATAGCCTTATATATCATTTATATCCTCCTATTGCTTTACGGCTTCTTCTTTTCAGGTAGTATTTGCTGTCCATAAGGAGGACTTGATACTATCACCAAAGTAGCAGGTTGTTCTTCGGTATAAATTAAATGCTCAGCGTCAGAATCAAAAATAATACAGTCACCCTGTTCAATTTTAAATTTTTCGGCTTCTACCATCACACAAACACAGCCGTCTAATACTAAAACCATTTCTTGTCCCTCACCATGCTTGTGAATATTTCGTTCAGACGGCTCATTAGGAGGTAAATAAGCATAACTAACCTGCAAATGGGTATAGCTTTCCGGGGTGATAACTTTATATGCAATGTTATCGTAAGTATTGGCATTACTATACAAGTCTTTTTTACGAAAGACCCTCGGCACAGGTCCGTTAGGTGTAAGAAAAGAAACAAGATTAACTTTAAAATAACTTGCAATTTTTTGTAAATTTGTGATGGAAACCGAATATTTATCATTCTCTAAACCTGAAAGGTAAGAATAACTCATACCAAGATCTTTCGCCATTTGTTGTAATGAAATACTACGCACTTTTCTAAGAGCACGAATTTTAGAACCTATAGAAATATCCATTGACTCTTCTTTTTGTTTAATATCTTCTTCCATAAATACCTACCCTTTATAGCCTTATCAAATAGGAAGCAACACATTATCAACGGTTTCAACAAATACGGTTTTTGAAATCATATATTTATGTATACCTGCTATCCCTATCCCGCTTTCTTTCCATCCGGTACCGGGTGATTCAATCATGCCTTTACTAAAATAATTATTTATATAAATCTGACCGCTATTTATTCTGTCTGCCACACGAATCGCCCTCTTTATATCTTTTGTAAATACTCCTCCGGCTAGGCCATATTTAGTTGCATTTGCCAAAGAAATGGCCTCTTCTTCTGTGTCAAAAGGTGTAATACAAGCAACAGGACCAAATATCTCATTTTGGAATATCTCCATTTCAGGTGTAACATCTGCAAAAATAGTTGGCGGAATAAAATTACCTTTCTTTAAGAGAGGTTCCGAATATGGATTTCCGCCGCAAACCAATCTTGCATTTTGTTTTTTCCCTTTTTCAATGTATTCCCATACCGTATTGGCATGTTCTCTGGATATTAGGGTATTTATGGTTGTAGACGGATCAAACCCATCTCCCGGCTTTAATTTATAAGCAGTCTCAACCATAGCTTTGATAAAGGGTTCATATATACGGCGTTGTACTAAAATCCTCGTCCCTGATACGCATATTTGACCCGCATGATTAGTAAAACCATACACGGCAAAACGCGCTGCTTGCTCAATATCAACATCTTCAAAAAAGATGTTAGGACTTTTACCGCCCAGTTCTAGGGCAATATCTTTTACCAATTTTGCAGAATGCGCAATTATCTCACGGCCTGTCTCTACCCCGCCTGTCATCGATACCATATCCACAAGCTCACTCTCAACTAGACAGTTTCCTACTTCAGCACCTGAGCCGGTCACTACATTAACGACACCGGAAGGAAAACCGGCTTCTTCATAAATACTTGCCATAAGAATCATTGACAACACACCCCAACTTGGCGGTTTAATTACAACGGTATTACCGGCTGCTAAAATTGCATTTACTTTTTGACATCCCATAAGAAATGGGCCGTTCCATGGAAGAATCTCTCCTACTACTCCGCAAGGATTCCATGTTACATAATTAAGAGTTCCATATTCACTCGGCACCACTTTACCATCCAAACACCTTGCCTTTCCTGCAAAGAATTCAAATGAATCAATGGCCATAGGCACTTCCCAATAGCGGCATGCACTATAATTTTTACCGCATTCAAGCGTTTCAATAACTGCAAGCTCTTCAGCACGCCGTTCAAGAATTTGGGCAGCCTTCAATAATAATTTACTACGATCTTTTGCAGACATTTTTCTGTAAGGACCTTCATCAAAGGCTTTTCTTGCTGCAGCAATTGCTTTTTCGCAATCAGTTTTTGTACCTCGATAGGCCTTAGCAAAAGGTAAATTATTGACAGGGTTTATTACATCAACAATAGATCCATTCTCTGACGGAATATATTTACCGTCAATAAACAGCTGATAAGGCTCTTTCTTAACATACTTTAAGGTTTCCATTTTTATCTCCTTTTTAACAAATTTTACTTTTCTATTATATCCTATTAATAGAACATCCTATTAATAGTATAAAACCTATAATTCATTATGTCAAGAAAAAAAAATATTTTTTTTATATTTATGACAATTTACGTCAATTGAACAACTTTATTACAGCTAAAAATTGATATTTTAGAGATTTTAATTGAATATACTTTAAATTTTTTGCTTTTTAAGATAAATCTTCGCAGCAAATAAGAAAACTATAATAATTTATTATGATAATACTATTTATAGAACTATCAGTGCTTTAGGTTTTAGAAAATTTCGCATATAAAAAGGCTATAATTCCATGCCGGCTCTAAACTCTTATAATCAAAGCACCGGTTTTTCTGTCATGGAAGAACCGGTTTATTTTTTCGTCTTCAATTTTTATAAGAGAGCCGTCTACATATTCTTTAAGCTTTGACCTTGGGCCTTTTTTTTCGGTTAAAAGTAAAAAGCCCTTTTCGGAACAAGCATAACGGCCGATCTTTCCATCGTCAAGTTTTATTATTTCGGAGCTTATACGTGCAAGGAAGTCTTTTTTTTCCTTTTTAGACTCAACCGGCTTTTCTTTTTTTTCTTCTCCTCTGCAATATATAAAAGAAAGGCTTGCTCTGGTCTTTTCGAGTCTTGCCGCTTCAGAAAGCTCAAAAAGTTTTGGAGGAGCATCATCTGCATAAAAAGAAAAATGACACCATTTATCCGAGGCTATAGGATATTTTATATTTTTTTGTTCAGCCGTTTTTTTCCCGGGGATAGGACAGATTTCTGCATGTGGACAGGGCGAAATTATTTTATATTTTTTTTCGATAAAGTTTTTACGCAAGGTCGAAACGAATTCGCCTGCAAGGGGAATGCCGGGCTCAATTATCAAAGCGGCTCCATCCTTTTGAAGATAATGCCTAATGGTTCTTGCAGCTCTTTCAGCTTCTCCTTCAATTTTAATTGAAGAATCCCAAAATATTTCGTTAAACATATTTGCACTTACAAAAAGGTTTACCTTTTCTTTTAAAGGAAGGCCGAAACTGCCATTTAACTTTGTAAGCTTCCAATTAGATGCTTGCTTTATTCCGGCATTTTGATTTGTAAAAGCAAAAAGAGAATTAAACAAAGCTTCTCCTGCCGCCAAAGCCTTCCCCGAAATATCGGCACAATACCAATGAAGTTTTTTTGAGCGCAATTCAGGCTTGGCAATCCAAAAAGCACACATAAGGGTCATGGGCCCGCAGCCGAAGTCTGCAATTATGTCTCCGTCCTTTAAATCAAAATCAAGATTACCTATCAATTTTGAAATACGCACCAAGTTCCACCACATATAGTGGTAAATATAGGCCGTTAATTTTACGGGATTGTTTAGGTAATTTACTTTTCGCGAGCCTCTTTCATTTGTAAGTTCATGGAATAAGATACGGATATCCTTTGGAACCGAAGCAGTTTGTTTTGAAGAAAGTTTTAGAGCATCCTTTATTATTAAATCAAAGGAATTTAAAAGAGCCTTTGTGTCCGCATCATTTTCTTTAAAAATATTTTTGCCGGTATTTTTTGTCTTTACAATCTTTACCGGAAACTCTTCCCGATTATTTTTCTTTTCAGACCTCTTTTCTTTGGTCAGGGGTTCATCAATTTCTTTCTTTTTTTGATGATGAATTTTTGTCTCATTCTTCTTTACAAACTTTTCGTAAAATGGTTTATTTTGTTCAGTCATTTTTTTCTTCCCGTATAATTCCGTAAATATCTAAAAGCTGATCCCTAAGCTCGGATATTTTAGCCGTAAGGGAGCCTTGGGCTGCACTTTGGTTTATTATTTCGGCAGCAGCACCTTCAACCGTGTACTTTTTTTTATTTATTAAATAGTCCAGCCGATAGATGATTCCCAAATCATGAGAGCTGTAAATACGCCTTCCGCCCAAATCTTTTTTAGGCTGCAAGACGGGAATATTGTCTTCCCAATATCTTAAAGTATGAGATTTTATCCCTGTAATTTTTTCAACTTCACCTATCGAAAATCCATTCATTCCTAAAGCCTTTCTTCCCAGCGTTTTCGGCTTCCCTTAACTTTAAGCAAGATAGGAATCATTTCAAAACCCAAATCGCTTCTGATTTTATTTTGAATATACCTCATATAAGACTCGGTTACATAATCGGGCCTGTTTGAAAACAACAAAAACTCCGCCGGACGGGAACCTGTCTGTACAATGTACCTAAAGGTAAAGGCTGTTTGACGGCCTTGCGGAGGAGGAGCAGCCTGAAGCCAATCTTTTAAGGCAATGTTTAGAGCCGATGTTTCTATTTTTTTATTTAACTGCTCGAACATTTTGACGGCCGTGTTTAAAAGCTCTTTAATTCCCGTCCCCTCATTTGCCGAAATAGCGAGTACGGGAGCATAATCCATTTTGCCGAACATAACTTTTATGCGTTCTTCTTCATCCTTAAAAGCTTTTTTTGTTTGCTCCATCAAATCCCATTTATTTAAAACAAAGATGACGCCGAGGCCGCGGTTGGTAGCCTGTACTATAATTTTTTTATCCTGTTCTGTTAAGCCTTCTTGAACATCTATCAGATGAAAAACTATATCGGCATTGTCCATGCTTTTAATTGCACGCACTACGGAATAATATTCTATATCTTCATTGACCTTTGCCTTGCGCCTTATTCCTGCAGTATCCTGAATAAGAAATTTTTTATTTTTATAAGAAAATTCTCCTTCAACAATATCGCGGGTAGTTCCTGCAACATTTGAAATTATCGAAGCGGAAGAACCTGTAAGATAATTTGCCAATGTTGATTTTCCCGTATTGGGTTTACCGACAATCGTAATTCTTATTGTATCATCTTCTTCAAGTTCTTCTACCTTGCTAAAATCAAGACCGGCTGTCAACTCTTCAGCCAGCTCCGAAATATTGTCGCCGTGCTCGGCACTTATGCAGGTCAAGGATTTAAAACCGTAAGAGTAATAGTTGCAAGCCTCCGCCATGAGCCTTCCGCCCTCGGTCTTATTTACGGCAACAACCAGCTTATTAAAATATGGCCGTAAAAATTGAATAAACTCTTCGTCTTCTGCAGTTGCAAGACCTGCATCGAGAAGAAGTAAAATCCTGTCGGCTTTTTTTAAGGTGGAAATAGTTTTTTCCATGACAAGTTCATCTATCGTATCTTCAAACGCATCACCGCTTCTTGTAAGTTTAAAGCCGCCCGTATCTACAAGCATGACAGGAAGGCCGTTTATAATTGCCTGCGCTTCGACAGGATCGCGGGTTACGCCGGGAGTCGGATCGGTAATGGACCGGCGTTTTCTTAAAAATCGGTTAAACAATGTAGACTTGCCGACATTGGGACGGCCCACAATAGCTATCAAAGGAATGTTTTTATATTTTTTTTGATGAGAAAATTCCGAGCTATCCGGACTTATATTTTCTTCATCAATAATTTCATCTTTAGTTTTCGGCATAATAGATCTCCAATGCTTTTTGTACCTCTGTTTTTATTTGAGACGCGGAATTTAATTTTTTAATTTTTTCATATAAGACTTCCGCATCCTTGACATTTACGGACTGCATAAACTTTTGCATTTTTAAAATTTTCCCGGCAGGCATACTGAAATGTCTCAAGCCCATTCCCAAAAGTAAAAAGGCGGCATCTTCATGCGAAGCCATTTCTCCGCACATAGAAACCAAATGCCCTACCTGTTCTTTTATAAACCTTTGTGCATCAATAACGTTTTTGATAAGTCTCAAAACGGCCGGTTCAAAATAATTTGCAAGATAAGCAACCTTTGTGTTTTCCCTGTCAGCCGCCATCGTGTATTGAATAAGATCGTTCGTTCCGATAGAAAAGAAATCCAGATACGGAGCATAGAGGTCGGCAGCTACAGCCGTGGAGGGAACTTCAACCATAATCCCTACATTAACCTTTTCAATTATTTTTTTCCCGTCAGCATTACATTCAAGTTTACATTCTTCGATTATTTTTTTAACTTCAATAATTTCTTCAATATTTGAAATCATCGGAATCAAAAGAAAAACATTTCCGAAAACTCCGGCCCGCAGGATAGCCTTTATTTGAGTTTTAAATACTTCTTTTCTTTCTATGCAATAGCGGACAGCCCGCCAGCCGAGAAGAGGATTTTTTTCACGCAAGGTTTCCTGTTCATCAATCATCTTATCGGCACCCACATCGAAGGTTCGGATAACTACGGGCTTTTTGCCCATAGCTTCAACAACTTTTTTATAAGCTTCAAACTGAGTGTCTTCATCGGGAATTTTGCCGTCCTCTAAAAATAAAAACTCGGAGCGGAAAAGACCTATGCCGTTTGATATGGTAACGAATTTATTTTCAATTTCTTCAGGGAAGGCAATATTCGCATTTACCGAAACCTTAACTCCGTCCTTTGTTGTGATTGAAAGACGCTCAGTATAATTTTTTTGAGCTTCTAAGAGTTCCTTAATTTCAGCATTTCTTTTTTCGATACGTTCCTCATATTCTTTTATAAGAGTCTTGGAAGGGTTAAATAAAACAAAGCCTCCGTCCGCATCGAGAGCCGCAGGCATATTGGTTCGGGCAAAATCCATACAGTTTTTTACACCTACGAGCATGGGAATATCCCAAGCACGGGCCATAATCGAAATATGGCTGGTAACACCCCCCTCTTCCATAATTATACCGCTTACTCCCGCATTTTTTACCAAGAGGGCCTCGGAGGGTTTTATCAGTTTGGCTGCAATAATCGCACCCTTTGGAACTTTTGTAAATCGGGAATCCCTTGCTCCTTGTTTAAGGAGATGAACAAAAACGGATTCAAAAGCATCCTGAATATCTACAGCTCGAGCACTAAGGTATTTATCTCCGGCTGTTTGTAACATTGCAATGGTTTCGTCCAATTTTCTTTTTAAAACAAACTCGGCATTCATCCTTGCTTTTTCGATGGCGGCAAAAACGGAATCCAAAAAGGCCGTATCCGACAGCATAAGAATGTGGGTTGATATAATATCTTCACCGGTTTTGTCGTTTTCGTTTTTTTCTACATCAGATGATGAAGATATCAGTTCCGAAAGCTCGTTTTTTGCCTTTTCCACGGCACCGGCCAATCTCGATTTTTGCAAATCAATTTCATTTTCAGATATGGAATAAGAAGGAATCACCGTTTCAGGCTGCTCCATTATACAATACAGCGGTCCGGCGGCTAAACCGTCGGAGGCTATGAGTCCGTTAAGTTTTTTCATACTGTCTTTATTATAGTAGAAAACGAGGGAATTGACAACTATTAGGGGAAGAAAGCCCTTGCCATTCTCTCAAGGCATCATCCTTTTTTAGAAAAATTAAAAGAAAAACACATAGCTCCGGAACGGCAATATTGCATTACCTATGTTTTAAGCTCAACACAATGTCCCGTTTTTAGATAGAAGATAAAGGTCTTAACCTCGATTGGCTTATCAGTATTTTCTTTAAGATTTTCCGATTCGGTTTTTGCAAGATCAGAGGCGGCTTTTTTATAAATCTTCAGCTGGGTTAAGTGTGAATCCGGATTTTCTATCTCATCGGTTTTATAGTCGACAACATAGACTATTCCGCTTTTTTTAAAAAGTAAGTCTATCTGCCCGCTTACAATTTGCCCTTCATAATCCGTTAAAAAACCGTATTCGCTTTTTAATTGTTCGGCTTCTTTTGCAAGAACATACATATCCGAATTAAAGAAATTATCGGCCCAAGCATAAATCTTTTTTCTTTCAACTTCGGAATGACCTTTTGGATAAATAAATTCTTTATTTAAAAGACGAGCTTCTATTAAGGAGTGGGTAAGAGTTCCCAACTCGGCCGCTGTAAATTCTTTTTGTCCATCTTTATCTTCAAAAGAATCAGGCAGCTTATCTTTTTCAGAAGTTAAAGAATACAAATAACCTTCTCTTGATTTTTTATTTACCTCATGAGCAAGACTTGTAGCGGTAGTTATTCTTTTTTCTGCAAGATTAAATTCTTTTACTTTAGAAGAAGCAAAAAGTTTTTCAAAATTGACTTTTTCATGCTTTTGTGTTTTTAAATTATTAAACAGCTTCTTTCTTTCGGTAGGTAAAATCTCAGTAAAAATAATATCTTCATGTTTATCGGGAAGAGCAGGCAAAAGCAATTCAAAAAAGCTTATAGTCTTGTCCGAAAGTTTAAGCATGCTTTTTATTTCTTCAAGACTTCTTGAATCTGAAGATGAACAATCATTATCTTTGGTCACATCTTTTTTAGAATCTTTAGAGTCTTCATTTTGTAAATGATTATATACGCCGCTTATAATTAAATAGGATTCAGCTCTTGTAGCTGCAACATAAAGAAGCCGTTTTGTTTCTGCAACAAGCTTTGCATTAGCCTCATCACGTAATGATTCAAAAATCAGATTGCCAGCTTTCGCAGGCAAGCCCGGAGCCTTAGGAGAATACAAAACAGGTCCCATATCTTCATTATAAAAAACGAGCCCCTCTTTTTTTTCAGGGATACCCCTATTTCCGCAGTCGGGAACTATAACAATAGGGAATTCCAAACCCTTGCTCTTATGCACAGTTAAAAATTGAACGGAGTCTTTTTGATCATCTAAGGGAAGCTCCATATCATCAAGTCTTTCATTATCTTCAATATGAGATGAAAGCAAATCCACAAATTGAGAAAAAGTTAATCCGTTGATATCAGCCTGACATGCAAGCTCAAAAAGATAATCATATAAATCCATATAGTGATGATTTTCTTCATTGCTCAATAAAAAATATCTATAAGCTTCTTCATACCAAAGATATGTAACCGACTCGGCACAGCTCATAGTTAAAATATTTTTATTTAAGCGAGCAAATAAATCGCAAGCCCGCAAATAGGCATCTTTATTTTTTTCATTTAATTTTTCCGCTAAAGAAATATCGAAAGCTTTTGTAAAATTTAAAAGTAAAACTGCAAAGGCATCATCATCTATATTTACAAAAGGCGAATGTAAAACTTGAGCATAAGTTTTTTTATCGGAAGGATAGGCTATAATTTTAAGCATAGCATAAATATCATTTATAGGCGCATCATTAAACAAACCTCTTTGCTGTACACTCCTATAAGGAATACCAAAATTGCGGAAAACTCTTTCGTATGTACTTTGCTTTGTTGAAGCTCTGAGCAAGACGGCAAAGTCGCTCCATGAACAAGCTCTTGCAGATTTACCGTCCCTAATTTTAAAACCTTGATTACGCAATTCTAAAATTCTTTTTGCAAGATAAAAAGCTTCAGCTTCTACAGGACTAAGAAACCGGCTTGAATCTTCCAAAGCATTAAATCTTTTTTTATCAAAAAACATTATTTCAATTTTAGGCTCAATCCCTTTTACAGGAGCTCTCGTTTCAGTCGGCACATATTCCGCTTCATAGGCGGGAACAAATCCGTTTTTTTCCAAGGGCTTATTTACCTCGGAATAAAAAACTTTGGAGAATATTGTATTAAATAAATTTATAAGAGTAGGCTCCGTGCGGTAATTTATCAAAAGCCTTGTAGCGGCAAGTCTTTCTTTATCCGAAATATCGTCAGCAAGTTTTCGGAATACGGAAACATCAGCTCCTCTAAAAGCATAAATCGACTGCTTTTCATCTCCGACAAAAAAAAGTTTATTGGGACAAAGTTCGTGAGGACCGGGCACGAATTTTTCGGAGCGTTCAAATTTTTCGGCAATTAAAAAAAGCAAATCTCTTTGCAGACTATTGTTATCTTGAAACTCATCTATCATAATAATGTCTGCATTCTTTTTATAAAAGTTTCGTAAATCTATGTCATTTATCAAAACATCCACAGCAAGCTGTGACACATCCGAAAAAGTTAAAAGACCTCTTTGTTTTTTTTCATATATATATTCTTTTTGAAGCTCATTAAGCATATCAAAAAAAGAAGCTAAGAAATCTCGTGAGTAGTCAAAATTATAAATACATATAAGTTTTTCATATATGATTTTTAATTTTTCTTTTATTTCTTTTACGGCATCATTTCCTCTACCTTTTGCTGTTTTAGAAATTTTATCTACAATAGGAAGCAGCTTAATAAAGGCTTCATCTTTTATCGATTCTGGAAAATGAGGAAGGGTAGAAAACTCGCTAATAGCTTCTTCCGTAAAATTTTTAGAAGGATCGTTTTCTTTTATAAATTCAAAAACATCAAAACATTCCGCTAGAGTTTTTCTTTCTTCGTCATCATGATATTTTATTTGATCTTCCAAACTTTTTTTAAAATCAATTGGTCTTGAAATCAAAACATAATTACTTAATAATTTTACAAAAAGGCCCGACACAAAATCATCTATGCCGTTATCACCTAAAAAAAACTGCATCGTTTTATCCGAGCGCATTTTCAAAAAGAAATCCAAGCCTATGCGGTAAGCCAACTTTTCCGATTCGGTATTATCAATGTTAAAATCGGGAGAAATACCTAAGTTTCTACATGCATCCCTTGCTATTCGATTGCAAAAAGAATCTATCGTCGAAATTTTTGCAAGATGAAATTTTTCGATAGCATTTTTTGCGTTAGGATGATCTATTTTTTTTAACTCGTTATAAATTCTTTTGTGCATCTCGGCTGCGGCTTTTTCGGTAAAGGTTAGAGCTATTATTTTTTCTACGCTGACACCCTTTTCAACAACAAAATAAACATAGCGCGCAGCCAACACTTTCGTTTTTCCGGAACCGGCTCCCGCAGCAATTACGGAATTTTTTTCAACGCTTACTGCATTTTTTTGATTTTCATTTAAACTATCCATTATATTTTTTATATAATCATTCATCTTAATCTTATCTCCAATAAAATTTACTTAACCGAATAAGCTGTTCTGCAAATATGTTTAAACCCGCATGTACTGCATGTTTCAAATGAAACTGAAGAAGGTTTTGTAAAATCTTGATTCTTTACAAGCTCTACAAATCTTTCCGCTTCATTAATAAATGCGTCGATTGAAGATTGAAAATCTTCACGTGATCTTTCAGATCCGCTCCGTGTAACCGGAATAGCTTCATTATCGTTTACAACCTTGTTTATTTTTTGCTGCACAAAACTTAAAAACCATGCATGTTCTATAGTTTCAAAATTTTTCTTTTCTTTTGTTGAATCCTTTTTTAATCTGGATTCAGCCAAGAAGATATACATTGGTATCTGAAAATCTGTCAATTCTATTTCTTCCGCAGTTGAATTTTTTTTACCATATGAAGAATAGGCCGGCATATTATTTGTTTTATAATCTATAATTACTCCGCTCCTCCCATCTTGCGGAAAAGAAGCTCTATCTATTTTGCCCCGATATAAAATGCCGTCATTTTCCATTTCTATCCATTCTTCTACCCATTTAGGTTCATATCCGTCCAAAAGCGAAGCATCGCTTTCTAAAACAAAGCTGACGGCTTCCATCACCCTTTTTTTTAAAGATTGAATAAACGGCTTTGCCAAAGCACCTCTAAAATCCATGGATTTTTCTGCAAGGTCATCGAATATTAAAGAAGCTCTTTCAATATAATTATCTAAGTTTTTAGAATTAAAATATTTATCCGTTGAACCTATCTCTTTATAAAGAACTTCCAAAACATTGTGCGAAAGGTTGCCGATATTTCTGGCATCAAAGATATCGGCATCATAGTTTTCCGAAAAGACGGAAAGAACTTTTTCTAAAAACCATAAAACGGGACACTCGGTAAATATTTTTAAATCGGTTTGACTTAATTTAAGAGAACCTTCCTTAAATAAATTTTTCTCCATATACGAATTTAATTCTTCGCTAATCCTATCGTATGAATTTTGCAAATAAGAAAAATCTTTTTTCCTCTTTAATGTAGAAAATGTTGAGGCTGCATTTTTTTGAATCTTATATATTGCAGAAGTTTTCTCTGAGTAATCTTCTTTCTTCTCGGGATAATCGAATAAAAAAGAATCATAGGATTTTAATTCTTCTGTTTTTTTATTTACCCGTTCAGCATTTTTAATTTCTTCGTCTTCCGAAATTTCAAAAAGATTATTTATAATCAAATACGAATTAAAATTATGAGGACTAAAACTAAAAACAGTATTTGGAGATTCTGTATAGGCTTCAAAAAAATACGGTGATGCATCGGTTTCAAAAACACCCAAGGCTTCTCTTTTATCCTTACGCAAAAAAGAAAGTTTATTATAAATAATATTTGTATGGTCTTGACTGCAATTTAAAACAAAATGATAGCTAAAAGGAGTAGCAGCGGCAACTCTGTAAGGAAATATACTTACGGCAAGCCCTGTATTTTGAGGAACATAGATAGCCTTATCCAATTCCGAAATAAAAAACTTAAACCTGTCACAGGGCATGTAGGCTTCAAACTTATCTTCCAAATATAAAAGTTCTTGAAGACAAGAAATACAACGGCCCAAGATTGCATTATCTTTTTCGGAAAAAAGATTTTCATCTATCAATTCATTTCTGAATAAAAAATAATTTTTTTGTAAATCTGCAAAAGTTTTAGATTCGCAAATTCTATTTACGACATAATAAAAACTATAAAACCAATCTCTCGCTTTTTTCTTTTGCTCAACTTCAATTTCATCTCTTTCATAATTTATTTTAAAAGATTCTATCCAAATATTTTTATAAACAGTATCTTCTTTATTTTCTTTCCACGATACTGCGCAATTATTCTTTATGCCGTAATCTATTAAGGCTTCAGCCCCTTCCCTATCCTTCCAAGGAATATGCTTATTTAAAACAATAGGCTTCATAAATTCAAAAGCAAAATTATTTTGCACACAATCATAAATAAGAGAAAAAAGTTTACCGGCTTGTTCAAGCCCCAACTTAAAACCCGATCGGAATTCAGCAGGAATCCCTCTAAGATAAAATTCTCTTTTTATATAAGCTGCATAGTTTTCAATATCGGGAACACTTACGGCAATCTCATCGGCTCGCACTCCTTCACTGAGAAGTTTTTCAATTTGTAAAACCGTATTTTTTAATTCGCTTCTGGAATTTTTATAAACATCAATTAAGTTTTTCTTTTGATTGAATCTAGGACATGGAATATAGCTTATTTCTTTTTGCTGCCTTAAAAGCTCCGCATGTTCACCAAAATCTTCCATCAATTCGGGATAAATAATAATATATTTTTTTTGATATGAATAAAATTCCGAAGAAACCCAAGAAGGCTCAAACAAAGAATTCTTTTTTAAAAAATCGGTATACTCATTCTTTAAAACAAGATAGTCCTTCATTTCATCATCTTCTAAAAAATCGGAACCTTTATCGGCATAACGTTTTTCAAAGTGATCGAGCTGCGGCAAAATCCCTGCAATCCATTCGGAAAATACGGCACCCGTTTCGGCATAGTCTTGCGGGATAAGGAATTTAAACAGAGGCTCTCCATCTTTTGCCTTTTCCGAATTAATACGGCTTATATATTGGGCAAAAATTCTGCGCACCGTATTTGATACGGGACTTAAAGAAGAGGCTTTAGAGACAAGACAAGATTCTTTAAAACCGTCCCACGACATATAATTTTCAGAAGGGACAGTCCCCAATCCGGTAATGTTAAGCGATTTTTGAAACCATAACCTTGAAGCAATCCTCGAAGGAAATACAAAAACATTTTGTAAATCTCTTCCATAAGTCTTTATTGTTTGTTCTATTAAATTCATACCGGTTATGATTATATCATAAAATATAAAAATTATTAAGATACAATTAAAGTAAACTTACAATTATACTTACTCCCTTTTCAAAAAGCAAAATTTGTAGTACTATAAAAATATGAAAATAATTATAGTTGGCGGCGGCGTTACCGGAAGTGAATTAGCTCGCAGGCTCATAAGAAAAAAACATGATGTTGTTTTGATAGAAAGAGATGAAGAAACAGCCCGCCATGCAGCTAATAGGCTGGATTGTATGGTAGTACAGGCCGCAGGAAACGATACTCAAATCCTCTTGGATGCAGGCATAAAAAAGGCCGAAGCCATGATAGCCGTAACCGACTCGGATGAACTCAATATGATAATCTGCGGTATCGCGGATAGTCTCGCCCCCCAAGTTATAAAAATAGCAAGAGTCCGTAATGAAGACTATGTAAAGGCTTTAAATTTTTCGGAAGAAAGAACTCTGGGTATAAACGCTCTGGTTTATCCCGATGAAGAAGCCGCCCTCGCTGTGATTCAAGCTATCGAACACGGAGCAGTCAGTGATATTCTATCCTTTGAGAATTCAAGCTATGAACTTTCCCGATTTAATGTTTGCGAAAAAAGCACTCTGGACGGTCTTGCCGTTTTTGATATCAGAAAATATGTTGACATTCCCTTCATAGTTGTAAGTGTTGAGCAAAACGGAAAAAATAGAATTCCGTCAGGCGATACTATTTTAACGGCAGGAACACGGGTTTCAATTTTAACAAAGCCGGAGCATATAAAAAGATTTTATGAATTGTCAGGCTTCGAAACTCAAGAATTTAAAAAAATTGCCTTGGTAGGAATGGGCCGAATAGGAAAAAGCATTGCGGAATACTTGCTTAAAAATTCAAAAGGAAAATCTTTTCTTTCAAAACTTTTGCCGATAAATCTAAATCAAAAATGGAAGATTTCCATTATCGAGACCAATGATAAAAAGGCAAAGGAAGTCGCTGCCGAATTCCCCGAAGCTTCTATCTATAAAGCCGATGTTACAGACGAATCCTTTGTAGACGAAATAGGCCTTGACTCATTCGACTTGGTAATATGCACAACACCGAACTATGAATTTAATATGATTGCCTGTGCATACTTAAAAACCCTTGGTGTTTATAAAACGATATCCCTCGTTCAAAGTGCCGTACTCGAAAATGTTGCATATAAGATCGGTGTCGATGTTGCAGTTTCTTTTAAGGATGTAGTTGTAGATTCTATAATGAGTCATCTTGTAAGCGAAAACGTAACAAGCGTTCATACAATGGGTGACGGTAAACTTGAAATAATAGAACTGCAGGTTTCCGAAAAGAGTCCTGTTCTCGGACAAAAACTAAAAGATATATCTCAGCATGGAGTCTATCTTGTTCTTCTTGTTACGGATGAAAACGGCGAACAGATTCCTACCGGAGATACGGAGGTCAAGGCCGGATATAAAATTGTCTTTATAGTAAAATCTTCGAGAAGCGACGAAATTATAAAAATATTCGGAGGCAATTAGATTTTAAATGAAAGCCTTACAATATGTCCGAATAATTTTTATGATTCTCGCAATAATTTCCATAAGCTTCATTATTCCGATTGGAACAGCCCTCTATGAAAACGAAGCTTATTTGATTCCGTCTTTTTTAATTCCTACAGCCTTTGTCTTTGCCGTTGCAGCAGCTTTTTTCTTTTTTTTGAGAAACAAAAAAGTCAGACTTTCGGTTTCGGGCGGTATAATATTGGTTGCAGCAGCATGGATAGCTGCGGGTATTTTAGGAGCAATACCATTATGTATTTCAGGCGTGATACCCAACTTTGCAGACGCCATCTTTGAATCCGTATCCGGTTTTACAACAACGGGAGCAACGATTCTTACCAATGTCGAAGCATGCCCAATGACAATGCATGTATGGAGAACCCAGATGCACTGGCTTGGAGGAATGGGAATAGTAGCTCTCACCGTTGCCCTATTTCCTCTTTTAGGAGTAGGAGGTTTTCATCTAATCAAAAGTGAAACTACCGGCCCCGACAAGGGAAAGGTAACGGCAAAGATAACCCACACGGCAAAAGCTCTTTGGTTTATCTATCTTGGAATGACTATAGTGCAGATAATCCTTTTAATGCTTGCAGGACTTCCATTCCTCGAAGCCCTCTGCCACACCTTCGCCTCGTTGGGCACAGGAGGCTTCTCTACAAGAAACGCAAGCGTTGGAGCCTTCAATTCTCCGTCGGTTGAAATTATTTGTGCCGTCTTTATGATTTTGGCAGGCGTCAACTTCAGTCTTTATTTTCACCTGTTTACCGGAAACCCTGAAGAATTTTTCCATAATTCGGAACTTAAAGCCTATCTTAAAATAGTATTTGTATCAACCGTTTTAATTGCTCTTTCTATCTATCCAATTTACGGAATCGGAGGAGGTTTAAGGCAAAGCTTTTTCCAAGTCGCCTCAGTAATAACGACTACAGGCTTTTCAACGGCCGACTATAACGCATGGCCGGAGTTCGCAAAAATGGTCTTGTTTTTCTTGATGTTTGTCGGAGGCTGCTCAGGCTCAACTGCAGGAAGCATCAAGGTAATCCGCTGGCTGATTCTACAAAAGCAAGCCGGAATGGAAGCAAAACGGCTTTTAAGCCCGCACGGTGTTTTCGGTATTCAGCTTAATAACCGCCCGGGAAGAAAGGATATAGTTTACAGCGTTGCAGGTTTTATGTTTTGCTACTTCCTCTTAACCCTTATTACAGCCTTGGTTGCAGCTGCCGACGGAGCTGATCTATTGAGCGGATTTACGGCTTCTCTTGCTCTTATCGGAAACATAGGCCCCGGTTTTGGAAGAGTAGGCCCGGCCGGAAACTTTGCATTTTTTTCATCCCCTGTTAAGATTTTCTTTTCTTTTATAATGCTTGCAGGACGATTGGAACTATACACAATGATAATTTATTTTATGCCTGCTTTCTGGAAAAGATAAGCTTCTCTGACAGCGATATTTTCGGATATTGCTTTTTAGTAAATAGCGATTACGTTCGGAATTCTCCAAACGGAATTATATTTTGTAAGACCGGAATACTCTTCCCAGCCGTTATAAAAGGCATAACTTCTTTCTTTTGATACCATTGTACTGTTAGATGCCATCGGCGGCTGAATATTCTCACCTCGGGAAAATGCGACCCTAAAAGCATCCAAATTACCGAAGTACCAGCCTTCACTTTGAGAAACACCCATATCGAAGGGAACTGACTTTGCTAAACCGAGGTCTACAGGTATCCATCCGAAGCCTTCCAGATAAAACTCTGCCCACCAGTGAAGATAACTTGTTTGAGAAACATCTGCAATGATTCCGGCAATAGGCTGAGCGGGTATACCGGCAGCTCTTGCAAGAGCCGCAAACAAAATAGCTATATCGTAGGTATCGGCCTTTTTTTCTTTTAATGCATTTACAGGCGAAGCCCCGGAATTCAATATTGAAGCCGGAATTATTTCGACATTTTTTAATAAATAATTATATATGCGTCTTGCCTTGTTATAAGGGTTTCTTTCATTTTGAACAATTTCGGCTGCCGTTTTTTGAATAAGAGGATCATTCGCCGGAATTAACTCGGTAGCAATAGCATAATTATCATAGATAGCCTTGTTTTGACGGGAGTTAACTCTTACATTAACGGGATTAATCCTTGTATTTACCTCATAGGTGTTTACGCCATACTCTTGTCTTATGTGAATTTTTGTAGAAGAATTTATATTTTCATACTGATGGATGGCAGCCCCCTGATAATCGGCTACAAAAGGAGTGGGATTAATAGACAAAACCTTAACATCTCTCTGCGAATAGGATTGAATCGGAAGCGGAACCTTTATAAAAAGAGAATTTTTTTCTACAGCCTCTACATTTGAAATATCAACCTCGGCAGCAATTGTAAAATTCTTTTTGTTTGAATAAGTCTTTGTACCTATCTTGTTTTTGACTCTAAAAGGAACAGAGTTGCTGGCTCCGGAAGACGTTACAACCAAAAGCATTCCGGAATCCGCTCCATCCGGAACCCTTACGTGAAGCTCCTGATTTGACCAAAACACAAAATCGTAATCATAGTCCGAACAACGGGCAGCCTCTATCTCTTCTTTTTTTTCAACTTGTTCAATCATTGAAGCATTAAAATCGGATACAAACAAAACTTGGGAGCTTCCCCTTGTCTCCCCAAAATTTTCACCTGAAATTTTTATAATGCTTCCTACCTCGGCAAAATCCTTGTTTAAAGCAATTATTGAAGGAATTCCGCCCGAATGAGCCTTATCTTTTATTACAGGCATTGATTCAACTGAAGCCATAAATGAAGGCAAAGATTTTTTATTTTGTACAACAACATATACTATGCCGCCGTTTTGATATTCAGGATACTTAAAAACAATTTTTTTATCTGTCCAGACAGTACAATTTTCCGCTTGAATGATAGCATCTCCGATTTCAATCCATGAGGAGTCTACTTCGTTTCCAAAATGCTCTCCGGTTATTACAATTTCATCACCGGCTTGAGCAATCGGGGGACTAATTTCGGTTATCAAAGGATATTTAGCAGTCAAAGATGTTAAATAAAAAATAAGAGCCGCAAGACCGCAGAAAAGAAGGAGGAATACAAAAAACCTAAAAACAAAATATTTTCTAAATAAATAAGTAAATCTATTGCCCATTGTTTACAGAAGTTCGGGTTATTGCATTTTGAGTGTTAAGAAATAAAACTTGAGGCTTTATTTCTTGCTTTAATATATCAAATTCTGCGTTATTTGAGGGAGGCAAGTATAAATTTACATATTGGCTTAAATTTATTTCCTTCTTTTTGCCTTCAAAAACCGATACATCTTCATTTACGCCCAAAACATTTGAAACATTTAACTTGAATTTATTTACGGGTTTTAAACCGTTAATTATAGAATCAATAGCTTTAAATTCGGTAGCTGCAACAGCTCCGGATGGTTCTAAACTTTCTTGTGTACTCAAAACAATAATAGGTGTCAACACAAAAAGAAACAGAGCAGCCGCCGCTAAGGCCGGGATAGGAATTTTATTCGATTTATAGAACCAGCTTGTAGGTTTGCTCTTGTTGAATTCCATTTTTTTTAGGCAATCCTGCCTTTTGGCATAGAGTTTAAGGAAAGAACCGTCAAGGTCAGGCTCAGGAAAAGAATTTTCAGATAGTTTTAAACTGATTTTTCTATATGAGTCAACCACACTCCTGCATTTTTCACAAGAAACCAAGTGAACTTCAATTTTTTCTTTCCATGGGGACTGTAATTCTCCATCAACATAGGCCGAATATAAATCTTTATCAGGGCATGTAGACATCGCTTTCTCCTATATACTTTGATAATTGTTCACGAGCTCTAAAAACTCGAACCTTCACATTACCTTCGCTTATTCCAAGAATGCTCCCTATCTCCTTGTAATTCAAACTGCCATATTCTTTAAGCTGTAAAACAGCCCTTAAATTTTTAGGCAATTTTTCAAGAGCGGCTTGAACCGAATTTATAGACTCTTGCTTCAATATAATCTCTTCACCAGTATCGACTTTGCGCGTGTCTTCCTTTAGCGCTTTAGCATAAGCCTTTCGCTCACGGCCGCACCTTTTTACATGATTAAGAGATGCATTCCTCGTAACCCTAATGAGCCAGTATTTAGCATCATCTATAGACGGAAACTCCATCTTTTTTTCGGTCATTTTTATCAAAGAATCATGGCATATATCCTCTGCTATGTCCCCTTCTCTGACTATATTGTAAGCTACTTTATAAATAACAGGCATAAGGGCTTCGTAGATTGCTCTAAAATCTTCATCTGATGTTGCCCTCAAAATACCTTTTCCTTTAAACATTCCGAACTCCAAGACGTTACAGTTTTATTAAAAAATCACAAAACTTATAATTTTTTCCATGTTGTTTTACCGGCCTGGTCTTCAAGGATAATGCCCATACCCTTTAGCTTATCCCGAATTTCATCAGCCAGTTTATAATTTTTGTCAAGTTTTGCCGAAGCTCTCTCCTCTATTAATTTAAGAATTTCGGATTCATCGATTTCAATAGAACCTTTATCCTTTAGCGTATTAAAGGATTCTTCTATCAATTTGATGCCCAAAATCGAATCCATAGCGGCAAGAACCGTTAACACATCCTTTTGCGGAATGTCTTTTTCCTTTATCAAAAGCTGCAACTCCGATAAGGCCTTTGGTGTAGATAAATCATCTTCCATAGCGGCAATAAAATTATCAAAGCAACTGCGTGCTTTTTCATTTTTTATCATATCTTTTGCACTTTTAAGGTTAAGGTTTTCTGTCAAGGCTGCATACTCCATTATTTCGGAATCCGATAATCCATCCAACCATTTTGCAACTCTGTTATTTAAGTTTTTTCGGCCGTTTTTTGCCGTTTCCATAGCTTCCCATGAAAAGGTAAGCTGACTTCGGTAATGCCCGCCCAAAAGCAAGAAACGGTAGTCAAGAGCTGAAAAACCCTTATTGATAACATCTTCCAAAATGATAAAAGAACCTGCAGACTTAGACATTTTGCCCTTATTCATAACCAGGAATTCGTTATGAAGCCAATAATTTACCCATTTTTTACCCGTTGCTCCTTCGGATTGGGCTATTTCATTGGTATGATGTACCCTTATATGATCTATCCCGCCCTTGTGAATATCGATTTGTTCACCCAGGTACTTCATACTCATGGCAGAACATTCGATATGCCAGCCGGGATAGCCTCGTCCCCAAGGCGAATCCCAGACAAGGGCCTGATTTTCAAACTTGCTCTTTGTAAACCAAAGAACAAAGTCATGAGGATTGCGTTTGTTTTTATCTATTTCGATACGGGCACCGGCTTTAAGGTCTTCAAGGTTTATGTTTGCCAACTCTCCGTATTTGGGAAAGGTAGAAATATCATAGTAGAGGTTTCCGCCGGCCATGTAGGTGTGCCCGTTCGCTTCTATTCTTTTTATAAGCTCTATCATTTCATTTATGTGTTCGGTAGCCTTGCAGACAATACCGGGCCTTTCGATATTCAGCCTTTCGGTATCGTTAAAAAAGGCCTTTGTATAAAATTCTGCAATTTCAAGCACCGATTTTCCGCGTTCTTCTGCAGATTTTACCATCTTATCTTCACCCGAATCTTCGTCATCTGTCAGATGCCCGACGTCGGTTATATTCATAACATGGGTAACATCATAACCTAAAAATCTTAAAGTCTTAACAAGAATATCTTGAAAAACATAGGTGCGTAAGTTTCCTATATGTGCATAGTCATATACGGTAGGCCCGCAGCCGTAAACTCCGGCCTTGCCTTCATGAATGGGAATAAATTCTTCTTTTTTATTACCTAAGGTATTATGTAATTTTAAACTCATACGTCTCCCCTATCTTGTTACCTAATACATAATAGTATATACTAAAATCAAATGAATAATTTATTTAGTATACTTCATAATACCCCTTTATTTCAAGAGGGAACTATAGAATTCTATAAACCCCTAAAGCCTCTTACATCATACAAAATCGGAGGCCCTGCAGAAGCTCTTTTTTGTCCTAAAGATGAAGACCATTTAAAAGAAGCCTTAATTTTTTTAAGCAAAAATAAGATTTCTGCCTCGTTAATAGGAGGCGGAACAAACATTCTTGTCTCCGATAAGGGGTTTAGGGGAGTTTTAATAAGCCTAAAAAACTTAAACAAGATAGAAATCATAGGCGAATCCGAAAACAAGGTTTTTGTAAGAGCCGGAGCAGGCGTCCTCACCGATAAGCTTACAAAATGGGCTGTTGAAAATTCTCTTTCAGGCCTGGAGTGTTTTGGAGGCCTTCCCGGAAGCGTCGGAGGGGCCGTATTTATGAATGCACGCTGCTATGATGTTTCAATCTCGGATAGGTTAAAATCGATAAAATATATCTTAGCCGATGGCGATAAAACGGAATTTGCAGAATATGAATATAATCCTTCCGATTGGGATTATAAGGCTTCGCCGTTTCAACAAAATCCGGTAAGTACCGAGATTACAAAAAATAGAAAGATAGTTCTTTCTGCCGTTTTTACCTTAACCCATGGAATAAAAGAAGAAATTGCTGTCAAAACCGAGGAAAAAGTTCAAGATAGAATTTCAAAGGGACATTTTAAGGAACCTTCTGCAGGAAGTACATTTAAAAATAACAGAGCCTTCGGACTACCCAGCGGCAAGCTGATAGAGGATGCCGGATTAAAAGGTCTCTGCGAAGGAGGGGCTCAGGTCGCTCCTTGGCACGGAAATTTTATAATTAACAAGCATGATGCTTCAGCCTCGGATATAAAAACTTTGATAGAAAAGGTTCAAAAAACGGTTAAGGATAAGACAGGCTTTTTACTTGAACCGGAAGTTATTTTTGCAGGCGATTGGGGCTAGACTTTTTAGAGATTACCGCAATAAAACGCAAAAAATTACAAGTATTTCTTAATTTTTACACAAAAATACATAAAATTCTTTTAAAATCGCTTGACTTATTTATTTTTTTAAAGTATATTAGATGTATCAAGAGCAGATAAAACTGCCAATATCTTTAAGGAGAGAAAAAGATGAAAACATTATTAAGATTTATTAAGTCAAACAGAAAAAGCGGAAACCCTCAAAGATCTGAACTACTTACACCGCAAGAAAAAATTCAAGAGCAGGCCCTTGTTTGGAAAGCTCATGTAGGAGTCAATTACTTTACAATCTAATTTTGTAAACACTTTGAGGCTATAAAATCTTTAGGTAAAGATTTATCCATAAAACTAAAGACCCGCTTTTGCGGGTCTTTTTTTATCTGCGCACACCGAAAACAACTTATACCCTATACTAAATAAGAATTTATATGTAAAATATAAGAGCTGTATTTTAAGGCAGCGAAGGAGCTAAATATGAGCAAAATTGTAGTGGTGGGTGCAAATCACGCCGGAACGTCGGCCATTAATTTTTTAACTGAACTTTCAAAAGAAAATGAAGTCGTTGTCTTTGACAGAAATACCAATATCAGCTTTTTAGGCTGCGGAATGGCCCTCTGGATAGGAAATCAGATCAGAGGTTCCGAAGGTCTCTTTTATTCCAATAAGGAAAAACTGGAAGCAAAGGGTGCTAAGGTTACAATGGAAGCCGATATTACACGCATAGATTTCGATAAAAAAATCGTATACGGAACGGTAAAGGGTTCACAGCCCATCGAAGAATCCTATGATAAATTAATCCTTGCAACAGGTTCAATTCCTATAATGCCGAAGATTAAGGGCATGGACTTGGAAAATGTTCAGCAGGTAAAGATTTTTCAAAATGCCCAAGAAGTTATCGACAAGCTAAAAAATCCCGATATTAAAAAAATTGCAGTTGTAGGAGCCGGATACATCGGTGTTGAACTTGCCGAAGCCTTTAAAAGGCATAATAAGGAAGTTGTGCTCATTGATGCAATGCCGTCAAGTCTTTCAAACTATTACGATAAGCCTTTTACCGATTTAATGGATAAAAATTTAAACGATCACGGAATCAAACTTGCATATAATCAGCTCGTCCAAGAAATCAAAGGAACAACAAAGGTAGAAGCCGTTGTTACGGACAAGGGAGAATATCCGGCCGACATGGTAGTCGTCTGTATCGGTTTTAGGCCCAATACCGACCTTGGAAAAGATAAACTTGAAACCTTTAAAAACGGAGCCTATTCGGTCAACCTAAAGCAAGAGACAAGCATAAAAGATGTTTACGCAATAGGAGACTGTGCAACAGTTTTTGATAACTCTTTAGGAGAAAAATCCTACATTGCCCTTGCAACAAATGCGGTAAGAAGCGGAATTATAGCCGCCCATAACGCAGCAGGAATTCCCTTAGAAGGCATAGGAGTCCAAGGTTCTAACGGAATCAATATATATGACTTGAAAATGGTATCGAGCGGCCTTACTGTAGAGCGTGCAAAAAAGCTGGGGCTTGATGTTGAGTTTACCGACTTTGAAGATTTGCAGCGTCCCGAATTTATGGAACACGATAATCCTCCGGTAAAATTAAGGATTGTGTATAACAAAAAAACGAGGGTTATAATCGGTGCTCAAATGGCTTCGACCTATGATATGTCTATGGGTATTCACATGTTCTCCCTTGCAATCCAAGAAAAGCTTACAATCGATAAGCTTAAACTTTTAGACATCTTCTTTTTGCCCCACTTTAATAAGCCGTATAATTACATAACCATGGCCGCCTTGGGAGCAAAATAGGTTTTAGCTTTTTAAGAAAAAAAATTGAGAGTGATTAATATTATGAATAAATACGATTTCAATATGGATTTTCAGTAGATAAAATATTACTAAAAAATAAAACTATAGTATTTAGTAAGTATAATTAATAAGGGATATTATGGATTATATAGCATTACTCAGGGGTATCAATGTTGGAAACTCAATAAAAATTAACATGAAAGAATTGAAAACATTATTTGAGCAATGCGGTTTTTCAAATGTTTCAACATATATCAATTCCGGAAATGTCATTTTTAAATCAAATGACAAGAAAAACAGTATCACAGAGAATATTGAAAAAGCATTACATATAACAAGCGGAAATGAAGTAAAAGTATTAGTAAAGACAAAAAGTGAAGTGGTAGAAATAGCAAATAGTATCCCCGGTGATTGGCAAAATAATGATGATCTAAAGACCGATGTAGCGTATTTATTTGAATCAATAGATAATGAAAATATAATAAATGAATTACCGATAAAAAAGGAATATATACAAGTAATATATGTTAAGGGTGCATTAATCTGGAATGTTCGGCGAGAAGATTATAATAAAAGCCATTTAAATAAAATAATATCGCATAAAGCATATAAAGATATGACAATACGAAATGTTAATACGGCTCGATATCTTGCAAAGTGCTGATAAAAAACTTACCTAACATCCGCTTCAACCTGATATTGCGGACAAGCCGCAAATGCAGGTTAAGCGGATGTTATTTAAAAAAATCTATCGGAATTATAATTTCAGGCAATCCTTCTGAATATGGAGCAACCTGATATTGCTCAAAAATAATTTTTATTTTTCCGTTTTCGATTTTAAAAACTTTAAAATTTTCAAGTTTAGGTTCCGTTCCTTCTTTTATCATCGACTCATCAGACGATAAATCCCCTTTCTTAACCTTTTCCATTAGTATTTTTCTTGCTTCATTCGACAACTTGACAAGCCAGTTTTTTGAAGCAGGGCGTACAACATCAGATAAGGATACAAGTTTTTTTGTTTTTATATCATAGTTTATAGGAACCAACGATGTAAGGCCGTGAGCACCTCCCATATATTCATAGACCGATAAAACAAAACTTATATAATTTCCATCCCGTACAATATCATCATAACCTATAATCAGTTCAAAATTTTGAGGAGTGGACGATTTTGCCATATCATCGGGAGAAACGGAATAATAATTATTCCAAAATGCGGTAACCTTGCCTTTTACCGTTTTTGACACGATAGCATTTAAAGCCGGAACATCTTCAAAAGTCGGGAAATCTATTTTTAACTCACAATGAACGGCAGCTTGTTTAACCTCAGCCTTCGAATTGCTTTCGGTAGCGCCCCCTATTGCATCATGAGAAGATGTTTCTGCAGCACCTGAAGCATTAAGCGAAAACACAAAAAGAACAAAGCAAAAAAGAACCATAATTTTTGATTTCATAATATTCTCCATATAAAATAAAAATATTTTGAACATTGTATAATATATAGAAAAAATGTAAAGAGGGGTTTACCTTTTTTTAACACATTATTGAATAAAAGCCTTTTTTATTATATAGTCATTTTCAGGGCCGAATATGGGTGTTTTCACATGGGAAGGAAAGGATAAGGCGCTTTCCGAACTGAACCTTTTATTAAAAAATCAAAGTAAATTTTCTTTTACTGAAAACAAAGTAAAAAGTTTTAATTCTGAAGACGCAAAAAATTTATACATTGAATCCGACAATCTCTATGCCCTTCTTTTTTTACAAAAAGATTATAAAGATAAAATCAAAATAATATACATTGATCCTCCGTACAATACGGGGAAAAAATTTACTTATGCCGATAATTTTCAAACTAAGACAGAATGGATGAATTATCTTTATGTAAGATTGAGCCTTGCAAAAAACTTATTAACTGATGACGGTCTTATTTTTATAAGCATTGACGATAAGACCTGCCCTTATTTAAGGATAATCCTTGATGAAATCTTCGGTACGAAAAATTTTATTTCTACCCTTGTATGGAATAATTCGACCGGCGGAGGCTTACGTAAAAAGCATATCAACACATCGCATGAGTACATCATCTTATATGCCAAAGATAAAACTAAGGTTAAGCCCATGACAGCCCCAATGCCGGAAAAGGCGAAGAAAATGTATAAATACAAGGATGCTGACGGAAGATTTTTTAGATACCAGCAATTTGCATGGAAAAATAAAACGGATGCAAAAAGGCAAAAATATCCTATAAAAACGCCTGACGGGAATTTTATTATTCCTAAAGCTGGCTACATTTACCGCTTTGTCGAAAAAAGTTTTTTTAATCTTTTAGAAAAAAATCTAATCGAATTTAAAAAATCGGACAAGTCCGTTTTTACCGATATAAAAGGGCGGCCTACAAAATGGACTATCTATGTAAAAACCTACCTTGAAAAAAAGGAAGAAACGGTTCCGAAATCGCTCCTCCCTGCAGAATATGTTAAAACAAATATACAAAGTGTATATGAACAAAAAGTCTTATTCGGAGCAAAGATTTTCGATTACGCAAAACCGGTTTCTCTTTTAAAATATCTTTTTAAGCTGGTTCCGAATTCGGACGATGCGGTTGTTTTAGATTTTTTTTCGGGTTCGGCAACAACAGCCCATGCCGTGATGGAACTAAACGCAGAGCTTAACGAAAACCGAAAATTTATCTTGGTACAAAGGGGCGAGCCTTGCTCCGAAGATTCCCCTGCCCTCAAGGCCGGCTTTAAAACAATAGCCGAGCTGGGCAGGGAAAGAATTATAAGAGCCTCCGCCTTAATCCAAAAAAGATTTACTCAAAAAACTTTCGGGTTTAAGTATTTGGAATTAAGCGGAGAGCAAGGCTTTATTTTTTAAGATACTTTTCAAACCAGTTGAATATCTCGGTTAAGCGGCGGATTCTGTGCTTGGGTTTTCCCGTTCGGGAGAGGTCATGATTTTCCCCATGGAACAAAACAAGCTTTGCTTCGCAGCCGTGATATTTTAGAGCCGTAAACATTTGGAAGGCGCAGGCCTCAAAGCAGCGGTAGTCCTCATCCGACTGAATAAAAAGGGTCGGCGTTTTGCACTTATCGGCATACTTGAGCGGACTGTGATCCCACATTTTTTCTACACCCTTCCAAGGAGTAACTCCTCCGTTTTGGTCGGAATTAAAATAATAACCGATATCGGTAATTCCGAATTTGGAAATCCAGTTTGAAATAGAACGCTGAGAGCAGGCTGCCGCAAAGCGGTTTGTGTGGCCGATAATCCAGTTTGTCATAAAACCGCCGTAAGAGCCGCCCATAACGCCTACTTTTTCCTTGTCGATATCCTTGTACTTTTTTAGAACCTCATCCGTAAGCTTCATTAAATCGGAGTAGTCGATTGTTCCGTACTTGCCCCGGATATCGGCAAAGGCTCGGCCCATTCCGTCGGCACCGCGGGGATTCGTATAAAACACAAAGTAACCGGATTGAGCTAAAAACTGCATCTCGTGGTAAAAAATTGAACCGTAAGCGGTCTTAGGTCCGCCGTGAATTGTCAAGATACCGGGGTATTTTTTTCCGGCCTTGTAGTTTAAGGGCTTTAAAACAAAGCCGTGGAGTTTAACCCCATCATTTGTAAACTCGAATTCTTCGGGCACAATCTTTTGCAACTTTGAAGCATAGGTATTATGCTTTGTTAGGCAGGTTTCTTTTTTATCTTCAAAAAGATAAACTTCTTGTAACTCCTGTTTTCTAAAACCGATAAAAAGAATTTTTTCTTCATGAACGGCAAAGCAGTCTACAGAACCTTTTTCGGTAATAAGCTGTTTTAATTCTCCTTTTTCGTCAATGACATTTAAAAAGGAAGAATCATCCTCGGTTGTAATAAAATAATATTTTCCGTCTTTGACATGGGAGTTAGCTCCGCCCCCGTACCTTGAATCGGAACCCACGGAATTCCACAAGCTCTTATCGTAATCCTTGGGCGAAATCATCTTCGCTCCTGTTCCGGTTTTGGGAATAAGATAAATATCGGCATCTTGGTTTACGCCGTATTTTTTTCCGTCGGCACCCGTATAAATAATTTTATCTTTGAAAAATTTGGCATCGGTGTACATAAAATCTTGACCGCCATTTAAGAGCTTTGCCTTTTTTGTTTTTAAGGGCATGAGCATCAGCTCGTTATAGATGGGCATCTTATCGGTATAAGTTGATTTTGTAAATAGAATCTCTTGGGTCTTTTTATCAAAATCAAAACCGTCAACCTGAGTAAACTCATCGGTTAGGGCCGTACCCTTCATGTTTGAAAGATTATAAACAAAGAGCCGGTTTCTCTTGCGCGAGGTAAAGCCGCCTCCGTTGCTCCAAAACGGAATCTCTTCAAAGGTTTCATAATCGGCTTCATCTTTTTTTGCTTCTTCTGCCTTTTCTTTAGGCAGCTTTTTAAATGGGTCATCCTTCCATGAGTGTAAAACAACAGCCGTCTTTTTATCGGCAAATTCCATTTTTAGAACGGGATGGGGGAAGGTGTAGGCAAGCAAGGCCTCACCGCCCGAAACGGGGATAGAATAAACAAAGGTTTTCTCTTTTTCTTCCTTTTCTTTTTTTGTTCTTCTTGCAGAAAAAAGGAGGCGATCGCCGTCAAAGCCGTAAAAAGAATTTACATCCTCGCCCGTAAGCTGCTTTGTCTTTTTTGTTTCCATGTCCAAAAGAAAAAGAGCCTTGTGATAATCATTTTCGGTTAGATCGGCATGAGCACAAATATAGGCCGCATATCTTCCGTCTTCCGAAAATTTAAGGTTACTTAAAAATTCGTAATTTTTAAAATCGTCCAACTTTATTGTCTTCATAAAAGTTCTCCTTTAAGAATTTCTTGTTAAATAACTATAACACTATCGGACAATTTGAACAAGGGGACTTCTTTATTTTGCAATTAAAACTACAGTTGTGCGGGAAAGCACTACATATATTTGCTGATTCATAATCTGCTCGGTATGTTCTTCATCTAAAAAATCTTTTCCGTCGGTGTACGAGGTGTCTATCAGACGATGCCATATCTTCCCGCCCGAAGACGGAGGGGGAAGTCTCACGGTTATATCGTTATTGTAACTATTGGTCATAACATAAAAATCGTTATCATCTTCATCGCTTTCCAAATTAATTTTGTTGCCGTCTATTAAAAAGGCTAAAAAATTTGAAGGTACATTCCAGTTGGGTTTCTGCGCATTATAATCAAACCAAGTTATATCGCTTGGAGTGCCGTTAATCTTCGAGGCTCCGGTAAAAAAATGTTTTCTTAAAAAAGAAAAATGAGTCTTCCTTAAATTGATAAGCTTTTTGGTAAATTCGAGCAAGTCCTTATTTTCATTTAAAAGTTCCCAATCAAACCAAGACATTTCATTATCCTGACAATAGGCATTATTATTTCCGTTTTGTGTACGGAATACCTCATCTCCCATATTAATCATGGGCGTGCCGGCTGAAAGAATAAGCGTTGTCAAAATATTTTTTGCAGACCTCATACGCATTCTTTCAATTTCGACAGATGCGGATCCTTCTATTCCATGATTATAGCTTAAATTTTCATTTGAGCCGTCTCGGTTATTTTCCCCGTTTTCTTCGTTATGTTTTTCGGAATAACTTAGCAAATCGCAAAGGGTAAAGCCGTCATGACAGCAGACAAAATTTATTGACTGATAAGGCCTTCTGCCTTTTTGAGAATATAAATCCGCAGAACCGGTTACTCTGGTTGCCAAGTGTCTTATATCCGGATTGGGCTGCAGCCAAAACTCTCTGACGGAGTTACGGAATAAGTCATTCCATTCCGCCCAACGCCCGGGAAATTTTCCTACCATGTATGCACCGGCAGCATCCCATGCTTCAGCTATAATCTTTGTAGAACGAAGCACGGAATCATCTGCGATAGCCTGTATCATAAAAGAATTTAAATCTATACTTCCGGTTTTATCGCGTGCCAGAACGGGAGCCAAATCAAAACGGAATCCGTCTACATGCATTTCAGTTACCCAATACCGCAGGCAATCCAATATAAATTTTATAACAGGAATCTCCGAGGTTTTTAGACTGTTACCGCAGCCCGAAAAGTTTTTATAATAAAACTTATTATCTTCAAGATGATAGTAAATGGAATTATCAAATCCTTTAAAAGAAAAAACGGGGCCGTTTTCGTTTCCTTCCGCAGTATGGTTAAACACCACATCCAAGATTATTTCGATGCCCGCTTTATGAAATTCCCTGACCATAAATTTAAACTCGTTTACGGCATTGCCCGGGTCTTCGGCATAGAGAGCCTTAGGTGCAAAAAAAGCAATTGTGCTGTATCCCCAATAGTTTTTTAGCCTAACGCCGGTTTTAGGATTTATATTCATATTTTCATTTTCATCAAAATCAAAAACGGGCAGGAGCTCAAGAGAAGTAATTCCCAAATCCTTTAAATACGGAATCAGCTCCACAAGACCTGAATATTTACCCCGTTTTGTAGGACTTATTTTATCGTTTAAAAAAGAAAAGCCCTTTACATGAGCTTCATATATCACACATTTTTGGAGCGGAATATTTAAGGGTTTATCTCCCTGCCAATCGAATTCCCTATCATCGATAACTACACATTTTGGGAATCCCTTTGCCGTTCTTTTATGTTGATTTTTACCGCCTGAAGCTTTACTGTCCTTTTGGTTAAAAGTTTGTTCCGAATTAAATACCGAATGAGAACTTATAAGTCTTGCGTAAGGGTCAAGCAAGTAATTATTTTCATCGAATAAAAAACCCGCGGAAGGAGAAAACTCTCCGTCAGCCGTATACAAATAAAATGCCCAACTTTTTAAACCGGAAACAAACACATGCCAAACATCACCGGTTTTATTTATTTGAGGATCCAGTTTATATGAGATTATCGGCTCGGAATCCTCTACATTTTCAAATAAGTGTAGAACTATTTCCTTTGCATTTCGTGAAAAGACGCTGAAATTCACTCCATCACAGCTTAATTTTGCGCCTAATGGAGAAGCTTTTCCCTGAAAAAAAGATAAATCGTTCATATTCATCATTAAAGTATAGTATGTATTTTAAATTTATGCTATAATGAAAACAACGTTTTAAAGGAAATAATAATGAAAAAGGTTCCAATAATAAGCACAATACAGACTACCGTGGACGGATTAAAAAATGCTGCACAAAACATAGAAAACGTCGATATTGCAGTCCTTGATAAATATGAAGACATTGTTTCGTTTTTTAAATATGAAATGCCTGAAATCAAGATTATCGATTTCGGAGATCCTAATATCGATGCCGAGGCTTGTGTTAGGATTATAAAAGATGATCCGTGGCTTTTATTCGGAGGAATTATAGCCATTACCAACGACCGTCAAGAAAAAGCAAAACTTGAACAAATAAAGGAACCTAACTTTCTATTTGTATGTACAAGAAAAGATTTTGAAAAAAACACCGAACAGATTATAAAGATTTTAAACCAACATCAGCATTTTCTTTTTAACAGAGGAATGCATCAGAGGGCTGATGAAAAAGAGACGGGTCATTTTGTAAGCGATACCGACCCATTTGAAATAGTTTTCTACGCCAACCTGATAGGAACTTATCTTTACAATACCAACAGAGTAAATGAAGAAGAAAGGTCTTCCTTACAAACAGCAATGATGGAGTTTTTGCTTAATGCAGTAGAACACGGAAACTGCAATATCTCTTATGAGGAAAAGAATAAATGGCTGCGAAGCGGAAAAAATATGCTCGATTTAATTGCCGAAAAACAAAAACAGCCCGAAATAAAAAAGAAAAAAGTTTATATCACATATTCGGTACTGCCTGAAAAAACAAAGATAACTATCAAAGATGAAGGGAACGGATTTGACTGGAGAAGCCATCTTGAAGCCGACTTTGAAGCAGGCCTTCATGGAATGGGCATTAAACTTTCTCAAACCCTTGTAAAAAATCTACGCTATAATAATATTGGGAATGAGGTTTCATTTGAGGTAAATAACCAAAGAAATATAGCAAACTTGACACCGGCTATTTTAAAATCCCAGCAATTACTAACCTTCAAACACATGCAGATTGTCTGCCGCGAAAACGAGGATTCAAGCGATCTTTTTTATATAAGTTCGGGACGCTATGCCGTCTATGTAAATAATAAATTGATGTCGGTTTTAACACCGGCTGATATTTTTATAGGTGAAATGGCCTTTTTAATGAATGACAGAAGATCTGCTACTGTCGTATCTATCGGAGAAGGCTCTCTTGTAAAGATTCCTAAGATGAATTTTATGAAGCTGATAGAAGAATATCCTCATTACGGTATTTTCTTATCCCGATTGTTGGCTAACCGCTTAGCCCGTCAATCAAAGATTACGGCACAACTAAAAGAAGAACAAGAAAATAACAAGTAGTAATTCCAATAAAGCACTTAATTTAATCAGCGGAATTCTATTAAGATTTCTTTTAGGGTTTTAACAAAGACTTCGAGCTCTCCCCTTTGTGTTAAGGGCCCTATTGAAACCCGCACTGAATTTTGCTGCACTTTAGCATCAATTTTCATAGCCTCTAAAACGGGACGGGTTCGCTTTTTTGAAGAACATGCAGAACCTGTAGAGATGCAGATACCCTTTTCCGACAAGCAGCGGACAAGGACTTCACCGGTTAATTCTTTAACCGAAAACTGTAAAATCCAAGGCGAATATTTATCCTTTAACTGCGGACGGGATTCCGGGATAAAACTTAAACCCTCAATACCTGCCAGTTCTTCAATTAAAAAATCCATTAATTCTTTTGCATGAAAAACATAGCCATCTAAATTTTCATAATATTTTTTTAAGCAGCCGGACAGAGCTAAAATACCTGCAAGGTTTTCGGTTCCGGGCCTTAGACCATTTTCTTGTCCGCCCCCCCGGATAAAGGCCTCCATATTTTTAGCAAGATACAAAAAACCGATTCCTCTGGGAGCTCCTATTTTATGTCCGCTAAAAGAAGCCGAATGAATGGATAGTTTTGAAAGTTCAAAAGGAATCTTTCCTATAGCTTGAACTGCATCGGTATGAAAATGGATTTTTCTTTTTCCCTTAGAATATTCTTCAAGAGCCTTTCCTATTTCGGCGATGGGCTGAATTGCTCCGGTTTCATTGTTTACCGCCATTACCGAAACAAAGGCCGTATTGGAGTCTATAGTTTTTAAAACCGCATCGGCACTTATAAAGCCGTTTTTATCCGAAGGGATTTGTAAAATCTTATAACCCCGTGCCTTCATAACGGCAGCCTGTTCCCTGACTGCGGAATGTTCTATACTGCTGACTGCAATCGAGCAAGGAGAAGGAAGGGCTAACAGAGAGAGCATAGGAATGTAATCCCCCTCGGTTCCTCCCGATGTAAAAATAATATGATCTGGTGCCGTATTCAAAAGTTCTGCAATTTCCAAACGAGTATCTTCTAAAATTTTTCGAGCATCCTTACCTAAAAAATGTTTTGAAGAAGGGTTTGCAAAATATTTAAAAGCTTTTTTTAAGGCCTCCGTAATTATATCTTCTTGAGGAAGGGCTGTTGCCGCCCAATCCAAATAAATCATAGAACCTCCCTGATGTCTTTTTCAAAGGCTTCATAAATAAAAGTCTCGCAAATATTTTTTTGTAAAATCAAACGGATTTTACCGTCCATATTTTTTTTATCTTTTTTCATTGCTAAAAGCACCTTCTCCTTATCCTGTAAGACCGGTACATCTATGCGGCTATAAGAATGTATAATAGCACAAACCTCATCCGCATAAGAAGAATCGGTTAAGCCTAAATTTTTACCTAAGAGCATCGCCTTTGATATTCCCCAAGCAACAGCCTCCCCATGAGAAATCTTTGAAAAATTTAAACCGGATTCTAACGCATGGCCAAAGGTATGCCCCAAGTTTAAAAAAGCTCTTTCATTTTTTTCGTCAAAGTCGCGGCTTACAACCAGTGCTTTTGCCTCAACAGCTATTTTAACAAGGTCCAAGCAAAGGTCTTCATCTCTTGCAAAAATTTTTTCTCTTTGTGTTCTAAAAACTTGGTAAATATCTTTTGAGTATAAAAGGCCCATCTTAAATATCTCGAACATTCCTGAAAGATACTCCGGCTCGCTTAAACTTTTTAAGACCTTTGGGCTTATGTAAATTTCATCAGCCTTAAAAAAAGTTCCTACCATGTTTTTATAACCGTCAAAATTTATTGCAGTTTTTCCGCCGATGGCTGCATCCGCCATGGCTAAAAGACTGGTAGGAACAAGTTTGCATTTTGCCCCCCTCATATAAACCGAGGCAGCAAAGGCCGCCAAATCACAGACAAGACCTCCACCAATCCCGATAAAAACAGAATTCCGGCTTAAGCCCGCATCAAGGGCGGCTTTTAAAATAGATACAAGGGAAGTAAAATTTTTATTTTCTTCTCCGGCTTCAATGACAACCAAGGGAAGGTCCGAACGAAAATTTCTTGCACCCTTTGCAATGGGAGCAGTATTGGAATCGGTGATGTACATCCCGCCGGCTGTACCTACAGGCGGTACAAAAGGCTCATCGCAGTAAAATACTTCGGTTGTCCCTTGAACCGTTGTAAAACTAAAACTATCCATAAATCATCAACGTTTTATTAAAGCATTTTCAGCATTTGCAGCACCAAAAGAGAGGAATCCTTTGCTGCCTGTGCCGAAAAAACCTCATAAGAAATTTTAGCAGCTTTATCCTTTCCGGCCGTATCGGAAATACTCCTCAAAATTAAAAAGTGAATTTTATTTATGCAGCAAACTTGAGCAGCAGCGGCCCCTTCCATTTCAACACAGGCAGGATTAAATTCTTTGATAATCCTTTCTCTAAGTTTTTTATCTGAAACAAAGGTATCCCCTGAAGCAATTCGGCCTTCAATAAGCTTTAAATTTTTTATATGCTCATCATCACTTTCTTTTTGCATAGCCTTAAAAGCTTTAAGTGCCAGGGTTTTAAGCTTTTTGTCGGCAGGCCAAAAAGGAGACTTTGTCATAGGTACCTGCCCAATGGGATGTCCAAAGGCTGTTGCATCTACATCATGCTGAACTGCATCGGTTGAAACAACCATATCGAAAACATTTATACCTTCCAAAAGCCCTCCGGCAGCCCCGGTGTTTATTACGGCATCAACCTTAAATTCCGAAATAAGAATTTGACAGCACAGAGCCGCATTGACCTTACCTATTCCGCTGCACACAAGAACAACATCCTTTCCCATTATCGTTCCCGTAAAAAAACTAAGACCGGCAATTTTTCGAATTTCCCCAACTAAATGCTTTTTTAAAAGTTTAACTTCCTGCTCTTCAGCACCAAAAATTCCTATCTTCATTATTAACCTCTTCTTAAATTCAAAATAAACGTCATATCAGGATTATAGCATAAAAATACTTGGGTATTCTACACCTTTCTTAAAAGGTTATTTTGTTAAAACCCAGTCCGCTGCATTATGATTTATTGTTACCTGCGAAATCCGTTTAATCATTTTTGTAGGAGTTATATTTGCTTGTACTGCATTTAAGATATCTCCATCAGGCTGCCATAAACCGGCTTCGACTGCCTCTACGGCAGCTCGTTCAATTTCAGGTCTTCCCCATTCTTCATCCTTGGGATGTCTAAACAATACGGCATCCTGTAAACCATCATTTTGACTTGTTCTAATAAGAACGGCATTCGTTCTTTTCGGCTGAAACTTTTGCAGCTTAGCCCAAAAACAAAAAGCCTTTTCTCCCGGCTCAAGAGCATTACAAGCATCGGCGGAAACTAAAATACCGTCTTCAGGCATTGAACCATCCAGCGGTAAATACCAATAGAATACAATTATATTTCCAGCTTCTACCTCAAAGGCGGGAAATACATAGTCAGGTTCTTTTGAGCTTCCCGCATTTACAAGACTTACCCCAAATAAGTTTCCGCTTTTTTTTACGCTGAATCTTATAAAGCCCTCTTTAGATGCGGAGCCTAGCTTTAAAGAAGAAAAAGACAGCCCTGCAGGCCTAGTGTTTGCTCCCTTAAAGGGAAGCTCAAAATCAAGAAATTGATTTTGAGCTTCAACCTTTCCGCATATTTTAAAATCTTCGCCTATCTCAAAGCTTGCACCAGGCTTAATCTTAAAAACGGAAAGGTCTCCGTTCTTAGCCTTATAAGCCTTATCCTGCAAAAAATCGGCTGCTTCGATCTCTTCAACAGTACACAAAATTTCTTCGGGTAAATTTCCTTTTAAGGCATAAGCTTGGAGACCGGTGACTCGCCCTTCAAAAATAAGAGTTATCTCATTATTTGTGGACTGCTCAAATTCTTTGAGAATAATGCGCTCATCATCACCAAGAAAAATTGAAACAAAACCCGGCTGTTCAATCATTCCGCTGCAAGAAGCACATAAACTCAAAACCAACAAAACAGATAAAAAAAATCTTTTTTTCATAAAAGACCTCCTACCTATCTTGTATGTTTTTTTTAGCCTTTATAGTAAAATTTTAAAATATTTCTTAAAATCCAATAAGTTTTTTAGAGATACCCTAAATTCTTGTAATTACAGACTCAAAGGGACGTAAAATCTTCTGTTGAGGGTTAAAGTTTCTATAATTAAATAGAATCGGAAGACCTCTGACCTCTTCCCTTATCTTCTGAGCCTTGCCTGACATATTGGAAACAATAAAAAAAGTTTTATCGCCTTTTTTGCGATAATATGCAAAAATATCCTTTCCCAAATCCGCAAATTCTATATCGCCGAGCTGTAAGACTTCTTCCTCGTTTCTTAAGGCTATCAGTTTCTTATAATAATTAAAGCAGGAATCGGATTCCGATAGATTCTTCTTTACATTTATTTCTTTATATTTTTCGTTAAGCCGCAGCCAAGGCTTTACGGTACAAAAGCCCCCGTTTTCGGAATCATCCCACGGTATGGGAGTTCTTGCATGGTCCCGGGCATAGTTCATTGTCATTTTAAAGGCCCGTTTTTTACCGAATTTAAGACGGCGGAGAGTGTCATAAATATTCTTTGTGGCTATATCGTCGATTTCATCCATGCTTTTAAAATCGGTATTAGTAAGCCCAATTTCCTGCCCTTGATAAATAAAGGGGGTTCCTTTTTGGGTCAAAAGCACGGTTGCAAGCATTTTGACGCTTTCTTTGTAGTATTTTCCCTCATCCCCAAACCGCGAAACAGAACGTGCCTGATCGTGATTTTCAAAGAAAAGAGGAGTCCATGGCATTTTAGTCTGCCATTTTTTTAAGATTTTAATCATTCGGAAAGGCTTATATTTCCGTTTTAAAACCGGAATTTGAAACCAGCAGTCTACCCCGGTGTGATGTTCAAAAGGAAAAACAAGAGTCAATTCGTCCTGAATAAAATCTTTAGCTTCTTCTAAAGAAACGTCCATAGTTTCGCCTACTGTAAAGGCATTGTAGGGTTTTAGGACATCTCTATTTAATTCTTTTAGAATATCATGGCATCCCTTTTGAGAAAGATAAAACTCTTTGCCTGTTTTAATCCTTCTTTTTTTTGCATCCTCGTAAGAGGTTTTATAAATACAGTTTATAACATCGCAGCGGAAGCCCGCAACACCCATATCCAGCCAAAACTTCAATATCTTTTTTACTTCTTCAGTAACCGCGGGATTGTTATAGTTTAGATCCGGCTGATTTTCGGTAAAAAGGTGAAGATAATAGAGGCCGTTTTCTTCACAATACTTCCATGCAGAACCTAAAAAAAGGCTGTCCCAATTATTGGGAGGCAGCTTTTTACCCTTTACAAGCCTAGGCTCTTTCCAAACATAATAATTATGGTAGGGAGATTCGGGATTTTTAGATTCGATAAACCACCTATGCTGATCGCTTGTATGGTTTATAACCAAGTCCATCACAATTTTTATATCCAGTTTATCCGCTTCTTTTAATAGAGACTTAAAGTCATCCATTGTGCCGAATTTGGGGTTGATATCGCAATAATCGGAAACATCATAGCCGTTATCATAATCGGAGGATGCGGTTACGGGAGAAAGCCAAATTGCCCCTATACCCAGTTCCTTTAAATAAGGCAATTTTGAGATAATACCCTGAATGTCCCCCATCCCGTCATTGTTTGCATCACAAAAACTTCTGGGATATATCTGATAAAAAACCCTTTTATTCCACCATTCCATACATCTTCTCCTAAATGAATTTTATCTAACCTATATTTTAATTGTTTTTTATTATTTGTCTATATTTAAGGGATATATATTTCAAAAAGATATAGAGAATATGCGGGCTCTTGACAGTACGTATAGTGTAGTATAGTATGGTTGTATAAACACTTGCAAAAAGTTTTTATAAGGAGTTATTTATGAAAAATAAAAAAATTTTTACAGTATTGTTTTTGTTGGCAGTGTCCGCTTTGTTGTTTACTTCTTGTACTTTCAAAATGAATACTGCACAAAAAGCACATTATGAAAAGTTTATAAACGCGCTTGAGAATGAATTAAAAACTAGACATATACCTGCAGGAGCTGTTATAGACATGCTTGCAGAAATTAATACTGAAGCCCTTGCATTAGATTATCAAATTGTGGATAAAAAACCCGGCACATCTATTGCACAAGGTACTAAAGCAGCTGCATTAAGAAAACGCTTTATACCCAAAAAGATAAAGTAAACTTAACTGCAAGACCTGTTTTTATCAGGCAAAGTTTTATCCCCATCGGAAGATTCCGTCCTCCGATGGTTTTTTTTACTTTCTGAGCCTGACTCCCTCAATATCCGAGCTGAAAAGCTCTCGCAAATCGTTTAAGCCAAGAGCCATGAGGGCCATTCGGTCAATGCCTATTCCCCAGGCCAATACGGGGACATCAACACCCATTGTTCTGGATACTTCGGGGCGAAGGATGCCTGAGCCGCCAAGCTCGAACCAGCCTAAAACAGGGTGTTTTATATGCACTTCAATCGAAGGTTCGGTAAAGGGGAAGTAGCCGCCGACATATTTAACCTCGGTAGCGCCTGCTATTTCGACGGCAAACATTTTGAGGATACCTAACAAGGTTTTTAAATTAACCTCATTGCCTAAAACTATTCCTTCGGTTTGATAAAAGTCCGACAGATGGGTAGCATCCACCTTATCGTACCGGAAACATCGGGCTATGCCGAAATACTTGCCGGGTATTTTTGCCTTTGCAAGCTGATGAGCGGAAAGAACCGTGCCTTGACTTCTAAGCAAAAGGCGTTTTGTAAAATTCCTGTCAAAAGAATAATTCCAGCCTCGGCTTCCTGTTTTTCCCCCTGTCTCGTGGACTTCGGCAACGCGGGATAAAAAGGGTTCCTCAATGCTCTTTGCATGAGTCGGATTTTTTATGTAGTAAACGTCATGAATATCGCGGGCTGCATGGAATTGGGGCATAAAAAGGGCATCCGAGTTCCAAAAATCCGTTTCTACGAGAGGTCCGTCAAATTCTTCAAAGCCCAAACCTACGAGTTTGTCCTTTACGCTCTCCAAAAAGTCGCAATAGGGATTGGTTCTTCCCGAAATTATACGGGCAGGAGGAAGATTTATATTGTAGCTTCTGAATGTTTGATTTTTCCAGCTTCCGGTTTTTAAGCTCTCGGCTGTAAGCTGTCCTGTTTCATCGCCTGTAATGCCCTCTGCTTCAAGCTCTTTTTGAAGAGAAGGGACATCGTCAGTAAACCCGTAAACAACCGAATCCCGCTCTACAATCTTATAGGGACTGTCGGCAGCTCCGCGTTTTTTTGAAATTGAGTTGATAATCTCGCGTTCTTCATCATCAAGATCTTCTTCAGCTATGATATGACCTTCAGTTTTAAGGCCTTTTTTCAACAATTCGACGGTTATCTTAAAGCGTTTTGATTGCGGTTCTTGCACAAAGGAAGCCCTTTTTTCTTCATTCATCTTGACGGCACCTTCTTTTGAAAGAACACCAAAGGCCGAACCTACATCCTTATTTTCCAAATTAAGGGCTTCAGCAATTTCAGGAAGCTTCAGTTCGCCTTTTTCTTTTAAAAGCTGTAAAATTCTTTGTTCCGGAGTACCGCGTTCGGCAAAATCTGTCCCGATATTTGTAAGTTCAAAAAATATGTGTTTTTTGCGGTCGGTTTCTTTTATTAAGCCCTTCATCTTAAGCCACGAAAAAACCTGATTTGCATGGCCTTCTTTATACGAAAGTTTAAGCTCAAGTTTTTTGTTATCAAGATACTCGCCTATTTTAAAATTTTTTAAAACCTTAATCTCAAGAGGATGAAGATTTTTTATAATGCTTTTGATATCCATATTTACTCCGAAATTCATCTAAAAAGATAAGGGATTATAGCACATTTTCAATTCTTTGTACACAATTCGGATTATATAATTTTTTAGCACTTTACAAAAAATCTTACTTATTGTATAATATTGTGTCGGTTGTGTGCTAAATAATTTGGTTTAAAAAGCCGATAAAAAAAAGACAATACCTTTAATTTTTGGAATTTTAATCTGTACTTTTTATTATTTAATTATGGTATAGTCAGAAGAGGAGTTTAAAGTGTCAAGAACACGAACATATAAACGGGCAGAAAACAACTTGGTACGCTATTTTAATGAGCTTTTTAAGGCTTTTTGTACAAGCGTATCCAAGGGTGTAATGAAATTCATCAACGGCGGACGCAAAAAGCTTACCGTAATGGTTGTTCCGCATTCTCAAAAGAGGATCGTAAATTTTCAGGCAAGTATTTTTTCGATTGTTTTTGTTTCGGTTTTGCTTGTAGGTATTTTAGCTTCATTTTTTTGGTTTGCAGCCGAATCTGTAGCTTCTGCCAGAAAACTGGCCAACCTAAAGGAAGAAACACGTAAAACTCAAGCCAGCCTTAATGTTTTAAAAAATGAAACCAATGACCTTTTAAAAAATGCAAAGAATTTTCAATCCACTCTTTCTTCTACATTAACATCTTTGGGTTTACAGTCCATTATGGAAACAGGTACAGAAAACGATGATTCAAGCGACCTTTCACTCCTGTTTAATGTCCAAGAACAGGCCCAAGGAACGGCAAGAGAAGTAAGCGAGCTTAAAAAACTTTCAGCCTATTTACAGGACACCATTCAACCCGTACAGGAAATGGCAAAGCTGATGGACACTCAAACAGCCCTCTTTTCGGATATTCCGAGTCTTTGGCCCATTAAGGGCGGCATCGGGCATATCACGATGGCCTTTGGTCAAAACCGCCATCCTTTTACCGGCCAATGGTATATTCATACCGGTATAGACCTTGCAACAGGCCGTTCAGGCGATCCGATTATGGCTACGGCTGACGGACAGGTTATTACGGTAGAAACGGATCCGGGCTGGGGTAACTATATTATTATTAAGCATAAGCATGGTTTCTTTACAAGATACGCTCACCTAAGCTCATTTAGGGTTACACGAGGACAGCATGTGCAAAAGGGTCAGGTCATAGGCTATATAGGCAACACAGGTATATCTACAGGCCCCCACTTACACTATGAGGTTCACATAGGTTCCGATGTTGTAGATCCTATGAAATATCTTAACATAAAAAATACCGGAAGAAAAAAATAGTCATGGCTGATTTTATTGACGATATTTCCATAAACACAATCATAGGCCCGGGAACCTTTGTAAACGGAAGCTTAAGCGTACCCGGATTTTTACGTGTAGACGGAGATATAAACGGAGACATAAAAACCCCCGGAAGAGTTATAATTGCAGAGAATGCAAGAGTCCGAGGAAACGTACATGCCAAGTCGATAACCATAGGCGGAATGGTTCAAGGCGATGTTATAGCTCCGGAAAGTGTGATCGTCCTGTCAACAGGCCTTATTTTAGGCTCGGTTTTGACAAAAAAAATACGTTTAGATGATGATGTATTTTTACACGGCTACTGCTTTGCCATAGATAATCAGGCCGAATTTGAAAAGGCGGAAAAAGAATACAAAAACAGACAGGGCCTTGCGGCTTCTGCTCTTGTACATTCCAGGTGAGGTTAAATTATGGGAAACTCCGTGGATACAAGCAACTATGTTTCCGCTCTTAATACCGCCGCGCCTCTAATAGCCAAAGATTCGCACATTCAAAAAAATCAAACACGAAAAACGGAAAATACCAAAGTAAAAAAGCAAAAAACTTTTTTAGATACAATTTTGGATAGCAATATTCAGGAGTCTGAGGAATCCTATTACGAAAAAAAACTGGAAGGTCTTAATCCTGAAGAAAGAAAAAAAGCTGTAGACGATATTTTGGCCGTCTTACAGGATGAGGTTTATTCCAGCGGGGCTAATCTGGCCGAGAACGTAAATGAGGAAACAATAAACAAATATAAAAAAGCAGTCAAAAGCTTTGTAAACTTTGCACTTCAACATTCACTTAATGTAAAAGCGGTGACTTCAGGCGGTTTAAATCCGCTAAAACAGCGTAATTATGTAATAGTAAAAGTCATTGATGAAAAAATAGACAAACTAACACAGGAACTTTTATTTAATCAACTTGAAAAACTGCAAATCTTAGCTAAACTGGATGAAATAAAAGGTCTTTTAGTCAACTTGACTACATAGCGGGGCAATAATGGATTATGATATTAACGAAAATATAGAAGATATTGAATCTCTTGAAGATAAAGATCAAAGACCTGTAAAAATGAGCTCAAATCCCAACGATTTTCCTCAACCCCTATATGAGCTTAATTTGGATTACTCAAAAGAAAGCTTTTATGCGACAGCTGATGAACATCAAGAATTTAAGACGGGCGACTTTGTTCTTGTGCCTACACGGTACGGTAATGATGCAGCCCGCTTCGGAGGTCCTGTCAAGGCTCCCATCAATGCCAATCCAGATGAGGTTGTAAAAATTATTCGAAAAATAAATGCTGAAGAAGAGATTATCTTAGAGGAAAACAACAAAAAAGAAAAAGAAGCTGCCAAGATTTTTAAAGAAAAGGTTGCCTTAAATAACCTGGAAATGAAGTTTATAGGCTGCCATTTTTTACTTGATGAACCTAAGGTATTGTTCTTTTTCAGTGCCGATACTCGGATTGATTTTAGAAAATTGGTCAAAGATCTTGTTTCCGTCTTTAAAATAAGAGTTGAATTAAGACAAATAGGCGTTAGAGATGAATCCCGCATTATAGGAGGCCTCGGCTGCTGCGGACGGCCCTATTGCTGTCATAACGTAACCGATAAACTCAAACCTGTTTCTATAAAAATGGCAAAGGAACAAAACCTATCGCTCAATTCATCAAAAATATCGGGACAGTGCGGAAGGTTATTATGCTGCCTCTCTTATGAATATGATTGGTATGCAGAAGCTAGAAGATTAATGCCGCCTGAAGGCGCAAGATTCCCATATGACGGCACAACCTTTAAGATTACCGAGGTAAACCTTCTTACCCAAATGGTTTCCTTATTGGGAGAAGACGGACGAATCCTTTCTTTGCCCTCAAAGCGTGTGGTCAATATCGGAGGAAAGTGGCAAGTAAGATAAACTATTTGCCGGCATCATCTTCCGTTATGCCAAGTTTTTTTAAATAGGCATAAAGCTTATCTGCGGTATGCTTGCTTATTGCATGTTCCATTTCACAGGCATCAACATCCGCAATTTCGTAATCTACTTTAAGAACTTGAGTTAAAAAAGTTCTAAGCGCATTGTGTCTGGTACGGACATCTTTTGCTATGGCTCTGCCTTTTTTTGTTAAGGTTATTGTTCCATAAGGTTCTTGTTCAATATATCCGTCCTCTTTTAGTCCTCCAAGCGATTTATTAACACTTGCCCGAGAAACATTCAATGCCCTTGCAACATCAATTGATCTTACCTGCTCATCAATCAAAGATAAGTCGTAAATCCGCTCGAGATAATCTTCTTTTGAGGAAGTAATAGTTCCTGTTACATGTATTCGTTTATTCATATTTCATATTATACACTATTTCCTTTGACAAAACAAGAACTTTTTTGTATCATATCAAAAGAATATTTGTTCTAACTTTATGTTCCGGCGGCAAGATAGAAATATGTTAAGATCAAAAAAAAATATACTGTTATTTACCTTTTTAGTTTTGATAAATTTTCAATCCTTTTCTCACCCTCATATGTGGTTTACCAGCTCTCTTGAAGTCATTTTTGCAGGAAAAACCTTAAAAGGAGCCTATGTTACATGGACCTTTGATAGATTTTTTAGTGCGGATATTATAAGCGGTTATGACTTAAACGGAGATGGTGTATTTAGTGCAGCGGAAACAGCTGATGTATACGAAAATGCTTTTAGTTATACTGAAAATTATTACTATTTTACATTTATCAGGCAGGGAGAAAAGCGTACAAGTCCCGAACATATTGAAAAGGCTTCCTTTTCCGTTTGGCAAAATAAGGGGATTGTAAGTTACCGCTTTTTTATAGATTTAAGCGGGTTTAAGGGGCAGGAAATTTTTTTAGCCTGTTACGATTATACTTTCTTTTGCGATATTACCTATCCTGAAAATACGGCCGCAAAATTCATATATGACAAGAGTCTAATAAGCCCCTCATACTCCATTATCGAAAATAAAAACTATCCCGTTTACTATGACCCTCTGGGAGCGATGGATGATAATAGAATATATTATAAGTGGGCTCCCGGCCTTAATACCTATTATCCAAAAGAGGTAAGAATCAGGTTTTAAAACGCTTATGAAAAAAAAAGGTATTTTTGTTATTCTTTTTATTCTTAATCTCGCCTTGCTATCTGCAAAGCTGTCTGCAAATCCCTTTACGGGGAAAAAAAATTCACCTACACCCGTATATCAGGGACAGCCTTCAGAAAATATTTTAAAGGGGCAGCGTATTTTAAACCAAAAGCTGGGAGACTATATAAACGCTTGGAAAGAAAATAAAAATTTTGCTGTTTTATTGTCCATTCTGGCCCTTTCATTTTTATACGGCTTGGTACATGCGGCAGGTCCGGGACACCGTAAAACCATTATCTTCTCTTTTTACCTTACAAAAGAATCAAAACGCTTAGAGCCTCTTTTTACAGGCCTTGCTTTGGCAGGAATGCATGGAGGAGCAGCCATAGTCCTAATGATGATTTTCAAGGGCCTTTCCGGAGCCATCCTCTCACGCTCAAATGATGCAATGATATATATGGAGGGTGCTTCTTTTTTAATCTTAATAATTTTATCCCTTTACGGAATAATCGATGCGGTAAAGGATATAAATACAAAAAAGGATTCAAACCATAAAAAGCTTAAACTTGGAGCAATCTTATTAAGCGGTATTTATCCCTGTCCGGCGGCCATGCTTGTTTTGGTCTTAGCCGTAAGCCTAAATCTCTTAGCCTTAGGGATCTTTGCAGTAATAGCTATGTCCGTAGGCATGAGTATTCCGATAATCGCTTCGGGATATTTGGCATGGGCCGGAAGAACGAGTCTTTTTTACAAATTAAAGGGAAAAGAAAGAATTATAGCCCTGATAGGTTCTATCCTTCAAATCGGAGCTTACGGCTTTTTACTCTACATTTCGGTAAAAACGGCCTTGCCTTTTATTCTAAGTTTGTTTAGAATGCTAAAATAGAATTTGTTTTGCGGGAGTTAATATGAAATCTATAAACTTTATGAAAATTTGTCTGTTTGTCTTTTTTGTTCTGTTTCTTACAAGCTGTTCAAGCATACAAAAGAATTGGAAAACAGACGGTTCAACTATCGAAAAGGACATAGCCTTATCAAAAAAGCAAGGCCTCATGTTTTTTAGCGCCTCCGATACGGATCCGCAAAGTAAAAACTTATTGGAAAATGTTTTTACGGACAGCTTATTTTCAAAGATAAATAAGGATTTTATTTTTTATAATATAGATATAGTAAAAGAAGCCGGCTCGGCTGATTCGGTCCAATTGGAAAAAAACTATATTCTTTTTTCCGATTATAATATTACTCAAGTACCCTATCTTTGCTTGATTAATGAACATGGAGACGTCTACCATTCTGATCTGATTCCTGAGCAGATTAATACCCCTTCTTCATTTTTAGACCATTTGAATAAACTAAAGGAAAAGAGGCTAACCGTAGAAAATTTACGAAAAAACATCAATGAGGTAAACGGCCCCGAAAAAATAAAAGCTATAAACGCATTTTTTGAAAAAATTTATCTTGTTGATTCCGAAAAATATAGGCAGTTTTTTGATGAGGGCATAGCAAGCGACCCTTCAAATGAAAGCGGCTTAGTAGGCTCATTTCTACTTGCCAGAACCAGCCTAAACATCGAACCATTATTTAAACAGCAAAAATATACGGAAATAATAGCAGAATTAAAAAAGATTTTAGAAACGGGTTTTTTAAGCCCCGAAGAAGAGCAGCTTACCTTGTGCAATATAGCTTCATTTTATTCCCGACTGCCGAATGCTCCAATAAAAACGATACTGGGATATCTTGAAGAAGCCTTAAAAAAAGCTCCTAATTCTTTTAGGGCTAAGACCATAAAAGAAGATATTGAATACTTAAAAGCTAAGAATTAAATGCTGATATCCACCAAACTTGCAGAAATTTCTTGCTTTGAAAGAGCTTGTTTGGAGTATCGATAGTCCGGCTTTATAGATATCATCTCTTGGCGTAAATCGGCCATTCTGGACTGCAAAAGCTCTCTATTTTTTTGGTTTTGATCAATTACTTGGGATTGAAGTTTGTTAAGATCGGATTTAAGCCTTACAACCTCGGTATCGTCCTTATCGGGCATACCTAAACGGTACATTTCTTCTATCGGGTCTATTACCTTTTGAATTGTAAAAATATCCCCTATTATCGACTGCTCCAACTCCGTGTGATGCACAAGAGCATCTATATTTTCCTCATTAATACTGCGTTCCTGTGTTTCAAGAACAACAAGATAATCGCTGAATTTTTTTCTTTGCTCTTGTAAAAGAGCTTTAAACCTCTTGAGAACAGCCACCCTCTGATCGATTTCTTGTCGGCTTAATACTTGCTTCATAAGAATCTCCTTATCCGGCTATGTTTACGCCTACGGAAACCTCAGACCTTTGAGGTACGGGCTGAGATTCAAGAATTTGCTTCCATACGTCATATAATTCCTGCATCATAGAGCTTACATCCAACAAGGGTTTATAGTCTTTTTTTAGATTTGCAGTTAAAAGCTGTTGATTAAAATATGAATAAATTGAAAGAAGATTTGCAGCTATTTCTCCGCCTATATCCATATCTAAGGCTGCCATAAGCTCCGTTATAATCTCTTGAGCCTTAATTATGTGATTATTGATGGCTTCTATATCCTTTGCAGGAATCTTAGGCACACGCATCTTTGAAATTGCCAGATTTATTTCTTTTATCCCCTCAGTATAAAGCATAAGAATAAGAGAACCCGGACTTGCCGTTTTAACACTTGTTTCTTTGTAAGCTGCTGCAGCCTGACTATTATAACTCATACCCCCCTCCAAAAATAAAAATAGGTATCTCCTAAATTTATCGGTATTTAAAATAAGGGCTTTAGAAAAAGCCTTTATTTCAATTTACCATTTACCTTAAAATACAGATTAAAATACAAAAAGTTACATAAAAGAGCCTTACTTAAAACTTATTGACAAACAAAAAAAAAGAACCTATAATACTTTTCTGAGGTTCAAAATGAAGAAATTTGTAGGAACTATATCGCGAGGCTTAATTGCTCCGATAATCCGCGAGGGGGATGACATAGCCTCCATTGCAGCCGAAACTCTTTTAAATGCCGCAAAAGCTGAGAACTTTACAATAAAAGACAGAGATATTCTTTCCGTTACTGAGTCCATAGTTGCCCGTGCACAGGGGAACTATGCAACAGCCGACGATATAGCAGCCGACATAAAGGCAAAATTCGGGAACTCATGTATAGGCCTAATTTTTCCGATTTTGAGCCGTAACCGTTTTTCGGTTTGTTTGGAAGGCATAGCCCGCTCAAAAAACAAACTCATCATCATGTTAAGCTATCCCAGCGATGAAGTAGGCAATCACTTGATTGACCCGGATGTTTTTGAAGACTCCGATGTAAACCCATGGACAAATTCCTTTACAAGAGAAGAATTTAGAAGCAAATTCGGAGACCACAAGCATAAATTCACGGGAATGGATTATATAGAATATTATGATTCGATAATCAAAAAACATAATCCCGAATCCTTTGTAATCCTCTCCAATGATCCGAAAAAAATAATAGAATACACCGATTCGGTTTTAGCCTGCGATATTCATACGCGGAATAGAACAAAAAAACTTTTAAAAAAGGCCGGAGCAAAGACCGTTTTAGGCCTCGACGATATTTTAAGCAGTCCGGTAAATGGAAGCGGCTTTAATTCGGATTACGGGCTTCTGGGTTCCAATAAGTCCGGGGAAGATAGAGTAAAACTCTTTCCCCATAATGCACAAGTTATTGTCGATAAGATACAGGCTATAATAAAAGAAAAAACAGGAAAAACCATCGAGGTTATGGTTTATGGAGACGGAGCCTTTAAGGACCCGATAGGGAAAATTTGGGAGCTTGCCGATCCGGTTGTTTCGCCTGCTTATACAAAGGGACTCGAAGGCAAACCCAATGAGGTAAAGTTAAAGTATTTGGCAGACAACAACTTCAAAGGCCTTAGCGAAGAAGAGCAAAAGAAAAAAATCGCAGAATATATCGAAAAACATCAAAAAGAAACCGCCTCCCATATAGACTCTATGGAATCTCAGGGAACGACCCCGCGGCGGCTTATCGACCTAATCGGTTCACTTTCAGACCTTACATCGGGAAGCGGGGACAAGGGAACCCCTATAATATTTATACAGGGATATTTCGACAAATATACGGGATAATTTTTTAACTTGAAGATGTGCTATGTTTATACGGGAAAAAATTGAATTCACAAATAAAAAAGAAAAGAAAAAGCTGGCTTTTTTAGGCAGCCTCTTCGTACTTTTATATTCTTTTCTTATAATGTTAATAATTTGGCTTTTGGGAGTTTTCCCTCATGCCCAGATAGATCAGCTTATCTTTACTGCCGTAACGCCCATTGACGGTACAAGCAGTGAGATCCTTTTAAGTTTTTATCTAAAAGCCCTTGTAATTCCGATAATCCTATCATTGATAAATCTTGTTTTAATCCTAAAAGAAGTAAAACTTGTTTTAAAAACAAAGAAAGGAAAGACTTACCGCATCTTCCCCGTTTTGATAAGAAGGCCCCGCCTTTATATTTTAATTTACATTTGTATTTTTTTAGGCTACAGCCAATATAAATTCGGGTACATTCAATATATTTATTATAAATTAAGCCCCCCAACGGACCTTTATGAAACTAACTATATAGACCCTTCAAAGGTAGAATTTCATTTTCCTCAAAAAAAGAGAAACCTTATAATCCTCTACCTTGAATCGATGGAAATAACTGCTACATCAAAAGAATTCGGAGGCTTATCCCGTTACGATCTTATTCCCGAATTACGCGGGATAGCCGAACAAAATCTTTCATTCAGCCACTGTGAAAAGTTGGGCGGAGGGACCCAAGTTATGGGAACATCACATTCCATAGCATCCCTTACTTCCCTCAACATGGGAGTCCCGTTAATTTTAAATCTTCCTTCTTTTGATTCGTCTTCTTTAAAAATTTCATCCCTGAGTACCGCCTCAATAAAAATCGACAGGTTTATGGAAGGAGGTTACGGACTCGGAGACCTTTTATATGATAACGGTTACAATCTGGTGTTCAGTATGGCAGAAGACAAAGAATTCGGCTGTTTGGGAAACTTTTTGACCGGTCATAAAAATTTTAAGATTCAGGATTATTCTTACTTTGTTGAAAACGGAAGAATTCCTCAAGGCTACAGTGTATGGTGGGGCTTTGAAGACGAAAAGCTCTATCAATTTGCACGGGAAGACCTTACAAAGCTTTCAAAAGAAGATAAACCTTTTGCCTATATTTTCTTTACTGCCGATACACACTCTCCCCACGGTTATGCCGATGAAAAATGCCCCAAGCTTTATTTTGAAAAAATACACAACGTATACGCCGGGGCATCAAAAAAAGCCTATGATTTTGTAGAATGGGCTAAAACTCAAGACTTTTATAAAAACACCACAATAGTCATTTTAGGGGATCACTTATATATGGGCGGAGATTTATACCTGCCGACCGTCAAATTAAAAGACAGACATCCCTACAATGCTTTTATAAATTCTGCAAAGACAACTGATAAAAACAAAAACCGGCTGTTTACGACATTCGATCTTTTCCCCACAGTCGTAGAAAGTATGGGTATCGAATTCAATGCAAAGGGCTTAGGCCTCGGCCGTTCTCTTTTTTCGGGCGAAAAAACTCTTCTTGAAGAAAAAGGCTTAAAGAAGCTTAACTCCGAAATTGAAAAGCCTTCAATCTTTTATGAAGAAAAACTGATGAAAAAACACTGAATTATGAATATGTATTATTAGAATACTTACATAAAAAAAATTAAACCCTTATGAGCCTGTCTTCGGGTACTTCTTCAAAATAGTCACTTAAACTGTGAAACATATCTTCAAGATTTTTGCAATTTAGAACCTTGCTTTTTATGTGGTGGGCAAAGCTGAAATTATCGCAAAAAAAAGCAAAAAACCTTTGAGCCCTTGTAAGGTAAAACTCTTGAGGCTGCTCTTCCCTTAAAAAACTTAAAAAGAGTTCCGCTGTTTTTAATAAATCTATTTCGATTTTTTCGTCCTTATCTTCGGCTGTTCCGTTTTTTAAAATACCTTTTGAAAGTTCATAAAAAATCCAAGGCTTTTGCACGGCAGCCCTTCCTATCATCCAGCCTGCACACGGATATTTTGAGGCGATTTTTTCTAAGGTTTCAAGGGAATTTATATCTCCGTTACCGTAAACGGGAACACTTAAATCGGAGGCAAGGCGGGCTGTGTACTCATGTTTACAGGGCCTTGAATATTTTTGCTTTTGGGTACGGGGGTGGAGGGTAATCAAGTCTACTCCTTCCGAAACAAGCATCTTACAAAAGGATAAAAGCCTATCATAGTTTTCTTCTTCGCCTAAGCGCAGTTTTACACTAAGGCGGATAGGCTCCGTTTGCGGCCCAGCCTTTTGCTCATCATACAACAGGACGGCTTTTTTGACCTTGCTTACCAATGAGGCCGTCTCTGAAAGCGGTTTTTTCATCCACGCAAAACCGGCTCCGGTATTTACAATCTGCGGAGCACAGCAGCCCATATTCAGGTCAATCCCGAAACCTCCGTATTGAAGCAAAAGAGGAACACAAGCAGCAGCGGACTTTTCATCAGGGCTTGTAATCTGCCAAACAAGTTTTTCAGGCGACGGATTTGCTCTAAAATACCATTTTTCAAAACCTCCTCCTGAAATGGCCGAGGGAGCATGTATCATTTCCGAAAAATACTCATCAGGTTCCTTAAAGCAGGCTGCGAGCCTTCTAAAAGCGGAATGAGTTATTGCAGCCATGGGTGCCGATATCAATTTCATAAGTTAAAAAACCGTATATTTTATGATTTCATCTATTTGGATATAAAGTTCAAGCTCCGCCTTAAAAAAGCCCGATTCTACAAAAAGGCGTGGAGGAGACTTGATCAAAACAGCCCCTCTGATTTCCTTAGGTTTATTTTTTAAAAAGGTTCTCGCATACTCCCGTACGGCATTTTTTACCGCCTCGGTATAAGCGGCATAGACCCCTTCAAGCTCATCAAATCGGTCTCCCTTTCCCCTTCCCTTTATTGTCTTATGAGCATTTTTTGTCCAAAGTTTAAAATGCCCTGCATAGGATTCGGGGATACCGTATTCGGCCCAAGAATAGCAATAAGGATATTTAACCCTTACATCCGTAATTTTTATATTTTCGGTACTTGGTTTAAAAACAGGCTCAAGCTCAAAGTACTCCTCTACATTACGTTTTTTGTCTAAAGGAGTATATACAAAGTTTAAACCGTAGGTCATGCCTGATAAAATATAGGCTGAAAGCTCAAGCAAAGCCTCCTTAGGCGGAGTAAATTTAGCCTTATTCTCATCATCGATTCCTTTGGGTGCTTCTTCTACAAATACCCACACAGGAGCTCTTACAATCAAAGCATCGCTATCGGAAGATCCGGAATAAGTATCCGCATATAGGTAAAAACTTATAAAAAACAGAAGGACCGCAATGAACTTTCTCATAGCCTAATTATCGGACAGTTTTACCGCCCCGTTGAATTCCAGACTTTAAGCGGTTTTATTCCGAAACGGATTCTTATATATACCCAGCCTGCAATGAGTCCTATAAAATGCGTCAAATGAGCTACTCCGTCACCTATGGAAAAAATGCTTATTAACTCGATTACGGCATAACCTAAAATCAAAAGAGGGGCCGGCACGGGAATCACACCCCAAATGTAGATCACAGAATTGGGATAAAGCACTGCATATAAAAGTAAAACTCCAAAAATTGCTCCTGATGCACCTATAAGGGTAATAGTATAAAAGCCTGTTGCAGCATATACCAAAAAGCTCAAGATCCCACCAATTGTCCCTATCAAAAGATAATAAAGTATAAATTCCTTTGTTCCAATCTTGCGTTCTACGGGAACACCAAAAAAGAATAAGGCGAGCATATTAAATGCCAAATGAAAAAAGTCCCCATGGACAAATTGATAAGTGAAAAACTGCCAATAAGTTTGTGCTTCCACTACAAGAATAGGTACAAGGCCTAAATATGCACTTAAATTTCTAAAAAGACTTGTAAAAACAAAAACACCGGCATTTATCAGGGCTATGATAAGTACGGCATTCTTATATGTATATTTAAAAGGTTTTCTTAAATACTTCATACTATAAAATATCGAAAATTATTAAGCTTTAGGCAAGTTATTTTTGGATAATGTTACACGATTCCGTCCGTTTTGCTTGGATTCGTATAGGGCCTTGTCAGCTCTTTCAACTATAGACTTTGCCGACTCAAGATCAAAGTTATAACTTGATACCCCTATGGAAATAGTTACATTAATTTTTTTACCGTCGTACATAATGGACTTCTCTTCTACGGATTTTCTTATTCTTTCGGCTACAGCCATAGCAGCGCTAGCCGAAGTATTGTTAAGCATTACTATAAATTCTTCTCCGCCATACCTTGCAGCCGTATCTGCATTCCTTGTACATGATTTTATAATTTTTGCAACCTCTTCTAAAACAATATCTCCGGCAGCATGACCATAGGTATCGTTTATATTCTTAAAAAAGTCTATATCAATCATCAAAATTGAAAGAGTTTCTTTTTTTTCGCCTGAAGAATTTATAGTATACAAATGCTCCATCAACAGAGTAAAAAAATAATGCTTTAGTTTTAGGTGAGTCATTATGTCGGTTGTAGTCATTTCTAAAAGCTGAGAATTGTTTATGGCTATAGCAGCTAAGGAAGCTATGTTTTCTATAATGTTTTTTTCATAATCCGTAAATTGATGGGAACTTTCCATTTTTTCACCTAAAAGCAAAAAGCCTATCATCCTATTTTTTGCTTTTAGGGGTACAAAAAAAGAAGGGCTAAGACTGAATAAGTCTTTTACTATCTTATCCGTTTTTATGTTCTTACTTATCTCATCGGGAGTGCATCCCGAATCGGATTTATCCAAAAAATTTATAAGCGGATGATCTACATTTATAGAATATTGAGCATCGCGGATTATATCAAAACCGTAATGGTCCCTATTTAATACAAAAAGGTTATCATCAAAGGATTTTTTTGTAAAAATTGCGGCTCCGAGGGTTTTTAGCTGAGCCATAACTATATATAATATTGCTTCAATAAGACGGTCAAATTCCAAAACAGAATTTAAACTTTTTGAAATTTGCAGCAGTTGTTTTAAATCAAATATTTCTTTTTCCTGATGAAGAATTTTATCGGCATATTTTTTATTATTGCATGAGTGCAATGCCTTTTTTAATAATTTTTCATTTGGAGTTGTTTTCATAATTTTTACCAGCCTTTTCATTTAGCTCCGATATATCGATAACAACATATCTTTTTAAAAGTTCGATCATTTTTTCAAAATTCTCCATTCCATTTGCAAAAACAGCGAATCTTTCTTTATTTTTTGTGGAATTTATCATTGTCGTTATATTATGTACATTTTCGGGTACCGGTCGATACGTATCCTTTATTATTAACTTACAAAATTTAAGAAGGTCCAAATAGTGCTTGCCTGAGTCTTCCAAAAATTTCTTTGCACGAAGGTTAATCTCGTCGATAATTTTTGATAAAGGTCTTTCAAAATCACCGCCGGCCTCAATTCTTGTTAAATAACCTCTTATAAGTTCTACTGAAGACTCATTCTTACCATACATTACTTTTTCCAGTTCATCTATTTTGTCTGCAACAGCCGAGCAATAATAATAATTTGCCGCAAAGTCGGACTTCATTTTTTTATCTTCAAGAAGCCCCTCTACTAAAAGCTCCCTCAAAAAAGGCTCTATCGAAGGCTGAAAGAAATTTTTTGTATATGTTTTTAAAATTTCCAAGGGTTTTATCCAATCTAATGAAAGGCCGGTTAAAGCTTGAATTTTGCTGTTCAAGTCTTCGTTATAGACATCCAGCTTGAGGATTTCAATATCTCCAAATAAACCGCTGATAAGCGATGACATTTGGACATCCTGCCTTAGTTTAAGTATTTTTTTTGTATCTGCACTAAAATTCGTAGTAAAGCGAGCTTTGTACTCTTCTATTTCCGAAAAAACACGCGGCGCCTTTGTTTTATCTTCAAACTTAGGATCCTTTTTAATCAATTTCGCAATATTTTTTAGCGTATCCTTACCCAGACTATTTTCAAGCTTTGAGAAAAAATTCTTTAAATTCTTTTTTATATAAACCTCATCAAGCTGCTTATCTTGTGGAAGGACGGAATTTAAAAACAAGATTCCATCTACCAGCTGTTCATCTACAGATATATTCCGAATAAGATAATCCAAATCAAGAATCTCTTGAAGAACAGCCATTCCATCTACATTTTCAAAGTTATAATGATCTCTCACAGAATCCGTATTTACAATCGTATTAAAACTGGGGTCAAAATAAGCAAAAAAAGTATTAAATTTAAAACTGCAAAAATCAAAAAACGCAAACAGTTTATTTATTTTAGCATCTACAGATTTAAAAGCAGGATCGGTCAAGGAAAATATAAGCTCATCGAATTCGTTTGTTTGGTCCTTAAGTTTTTGGTCAAAATCCTCCCTCATCAGATCCGAAATCTTTTCCATACGGCTGCTAAAAGACAGATTTTCCTTTAGAATTTTTTGATTATCCGAAAATGAAGACTCTACCAGGTTATCTAAAAAAACTCCTGAAAGCCTGATATCATTGGAGCATATGGTCTCTTGCAAAATATTTTTGAAGGGCAAACTTATCCTATAAATCTCATAGATAATCATCGGTAACCCGGCTAAGACGGTATTATCATTACGGTATACAGGGTACTTACACTGCTTTAGTTCCTGAACAATATTGCGCAGGGCATTTTGGGAGCTTATCTCTTCTTCACTCAAGTAAAACAAGGAGTAGAAGAATTCCTTTATATGCTGAATTAAATTGGATAAAATTAACACGTTCTATATTATCAAAAATTACTCTTATTTTCAAGATAGCTATCTAATTCTTCTACAAAGTTTAAATTATCCATTAGTTAAGATTCAGATCTTCAACTGATAGAATATTTTATTACACCATTAGCTCTTTGCTGTCATCAAATTTTGGAGGTATTATTAATTATGAGTTATGATTATGAATCTATTTTAGCTAAAAATATAAGAAGAATTCGGCATAAATTGGAAATCTCTCAGATGGAATTGGCTCTAAGGGCTGATGTGTCAATTGCATTTATTAATGCAATCGAAAACAAACAAAAATGGGTGTCCGCCGCAACCTTATCAAAAATAACAGATGCACTCAATACCACTCCTTATGAACTATTTCTTACAGATGATATCAGCCAAGAAGACTTAACGATAATAGCAGGGCGCCATGATGAGCTTATAAAAGATTTGAATAAGTTATTAAAAAAATACACCTCCAATTGTTTTTAAGATGAGTCTTTAGATAAATATCAACAATTTTACTTTGTAAAGATAATAAAGAAAAACAAGTAACTTTTAGTTTGAAATTTAGTTATATTTCAGCAAGAACAATACAGCATATCTATTTTAAATCAATTATATAGATTTATGCATAAATTTTAGCATCCGGTTGAAGGAGGGAGGCATGAGATTAAAGCAGAAAATTGTTCTCTCAAATGCAATAGTATTTAGTGCTCTTATAATTATTTCAGTATTTTTTAACTTTTTTTATGCGGCAAATATTTTTTCAACAAATCTCAACAATAAGAATAAATTAAAGGCTAAGCTTATAGCCCAAGAGATAGATGAATGGCTTATTGAAAAAAAAACCGTTATAGAGCAAACCATAGATACCCTGATTTATATGGACATTACCGATTATGAAAAATGTACCGATTTTTTGGCAAACTTGAATAGACTCAACCCTGAAACCGATTATGCTGTATTTTACGAAACAGGACTTTTTGCAAACGGTCAAAATTGGGTTCCTCCGGCTTTTTATGACTCGCGAAAAAGGCCTTGGTACATTGAAGCAAAAAGTACTAAAGAAACAATCATAACCAATCCGTATCACAGCATAAGCTCCCGCCCTGACTCAATAGCGTTTTCCATTGTAAAACAATTTACTACAAAAAGCGGAGTTGATGGAGTCTTTTTAGGCGAAATAAGAATAAAGGAACTTTTATCTCTTATAGAAAAATTTAAAAATGAAGACGGGGGTTATGCTTTTTTAATAGGGAAAGATTACCGCATATTATCTCATCCTAATGAAAAATATCAATTCAATCTTGATAATTTTACGGAGATTTACAATATTGAAGGCGGTATAGATTTTATAGAATATATAGCCAAATTAAAAATCGATGACGGCTATAACAGAAGCTTACCCATAGTAAAAGATTATGACGGAGTTGAAAGGTTCTTTTACTTTGCACAGTCAGAAACTACCGGCTGGACGGTCGGTTTTACAATACCTGCATCGGATTTTTATCGTCCTATAAACGGTCTAAAATTCAGAGCAATATTATTTGCATGTATCTTTATTGTCTTCGTAAGTATCCTATCTTTCCTAATAGCAAAAAAAGTAGCTTCACCCATAGAAACTATTACAAACAGACTGGAAAAAGCCGCGAAAAACAATGAGCTTATTAAGTTTGATTTTTTAGATAGGCAAAATCACGAACTTGCAAGAATTGCAAAGAGTTTTAATTCCGTAGTGAAAAATGCAAAATCGAATCTTCAGGGAGAAGCAAATTTTACCCTAAATTCAACCACTCTGACTCAAAAAATAGATAACATAATTATCAACATGAATGCCGATGAAGAGGTCTATCTCTTATATTTGGATATAGATAAGTTTAAAACTATAAACCAGCTTTGGGGCTATTATGCAGGAAATGCCCTAATACAGCACATATATTCTATGATTTTAGCTCATATAAAATCATTTAATATTCCCGAAGACTCTTTTATGCATGTCATAGGGGACGAATTTTCAATCTTTTATTTCGGAAACGAGGAAGAAGTATGTCGGTTCACACAAACCCTTATCGATAAAATAAATAGCGAATACTTTACTTGGAACGAAAAAAAATTGACTATCTCCATAAGTGTCGGCATTGTAAATATTCCTAAAATACCTCAGAGCTCTCAAGAAATAATATCGAATGCATATGATGCTTGCTCTATCGCCTTTAGAAAAGGAGGAGGATGTTACGAACTTTTATTGTCTTCAGGAATAACAGGCTTCTCCAGAGGAAATATTTCATTTTGGTTAAATACAATCCAAAAGGCTCTTAAAGAGGATAATTTCGTTTTATACGCACAGGCAATTATGCCTCTAAATGATTTGCTTCACCGTCCCAAGTATGAAATTTTAATAAGGCTTAAAACTAATGATGATCATATTATTATGCCCGATGTCTTTATTCCTATAGCCGAAAGATATAATCTAATATATGAAGTAGATAAGTGGGTTATAAGAAATGCTTTTGCCTTTTTTGCAGAAGCCACAAGTAAAGGGGACTTAAACGAAGATGCAATATTTTCAATTAATATTTCGGCAGACTCGTTTTTTTCAAATGACCTTGTAGAATTCATAGCTGAGAGCCGTAAAACATTAAATGTACCGGCTCATAACTTCTGCTTTGAAATAACGGAAAGCTGTGCAGTGAGAAACTTGGAAGCGACATCAACATTTGTTACCGAATTGAGAAAACAAGGCTTCTCTTTTTCATTGGATGATTTTGGAAAAGGCTTTTCTTCTTTCCCATATTTAAAGACTCTTCCGATAGATTACGTAAAAATTGACGGGTCTTTTATAAAGTCCATAGATAAAGACTACATAGATTTTTCTATGGTTAAGACAATGAGAGATATGTGCTACCATTTAGGTCTTTACACAATAGGCGAGTATGCGGAGACCGACAAAATAGTTTCAATCTTAAAAGATATAGGTGTCGATTACGGACAGGGATATGCTTTTCAAAAACCTATTCCTATCGCAGAAGCTATAAAGCTTCAAAACGATAGGAACGGATATAGATTTTAGTTCTTTTTTTCGCCCCATATTTCTTTAAAGGTATGGATTGTTCCGCAATATTGGCAGGCATATCTGTTGTCTATAGTGCGGTAAAAAATGGCGGGGACGCCTTCGGATTGAGCCGGATGTGAAATACAGGCCTCGTTCTTGCAAATTAAATCTTCAAAATTATAAATACGCGGAGGAAGGTGCGTCCTATACTTTGACTGAATTTTTCCGTCTTTTATTAGGTTAAGGGTGCAGCTCGAAGCAACGGCAGACAGCCTCTTTAAATCCGCCCTCGAAAACTTATACTCTCCCGGTCGGAAAATAATTCCCTTGAAAGTTCCCTTATCTTTTGTAGAAGTGGATACCCATTCGCCGCCCTTGCCTTCTTCAAGTCCCATAACATTTATAATCTTGGACATGTGATGTCTTATTACTGAGGGCTTATCTCCTCGGCAAATATGGTCAATAACTATTCCGTTTTGTATAGGGCGTACACCTTCGGAAAAGGTTTCAACCTTGCTTTCTTTGGAATTATTTATGGGAACTTCAACTATGTAGTCTTCATCTTCGACACGTTCACAAGATTTAGGTTCAGGCCCCTTATAGTCATCGCCTATTTTACCTGCTATCATCGAAAGAAGAACCATTCTTACGTACATTCCGTTTATGGACTGTCTTTCCCAACCGTTAAGGGGGGTTGCATCCAAAAAAGTGGGAATAGTCGGATGTACGCGGTGTCTTGGGAGGGGATGATAAAAACGGGTATTTTCGGGAAGTTTTTCGATAAATTCTTTTCGGAAAGTTATGGAGCGGCGGAGCTCGTCTTGCTTTTTTAAAACCTGCTCACCCATTCTTTCAAGCTGGGGGCGGGTAAAGTACCAAATAAGAGCGACATCGGCTTGTCTCAGATATTCCTCTATCGAAGAAAATTCCCTTACGGTAAAGCCGTTTTCCTGCATCCTGACCTTGTAATATTCAGGCATAGCAAGTTCGGCAGGAGCTATAAGGTCAACCTTTACGGACTTAAAGATTTTAAGACCGTCGGCCTTTGAGTGTACAGTTCTTCCGTGGTACAAGTCGCCTACTAAGGCTATGTGAATCTTATCGAATGACCAGTTATTATCTTCGATAAAGGTAAATTCGTCAAGCAGCTCCTGAGTAGGATGCTCATGCTTTCCGTCTCCGGCGTTTATAAAGGCAGGCTTTCTTTTTAAGTTATTTCTTTGATAAAAGGCTTGAGCCTCATCTTCAAGCCAGCGGCATACCCCCTCTACCTTGCTGCGTACGATAAAAATGCTGTTTTGATATCCGGCAAGAGTATTAAAGGTGTCGGCATAGCTTTCTCCCTTGTTAAAAGAGGAAGATTCAGCGGCTAAATCACTTAACTTTACTTGATGAAATTTGGCTGCATTCCTAAATGATTCCTTTGTGCGGGTACTGGGTTCCAAAAAAACCTCATAAATACCGAAATCTTTGTCGTTAATTCTAAATTCATCCATAACCTTTTGATCATCTTCTTGAATGGCTTTTTTTAAGCGCTTTGTCTTGTCAAAAAGGTATTTTCTTTCATCGATTGATAAGTCATCGATAACCGTCAATGAACGCCCCATAAATTTGTTTTCCATTTTAAACTCCTGTTAAAAACAAAAATGCAAAAAAAAAACATCGGCAAAACCGATGTTATCAAAATAAACGAGGGTGGCAAAATTTGCAGCTTCTAGTAATTAAGGAATAAATCATCTTGGCCCCTCCATGAAGATACGGACTCAACCGTACATATTGGAAGGGATTCTATCAAAAAATAAAAAAACTGTCAATAGACTTTTTTTTATTGAGTTTTATTTTACCCCATCTAGTAAAAAATCTTGTATTATGATAAACTCGCTGCGCATTATAAAATACCACTATTTAGGAGTTTTTATGGACATAATCTGGATATGCGGCATTGTAGCCGCAGCATTGTTACTCATGTATGGAATTAGATACATGAAAAAACTTAATATGAGCTTTAATGTACGTGTAGTTACAGCTCTTGTTGTAGGCATCATCTTTGGTGCAATACTACAGCTTACAGTTAAAGATTCAGCTCTGATAAAAAAAGCTATGAGCTGGATTACTTTAGTAGGAAGCGGTTATGTAAGATTGCTTAGAATGATTGTTTATCCTCTAATCATTGTAAGCATTACAAAATCAATTGCTACACAAAAACAAAATATCGGAAAAGCAGCAGGAAGAATTTTAGCTGTTCTTGTAATCACTGTTGCAATAGCAGCACTTGTGGGAGCTCTTACAACTTCTGCGTTCGGCTTGTCGGCAGAAAATCTTACAGCCGGTGAAAGTGAAATTGCAAGAGGAAAGGCAATGGAAGGCAGACTTCATGACTTTGAGGCAAAACCGATTCAGCAGCAAATTCTTGAAATTATCCCGACCAACCCCTTCTACGCATTTTCAGGTCAAGGCTCAAATGCAACCTTGGCTACGGTTTTCTTCTCGGCAATGCTTGGCTTTGCAGCCTTATTCTTAAAAAGAAGCAATCCCGACAGTGCAGACGTATTTATTAAATGGCTTAATTCTTGCTCCGATGTAGTAATGAGGCTTGTCCGAATGGTTCTCCGCATTACGCCTTACGGAGTTTTGGCTCTTATGATTAATATCACCTCAACCTCAAATTTCTCTGAAATTTTAAGGCTTATCGGATTTATAGGAGCAAGCTATATTGCAATTATAATAATGTTTGTTGTACACGGATTATACTTGCTTACGGCAGGATTAAACCCCATAACCTTCTTTAAGAAAAGTGTTTCAAACCTCATGTTTGCATTTACATCAAGGTCTTCCGCAGGAGCTCTTCCTCTTACCGTTTCAAACCAAGTAAACAACTTAGGAGTTCCGGAAGGTATCGCTAACCTTGCAGGAAGTTTAGGTACAAGTATCGGACAAAACGGATGTGCAGGAATTTATCCTGCGATGTTGGCTGTTATGATTGCACCCACTTTAGGAATCAATCCATTGGCACCCGTCTTCCTTGTAAAGCTTATCGTAATTACAGCCTTGGGAAGTTTCGGAATCGTTGGTGTAGGAGGCGGAGCAACATTTGCCGCAATCATAGTTCTATCCTCAATGGGACTTCCGATAACTCTTGCCGGTCTTCTTGTTGCTATTGAACCCCTCATCGACATGGGCCGAACAGCCTTAAACGTAAGCGATTCTCTTCTTTCAGGTGTAATTGCAGCAAAAAGAACAGGTGAATTGGATGAATCTATCTATAACAGAAAAGAAATCATTGTTGAATAAGGAGTAATTTATGACAATAAATATTGATGACAAAGTTTTGGATTATTTAAAAAAAATCAATTCTAAGGCCATAACTATTGACCTTATAGGCTGTGCTTCCTGAGGCGTGGGAGAACCCCAGCCGGTCGTGTCACCGGTAGAGCCCAAAAAAGATAAGGAAGAATTCAAATTGGTAAAGTCGGGAGATATTGATGTTTATGTAAAAAATAAAATCAACGCATCAAACGATACTCTTTTTGTAAAATACAAGAAGGTATTATTTTCCGAAAAACTAATCGTCGAAGGTATCGTCTTTTAAGGAATTTACCCAAATATAATTAAAGCGGCAGAAAGATCTTGCGGTCTCTGCCGCTTTTTTATTTTTCTAAGATTTGGCAAATAAAACTTGACAAATTTCAGCCTCTATGTTAATATGTTGGTGGTAAGACCACAGCTCAAGTATCGGGAGTATGTTATGAAATCGGAGGAACAGAGTTTAAAAAAAGAAAAAATTGCATCGCTTATTCAGGATGAAATTTTAACCGGCCGATTTTTAGCCGGAGAATATCTTCTTCCTGAAAGAGAGCTTGCAGATCATTTTGACGTATCAAGACCCGTAGTGCATGAAGCTCTGCTGATTCTTCAATCCAAGGGGCTCATAACAATGCGTCCGCGTCACGGATGCATTGTAAACGACCTTAGTTCCTCCATATCGATGAGGCTTTTAACCGAGCTTTATCGGAACAAACAGATATCGGAACCCGAAAAGATTGAAGCCGGGCTTGTCGAATTTAGGCAGCTTATTTTAACTCACATTATAAAAAAACTTATAAACCGAATTTCAAAATTATCGGTAAAAGAGCGCTACCATCTTTTTCTTCCTTTAAAAAATAAAATACACTTTTCCCGATCCGAAGATATTGAAACCTCAGCAATTGAAGACTTTGAATTTTACCGTACCTTAATAGATTTATCGGACAGTCCCATTTTTTTACTCAGCCTTGAAACAGCAAAAGAAATTTATAAATACCAATTTAAACAATTTTTATGCGAAAATATCTCCTATGCAGATAGAATCCCTGAATACAAACAACTTTTCTTTAATGCCCTCATCGAGGCGGATGAAGAAAACTCCATAAAAGTAATGATAAAATTAACTCAGCCCGAAACATACAGAGATGCGGAGCTCGATAACAGTATGAGGGGAGGTTGCAGGCGGCTTTAATACCCTTCGTTACGACGCAAGCGTCGGGGTATTAAACTCTCCGCACGAATAAAATTATGCAAAAAGAGGATTTTAAAAAGAAGCTCTCACTTCTACAAAAAAAATTAAAGCGGCTTAATCTCAGCGAAATGGTTAAAATTTCCCTCGATGTAAAATCCGTTATTTTAGAAGGCGATGTTTCTTCAATGGAAGAAAGAATGGAAGCAGGTTATGCGGCTGCCCGCTGCGGGTTTAAGGGAGTTGTAAACGATTTAACTATAAACGGCCGTGGAGAAGAACCTATGCGTTTACCCAAAATCCAGGATTCTCTTTTAGAGGACAGGAACTTTGATGCGGTAATTATAGGCGGAGGAGTAATAGGCTGTTCTATCGCCCGCGAACTATCCCGCTACGATTTAAAAATAGCCCTCTTTGAAAAAGAAAGCGATGTTGCGATGCAGGCTTCGGGACACAATGACGGAATGATTCATCCGGGCTTTGCAGATAATCCTAAAAAAATAAAGGGAAAGCTTAACACTCGCGGAAACAGGATGTACACAAAGGTTTCAGAAGAGCTGGGCTTTGAAATAAACCGCTGCGGAAGTTTTTTTCTTTTTCACCATCCTATTTTAAAATTACTGGTTCCCATCATGAAAAAAAGATGTCGCCTCAACGGGGTGGACGGAGATTACGGCTACCGCTCCCGAGAAGCAGTAAAAAAAACAGACCCATTTATGACCGATAAAAACTACGGCGGCTTTTGGCTTCCTTCGGCGGGAGTCGCTTCGCCCATGAAGGTTACTATTTGTTATGCAGAAAACGCTTGCGAAAACGGAGTCGAATTCTTTTCTAACACTGCCCTTATCGGCATCAAAAAAGAAGGTAATACTATTACCGAACTTATAACCAATCGCGGCACTTGCCGAACAAAACTTCTTATAAACGCTGCCGGGGTTTGGGCCGATAAGGTTGCAGGCCTTGCCGGCGACAGATTTTTTTCGATACATGCACGCAAAGGAACGGATGCTATTCTCGATAAGAAACTAAACGGTTTACAAAAAACAAGCTCCGCCATGCCGAATCTTTTAAGACTGAGCAAGGGGCACTCAAAGGGAGGCGGCATCATGCCCTGTGTTGAAGGCAATCTTTTAATAGGCCCTAATGCAGTAGAAGTTATGGATAGGGAGGACTTTTCTACAAAACCCGAAGCCCTTGAAGAAATAAAAAAACACTTAACGCTTAACTCAAAGGTTTCGCCTTCAGACATAATAACCTACTACAGCGGAACAAGGGCCTGCACATGGGAAGAAGATTTTATCGTCGAAGCTTCAGAGCGGGTCGACAACTTGGTACACGCTGCAGGAATTCAGTCCCCGGGCTTTGCTTCCGCTCCGGCCATTGCGGAGGACATCGTAAAGATTTCCGTTTCAATTTTAAAGAAAAAAATAGATGTAAGTTTAAAAGAAAATTTTTCACCCGTCCGAAAGGCTATGAAACCCGTTTCCGAAATGGAAACTAATGAAAGGCAGGCACTAATCGAAAAAAATCCCCAATACGGAAAAATAATCTGCCGCTGCGAACAGGTCAGCGAAGGCGAAATAAGGGATTCGGTAAACAATCCCCTAAACGTATTTACCCTTGATGCCGTTAAAAGAAGAATAAGAGCCGGAGCCGGCAGATGTCACGGAGGCTTTTGTACTCCCCATGTTTTAAAAATTATTGCGGAAGAAAAAGGCATCCCGATAGAAAAGCTTACAAAGAAGGGAGAGGGTTCCGAGATTGTTCAGCCGATAGAAAAGTTTGAAGCCTTTAGCGGAGGCGAAAAATGAAAGCACTTGCATTTACCGATTATGATGTCATCGTTATAGGCGGAGGCCCTGCAGGAATGGCTGCAGCTCTGGCTGCCTCAGAAAAAGATCCTAAACTGAAAATTGCCCTTATCGAAAGAGAGGGGCAGATAGGCGGTATCTTAAAACAGTGCATTCATGACGGTTTCGGTTTAATCCGTTTTAAAGAGCGCTTAACCGGCCCCGAATATGCGTGGCGTTATAAAGAAATGACAGAAGCAAAAGAAAATATAGATATTTTTCTTTTTACCTTTTTAACCAAGTTAAAAAAAGAAAATGATTTGTTCTGCATGGAATTTACAAATCCTGAATACGGAATTTTTGAGCTTAAAGCAAAGAGTCTTGTTGCAGCTATGGGCTGCCGCGAAAGGACGGACAGGCAGGTAAACATTCACGGGGAAAGGCCCGCAGGTATTTTTACGGCAGGACAGGCACAAGCCCTCATAAACCTGCACGGGTTTATGCCCGGGAAAAAATGCGTAATCTTAGGTTCGGGAGACATAGGCCTTATAATGGCCCGCCGCCTTACTCTTGAAGGGGCTCATGTAGAGGGGGTATACGAAATTAAGCCTACCCCCTCAGGCCTCAGCCGAAATATCGTGCAATGCCTTAATGACTACGGCATTCCCCTCCATCTATCCGCGACGGTTACCGAGGTTGAGGGCAGGGAAAGGGTCGAAGCTGTAAAGATTGCCCAAGTAGATAAAAACATGAAACCGATTGCAGGAACCGAAAAAAGAATCCCCTGCGATACCCTGATTTTAAGCGTAGGCCTCATTCCCGAAAACGATATACTGTCAAGCTTAAATGTTCCTATAGACGGAAGAACAAAGGGCCCCATCGTTGACCAATTTATGCACACGGAAGCTGCGGGGCTCTTTTCTTGCGGAAATGCCTTGCATGTAAACGACCTTGTAGATTATGTTTCCGAGTCGGGAAAAATCGCAGGAGAAGCAGCCGGCGATTTTGCTTTAAACATGAGGGCCGGGGCGGAAAAACTTTTTCCGTTAAAGATGAGCACGAAAGCTAAAAAACTTTTGCCTTTAAATATCGTCGGAAAAATTCTCTATGTTGTTCCGCAAAAAATCGACACTGAGGCAGAGGGCTCTATTATCTTTTATTTTAGAGCCGCAGAAGAAATGCAAAACACCGGCCTAAGCTTAAAAGCAGACGGCAAAACCGTCTTTGAGCGAAAATACGAAGAGCTTAAACCTCCCGAAATGGAACGCTTTATTCTGCCTTGCGAAAAATTAAGAGGAGCCGAAAAGCTTGAAATAGTTTTAAGCGAATCTCCGCAAAAAGGCATCGAAACTTCATCGGAAAAAAAGGAGGCCGATAATGGAAACTAAAAGCCTTATTTGCACAGCCTGCCCCAGAGGCTGCCGCTTGAGCGTAAAAATCGAAAATGAAAACATCAGCGTTTCCGGTAATAAATGCCCCAAGGGTCTTTCCTACGGAAAAACGGAAGCCGTCTGCCCGATGAGAATTCTTACAAGCACGATAGCATCTTCGGTAGAAGGCTTTCCGAGGCTCCCCGTAAAAACAAGCGTAGAAGTTCCTTTAAAAAACTTTTCAGAATATATGCATCTTATCCGCAAGCTTAAAGCGGACTCATCAAAAATGCCCGGCGACATAATCGTAAAAAACTTTGCCGAAAGCGGAGCCGATTTAATCGCAGCAGGAGGCTCCCTATGAAGACCATCTTAACGGTCGATTGCGGAACCCAAAGTTTGCGTACAATGCTCTTTGACTTAAAGGGAAATATCTTGGCGGCAAACCGCATTCCGTATAAGCCTCATACAAGCCCTCAACCTGCATGGGCCGAACAAGATGTAAAAGTTTACTGGAATGCTCTAAAAGAAGGCCTTGCCGGTCTTAAAGAAAAAGAGCCTCTTCACTTTAAAAATATTGCCGGAATGGGCATATCTTCGATGAGGGCTACAACGGTTCTTGTCGGCAAGGACGGAAATGTGCTGCGGCCTGCAATCGTATGGCTCGACAACAGGACTGCACGAGGCCCCTATCATCCCAACCGCCTTATACGCACGGCCTTTCATGCTGCGGGAGTTTATGATTCTATAATTACGGTTCAATCAAATTGTAAGATAAACTGGTTTAGAGAAAACGAGCCTGAAATATGGGATAAAACATGGAAGATGTTTTTTCTTTCGGGTTGGTTTATTTATAAGCTGACAGGAAAGCCTTGCGATGTAGTCTCCTCGATGGTAGGCTACATTCCCTTTGTAAACCGAAAAAGAACATGGGCAAAAAAACATTCGATTGAAGAAACTCTCATGCCCTTAGAAAACGAAAAAAGGCATGACCTTATAGAAAGCGGAAAAATAATCGGCACTTTAACGGACGAAGTTTCAAAAGAATTGGGACTCCCGCAAGGCATTCCACTTGTTGCCTGCGGAAGCGACAAGGCTTGCGAAACCATAGGGGCAGGCGTAATAGATTCTTCTATGGCGTCTTTAAGTTTCGGCACAACAGCCACAATCGAAGTCTGCTCAAAAAAATACTTTGAATATAAAAAACTCTTTCCTGCCTACTGCGGCATTCTCCCCGATACATGGCTTTCGGAATTGGAAATCTTCCGAGGCTATTGGATGATAAGCTGGTTTAAGGAAGAGCTGGGCAAGGAAGAATGTAAGGCAGCCGAATCTAAGGGCATCATCCCTGAAGTTATTTTGGATAAACTTTTACATGCCTCGCCTCCGGGCGGAAGGGGCCTCATGCTCCAGCCCTACTGGGGAGCAAGTATCTTTGACCGCTATGCAAAGGGGAGCATCATAGGCTTCGGCGATGTTCACGGAAGAGAAGACTTATACAGGGCTATAATCGAAGGCCTTGCCTACTCCTTGCGTGAAGGTTTGGAATTAATCGAAGCAAAAGGAAATTTAAGATGCGAAAAGGTTGCAGCCTCAGGAGGAGCTTCTCAAAGCGATGCAATCTGCCAAATTACCGCAGACATTTTAAACCGTCCCCTTGTACGGGGAAAAACGCCGGAAGCTTCTTCCCTAGGAGCCGCAATCATAACCGCTGCAGGAATCGGAGAGCATGCTTCAATCAAAGATGCCGTAAAGGAAATGGTCTTATACGAAAAGGAATTTACACCGAACCCTGAACACCGCACCCTTTATGACGGCCTTTTCAGCGTATACAAAAAAATATATCCTGCACTAAAAGATATTTATAAGGATATACAAAGAGTAACAAATTATCCCGAAACAAAAAAGATGAACGGGTAAGATAAGGATAAGGAGAAAGCTATGGGAAAAAGATATGAGTACAAGGATTTTAAACCGGTTTGGGAACAGGTACCGCCTCCAAAGGGCTCTTTTAGAGAAGCGGCAAAGTGGGGAGACCCAAACGAATTTAAGGAGCCTAACGAAAGACTTTATAAATATATGAAAACGGTCTTCGGCATAGGAGATGAGACATTTAAACAAAAGAGGTTTGAAGGACTTGAAGCCTTGCCTGAAAACCTTCCCGTAAACCTTGACCAAAAACACATTGAGGTCTTAAAAGAAATTTTCGGAGAGGCGGATGTCAGCACAGCCGTTAAGGACAGGGTATCGGTCGCTTACGGAAAAACCATGTATGATGCCTACCGCCTCCGTGAGGGCATCTTAGAAAACATCGCCGATGTTGTAGTATACCCTTCAAGCCATGACCAAATAGTTAAGCTCGTAAAATATGCGAATGAGCACAAAATTCCCCTCTATGTGTACGGAGGCGGTTCTTCCGTTACCAGAGGCGTTGAGGCAGTAAGGGGCGGCATATCCCTCGATATGCGTAAAAACTTTAACAAAGTTTTAACCTTTAACGAAACTGACCAGACAATTACGGTTCAAGCCGGAATGTCGGGGCCCCAACTGGAAGCTCACTTAAACAATGCTCAAAAAGAATTCAATGCAAAGATGGCCTACACTTGCGGACACTTCCCGCAATCCTTTGAATACTCCTCCGTGGGAGGCTGGGTAGTTACCCGAGGAGCAGGGCAAAATTCCACATACTACGGAAACATAAAGGACATAGTTTTTCAACAAACATACATAACTCCTGCGGGCATCGTTAAAAGCTACGGGCTTCCCGCTCATGCGGTCGGACCGGACATCGACGAGCTTATGATGGGGAGCGAGGGCTCTTTTGGAATTCTTACAAATGTTACCTTGCGGTTTTTTAAATACAGGCCGGAAACCCGCAAAAAGTTCAGCTTTATATTTAAAACTTGGGAAGACGGAATGAAGGCTTGCCGAGAGATTATGCAAAACGAATCGGGCTTCCCCTCGGTGTTTAGACTTTCGGATGCGGAAGAAACCGACATGGCTTTAAAGCTCTACGGAGTTGAAGGCACAATAGCCGAAACAGCGATGAACCTCATGGGATATAAACCGATGAAACGCTGCCTCTTTTTAGGCTGGAGCGAAGGAGCTAAAGAATTTTCAAAGCAGCTTTACAAAAAGGTAAAACGGATATGTAAACAAAACGGCGGACTTTTTTTAACGGGCAAGCCTGTAGACGGCTGGGAGCACGGCCGCTTTACGGATCCGTATCTAAGAGAATCCTTACAAGATTACGGAGTAATAATAGACACAATGGAATGCAGCGTAACATGGGATATGATGCCGAAAGTTCATGAAGAGGTAAGAAGATTTGCAAAATCCCGCCCTCACACGGTCTGCATGACTCATCTTTCCCATGCCTATCCGCAAGGGGCAAACCTGTACTTCATCTTTATAGGCCTTTTTAAAAACAAGGAAGAATATGTGGAATACCAGTACGGCATCTTCGATAACATAATGAAGGCAGGAGCGGCCATGAGCCACCACCACGGTGTCGGCAAGATGACGGCAGCTTGGGTAGAAGAATCCATAGGACAAACCAATTTTGAAATCTTTAAGGCTCTAAAAAAACACTTCGACCCGAACAATATAATGAATCCGGGCGGTACCCTTGGCCTCGATATGACGGAAGACCAAAAGAGAAAACCTAAATACGCCGGAAAAACTTGGGAGGAAAATTTTTAGCAGCTTATAAAGCTTACTCAAAAAAACTGTATACAAAAAAAGCCGATTAGACATTGCATGTCCAAATCGGCTTTTTTAATTAAGTCTTTTTATTTTAGATGTACAACAACTTCCAGCTTGTCTTTACCCTTTAGTCTAGATTTATGAAGGACTCCGAACCAAAACTCTTCTGAAGTATAATTTTTATCTTCTCCGCTTATAGTCCATTTTTCTACCTGTGCGCTGCTATTTAATCTGACCATAAATCTTAAATTACTTGAACCTTCCTTAAGGGATATATTTTGCCCTTGTAAGGTTATCCATTTTTTTGTTTCTATATCCCGGTACCTAATTGAAAGGCTTCCCTTACCCTCTCCGCCTTCTGCAATCTTAAATGAAACAGAATAATTTAGGGCAGACCTAAACTTAGCCTCAATATTGCAGACTCCGCTTTGAGCGTAACCAATAATATTATTTAAATATAAATTTCCATCGCCATTCATTTCATTATTTGCATCTGTGTCATTTATAAACCAATCTGCAATATTATCTGCAGAAGTATCAGGCTGAATAAGTACCGAAGTTCCTTCATAAACCGTATCACCGGACTTGATAGTAAGCCATTCGTCTCCCATGAGCTTTTCGACTTTTACTGATCCCTGTCCTTCCGTACTGAAATTAATCTTTACGGGATTAGCAGGAACAAATTGAGCCTTTACGGATACTTTTCCGTCTCCTCCAATAAACGGATTATCTACACGCAACCAAATTCTATTACCTGTACGATGCTCATTTCCGTTTACAAACCATTTAGCCTGATAACCAGCCTTCGGAAGGGCATAAAAGACAACATCATCCCTCTCTTTAAATTTATAACCGCTTGCAAATTCTTTTTCCTTAAATTTTGCAATAATTATGCCGTTTCCTTCATGGCCTGATGCAACACTAAATTCTACAGGTATGGTACCTTGAGGGGCATCAGGATCGGTTTCAAAAATGGCTTTTATGGTAATTTTACCTGTATCTTTATCCTTATCTTTTCCTTTTACCATATAATTTGCGGTGTAAGCTCCATTTCCCCAATTCCAAGAATTTATTTTCGTGCCGTTATGCTCAAATTGTTTAAACTTGAAGCCTAAAAAGGGAAACGCCTTTATTCTCAGCTCCGTACCCTCGTATATTTGAGTGCCGGTAATAGGCTCTCCGGTTTTTGAATTATAAACACTTATTTTTCCGTTTCCTCCTGTGGTAAATTCCATATTGATTTTTTCAGCTGGCTTAAACTTATGGATTATCTTGATGCTATCGTTTACTATGTCATTAATATCGACTTCATACCAAAAATCAAGTTCTCCCTCAGTCCCTTCCTCAGCCTTATTGCCGTTGATATACCATGTATCGGGAGCAAAGCCTTCTTTAGGCTCTACGATAACACGGATCTCTGAACTTTGACCAAAAAGATTTCCCGATTGAACCTCAGTCCATTTATTGTTTATAAGCTGTTCTGCCCTAATACTTCCTTTGTCCGTCTCATCTACAGACCATTCTACCTTAATTTTAGGAGCTTCTTTAAAGCTGACACTTATCTCTATTTTGCCGCCCTTTATGTCCTTTGACGCTACTGTATATCTAAGCTGATTAATATTTGTAGCAGGAACTTCTTCTCCGTTTATATACCATTTATCCGAGATAAAGCCGGGTTTTACTTCAGCATTGACATAAAAGAAATACCCTTCTTCAAACTTTTCACCTGAGTCGAAATTTGTCCATCGCCCATTGATTCGCCGCCCGGCATAGACAGTTCCCTTTGTTTCATCCAAGCTCTTCCAATAAACAGGTATCTCTGTTTCCTTATCTCCGAATTCGACTTCTATCAGGATTTTGCCGTCAACAAAGTCTGTCTTCTGAACATTATATCCAAATTCGATCTCAACATTGTTTTGGGCCTTGCCGTTTATATACCAGTTTTTAACAATCTTTTCTGGTTTTGGGAAAGCATAAAACCATAGTGTTTTTCCTTCAAGAAAATTACCGTTTAATTCAGTATCATAAACAGGATTATCGGGAGGATCGTTTTTTACCCACCTTTTTATTTCACCATCTGAAGGGTTTTTGCTTTTCCATTCAACTTGCAGGTTATCAGCTTGTTTAAGCACAAATTCTATATGTACCGCCGAAGCATCTTGGGGAATAGTGTATTTGATCTGGCCATAGGATGTAAAATCTGCAATAGCTTTACCTAGCTCTGCTACGGTTTTCCCGTTGATCTTTGTTTTAATCCTGTCGATAGTATACATATACCATGTTGTACTATCATTAGCTGCAGCCAATAAAAGTTCTGTTCCGGTATATGCTTCATCACCTGATGATAGATATATCCCATTTGTTGATTTTTTTACAGAAGCTTTTGGGTTTTCAGCCCCGCCTCCATCAATAGACCAAGTAACCTTTACAGGTTTAGGAGTAATTAAAGGGGTACTCCCCCCGTCTAAATTCGGCTTATGACCGCAGGCACTAAAAATCACAGCACAAAGAGCACTAATCACAAAAAAATTAAACAACCTTCTATTCATTAATACGTCTCCTTTAATCTAAGTTTTAAAAAGCATAAGCTATTTTTAAGTTTTTGTCTACTCCGGAAAGTTCGTATAACAAATATTTGTATTGGTAAGTTGTAAAATAAATTGCCCTAAAAATAAATAAAAAAGGTTCATCTGAACCAAAAAACCATTATAATGAAATTAGGAAAAACAAAGATAATGGGGAACAGATGAACCAGAAGAATGATACCATAAAAAGTAAAAAATGGAAACACCTTAGCGAAAAAGAAAGATATGCGATAGAAGCATTATTCAAAAGCGACTATAATGCAAGGCAAATTGCACAGTCTTTAAATAGGGATAGAAGAACGATACAGAGGGAGATAAAAAGGGGAATGGTAATAAAAGTAACAGAAAATCCATATGTAAGCCGTAATCCAAAAGTTCCTGACTATCTTGAAAAGACAGTTTACTCGGCACGAAAAGGACAACAAAGAGCCGATAAAATGAAATTACTAAAAGGCCGTGGTTTAAAAATAGGTAAGGATAAAAAACTTTTACATTATTTGGAAACATGTATAGCGGATAATAAATTTTCTCCTGATGCCGCTATAGGACAAATAAAAGAACTAGGCTTACAGTTTCCGGTTATGATATGCACCAAAACTGTATACAATATGATAGACAGAGGGGATTTTTCTAGGCTTACAAACAAAGATTTACCTGTAAAACGCAATAAAACTAAACGAAAATATAAAAAAATAAGCAAAATTGCTAAAAACAACATAAAAGGACGCAGTATTGAACAAAGAAGTGAACAGATAAATAAAAGACAGGAAAAAGGACATTGGGAAATGGATTTGGTGATAGGTAAAGGAAGATGCTGCTTACAAGTTATGACTGAAAGAGTTACTAGAAAAGAATTAATATTTAAAATCCCCGATAAAAAACAGGAAAGTATTAAAAAAAATATAGATATGCTTGAGATGAAATATAAAGATGAGTTTAAAGAAATATTTAAAAGCATAACCATGGATAACGGGACTGAATTTTTAGACCAAGAAGGCCTTGAAACCTCTTGTTTAAAAGAAGGAGAAAAAAGGACAACTTGTTATTATGCACATCCTTATAGTTCTTGGGAAAGAGGAAGCAATGAGAATGCTAATAAATTAATTAGACGCTTTATACCAAAAGGAGCAGATATAAGTAAATATAGTGACATACAAATAAAACAAGTAGAGAATTGGATAAATAATTATCCTAGACGGATGTTTGGCTATAAAACGGCCAATCAAATGTATACATGAATTTCATAAAAATGGTATTTTTTGGGCAATACCTCTTACAATTTATACAAATATTTGTATTTTTGTCCGCCTATTGAATTTTTATTTTTCTTATGCTAAACTCACATCTGCCGGGGTGCTTTTACAAGCTGAGAACATACCCGCAAAGGGCTGTCCGCACGGATGCCCTATTACCTGATCCGGATAATACCGGCGGAGGGAGCATATGAAAAATCATTTACGCTCTATTTTAATTTTCTCTTTTTTAATTATCGGTTGTGCCGCTCTTTTTGCAGGCGGTGCAAAAGAATCTGACGGAACAAAGGTTGTAGTTTACACAACAAAATCCTTTGCTGCCGACTACGGCCCCGGTCCGAAAATTGCCGAACTCTTTAAGGCAAAAACGGGCAAAGAAGTTGAGTACGTTATCTGCAAAGAAGGCATTTTAAACAGAGTCATACTGGAAGGTAAGGCCTCTACAGCGGATGTCCTCATCGGTATAGATAACCACCTTATCGAAAAAGCCCGCAAGGCAAAAGTTTTAAAAGCCTACAAACCTACGGCCGCAGACAAGATAGATTCAGCTGTTCTTATTGCCGATGACTGGCTTTTAACCCCCTTTGACTACGGCTATTTTGCATTTATGTTCGATACAAAAGCCAAAATCAAAAAGCCCTCATCCTTAAAAGAGCTGATCGAGCCTGCTTATGCAAAAAAGATTGTTATTTTGGATCCGAGTTCCAGCACAACAGGACTGGGCTTGGCCGCTTGGACAAGGGCTGTTTTTGGAGATAATTACCTAGACTTTTGGAAGGCCCTCAAGCCAAATATCTTTGCCATGGCTCCCAAGTGGAGTACGGGCTACGGCTATTTTACAGCCGGAGAAGCTCCCATAGCCATTTCTTACACAAGCAGCCTAGCTTCCCATGTTTTATATGATAAAACAGACCGATTTCAACCATTGATTTTTGAAGAAGGACATATTATTCAAATTGAAGGTATGGGTATTGCCGCCAATGCAGCTAATACTAAAGGAGCAAAGGAATTTATAGACTTTATGCTGACGGAAGAAGCTCAAAGCCTCCTTCCCGAAACCCAGTTTATGTATCCCGTTATCAAGGGACTTGCTCTTCCTGCTTCTTATAAGGATGTTCCCAAACCTGCAAAAGTTTTGCGTATTCCTTCAGAAGATCAAACCGAATCGGTAAATGCCGTAATCAATGTTTTACAAAAATAAACAGAAAGGCCGAGATACTCGGCCTGACCGAGTTTCTCGGCCGAGCGGCCTATTAAACGTAGGCCGCCTTGTTTTACCGCTCGGCGGCCTCATCTTTTTTCTTGTACTGCTTTCTTTTTTTCTTCCGCTGATTTTAAGCTTTGTTCCCTTATTTTCTTCACGCTTTGACTTTTCGTATATTACGGGAGTAAAAAGCTCTTTTGATTTTTCGCAGATTTTTAGGATTGCTGCCTTTACGGTTTCTCAGGCCTTTTTTTCCGCAGCTCTTGCCTGCACGGTAGGTTTTGCTGCCGCTTATTTTTGTGCAAGAAAAAACTTTCGGGGTAGAAAATTTCTAATGGCTCTGTCGAGCGTCCCCCTCTGCGTGCCTGCAATAATCGTTGCTCTTTCCTTTATAATATTTTTCGGAAATAACGGCATCCTAAATTCTTTTTTAAAGAGCTTATTAAACCAAGACGAACCGCCTGTCAATTTTGTGTTTTCGATGACAGGAGTAATTATAATCCACGGCTTTTACAACTTTCCCCTTGCAATGAAAACAATTTCTCAAGTTTGGGAACGCTTAAGCGAAGATGAACCTAATGCTGCCCTCCTTTTAGGAGCAAGTAAATTTAGAATCTTTAAGACCATAACCTTTCCGGCTCTTTTAAATTCGATAGCCGTTTCCTTTTTGTTGATCTTCCTTTTTTGCTTTTTTAGTTTTATAATAATCCTGCTTTTCGGAGGCCTTGCCCTTACTACCTTAGAGGTAGAACTTTACAAGGCAGCCCGCACAAAATTGGATATGAACCTTGCCGCAAAGATAGCCCTCACCGAAATATCTGCGGCCTTAATTTTAATCCTCATCTATTCTAACCTGCAAAAAAAGATGAAGGTACAAAACGAAAACTTAAAGGGAAGAAGGGAGAGGTCTGCAATAAAAGGCTTTGGACAAAAAATCTTTTTTAGCTTTACTATTTTTATAATTATTCTTTTTTTAATAGCACCCTTGTTTTCTATCTTTTTACATTCTACATATAATGTAAATTATACTTCTATATTTAATAAATTCTTTTATTTTAAAGCATGGAAAAATATTTTTTTATCCCGAACTTTTTGGACGGCTCTTTGGACAAGCATCAAAATCGGCGTTCTTACGGCCATTGTAAGCCTGATAGCTTCTTTGTTCTTTGCATACATTACCGTCTTTTATAACCTGAGAAAAATATATGCGGTTCCTTATCTGCCCTTGGCCGTTTCATCGGTAATGCTAGGCTTCGGCTGGCTCTTGTTAAGACCCAACGGAACGGAGCTTATTTTAATCTTTGCACAAAGCTCCCTTGCGTGGCCCTTTGCGTGGACCCAGATACAGACCTCGCTTTTACGCATTCCTCAAAATATTATCAATGCAGCTGTCTTGCTTTCACCGGACAAAAAAACGGCCTTTTTTAAGGTGATAGTACCCATGTGCAAGAAGGGCATCTTTTCCGCCTTGGCCTTTGTCTTTGCCATAAGTACGGGAGATGCTTCCTTACCAATAGTTTTAAACATACCGCGGTTTAATAACCTTGCCCTGCTGATTTTCGATTACGCTTCTTCATACCGCTTTGTAGAATCTTCTGCAGTTGCAGTCGTCTTAAGCCTTATGACCGGCTTTGTTTTCTTTTTACAGGAAAAAGAAATTTAAGGAGAAACCGATGGAAAACGAAAAAGCATTTTTACAGCTTAAAAACATAAAAAAACATTTTACCGAAAAAGATATTTCCATTTCCTTTGAATTAAAAAAGGGGAAAGCTCTGGCCCTCCTCGGGCCTTCAGGCTGCGGCAAAACAACGGTTTTAAAAATAATCTCAGGCCTTGTCCCTCCGGATTCGGGCGAAATCATTTTGGACGGAAAAAATATCAATCACACTCCTCCCGGCAAACGCGGAATCGGAATGGTCTTTCAGGACTACGCCCTCTTCCCTCATCTCAATGTTGAAGAAAATATTATCTACGGCTTGGTCTCCCAAGGCATGTCCAAAAAGGAAGCCCGCAAGGCCATTACCCCTCTTGTCGAGCTTTTTCATTTGGAGGCCTTACAAAAGCGCAAAACGGATCTTCTTTCGGGCGGAGAAAAACAAAGGGTTTCTCTAGCACGGAGCCTTGCAGTAAAACCCGCCCTCATCCTCTTTGATGAACCCCTTTCTGCCCTCGATGCAGACCTTCGCCTGCACTTGCGTAAAGAATTAAGAGCCAAGCAGGAGAGCTTGGGCTACACAGCCGTTTACGTTACCCACGACAAAGATGAGGCAGCCGCTCTTGCCGATGATGTACTCTACATGGGCTAGGCCATTCTGCATATAAATCAAAAACTTATATGCAGAAACTATGTGAAAGGCTTTATTTTAAGCCGCCTAAATTCAAATATTTTAGAACAGCGGCCAGCACAGCAGAGGTTCCTTTATAAAATAAACTTTCATCCATATCAAATTTATCTGAATGATGAGGATAAATACTACCGTCTTTCTGTATTATAGGATTGGACAAGACAAAAAACGTACCAGGAGCTTTTTGCAAAAAGTAGGCCATATCTTCACCGGCCATTGTAGGCACCGAAATTTCGTGAATAGAATCTTCTCCCAAAATTTCTTTTGTACTTTCAATAAAAAATTCCGTAAAACCTTTATCATTTAGCAAAACAGGATACCTAAAATCATAAACCGTTTTTGCTTCGGCCCTGTAAGATTTTGAAATACCCGAAGCAAGATCTTCAATTCTTTTTGCAATGAAGCTGCGTTCTTTTTCATCAGCAGAACGTACCGTTCCTTCAATAAAAACTTCCTCGGGTATGATATTAAAAGCGGATCCGCCATGTATTTGTCCTACGGAAATCAGGGCATGAGAAGTTGGGGGAAGCTCACGACTTATAATCTTTTGTAAACCGGAAACTATTTCACAAGCTATGGGAACAGGATCTACCGAAAGATGCGGATAAGCCCCATGCGCACCATATCCCTTTACGATAATCTTGAATTTATCGGCAGCGGCAAAAAAAGGCCCTTTACATGCACCTATCTTTCCTTTTTCAACGCCCGGATAAATATAACCTGCATGAAGGCCTATTACGGCATCAACCTTTGGATTTTCCATACAGCCTTCTTCAATCATGGGGAGGGCTCCTCCGGGATACTCCTCTCCCGGTTGAAAAAGAATTTTTACACAGCCTTTAAATTCCGATGACAGTTCCTTAAGCACCATACAGGCTCCAAGAGCCATAGCCATGTGGCCGTCATGGCCGCAGGCATGCATACAGCCCTCATGTTTTGAGGCAAAACTTAGGCCTGTATTTTCTTTTATGGGCAAGGCATCCATATCGGCTCTAATTGCTATACATTTGCCCTTTTCTTTTCCCTCAATGAGGGCAACAATAGCATTCCCGTTGACAAGTTTATGATAGGGTATTTGCAGAGCATCGAGCTGCTTGCAAACATAGTCCACAGTTTTTGGAAGGGATAATTCCAATTCGGGAATCTGATGCAGGTCCCTCCTAATTTGAATAATCTTAGCTTCTTTTTGTTTGACCAAATCAATTATATTATACATATTTAAATTAAACCTCCTTATGTAAATTGTATAATAAAGTATTGCATAGTCTTTTGCAAAAGTCAACACCAATTTTTTCTTTATTGATTTTTTTAGCATTTTCCTTTATACTTAATGAACGGTAGATATTTTAATAGAGAGAGCTCTGTAATTATATGCTTTTATTTTTAGAAAATTTTTTGATAGTTCTTTTTTCTTCTCTTTTTGTATTTTCTAAAACCGGATCGTTTATAGTTATTCCCTGCTTTATAATATTTTTTTCTATGGGGCTATGGAGCGGTATGATACACAGCAATATAAAGCCTTTTATTTTTATCGTCTTTGTCATATTTACAGCAGCATTCAATAAAAATCTTGCATTTTTTTCTCCCGTTTTTATCGCTATGAATTTAGAAGCCGAAGGAAATCAAAAGCACCTGTCCCTTATTTTTAAATTTCTTCCTTTATTGTGTGTGTTTTTTAATTTCGATCTTATTTTCTTTCTGTTTACTTTGATTATATTCTTCTATTCGGGTGTTAAAGAAAACTATCTACTTAAAACATTGGAAGTAACCGGACTAAAAGATAAACTTGCCGAAAGCAAAATTAATTCGGAAAAAAGGGAACGAATTTTAGAAAACGAGGTTTTAAAAAATGCTGAAGTTTTAATCCTCGCCGAACGGAACAGAATTTCAGGAAGTCTTCATAATTCCATAGGTCATACACTTAGTGCCGGTATTTTACAGGTGAATGCGCTAAAATATATTTCAAATCAAGAGGACGTAAAGGAAAGTTTAAACACTTTACAAAATTCTTTAGAAAACGGTATGACCGAAATAAGAGAATGTCTTCATAATATGCATAATGATTCTTTTAATTTACAAACAGGTTTGGAAGAACTTGTTGAAAACACAAAAAAAATTAAAATACAATTAACATATAAGGTAGACTCTATACCCTATGAGCTAAAATACGATATCTTTTCAATAGTAAAAGAAAGCCTTTCAAATACCATCAAACACAGCGGAGCAAGTGAATTGAATCTGAGCGTACTGGAACACCTCGGCTTTTACTCTCTTATAATAAAAGATAATGGGAGAGGCTTTTCAGGAAAACAAATCAGAAATCTAAATTATGGAATAGGTTTAAAAGTTATAGCCGACCTTGTAGAAAAACATAGAGGTATAATTAAATTTTATTCCGAAAACGGATTTAAAACTCATATTATATTTCCAAAAATAAAGGATAAATACAATGAAGATAATAATAGTTGATGATGATTGTCTTGTCGTTTCCTCTTTAAAGACAATATTAAAAGCCAACGGATTCGATATTATTGCAACCGGCTCAAACGGAAACGAAGCGATTACCCTCTTTAATGAATACAAACCGGATATTCTTTTAATGGATATCAGAATGCAAAATATGACCGGAATAGAAGCAAGCGAAAAAATTCTAGCCGAACATAGCGATGCAAAAATATTATTGCTTACAACCTTTAACGATGAAGAATATATTACAAAAGCAATTAACTTCGGATGTAAGGGTTATATATTAAAACAAAACATAGATTCTTTGGTACCTGCATTAAATGCAGTCGGCGCAGGGAGCATCGTATTCGATTCGGAGATAATATCAAAAATCCCTCAAACAAAACCTGCGCGCTCACAATTTAAAGAAGATTTAAACGATAGAGAAACCGATATTTTGGAATTGGTTGCAGATGGACTTAATAATAAAGAAATAGCAAACCGACTTAGTTTGAGTGAAGGAACTGTCCGTAATTATGTTTCTTCCATACTCGAAAAACTGAATTTAAGAGATAGAACACAATTAGTTGTATATTATTACACAAAATAGGAGGACCTTGATTGAAAAAAGAAAAAAGCAATAGTCAGAAATTTTTAGCTTGGTATGAAAGAGTTGTTCAAGAACAAAAAAAAGGGCTCTATGACTTTAACCAAAAAATATATATTACAATTGTAAGTTTTGTAAATAATGATCTTTTAACTACTGCGGCGGCAGGGGCATATAATTTTTTAATGTCCGCTCTTCCTATTTTTATTTTGACATTAACTATTTTACTCCGTGTCTTAAAACAAAGCCCTCAGCAAATAAAAGAAGCTCTCAGAGCTCTTTCAATTTTTCAAAACACGGTTAATCTTGACAGGTTTTTCCATTTTTTATTGAATGTAAATAGTTTCTCCTTTTTTGAGTTCATTGTTTTGATTTTTGTTTTATGGATGGCCAGACGTTTTTTTGCAACCATTCAGCATTCAATCAGAAAAGTATACCGGAAGAAAATAAAAATCACCCCTTTAAAAACCAGCCTGATAGTTATTCTAGGCGAAATAATTGTTGTCATCCTGCTTGTTTTTTTATTTATATTTTTAATAACGGGTTCTGCAGTATTTAGAAGCGATTTTGCTCAGCCTGTTTTTTCACCGAACTTATTCAGTCTTTTAAGAAATCTATTTAGATTTATTCCCGTTATTTTTATGCAGCTGTTTGTCTGTTTGATATATTATTGGATGCCGCCTATAAAGCCCTCTTTTAAGACAGCTTTGCTTTCATCTGCAGCCTGTACTTTATCCTATTATTTTGTAAAGATATTTTTTAGTTTTTTTAGATCTACAGTTAAATTTACATTCGTATACGGCCTTTTTACAAATGTAATACTTGTCCTAATTCAAGTCTGGTTTTTCTTTTTTTTCTTTGTATTTTTTGCACAGTTTATGTATGTTAATCAGTTTTTTAATAGTTTTATAATCTCACAACTTTATAGGCTTCCAAAAGAAGATGCCCCCGGTTTTTTTAATCAGCTTTTAAGGCATCTTTTTATCACTCCGCCAAAAGAATATAGAAAACAAGCTATAGAAATAAAAGCAGGAGAAACTATTTTTAATTATGAAGATGAATCAAGTGAAATTTACTACATAATAGAAGGAAGCGTAAGTGTCACAAGATTGAACAAAATCCTGAATTTCGGAAAAGGAGATTTGTTTGGAGAGCTTGCATGTCTTTTAAACGGGAAAAGGACGGGCACGGCTATTGCGGAAACCGACTGCCTTTTAGCAGTTATTCCCGAAAAACTTTTTTTAGAAGCGATTTCAATCGATGGAAATGTTTCAAGGCAGGCCTTAAAAATTTTAGCCGAATCTTTAATCGACCAAAATTAAAATTGAAAGAACCTCGAAGAAGCTCTGCTCTTCGAGGTTCTGCTTAAACTTATTTCTTTTTATTAATCAGCTTTAAAGTATAGTTTCCTAAAAAACCTCCGGCAACAAGGAAAATTAAGAATATCCATCCTGAAAGTGAAAAGTTTGCAATTGGAGTATACAAGGCACCGACATTACATCCGTTTGAGAGTCTTGTTCCAAAACCCATCGCAAAACCGCCGATTGCAAAAACGATGACATCTTTTACCCTAATTTTTAACTCCGACTTAAAGCTTTTTGTAAAGCTTCCTGCAAGAAGAAGACATATCGCAGTACCGGCCACAATACCGATATTCTGAACGAAAACAGGATGCTCAAAGAAAGGCATTGTATAAGGCTTCGGTTTACCTCCGGTAAAAGCAACAATGGAATCAACACTCATACCGAAAAACTTTAACAGTCTTCCGAACCAAAAACCGAAAGGAGTCGAAGCACCCCAACCAGCCTTTGTAACCCCCATTAAAAGTGTAAACAAAACTGAAAGTAAAACAGCCCCCATAGTTAAAGACCAAGGTTCAACAAAAAGTTTTTTGTAAGTTGCTTCACTAAAAAATTTATAGTTATGTGTATCAAGTTCTTTTACTGCATCCTGATCTTTTTCGGAACCTACACCTGAGTATTTGTTTTGCTTTTTTCTTTTACTTTCATACATATATGAGAGTACAACAATAATACCTGCAAACAAAGCTGTTACAATGATTGCACCTAGATATCCGCCCTTTCCATTTGAAGCGAACCAGTCAGGTATAAAGACACCGCTGCCTGTTCCGCTCTTAAATAATGAATCTTTGATCCATGACTGTTTGGCCTGAATAGGAAGACCTACAAAAACACCTATTCCGAAAAATAAAAGAGTAATAAGAGCTCGCGGTAAACCCGTAACCAAGTCCGTAAGAGTTCCTGTTGCACAGCAAGAGGAATAACTCATACCGAAACCGAATAGGAAGCCTCCTAAGATTAGGCCTAAGTTGATAGGATTAATCCAAAGGTCATAGTTTTTAACATCTCCAAAAATAAGAAAGGCGGAAGTAAGAATTGCAGAAATTACGAACATCAACATCAAAGCTCTCATAAGTTTGGTGGAGCCTGTTCGATATGCTCTGTTTACACTTCCTGCAAAGCCGAACAATGAACGGGTTAAAACATAGCCTAAGGCTATTCCTATAACCCATCTAAAAAATAACATATCCGTCTTTAATAAAACGGAACCCAAAACAATGCTTAAAATCAGCACTGCAAAACCGATAATGTTTTCGATTTTTTTCATACAAAACTCCTTATAAACTATTATGTACTTTTTTCTTTTCGGCGGGTACCGAATCTATAAAATAGAAAACCCAGCAGCGTCCAAGCTATCAAAAAAAACATTGAACCCTTTGTCAACTGTGCCGGTGAACCCGGAATTAAAAGAAGGCTTATAAATATCAAACCTATAAGACCCGAAAAAGCACACATTGTTTTTTCAAATAAATTTTTACCTTTTCTAATCCCTATTATACCCACATAGGTATAAGCCAAAGCAGCCAACACGGAAGCCATATCCACAATCAAAATAATTACTTCTCGACCTATCCATGGCCCTATTAAACTTACGCCCGCAATAAACAAAATCGCATTCGGGTATAAATTCTTATCGTTCTTTTTACCCAAAAAAGCCGGAGAAAGCTTTTCATTAGACAAGGCACCAAGCAATTTGCTGCTGCTTATCATAAAGCCATTAATACCTCCGGTAACAGCCGAAAAAATTGCAATAAGTAAAAAGAAAAAACCTATAAAGCCGGTCTTGCTCGTTACTGATGAGGCGACTGCCCACTCAACCTTAGCAGCTTCTTCAGGGCCATAGCTCAAAGCTCCTATCATGTTTAAAAGGCTGTATAGCAAGATGCCGAAAATTATGGAAATAATCGTAGGCAAATGTGTCTTAGACGGAGCAAATCCCAAATCACAGGACACTTGTGGAACTACATCAAAGCCAACAAACAAAAAAGGAATTATAGCTATTATAGATGCGGTTTTTGCCAAAGATATTTTATCATAGCCCAAATAATTATCGGAAAAAACTTTTAAATTACTTTTTCCCAAAATTATAAAAAACAAAACTATAACGATAAGCACAAGTGCAGAACTCATGATGTTTTGTATCTTTGTACTTAAAGAAAGTCCTTTTAAATTGACTATAGTGAAAACTATAATCGGAACTGAGGCTATAAGAATATCTGCAAGATAAACACTTGTCGGTCCGAAATCATACATATAGCCCCACAGCATTACCTTACCGAAAATCTTACGTAATATGAGAACGTAGGCCGTTGCATTTAAAGGAATCATGCTCAAATAACAAAGACTCAATGACCAGCCGACAATAAAACCGTGCACCTTTCCCATATTTGTCAAGGTATAAGAAAATTCACCGCCCTCGCCTACATGATTGCTAAGCATAACCTGATAAGCCTTTTGTATTACTATAACAAAAAGGCCCCCTATGCAAAGACCAAGGACGGTGTTTATAACCCCCGAATTAGGTAAGAAAAGAGTTCCCGGCAAAATAAAAGAACCCCATCCGATAATTGAACCTATTACAAGATTTAAAACATCGAATTTTGACAGCCCCTTTACCTTTGCCGGTATTTTTTTATCTTCCAAAAGCTTTTTCCTATCTAAAATTATATTTAGTAACTATCGGCTTTCGGTTTTGAGTAATGTCATTAAAGTATTCATAAACACTTATACCTAAAAATGAGCCCATAATATTTACTATGTTCTTATATCCCTTACCTTTTAAAGCACAAAGAGCATTGTAGCTTCTCTGGCTTGAGCGGCAATGTACATATACCGGTTTATCTTTCGGGATCTCATTCATTCTTTCACGTAATTGGCTCAAAGGAATATTTACGGCATTTAAAAGATGTCCCGCTTCAAATTCCTTGGGCTCGCGGACATCAACAATAAAAGCATTTGATTCGACAAGCTCTCTTACCATTGTAACAGGAACCTGCTTATACACTCCGTTTAAAATATTTAAACCTACAAGAGCTGCATGATTAACAATATCCTTTGCAGTTCCAAACATAGGGGAATAACAAAGCTCTAACTCTTTTAAGTCTTCCAAGGTTCCGCCCAACATAATAAATGAAGCTATAACATCTATACGCTTATCGACATTTCCTTTTCCTATTGCTTGTGCTCCTAAAATCTTACCGGAAGGATTGGCAAAAATCAGTTTAAAGAAAAGAGGGTGAGCATCCGGCATAAGACCTACCTTATCTCCGGGAATAACATAGACAAAATCGTAATTAATTCCTTGAGCTTGACACTCTCTTTCATTGAGACCCGTACATGCGGCATTATAATCAAAACATTGAATAACCGAAGAACCGATAACTCCCTTGTTTCTATGAGGAATACCGTACATATCATCTGCAGCAGCTCTGGCCTGCCTTTGTGCAGGGCCTGCAAGAGTAAGCCTTGTCTTTTTGCCAGTTATAAAATGACTTACTTCAATAGCATCTCCTACTGCATAAATATCTTCTACATTGGTACGGTAATTATGATCGACTAAAATAGCTCCCGTATCTCCTAGTTTTACGCCTGCACTTTGAGCTAAAGCAACTTCAGGACGGACACCCAATGACAAAACAACAGCTCCGGCATCAAGCTTTTTGCCGCTCTCAAGGATAATAAAACCGTCTCCTATCTCTTTTATACCGTCGCCTAAAACTAAGTTTACACCCTTATCGTGCAACTCTTTATGAAGAATTTGGACCATATCATAATCAAACGGAGCCATTACCTGCGGAAGTTTTTCTACAAGGGAAACATTTTTACCTGCAAGCTTAAAGTTTTCGGCAACCTCAATACCGATAAAACCTGCACCTATAACCGCAATATCTTTCACATTTTGAGCTTTAACATAATCGTCAAGTTTTTTAATATCGGCAACATTCCTTACGGTAAAAACATGGGGCTTATCATATCCCGCTATAGAACGCGGAACCACAGGAGCCGCCCCCGGGGAAAGAACTAATACATCATAAGATTCTTCAAATTCTGTTCCGGTATTTAAGTCTTTTACTTTAACGATTTTTTTTGATGAATCGACAGCCAATACCTCATGAGAAGTCTTTGCAATAATGTTATATTGCTTCTTAAACTTTTCAGGAGTCATTAAAACAAGATTCTCGCTTTCGGGAACAATCCGGCTTAAGAAAAAGGGTAAGGCACAATTTGAAAAAGATACATTGGGACCTTTTTCAAACATAATAACTTCAGCATTTTCATCCAAGCGTCTAACTCTTGCAGCGACTGAAGCCCCGCCTGCTACGCCTCCTACAATTACAACTTTCTTTGCCATAAATTTCTCCTTAAAATAAAATTTATTCTAAATTGATTTTTTCAAACATTTTTTTATAATATAAGGCAACATAATCATTTGGAAATATTTCCAAAATTTTATCAAAATATTTACCGGCGGCTTCAACTCCCTTAGTCGATAAGACCTTTAAAGCATTTTCCATATAGTGCTGTGTGCTGTATTTTAAATCACGAATAGAATCATCATCACCATCATATACTTCATATAAAAAAACATCTTTGTTCAATGTATTTTTAATCTTCTGTATGGGCCTAATATAATGTTCAGAAATATCATTAAGAGAATCATAAATTCTATCAGAAATAATAATGCAGGAAGAGTATTTTTTTGTAGATTCCTGCAAAACTTCTGCGATGTGGTAGGCGTTAGAAATAATAATACTATCCATTCGTGTTGAATTGCCTATGATACCTAAAAGAATATCACCCATATCAATTCCTATCCCTATTTTTATAGGGGAAGAGTTAGGTGCTGCAATACTATTATCGCGAATAGCCTTTTGTATAGCTATTCCGCATGAAAGAGCCGCGTTTGCTCCATCAGGAAATAAAGCAAAAAAACCGTCTCCCAAGTATTTTGTTATTACACCATTATATTTCCGAACAATTGGAGCTACCAATGCAAAATACTCATTCAATAATTCAAAAACTTGATTGGGTGCAAGTTTTTCTGAAGTGTGAGTAAAGGAACGGATATCTATCGAAATGATGGGCATTGTAAGCTCAACACTATCTCCCAGTTGAACATCCGCTATGGACTTTTTATTCAAAAGCTCTACAATCTGATCCGGTACAAACCGAATAAGAGATCTATTTATAAGCTTCATTTCTACACTTAGATCTTCTATCTTAGTTATCGAACCGGAATAGTCATCCAAGACCATTATAGACAATATAATAACCGCAAAAACCGTCCCTATCTGAATAAAAAAATCTCCCGATATAATGCCTAAAGAAACAAATAAGTCATAAACACCGAATAAGAACAATACAGATGTCGCAGTAAATATCCATACGGAAAATTCTTTCTTTTTTTTCAAACCTATTATTGCAATACTGATAATATAACTTACACAAAACAAAGCAAAAACTTGGTAGTAACCCAATAAAAATGTTGAAATCTCAGGCGGAAGAACTATAGTGGAAATAGCATATAAAATTGATACGGATAATATAATTATATAAGGAATCTTAAATCGTAATTTTAAAGCCTTAGTTATAAAAATCGTAAATAAAATTATAGGCAGAGGAACGGTAACACACCTCATAATAAAATTAAATAACCATGGAGTATTGAGAAATAAAATATCAAAAATATAAGGATAAAAGAAAATCCCTCGCAAAGCCAGCACTATACAGGTCAAAGCAAACCAAATTACAAAGGATGAATCTTTATGAAAAAATGACAGCATAAAGAAAAATAAAGCAACCGAAAAAGTTACGGCAAATATCATACCGGAAAAAATCAGGTCTTCTTTAAACATTGTTCCTATTTGAGTGGACTCCCCCAAAATAATCGGGCCTGAAATATAACCTTTATTATTAAAAAAATTGGAAACATTAATAACTATATTGGAGGTTCCATCTTTTAAGGGCCTAAAAGCTATTTGAGAAGATCTGGTTCCCGGTCTTTCCGTTTCCCGATCTATACCGGGCTGCCCCTGCCTTTCAAGATCCATTCCATTTATTACAATACTGCAGCTGCTAAAAATAAGGGGGACTTGAATTGCATAAATAGTTTCCGGATCCATACCATATAATTCTAAACCGTAAGACCCGTAACCAAACACATTCTCTAAATCTTTACTTGAAAAATCACCGGGGACCTTAGCATAAGATTCTTCAGTGCTGTTTCTTAAAGAATAAAATTGATTAGGCGTATAATGGAAATCTCCGCTTAAAGAAAAAAGGGCCGTCCCTGATAAGGTCTTAGCAGGAAGACTCACTTTACCGTTTTTTACTTCCAAATTTATGACTTTTTGTTCATAAATAGGTTTAAACAAATTAGTTAGACACAAAAGAATCAATAGAAAACAAAAAGGAATAGATCCTAAAAATAACCGTTTCTTTTCTACCGTCATAATTTTTTTACCTCATATATTCTAACCGGTTCATCTTTTCCTCTAAATCTTACCAAGCCGTTATATTCAAATTTAACTTCATTTATAGGGAGATTAGTTACATTTTTTTTAACAACTTCACTGATAAAAATATTTACTCCTTTTTTTAGAGCATAAAAATGAAGTCTGGAAGCAACATTTACAACATCGGATATAACTGTGCTGTCCATTCTTTCCTCTTCTCCAATCGTACCAAGCATAAGTCTTCCATAATGTATACCTACTGCAAGGTCTATTTTAGGCAATTTATTTATTTCCCTTTCCATATTTTCAAATTGAACTACGGATTTAATTTTAAGCATACATTTTATAACATCATCTGCCGAACCGTGAAAAAGAACCATTAAACCTTCAGTTAAATATTTGTCGATAAATCCGTTATGAGCTTGAATAATAGGATTGATATTTGACAAAGTATCATTATAAATTCTAAGAAGACCCAGCCGCTCTTTTTCCGTCTCCAAACCTGTATAAATTCCTAAATGAATAAAGGCTATATACATGTCTTTTAAAATATTATCCCCCAACTTAATATCAACATGTTTTTTTCTTAAAAAATTCATAAATTCGTTAGGAACAAATTTTGCAAGAGCTTCGTTCGTCGCTTCTATCTGCTTTGTAATTCCGATAACCCTATCAGAGCTGTCTCTAAAATTACGCAAAACAACAATGGCCATTGGAATCAATAAGACCAAAACACCTATATGTGATAGGAAAAAACCCTGTATAATCCTATTTGCAATTAAAACATCTCTTACACCTAAAATTAAAAAGATTGAAAAGCCTGTCAGAAAAAGAATAGCTGATGCATCTTTCCGTGAAGCGGCTTTCATAACAATTATTACATTATATGCTGCAAACAATAAAACATAGATTTGCGCAGGCTGAAGCAGTGCAGATGAAACTCTCATAGGAGCAAAAATATTTATGATAATATACAATATTCCTGGAGCAAGCATAATAAACCAATATCTGCTTTTTATTTTGCTAAAAAGGTTGTTTATAAACAATGCTGCAAATATGATACCCAATGAAATCGTCATATAACCTATTCTAAAAAGAGCCTCCCCGCTAATGCCGGGTATTATTGTTGTAAGTAAAAATTCATCGTAGCAGCAAATTCTTAAAGAAAAATTAGCCGCCAACAAACCGAAATAAAGAGATTGTTTTTCTTTAGGATAAAAAATAAACAAAGAAATAAAAAATGTAGCAGCCAACAAAAGGATACCGGCCAATATAGTCAGAGTTAAAACGCTTGCATTTTTTGCATTTAAAAGATCAGAGTAAAAACCGAATTCGATGGGCTTTAAAAAACCGGCCTTATTATCACAAAAATTAGAAACATGAAAAACTAATGTTACTTCTTCCTTCCCAAAAGTCGGAAGGATAATAAACGGGGCATCCCAATTAAAGACTTCAAATTTACGTGAATTACCTACAACACCGCTTCTATAAATTTCTTTCCCTTCAAGATATGCAATAAAGGCGGAAGAAACTGTTGCTGTTTTTATTGCATATACACCACTTGTAGAAAGATTTTTTATTCTTAAAGCATATGTCCCATATCCGTAAATCGACAAACCGTCTCCATACTTATGCCAAGATGTATTTATATTCTCATAACGGGTATATTTAGTAAAATCTTCCAAAGGGCTAACAAATTTGTTTGGAATAAAAATCCATTCTCCTTCCAGTACTTGTATATCACCTACGGATATATTTTCAGCATCAAAAACACCTTTTACGACAGTATCTAAACGAGGCTCGGCAGGCTTTATACACGAAGCTAAAAACAGAGAACAGATAAAAATCAGAGTAAACTTTTTCACACACTTACTCCACAAGCGGGGATCTTGAGTATAAAAACATATACTCAATAACGGATATTGTCAATAGGGGACACTGAATTATCACGGAAATCAATTTTGTAATATTTTTTTAATAAAAGAGGCATCCATAAGAGTTTTAAACATAATATTTGCTCCGTATTATTCTGCAGATATACTGCCCTTACTGCCTTACATTCCTATATGTTTTATTACCGCAGCGATAGTTCTTCCGATATCGGGTTCCAAGAGCGTGCGGTCAAGCTGTGCGATGACGGAGCGGCATTCAATGAATTCTTTATTTTTATACAGTGCTACGAGCCGTCCATACAAGGCTTTCACTTCTTCTCTATCGGACACTTTGTCGGAGGCAGCATATTTTACGTAGTAGCATGGTATCAGCCCTTTTCCTTTTAAGTTTTGGTCGGGACGCTTATGAAGCCCGTATTTACCGCGGATTAATGCCGCTGTCGACTCGGAAACGGTACACGCCGTCGGAGACGTAACCGATTCAAGGCGAAATGCGGTATTTACCGTGTCGCCGAACACATCGAAGATATATTTATGTACCCCTACAATACCGCCGGTAATTGCACCCGAAGATATACCGATTTTAATGCTGAAGCAGCTGTCGTTCTCTTTGTTAAAAGTTTCTAAGCTGCGCAGCATCGCTACTGCCGCATCCACAACCCGCTCCGCGTGATTTTTTTCGTTCGTCAGCCCCGAACAGGCGAGGTACCCGTCACCGAGCGTTTTTATCCGCTCACAACCGTATAAATCCATAATACCGTCAAAGTGCGTAAAAAGCGAGTTTAACCCCGAAATAACCGCATCGGGGGTGTTGTGTCCCGACCATTCGGTAAAGCCTACGACGTCGGCAAACAAAACCGTTACCGCAGGATAGAGTTTCGGCTTTGACTCACCCATTTTAATAAGCTCATCGATGATCGAAAGCGGCAGTGTATTTTTTAACAGTTTGTCGCTTTTTTCTTTTTCGTCGGCAAGTTCTTTCGTTTTTTCTTTCACTTTTTTGTCCAATTCTTGCGCTCTGTGTTGCAGTGCCCTAAAGCGGAGCTGCACGGCAAAGAATATGAGTGCGCTTCCCAGTAAAACCATCGAGAGATAAAACCAAACTGTTTGATAAAAAAACGGACGTTTATAAAACGAAACGCGGGAGCCGTCTCTGTTCAATATGCCGTCATTATTCGCAGCCCGCACTTTAAATACGTAATTTCCCGGATTTAAATTTGTATACGCAATTTCCCGTGTTGTGCCGCATGAACGCCATTCGGAATCGTAACCGTCAAGTTTATATTCAAACTGAACACGTTGCGGAATGGTATAGCTGAGTGCTGTAAATTTAAATAAAATGCGCTTTATCCTTGCGGAAACCTGAAGAACCCCCTCCGCAGCGTCGAATCGCTTGCCGTCTAAAAAGATATTTTCAATAACGACCGGCGGTTCATATTTATTGGGAACATAGCCTGACGGATCGCAGACGGAAACGCCCTTGATAGTCGGAATAAAAAGAATATTGTCTTCGGTAATGTATGCCCATGCGTTTGCCGCCAATTGCCCTGTCAGTCCGTCAAGACGGTTATATCGAAAAAGGTTTTCGGCGGGTGTTTTGTTAAGTACCGCCTGCACAAAGGCGTCATTTTTAACGAACAGCAGTTCTTTCGCTGTTACAATCCATAAATTGTTTTCGGCATCGTTTAAGATATTGAATACACTGTTGCCGCTCCTTCCGATTGCCTGCGCTGCAGAATAAAACGTGCCGTCTTTATATAAAGTAAGCCCTTCGCTCGTACAAAACCACATATTGCCGTAACTGTCTTCGACAATACGGAAGACGATGTTTCCGCTTAAGCCGTTTTCCTTTATAAGGATACGCTCAATATGAATGCGGGGCATGCCTTCGGCAAGTCCCGACAGAGCAATTTCAACCGCACCACCTCCGTCCGTTCCCAACCACAGCTTGCCGTTCGAGCTTTTAAGCGCACATAAAATAAACAGATTCGGCAGTCCGTCTTCACGGGTAAATGCCGTAACCGTTCCGTTATAGTACAAGGCAGGACATGCAGTCGTCCCTATCCACATGACATTGTCTCTGCCGGAATACGAAAAGCGGATACGATTATTGGGAAGTCCGTCATTTTTCGTAATGCTGCGTATCGAACCGTCTTTGGAAAAGATTAAAAGCCCTTTATCAGAATATGTCGCAAAAAATAAAGAGCCGTCCGAATCTTCCCTCACCTGTCTGACGCGAAGGCCCTTAAGTATTTCCGATACTGAATCGATTTGTCCGCTGCGTTCTAATGAAAGGCCGGAACTTTTAATACAGGCAATACCGTCGTCTTTTGCAATCCAAATATTTTTATCTGCATCCTGAATAACGGCATTTGCCGCCTCAGCCGGTAACGACTTTTCACTTGTAAGATCGAGAAACTTCCCTCTGCTGAATTTGCCGATACCGCCGTGTTCCATCCCTACCCACAGATTATTCTCGCGGTCTTGGCACAGGCTTGAAACAATATTATTTGGAAGACCGTTACTTTCGGAAAACGCTTCAGGGTCTCCTGTTCCAAGCGTAACGACTCCCCTATTGGTAGCGGCATATAATGTTCCGTTCAGAGTTTGCAAAAATTCGTTTATGCTCGTACCGCGCAGGTATTCTAAATCGATAATTTCGGCAATTGTATCGCCTTTTACTTTTACGATTTTGCCGTCCTTAGTACCGAACCAGATAACGCCGTCCGAAGACACATAAGCCGTCGAAAAAGTATAATCCTGCACCGCAGCAAAAGACGGCAGCGGCACTGCCTTTCCCGCCCGTATCGCCGTAATGCCTTTGAGGTTGGTGCCGACAAAAACCATATCCTGCACTGGCAATATAAACGAAATAAGACCGAGTCCGCTCCCATCTTCGCTGAGAACCGGCATAAAACCGCCGCTTGCGCTTTTGCATACCAGTCCGTTCGCTGTTCCGACCCAAAGGGTATTGTTCTTGTCGAATTTAACCGCACGGACAGATAAGTTGGGAAGTCCGTCTTCCAGTCCGTAGCGGGTGAAGGTTTTGTTTTTGTATTCGTATAAGCCGGTTGCATTCGTACCTACCCACAGGCTGCCGTGTACATCTTCACACAAAACGCGTGGCGATATGCCGGTAAATCCATGTTCCTCTTCGGTAAATTCGGTAAAGACTTCCCCGTCAAACCTGATGAGCCCGTCATACGAGGCGAGCCAAATATAACCGGTTTCATCTTGCATAATGTCAAGAATTCTGTTTGACGGAAGTCCGTTTGTATCTGACCAAAATGTTTGCACTGACCCTGCAAGGTTGTTAAACGAAATTTCCGACTGAAGCGGAAGCATAACCGGCAGAATAACTGCCGCAATTAAAAATATTTTTTTCAGCATACTTTCTCCATAATGGTTAGTGGATAGTTTAATTGGTGATATGTGAATTTTCCACATTACTTATGTTATCACAAACACCGCAGTTTTACAAGAGAATATACACGGAAATCAATTTTTGAAAAATGATACTACAATTGAATTTGTTCTATCTATGTTTTTAGAAAAATAGAACACTTTCTAACATTTTTCTCATATTTTCAGTTTTAAAATCTGTGAAAATGGCAAAAATTGATTTCCCTGTAGGGAGGATTATTTAAGTGACAAATAATAAGATTTATGCTAAAATATCCCGATATAAATTTTAAAGACAAAACAAATTTAGTAAGGGATTTATTATATGAATAAAATCTTTAAACAAATAGAAAAAATAGGCATTGTACCTGTCATCGTTTTAGACAATGAAAAAGACGCTTTTCCTTTAGGGAAAGCCCTCTCTACCGCCGGTCTTCTCTGTGCCGAAATCACATTTAGAACGGAAGCAGCCGAAAAAGCTATTAAAGTTTTTGCAAAAAACTTTCCGGATTTTCTTATAGGAGCAGGCACGATTCTCTCTCCGGAACAAGCCGACAAAGCTATCGCTGCAGGAGCAAAATTCATAGTCAGCCCCGGACTCAATCCTAAGGTTGTAGAGCACTGCGTTAACTTAGGCTATCCGATAATTCCGGGAGTTTCCACCGCAGGAGAAATCGAACAGGCTATGAGCTTCGGCCTTGAAGTAGTCAAGTTTTTTCCGGCTGAGGCTGCAGGGGGCTTAAAATTTATAAAAGCTCTTTCCGCCCCTTACCCGAACATAAAATTTATGCCGACCGGAGGAATAAACGCCCAAAATATTGCGGAATATGCAGCCTTTTCAAAGGTAATAGCCTGCGGCGGAAGCTGGATGGTTTCAAAAGAGCTTATATCTTCAAAAGATTTTAAAAAAATAGAAGAAGAGTCTTCCATTGCATTACAAATAGTAAAAGAGGCTCGTAATCCTAAAAAAAGTCCAAGCGCTTTAACCGCATTTTCATACCCAAAAACCTCAACAGAAACAAAGTCCTCAATATCAAATGAAAGTTCTTTAAGCGGAAGCATTGAAACAAACAAAGCACCCAAAGTTATAACAATGGGCGAAATTATGCTCCGCCTTTCCCCCACGGGCTTTAACCGTTTTGTTCAAGCCGACGCGCTGGAATTGGTTTTCGGCGGAGCGGAGGCAAACGTCGCAGTTTCTTTAGCCAACTTCGGAATGCAGTCCTCATACATAACAAAACTGCCGTCCCATGAGATAGGCCAAGCTGCAGTAAATTCCTTGCGTCGATACGGGGTAGATGTTTCAGGCATAGTCCGCGGAGGGAAGCGTGTAGGTATCTATTTTTTAGAAAAAGGAGCTTCTCAAAGAGCCTCCAAGGTAATATATGACAGAGCCAATTCAGCTATTGCCGAAGCCTCACTGAGTGACTTTAACTGGAAAGAAATTTTTAAGGGTGCCTCATGGTTCCATTTTACAGGGATCACTCCCGCTTTAAGTAAAAATGCTGCCGAAATTTGCCTCGAAGCCTGCAAGACGGCAAGATCAATGGGTATTACCGTTTCATGCGACCTTAACTACCGCAAAAAACTTTGGACTCCCGATGAAGCAAAAGAAACTATGAGCAGTATCTGCGAGTTTGTCGATATCTGTATTTCAAACGAAGAGGACGCAGAGCAAGTTTTCGGCATTACCTCAAAAAATACGGTTGTAAGCTCCGGCAAACTGAATGAAAAGGGCTACAAAGAGGTTGCTGCAAAGTTATGCAAAAAATTCGGTTTTCAAAAAGTAGGAATAACCCTGAGAGAATCCACATCAGCCAGTGAAAACAACTGGTCGGCCATGCTTTATACAAAAGGCAAAGCCTATTTTAGCAAAAAATACACAATGCAGGTTGTTGACCGCCTAGGAGGCGGCGACAGTTTTGCCGCAGCCTTAATCTGTGCCGAATTAAAAGGCTTTAAACCTCAAAAACAAATCGACTTTGCTTCAGCCGCCTCTTGCTTAAAACACTCCATAAACGGCGACTTTAACCAAGTTTCTTTTGATGAAGTTTTAACTCTTGCAAAAGGAGATGCTTCCGGAAGGGTGCAGCGGTAGGGGAAGAGGAAAAGCGTAAGCTGAGGCGGGTGGTGGGTAATTTTATTTTTCCATACTTTGAGCATGAGATTTTGCATTATTAACAAAAGTTTTTAAATCCATTTTGTCAAAATATTCTCTTTGCCATTTTGTATAATCGAATCGTTCCCTTCGTACAGCAGCAATAAAGTATTCTGCTTCAACGACACCCATTGTTTCTATCAGACATTCCATACCACGAGAGAGAAGCTCTATCGTAGTCGGCGGTACAATCATTTCAGTCATCATTTTTATTACCTCCATTTAATAAATCTATGAATTCTATCGGATTAAGTAATTTTATATTTCAACATACCTTTATCCGTGCTCAAAAGATAGTCACATTTCATCATTTCAGCACAAACTATGTGACAAGAATCCTTCATCTTTACTCCCGTTGCCATCACTATTTCTGCCTTTGTAATGACTTCTTCCGATTTTTCACTACAGACATAATCAGAAACATTGTCGCTTAAAAAATTCTTTATGGCAGTTTTTCTATCCATATAGGGATTACAAGAATTTTCATAATCCAAAATAAACGAAGAAGCTAGTTCCAGATGTTTTTCTTTTATAAGCAACTGAACAAGCAACTTTGCCTGTGTTTCAAGTGAAATCGACAAATAATTTTGGTCGTCATATGGCCGATTGTAACAACAGTTATCAAGATAAACTTTCATGGTCATAATTATATCACATTTTGAAAATTCTTGCACTATATTAGATTGAACGTTATCTGGTGTCCGCCATTTTTCTAGAATAAAGTCTGATAATATAGAAAATTATTATATCTCGTATCGAAATTCCTTTTTTCAAATTTTGCTATTTATTGCAAACTCTTCATATTCAAAATATTGTAAAAGCTACAGGTTTAAGCATTAAAGAAATAGAGGCTCTATAATTAGGAGGAGAGCCCCCCGTTCCCTTACGGGCTTTTCAAGTCAGAGCAGGGTTTAGCTTAGAAATTTTCATGTTTTTATTCTACATACACAGAGAGTATTTGCATAATACTTGCTTAACCTGTATTTGTAGATTGTCTGCAATGTCAGTTTGAAGCGGGTGCTATATGCAATTTCATAGTTTTTTAATTAGCTTAATACATTTTACTATTAAAATAACTGAAATTAGTAAACTTAGTATATTTATAAATATAATTGCGAGCATAGTTGAATTATAGTTCCAACTAGATGATTGGACAGAAGCTATACTTTGCTTAACAATTCCAATTGATTCTGGAATATATATAATAAAGAATAAAAAACTCACAAAAAACAATGGAATGGCTTTATTTATCAATGTAGTTTTTATTCTCTTCTTTGGTTCAATTTGATCATCTTTGTGTTCTGGTAGTTCCTCCGCAATAGCTTTCTCAATATCTTGATACCATAGACTATACAGTATTGCAATTACAGTAATAACCGTACTTATTGATGTTAAAATATCACTCATAATTCAAAATGCTCTTTCAATTTATTGTAACTTGATTTTTCAACAATATATTGAGAAACACTATCGGAATCTTTTTTTATTTTTGGCAACGTTCCATCTATACTGATTAGTATCTTGTTCAGCTCTTCAACCTTTGTAGAAGAATTTAAAGTAAAAACATACTTTCCTTTTTTTTCTGATGCATTACTAATAATTTCTTTTAATGTTTCTGATATTGCTTCACGTAATTCATATTGATATTTTGATGCGATTGATCTAGCAAGTGATCTACTTTCAGTGGGCGTTGTTTGGAATAGATCTGAAATAATTTGATCATCTGGTATTCTATTATTGAATACTTCTTTTATTATCAAAAATAACCTATATTCTCGAATATCATTAAATCTTGTAAATACTTTTTGGCCTAAAATCATTCTACAATATTCCTCAATCGAAGCAGATGCAAATTTATTAACGTATTGTTTTAGTTTTACATCATCACAATTAAGAATGCCTTTCAATGCTGTTTCTTCTTCTGGTGTTAATTCTATCTTTGTCTTGATATCCATATTCTTCTCCTATGCCCGAAGCATCCGTCTAACGCATATTAAACATATCCCTATAAAGATAGCCAAAAAAACTTATTTTTTCAAGTCCTCTCTTTAACCTAATAATTTTAGATATTTTTTTATAATTAAACATATTAAAAACATATCATCTTCGCGGTCTTAGCGTCCTTTGCGGTTAAACATCGAACTTCTCAAATTTCTCCATATTCGGACTGGATTTTTCACAAAAAAAGATGTATAATTAGAATGTTATGAAGAAAATACAGAAAGCTCTATTTATATCGATTTTTCTCTTTGCCGCAGAAATACTCGCCTCGGCGCAAACCGTCTATACGTGGACGGGTGGACACGGTAATTTTAAAAATCCGTCAAACTGGAGCCCGAACCTTCCCGCCGGCACAACGCCCGCCGCCTTTCCGGCCGGTACATATAAAATCCTTTCCGCCGGTCCTTGTTTTTTAACCGAAAATATTACCTTTGCGGGGCCGGCGCAGATTGAAGTAGGGTCGGAAACAGCCGCTGCAGGATTGCAGTTAGCCCATTACACTTTGCGCGGGACGGTAACCGTAACCGTAAATAAAAAGGGAACGCTGGAACTTTCCGGTACGGATGAACAGCGGAATCTGTTCAGTGGCGGAAAAATAATTCTAAAAACCGACTCTACTGTCGTATACTACGGCAATACCGGCAAAGATATTTGGCAGGGGCCATATCAAAATTTTAAAGTAACGGGAAACATTAAAGCCCAATCCCTTACGGTAGAGAAAACGACGTCGATAGGGAATAATGATCCGCTAATAACAACGGTAACAATAAAAGTTAAAACGCAAACCTATAAGGGGGCCGTAACTGTACAAAAGGATGTCACATTTGATGCGGCAACTTCCGTAACTTTTACAGCGGCAGCGAACGTGAACGCGGGGACGCAAAATCTGTCTTTTAAAGGTGGCGGAGCGGTGAATATGCAGGGAGTTACCGCCGGAACCGTGGATGCGACGGGAGCGTCGAGCCTAAAGGTAAACGGAACCGTTACTTTGAGCGGGGATTTAAAAGCAAAGAATTTGGCTGTAAATACCGCAACTGTCTCTGCCGCAAAAGTTGAAGTGAGTCAAGCGACAACCGTAAGCACTGCCGCAACGATTACCGCACCGACGCAAACGTATACGGGCGCCGTCAGTGTAAATGCGGATACGGCATTTGAAGCGGGAACGGCGCTTACATTTGAGAGTGCCGTTTTCGGTTTTTTAAAAAATATTGTCATAAAGGGCAAAGACATAACGTTTAATTCTGTGGTAAGTGCAGTTGATTTAACGGTTATGAATAAAAACGGCGGCACACTCACAATAAAAAAAAATATAACGGTGTCGAACTCTCTTATTCAAAAAGATATGTCGCCCCCTTATTCGCCGCTCGGCCCTGTGGTAATAGATTCGGATTCCGATGTAACGATTACAGCTCCGAAGCAGGTTTACAACGGCGCCGTTACCCTGAAGGCGAACACGACATTCAGCGCGGGGGCTCCGTCCGGACCATTGGCGCTTCAGTTTGAAAAGGCGGTCGCCTCTCCCGCTCATAAAAATATCGTTTTAGAAACAGTTACTTCGACCGGAATAAAAACGGAACAAAGCGTCAGTGCGGGTAAAATTACCGTACGGAACGGAACCGGCAACAGTTCCAGGTGGGAATCATATGGTATCGTTAGCGCCGAAGACGATATTGAAGTCGCCGGAGTTTGGCAGCATTCCGCTAGCGGAAATATAACAGCAAAGGGTAATGTAAAAGCCGGAACTTTTAAACAGACGACGCCCGGATCTACCCTTATTTTTGCCGGAAACGATACGCAAACCTTAGAAGTCGGTTCGTCTTCTCAAATACAACGGTTGAAAAATACGGCAAGCCTTAAATTGAATTCCGACATTAAAATAATCGAAACGTTTGAAAACAACGGCTCTTTTGCTCATAATGACAAAACCGTAACTTTCAACAGCCTGTTTTCCAAAATATCGGGAACCAGAGAACCGACCTTTTTCAATTTAACAATAGCGACCGGTGCCGAGCTGAAGACTGAACAGGCAAGCGTTAAAATCAGTGGAACTTTCACAAATAATGGGACGTTTACTCATAATAATAAAAAAGTCATATTCAACGGACTGCTATCCAAAATAGCCGGAAGTACGGAAACCGAATTTTATAAGCTAACGGTAGATGCCAATAAAATTTTGCATCTTGAGCAAAACATCATTGTTGTCGACACTTTTGAAAACGGAGGAATTTTCAAGGCGCGTGGTAATACCGTAACATTAGCTCCGGCGAGTACCGCCGCAAACATTCAGGGAAAGAATACGGCAACCGATACGGAATTTGCTGCGATATCGTGTTTGGGAGCCGGCGGAAAAACGCTCACGATAAATGGAAAAATCATGGTAGCTAACCTGAAGATAGGCGGAGCATCAGAGTTAAATAAATTAACGGTTCAAGGCGGGGCGTCCTCCGAAATTACCCTGACTTCCGATCAAACTCCCGATCCGGGCACAAAAAAAGGCTATTACTTGGATGTAAACACGAATATCCCTATAGCAGACGGGAAAACCTATTATGTTGCTGAGAGCGTCTTGGGAAATCCAAATCCGAAAAACTGGGAACATATGTCTTCCACATGGAAAACTAATGCAACAACCACAAATTGGAATACTGCATCAAACTGGACGCCCGAAGTAGTTCCGGCCGCCGGTTGGCCGGTCATAATTCCCGCGGGAGGAACTAAATATCCCAAACTTACAGCGAATGTAAAGGCAAAAACGATTACCCTTGCTCCCGGCGCCAAATTGGATTTAGCAGATTATGTTATAACAAAAAGCAACTTGGTTTCCGACTTTACTCCTATTACAAATAACGGCACCCTCAGAATGAAAGGGACGTCTTATTTAACTGATCCGAAAGGACAAAAAGAGTGGCTCGAAAGCACAGTTCTCGCCAATCAAATAACGCACGGAACAACCTCCGTAATAGAATATTACAGTACTGCGAATAATCCCCTTTGGCAGGGGCCTTATCAAAATCTGACAGTAAGCGAGGGAAGAACATCTCTTACCCCTATAATTCCGGGTTCAGGTTCTACGGCAGCTGATTTAATCGTAGAAAAAACTTTTACGGTTGCCACCGATGCGGGAGATAACGTTATCGTTACTGCAAATTCGCAGCTGTACAAACAAACTGTTTCATTAAGGAAAAAAACAACCTTTAGTTCATTCGGAGGAACCGGAACGGTATTTAAGGGCTCGGTTGCAGCTTCGGAAATCGATATAGGCTTCAGTGGAAACGGCCTTATTCAAACGGAGAGTGCTGTTACCACAAAAAACATCACCGTAAATTCAGGCACAGGCGCATGGACTTCATCAGGGACAATTACTGCATACGATATTACCGTGAACAGGAGCTGGACATCTTCAGCCGATGTTACCTCTGTCGGAAACATTACGGCAAATGGCTGGACGGCTAACAACGTAAGACTTAAAGGGAACCTTACCGCTGCAAGGTTTAATCAACTGATCGGTACATTAACCTTTAACGGTACGGGAACACCCGAGCAGGAGCTTAATTTTAACGGTGCCGGCAATAAAAACATATTCAATCTTACAATCGATACCGGAGCAAAGGTAAAATTACTTTCTCCTGTTACCATTGTAAGAAACATTACCAATTATGGAATCTTTGATGCAGACACACACACAGTAACACTGGATAATAATAATAGTCATACAATTACAGGGACTTCATACGGCGATAATACAAAAAAGACAGAATTCCATAACTTGGAATGTACAGGAGCGGTCGGAAAAACGCTTACGATAAACGGAAAGATTACCGTAGAAAATGCACTTAAGCTTTCAGGTGGAGGCACCTCAAACCGCTTAATAATCAACGGAACAGGGAAAATATCTCTGAAAACAGATCATAGCGGTCATACTGATCTTTCACGGCAATTTCTAAAAATTGATACTCGAAATCTAGAAGTTTTAGAAAAGCCTTATGTTGTTAATCAAAGTGTAGATCATAACGGTAAGCCCAAAAGTCACAACGGCTGGGTATTTTATAAAGATCCTGCCACTATCAGCATTGAAAACTCACTTGCTAAACCTGGAGATGAGTATATTTACCTTGTATTTAGCAATACAAGTCATATGAGTGAAGAAGAACTTAAATTTATAGGTAAACCTCCTTATAATTGTAAATTAAGAATCACAGGCGGCAGTACTACTTATGAATCAGATTTGCAGGATGTTTCTCCCGCCAACCCAGAAAAAACACTATGGAAAATTAAGCTTGACAAAGAAATCAAAGCTAATGATATTCTTAAACCCTCTTGTCAGGTAGTTTTAAATTATTTTGGTACAAATAAAACCAAACCCCACATCTCCGATATCGGAATCAATATAGTAAAACCACAAAAAGCTTTTAATTCCATAGTACTCCGCACGTTTAACGCTAATCCTGATGACAAAGCCTTACCGACCCTGGATATCACAATACCGACAGAAAGAGAAAGCACAGTAACATCAGACAACTTTAAGCTGTATTTTATCTCAAAAGACGCTCCGGGCAGATTTTGGCATCCCGATACTATAACATTGCCACCCGGCTCTTTTGCAAATCCTCAATCAGGCACAACAGAATATACCGGCACTCCGGCAGGGGGACTGCTGAACTTTATTATTCCGTCAACCGATCCTTACCTAAAAGAAGGAAAGGTAGGGCAATTTATGTACGTCTATGACGGTTGGCTTCCTTGTGCACGCTTAAAAGACGAAACCGGAAACGACATCCTTTCCTTAGATGTCTGGAATTTTAAAATTGTTGGAATACAAATACAAAAGGGCGGGGTGTCAATCTTTGAAAATGTTGTAAATCCTTACAAGGGTCAGTCTGCCACAATAGCTGCACACCTAAAAAAATCGGGTATGCTCACAATTCAGATTATGACTTTGGACGGCAATATAGTACGCACCTTGACCCGTTCTCACCACAATGCAGGCGACCACTTTTATCTGTGGGACGGAAGAAACAATGGCGGAAATCCCGTCGCAAGCGGTATGTATTTTGTAAGAATCGCAGGGCCCGATATAGATGAAGTGAGAAAAATTCTGATTATCAAATAAAAAAGGGCCTAAAGAACGGCAGTTTAGACTGCCATTTTCTAAGCCCTAAAAAATCAATTTTTAAACTTTTTTAATTATAAAAACAAACAGGATTTATTTTGCAAATCTTTCACCGAATTCTTTACACTTTTCTTTTCCTGCAGCGGTGGGAGCATCGTAGATAATCAAGCCTTCTTCAAATAAGTCGGCTCCCTTATCCTTAGACCTTGCTTCCCAGTTTCTCATCCATTCTCCGCCCGAACCTTCACCGGCCCATTCATATGAACCGAACAAGGCAATTTTTTTGCCGGACAATTTTCCTTCAATAGAAGCAAAGAAGGGTTCAAATTCATCCGGCTCAAGCTCTTCGGCTCCCATTGCGGGGCATCCGAATGCAATCTTGTCATAATCATCAATGCTCTTTGATCCGAATTCCGAAACGGTAAAAATAGAAGCCTCTGCTCCGCCGGCCTTTAAACCTTCCAAAACGGATTCAGCCATAGACTGAGTATTTCCCGTTCCGCTCCAATAAATAACAGCAATTTTTGCCATAAAAACCTCCAATGGTTAAAAATTAATTAAAGATTAAGCACTTAACAAATCGTAAAGTCTTAAGCCCTTTTCTATCTGCAAAGCAAAATGCTTTTTGCATTCATTATATCGGTTAAAAATTTCGGCTGCCTTTTCGGCGTCTGAATAAACCTTCCAATAGCCCGAAAAAATACAGCCTTCTCCATTCCGTCTGTAATATTCCAAAACATCGTATACGGGATAACCCAAAAAAAGCCCTATCTCATGCGGAAAAGAACAGCATCTCTTACAATGCCTGTCTGCCTGCGAGCTGTGCATTCTGGATGCCAAAAGATTTAGCATATCTTCCAAACTCATCCCCGGCTCATACCCGAACATTAAAAGAGCAGCTTGTACCCTTTCATCTTTAATCAAAGTCTCAAGAGAATCTTTTTTATACAAAAGAATCTGCACGCCCCGTTCACAGGCACACAACACTTTTAGGAAGAACCCCTTAGCTTCAAGCAAATCCTTATCAAGCAAAAAAAATTGCTTAAAATCCTCTGCCGAAATAGAAAATAAGTTTGAGGGTTTAATCCCTGCCAAACAAGGAGCACAAGAATAAGCTAAATTATATTCGATGTTAGCAATACTCAACATAAACCTATTTAAGCACAGATTTTAAATAATGTCAACTATTGCTTACTGAATATTTATCAAATTATAGACTTAATATTTTAAATTTTACTATTTATTACAAGCAATTTCTATAATATTTATGAAAAGGGGAAAATTTTTTCTCTTTTTAAAAAAATTATGGGAGTTGAAAAATGAAGCAACTATTTAAAATCACCCTCCGCAATGACTACGCTTTTAAGCGCGTATTCGGAGTTGAAGAAAACAAAGATGTACTACAGGATTTATTGGAATGTGTCTTAGACATTCCGCCTGAAACCATCGCAGGTTTGGAACTTCTCGATAAGGAGTTTCACAAGGAGCTTTTAAGTGAAAAACTAGGTATTTTGGATATTAAGCTAAGACTAAAAGACGGAGCCTTTGTCGATATTGAGATTCAAAACAGTTGGCATTTTGATTTTCCTGAAAGAACCCTATATTATTGGTCTAAGATGTACAATGAAAACATAAAACAAGGTCAAGACTATACAAAACTGCCAAAGTGTATTACAATAAACTTGATAGGAAAAGGCTTTAATAAAAATAAGCGTTTGCACAACAAATATCTTGTTTTAGAACAAGACACAAAAGAACCTTTAGTCTCAAAACTTGAGATTCATATACTAAACCTTGAAAAAGCGAGACTCTTAAAGAAATCTCAATACAAGGATAATAAAACAAAACGCTTATTAAATTGGCTGAAATTTATCGAAACTGATAATGTGGAGGTACGTAATATGCTGGCACAAGAATCACAGATGATGAGAAAGGCAAATGAGACTATTACAATAATGGAAATGAGTCCTAGAGATAAATGGCTTTATGATTCCCGTATGAAATATGAACATGATAGGGCTTCATGTATAAATGAAGGTTATCAACGAGGTCTTGATAAAGGGGCCCATCAAAAAGCTCTTGAAACGGCTAAGGCTTTTAAGCAGTTTGGCTTTGATATCAATAAAATAGCCGAAGGAACAGGGCTTCCTGTTGAAGAAATAGAAGCCCTATAAGAATCTCCTTTGCCGCAGTTAAATTACAGCTCAACCTTTTTATCGAATAACCAACTTGTAGCTGCAAAAAAACCGGCTGAAATAATCATGGTCATAATTATTGTAACCAAATGAACCGGCAGCGGCTGGATATTTACAAGGCTATAATACTGGGAAGACATAAGTCTTAGGTCTATGTACTGCACAAGATCCCATCTTGTACTTAAATAAGTTCCTAAGGCTATTATTCGTTCAAAAATTAAAATAAAAAGAATTACTGCAATAATTTGAGCTGCCATCTTTTTTCTTATAAAAGAACGGGTTAGAGCTTTAACAAACATAAAAGCCGTTCCCACAAGTAAAAATGATGAAACCAATAATAAGACGCCGTAAAGAAAAGGAAGAAAATTCTGAATAAATATCTGATAGAATACATCTCCCAAAACAGATATAAGAGTTTGTCCGGACTGTCCATAAAAAACGGCTTGCTGGGCTCCTATTATTATAAAAAATATACATGCAATCAGAGCATATATTAAATATTCCACAAAACCTGCGAGAATTCGGCCTCCCAGTATAGCTTCGCTTCTTATAGGGATGGTAAGCATAAGGTAGTTAGTGTCCTTGTACAAAAGTTCATCTATATGCCCGTTGCTGCATGTAAAAAACATTACAAGGGGTATAAAGGCAAGGGCAAAAAAAGTTAAACCCAGCCACAAGTTTCCCGTCGTTCCCATTGAACTGAAAGGCGTCTTAAAAATACCTAATAGAACCATTGAGCCGATCGACAATACAATCATAGTTCCGCTTAAAATCAAAATAGTATTCAGCCTTCGCCTTATTTCATATTTAAAAATTCTTCCCATTTTATGCTCCAAAAACATCAAGATAGATTTGATAAATAGATTTGCCTCTTGTAGTACGCAAATCTTCCGCATCGCCTTCCAAAACAATCTCGCCTTCTTTTAAAAAGGCTACATCATTAAACACATGCTCTATATCCGAAACCAGGTGAGTTGTTATTAGGATCGCACTTTCTTCGGTCCATGTTTTGATTATGGTTTTAATAATCTGCTCTCTGGCTACAGGGTCTGTGCCGCCCAGCGGTTCATCCAAAATATACAGCTTTGAAGACCTCGAAAAGGTAAGGCTTAAATTAAGTTTTTCTATCATACCTTTCGACATAGTTTTTACGGTTTGCTTGGGCTCCAACTTCATAAATTTCAGCATTTCCAAGGCCTTGTTTTTATCAAAATCTTCAAAAAAATCTGCATAGAAATTAATGGCATCTTCCGAAGTCATCCAAGGATATACGACATTTTTATCCGGCAAAAAGGCTACAATCTTTTTTGTATCTATTCCGAATTCTTTTCCGCATACCTTAAAATTGCCGGCAGTCGGTTTTATAAGTCCGGCAATTATCTTTAAAAAGGTTGTTTTTCCCGAACCGTTCGGCCCCAAAAGGCCGTAGATTCTTCCGCTTTCTACCTTGAGACTGACATCATAAAGAGCAGTTTTTTTCCCCAAGTATGTTTTTTTTAAGTGCTCCGTTTCAAGTATTGTACTCATTTTTTCCTCCAAAAAAAATTATTCGTGCGGAGGCTTTAATACCCCGACGCTCTGCGTCGTAACAAAGGGTATTAAAGCCGACTGCAATTACCTTATGAGAACAACATACCCCGATGCTCTGCGTCGGGGTTGTTGATTTTTAGCTTTGCCTTTATAGACTCAATTATTTGTTCATCAGAAAACTTCAGATTCCTTAAGCCTTCAATAGCCGGCAGTATAATCTGATCCGCCATCTCTTCCGTCAATTTTCCTACCAAATCGGGCTCATTTACAACAAAACTGCCTAGTCCGCGTTTTGATTCAGTGATACCTTCACCTTCAAGCTGCTTATATACCCTGAATATCGTATTCGGATTTACATCCATCTCAACGGACATGTCGCTCATTGAAGGGATTTTATCCCCCGGTTTGAGCTCGCCGTAGACAATCTTACATTTGATTTTCTCAACTATTTGTAAATATATCGGGCGATTTTGATCATATATAACTTTCACAAAAAAAGAACCTCCACAAAATTTGAGTAAAACGACTCTTCTATCTGTCTATAATACTATAATTGTTAAATTGTGTCAAGTCCTCTTAAAACATTGTCTGTTTTTTGGTAGGTTTGAATCATTCTATCCGAAAAATTCATAACGGTTGTATAAACCTGATTTGTTTTTATATTTATATCGTTGAAGGCCTTATCCAGATCCTCACTGCTCTTTGCCATAAACGAAATATTTTTTACCACCTCAATTACCGTTTTTCCTATGCCGGCAGAGCTTTCAACTGAAGCTGTAGCCAAGCGGCCCAATTCTTCGGCTACAACGGCAAAACCTTTTCCGGCGTCTCCGGCATGGGCTGCTTCGATGGCGGCATTCATACTAAGCATCTTTGTCTGCTCGGCAATACCGGCTATAACCTCCGCCATTTCCTGTATATCCGCAATACTTTGATTTATATGGACGATTTTTTCGTAAGTGGATTTAAATAGTTTATGCCCGCCCTGGAAGGTATCGACAAGTTCTTGTGCAGCCTGAGCATCTTCTTGAGCTTCGGCAGCTTCCATCTGTATATCGGTCAAAAATACTTTTACCGTTTCACATTTTTCGGCTTTCTTTTCATCGCCTTGCTTCAAGGACTCTTGCAGCTCCTTATATGATGAACCCAGCTCACTATATTTTGCTTGCAGCTCATTATAGGCGCCGTTTAACTCGTCAGACATTTCTTTTAATTCTTTATAATCGTTTTGAAGCTTGAGATAAACGGGCGAACTTTCTATAGAAATATTTGATTCTCCGATACGGACTGGGGCCGTTTCGGCATAAGAACCTTGCACCATAGCCGGCTGCAGGAGGCTTTTTTCGGGCACCTCGGCCGTTGCGTTACTTATCGTAGCAGAGCTTATTGAAGCAGTTTTTAGCAAAGCGGCATTTACTGGAGCTGTACTTACTGAGAAGGCATTTACCGAAGTGTCGCTTATCGAATCGGTATTCATTAATGTATTGCTTACCGAAGTACTGCTTAAACGTGGGCTTTGTACAGACAATATTTTATCTGCCGGCCCATCAGACGAAGATCTTTGCACCTCGGTTTTAGGCCCGACATGGAGCCTGAGCTTTGCTTTTTTAGCCCTTTCTCTTTCTATATAAAGTTTATATATAACCGAAGAAACAAACCACGTTAAAAACACTCCTATACCCCAGGCCAAAACAATCAATAAGACGGCAAAGGTCTTCGACTTTTTTTCCTGTTTTGTAAATCCATCCTTATATTCTTTTTTAAGCCTTTCAAAACTGTTTTGTACGGCATCGAATTCTTTTAAAACAGGCATAAAGGTTTTTGCCGAAGAATCTCCGGTAAGTTCAAACTCCTGCCTCCAAACCTCTATGCTTTTAAAAAGCTTATCATTTGAGCTCTCATAATCATTGTATGCAAACCTTAAGTTAGAATCGCTTTTGTCGGCAGCTGAAAGTTTTTTTAAATTTTCAAAGGAATTAACGGTTTCCTTTATTTTTGCTTTAAGATTTTGAACCGAAAATTCCCCATCCTTGCTTGCGGTCCTGTACATATCCGCCTTTAAACTTGCAAGATAAAACCTGTACTCAAGCAGATAATCCGTCTTGAGTTGAAAATCCGACGAAGGTTTTGCAGCAATAAGAAAAGCCGCTCCTCCTATCCCTATCGCCAAAGCAATACCGCACAAAGCAAAAACAATTTTTATGTAGTTTTTCATTCCAAGGTCCTTTACATAATCCTTAAATACCCATACATTATAAAGTATGAAAATTTTGCATACAGCCGATCTGCATTTGGGGAAAAGCCTATATGAATCTCCCCAGATAGAAAGACAGAAAAAAATGCTCGATGATATTCATAAAATTCTTCTAAAAGACGATTATGCAGCCCTTATTATTGCAGGCGATATCTACGACCGTTCTATTCCTCCTGCAGAATATGTAGCTCTCTTCGATTCATTTTTATCCGCCGTCCATAAGGATTGTCCCAATACAGCCGTGTTTATCATACCCGGAAACCATGACTCCGCCGAAAGGCTCTCCTTCGGCTCTAAAATCTTAAGTTCGAGTAATATCCACATTGCTGCAGGCATCGGCAAATTATGCTCACCTATCATTATAGCACAAAATGGAGAAAAAGTTCAATTTTTTTTAATGCCTTTTTTACATTTAGGCTCATTTTCCGAAGAAAATTCGGAGTTAAAGTTGACATCTCAATCCGAGATGGCTCAAGAAGCCTCCCGCCGCTTAAAAGAGGCCGTAGACCCCTCAATGCCTTCGGTTTTGGCAGCCCATATTTTTACCCTAAACGGAGAAAGCTCCTCCTCTGAAAGAGCTTTTTTAGGTACTGCGGAATATGTTTCGCCCGCTCTATTTGATTTTTTTACCTATACGGCCTTGGGCCATTTACACAAAATGCAGAAAGTTACCGACAGGATGTACTATTCCGGAGCCCCCCTTACATACGCCTTCGATGAATGTTCAACCGAAAAGGTTGTCCTATCCGTAGATGTAGATTGTAAAACGCAAGGCTTCCCGGTAAGGGTCGAAAAAATTCCGATTAGCCCATTGCGGAAAATGAGCCGTTTAGAGGGCAGTTTTTTCGAATTTTTTAATACGGATAAATTCGATGCCTATAAAGACGATTTTTTAGAAATAAATCTCACAGGTTCTGCCGTCATTCAAAGCCCGATGAGCCTTTTGCAGCAAAAATTTCCATATCTTTTAAACCTTCATCAAGAAGCTGTCGCCGCCGAATTAAAAGACGAGGAGCAAATTCATATATTAAAAAAGAATATTGAAGACGAAGATGTCATCTTCGAAAACTTTATGCTTTTTGAAAAGACCATAGACGAAGAGCCCTCCGCAAAAAAACAGGAGCTTTTCAAAAGCCTTTGCAAAGAGCAGTTTACATAAGAAGACATTACCGGAGGAATAAATTTGAAGCCTGAAATTTTAAAACTAACCAATATAGGCCCCTTTCGAGGAACCCACACAATAGATTTTAGCCTCATGGATTCTATTTTTTTGGTATGCGGAAAAACCGGTGCCGGAAAAACAACCATCTTCGATGCAATCTCTTATGCCTTTTATTCAAAGCCTTTGGGGAGCCGCTCCCAAATTACCCGCAGCCTCAGAAGTCAGTTTGCCCCCGAAGAGGAAACGGCCGAGGTTGAGCTTGTATTTACTATGGGACCTGCCAAATACAGGATTTTTAGAAGGCTCCCTTTTTTACGCCCGGGAAAGAAAAACGAAACGCCTGAAGAATCGGCCCTAGCTCAATGGGACGGCAAAACTTGGAAAGATTTAAGCTCTACAAATAAAAGGGACACGGATAAAAAAATATTGAACATAATAAACCTAAACGAAAAAGAATTTGCCCGCATTGTCCTCCTCCCCCAAGGCGAATTCGCCGCTTTTTTACGCGAAAACTCAAGCCAAAAAAAAGAAACCCTTGAAGAGCTTTTTCCGATTTCCCGCTACACCAAAATAATGGAAAATCTAAAGGAAAGAGAAAAAGCGGAGTCCTATAAGATAAAAAACACGCAAGATGCCCTTGAAGCCCTCGGAAAAGAATTCGATGCCGATTCCTATCCTTCAAAAAAAGAAGGCTTTGAAAAAGAGATAGAACTTATCAAAAAAAATTATAACAAAATATCAAAAAAAATAGAGGAAAAAATCTCCGAAAAAGAACAGGCAAAGGTTCTCAAAGAAAAAAAAGAAGAACTTGTAACAATAAAAACAAGGCTCGAAAATCTTAATGCCCATAAAGAAGAAATAGGCCTGATGGAAGAAGCAGTCGAAAAAGCCCGCAGAGCCGCCTCTCTTGCAGCGCTTGCCGATTCCGTAAGCAAACTGAAAAACAACATAGCCGAATATAAAACCGACATCGAAAAAAAGATAAAAGACCTAAATGCCGTAACCCAAGTTTTGGATTCTCTTAAAGCACAAGAAAAAGAAATCGAAGCCGAAAAAGAAAACAATACGGCCCTAAAGCAAAGCCTCGACCGCCTCAAAAGGGCTGCCGAGGTATACAAAGAAATAGAAGAACGCTCTTATGAGAAAAAAGGTCTTTCTTTACAAAAAAAAGAAAATACCGAAAAACTTGCTCAAACCGAAAAAAACATTCAGGAACTAAAAGACAAAGTTTCGGAATACCTTGAAATAATCAGCGAGCTCGATAACAGAAAGGAAATGGCTGAAACCTCAACCCAAAAACTTTCTTACCTAAAAAGACTTTTTGATATTGCGGTAAAAAAAGAAAAAGCCTCAAAGCTCTACACAACCCATAAGGCGGCCGCCGAAAAAAACTACAACGATTTACAGTTAATTTTAAAGGACATCGAAATAGAAAAAGAGCTTTTTGAAAAACTTAAAAAAGAAAAAAAAGATTTGGAAATAAACGCAGAAGCCTCAGCCCTTGCCGTTCACTTAAAAGACGGAGAGCCATGTCCTGTCTGCGGCTCAATCCATCATCCTTCCCCTGCCGTCGAAAATACGGAAAGTATTTTTTCTCTGGACGAAAAAATACAAAAATGTGAACGCAGCATCGAAAAGTTTAATCTCGATAAAGACTCTCTAAGCAACAGCCTCACAGCCCGCAATAAAGATGCGGACTGGCATAAGGAGCAGCTGGCAGAGCTTGACCGCTCTTTTTTCAATCTGAATGAAGAATTTAAAAACACTTCCTTTATTTTTGAAGAGATGCCCTCGGAAAAAACAATAGAAGACCTTCTTCCGCAAGCCGGAAAGGAAGCCGAAAAAGACTCTCTTCTTTTTAAAGAAGCCCAAACCGCAAATACTGCAAAAATAAATTTGGAGCAAAAACTTTCTTCTATTCAAACCCAAAAAGAAGCTCTAACAGATGCTCTTACAAATATCAAGATAAAAGAAAGCGAGTTAAACACAATCCTCCATGAAAAGAAAAAGCAATATGATGATGCCTTTAAATCTATCCCCTCCGATATCCAAAAAGAAAATATAGATGACACTATCGAGGGCTGTAATGAAATGATTTTTGCCTCCGACCGTAAAATAAGCGGTTATGAGGAAAAGCTCAAAGAAAACAATGACCGTCATACAAGCATAAAGGCGGGGCTTATTCAAAGACAGGAACAGTTGGCCAAGTGGGAAAAATCTTTATTGGAAGAAGAAGAAAATTTAAAAGATTCTTTTGAGCGTAAAGGCTTTTCCTCCTTAAAAGAGCTTTTAGATTCTATTTTGCCCGAAGAAAAAATCTCCGATTTTGAAGAAACCATAACAAAATTTAAAGAAGAAAAGATTACCTTGGAACATTCCGCCGCCGGCCTCAAAAAAGATATTGAAGGCAAAACTTTTATTCAGCCCGAAAAGATTGAAGACGAAATTATAATCTTGCAAAAAAATCTTGATGAAGAACAAGACCGCCTTGCAGAAATAAAAAGCTCCCTCGACAAGCTCAAAGACCTTTTTGAAAGACGACAGAGCCTTTTAAAGGAATTAAAACAAAGAGCAGAAGAAGCTCAACTTATAACCGAGCTTTCTTTAAGTTTAAACGGCAGCAATAAATACAAACTGAAATTCAATATTTGGATGCTCTCGGCCTTTTTGCGCGAAATAATCGTCTATGCCAACACCCGTCTTGAACGCATGAGCGGAGGCCGCTATGTCTTAAAGTTGAGCAAGGAGCTTTCGGGCAACAATCTTTCCGGATTGGACATGGAAATTTATGATGCCTATACGGGCGGCATCCGTCCTACAGCCAGTCTTTCGGGAGGAGAAACCTTTATGGTTTCCATAAGCTTAGCCCTCGGCCTTGCCGACTCCATTCAAACAAGAAGCGGAGGCATAAGGCTTGATTCAATGTTTATAGATGAGGGCTTCGGCAGCCTCGATGAAGCAAGCCTTGAAAACGCCATAAGCATTCTCGATGAGGTAAGGGGTAACCGCATGGTCGGGATAATTTCCCATGTCAGCGAGCTAAAAACCCGCATCCCCCAAAAAATCGAAATAGAAAAGAACTCCAATGGTTCTACAATAAAAATAAGAGGTTAAGCATTCCCTGCTGGAAATTTTCTCTTTTTTGTGATATAGTGTTGCTTTATCGTATGTAAAACCTTTCGGGAGAAATTTATGTCGATTTTTCAAGCTATTATTTTAGGGGCGGTTCAAGGCTTAGCCGAATTTCTGCCTATTTCAAGCTCAGGCCATTTGGCAATTGTAGAATATTTTTTTAAACAAGAAGATCTTCCTATCCTTTTTGATATACTCCTGCATGTAGCAACCCTTGCAGCTGTCTGCACGGTTTTTGCAAAAAGAATAGCAGGCCTTTTTTCTGTTTTAGGCCGATTTATCATAAGAAAATCCAAGCCTGAAGATAAGGACGACCTTATGATGATAGCAGCCATTATAGTTGCAACCGCAGTCACAGGCGTAATAGGCCTTTTATTAAAAGATTGGGTAAAAACCATCGACATTCGTCTAATACCCATCTTCTTTATAATAACAGGGCTTCTTTTAATCGCATCGTCTAAGATAAAACACAATAAACAGGCAAAAAACGTAACTCTCCTTACGGCAGCTATTACAGGCCTTGCTCAAGGCATAGGAGTTATCCCCGGTATTTCGCGTTCGGGCAGCACCATTTCGGCCTCTCTTTTTGCAGGTCTTGATAGGGAAAAGGCCGGAGAATTTTCCTTTTTATTATCAATACCGGCAATTCTTGCCGCATTTATACTTGAAATCAAATCTGCCGATAATCTTCTTGCAGGTGTAAGCCCTATAAGCCTAATATCCGGAATGATAAGCGCCTTTGTTGTAGGTTATTTTTCTCTCCGGTTTTTACTTAAACTTATAAAAAACGGAAAGCTTATGTACTTTGCTTTCTATCTGATTCCGCTGGGACTCGGTCTTAGTATTTATTTTTGGGGTTTTGCCGGATAATTTTTACGTTTTCGGAGTTAAAATTTGATAGAAGAATCAAAATATAGGGTCATATCAATTACTTTGGGTATTTTAATTTTTATGATCTCAATCTACATAGCCTTGGCGGTTCTCTTACCTATTTTCGGTTTTAAAGGTTATATATTCCCCTTTGAAACAATAGGCACGATTCTTTTTTCCACATATAAATTTTCTTCTTTGCTGATACCTATTATTCTTCTTTATTCTTCAATTTTATTGATGATTCCGGGCTGGTCTCTTCATTCAAAATTTTTATTGTCATTTATGCCGGTGTATTTTTTAACCTGTGTTATGGGAGAGCACCTAGTTTATTTTCTACTTCCTAAAATTGCAAATAACACGGTTCAAGAATTTACAAAAATTGCCGTAACTCTTGCAACAGGCCTTTTACTCTTGATGGAGGTATTTCTTACCCTTATATTAAGTGAAAGAGTCCATCAAAAAGCCTCTGTTCAACCTGAAGAAAAAGACGAAATAGAGGATATCATAGGTGACAGCTATTCTTCTTCAGAAACACCCATGGTTTTCGGAGAAGGAAATGAGACAGTCAAAACAGGATTTTGGCTAAAAACAAATATAAAGACAGCCCCGGAGACCAACAGACAAACCATGTCGGAGGCCGGCCTTACACGAAGTCAGTTTATAAAATCTCAGCTAAATAGCAGAACAGAAGAACCAAAAGAAGCCCCCCCTCTTAAAGACATAGATGCAGATATACAGGTAGACATAGGAAGCGCAGCTCCTGAAGAATCCAAAAAAAGCATTATAGAATCCCTTGTCGTAATAGAAGATATAAACACTGAACAGGACTTAGAAGAGCTTAACTCCATAGATGACGGTAAAGATGAAGTATTTTTATCATCTTCAGAAGAAGAAAGTGATGAAAATCTTACTGAATACGCTGAGTATGAACAACCTGAAATTGCCGAATATGGTAACCTTGAGCCGAACGAAATTACCGAAGACGAAGACCTTGAAAATGATGATGATTCTGAAAATACCGATGTTGACGATATCGATACTGATGATGAGGATCAAGATGAAGCAGAGGCTCCTCTTTCAGAAGAATTGAGCGGCGATATAGAAATCAGTGCAGCCCAGCCCTTAAAACCGAAAAAGGACTCCAAGGATAAAAAAAAGGGCTACCACATTCCTTATGACCTATTAACAAAATATCCGGGAAACGAATACTGGATAGTTGACGATTCAACCAGAAAAGCCGCAGTAGCATTAAAAAATACCTTTGAAGAATTTAATATAGCAATTGAAATTACAGGTATAAGGAAGGGGCCTGTAGTTACCATGTTTGAAGTCTTGCCGCCTCCGGGAATAAAACTGGGTAAAATTACAGCCCTTCAAGATAATATAGCCCTCCGCCTTGCTGCTCAAAGCGTTCGTATTGTCGCCCCCATTCCGGGAAAACAAGCTGTCGGTATTGAAGTTCCTAACGAATCAAGAGCAATAGTCGGCTTTAGAGAGCTAATCGAAACTCAAATTCCAGAAACCGAAAAAATGGGCATACCTATCGTTCTTGGAAAAGATGTAACGGGAGAGCCTCAAACCTTGGACCTTTGTCAGACTCCTCATCTTTTGATAGCAGGTGCTACCGGTTCAGGTAAATCCGTTTGTGTAAACTCCATTATTCTTTCAATACTTTACAATAAGAGCCCCGAAGAAGTAAAACTCCTCTTAGTTGACCCAAAGATAGTAGAGCTTAAACTTTATAACGGCATCGGCCATTTATTGACTCCCGTTATTACAGAACCCAAAAGAGCTCTTCAAGGCTTGCAGTACTGTATCTGCGAAATGGAAAGGCGCTATGCCATGCTTGACTCTATGAGCGTCAGAGATATTAAAAGCTACAATAAAAAAATAAAAAGAGAAAAGATTGCAGCCGAACCGCTGCCCTACATCGTAATAATAATTGACGAATTCGCCGACCTTATGTCTACTACAGGAAAGGAACTTGAAGCTACCGTTTCAAGGCTCTGTGCTATGAGCCGTGCCGTAGGTATTCACTTAGTACTTGCAACCCAGAGGCCCTCGACCAATGTAATTACAGGTTTAATTAAAGCAAACATTCCAAGCAGGATAGCCTTTATGGTCGCCTCCCGTGTAGACAGCCAAATTATCCTCGATAACATCGGAGCCGAAAAGCTTTTAGGAAAGGGAGACATGCTCTACGTAAGTACAACCAAACCCTTCCCTGCCCGAATCCAAGGAACCTTTGTTTCCGATGATGAGGTAGAGCAAGTAGTAGAATGTGTAAAAACCTTCGGAGAACCCGATTACATAGATGACGAAATATTTGTAGACGATGAAGAATATTCGCAAGGAACCCTCTTCGGAGAAGAAAGCGATCCGCTCTATGATGAAGCTTTAGAGATTGTTTTGGCAGAAGGAAAAGCCTCAGCCTCTTACATTCAAAGGCGGCTTAAAATAGGCTATAATCGTGCTGCACGAATAGTAGAAGAAATGGAAGAACGCGGAGTAGTCGGCCCTGCAAACGGCTCAAAACCGAGGGAAGTAATTACGCATTCTTAAAATAATTATGTGAGGTAAAATTTATGATTGATAATGCTTTATTTTCAGACTTTTATGAATTGACAATGGCTCAAGGTTTTTGGAAAAAAGGAAACAATACAAAAACCGTTTTTGAAATGTTTTTTAGATCAAATCCTTTTAAGGGGGGCTATTCCGTCTTTGCAGGCCTTGAACCCCTCTTAAAAACCATTCAAAATTTTCACTTTGAAAAAAGCGATATCGACTGGCTTAAGTCTTTAGGAATATTTGAAAAAGATTTTTTGGAATATATTGCCGGTTTTAAATTCTCGGGCAATATTTGGGCAATGAAAGAAGGCAGTCTCGTTTTCCCGAATGAACCCTTAATCCGTATCGAAGCTGATACGGTTGAAGCCTTGCTCTTGGAAGGCCTAATTTTAAACATGATAAATTTCCAAACCCTTATAGCAACCAAAACAGCCCGAATTTGGCTGGCCTCAAAAAAGGGATCTATAATGGAATTCGGTCTCCGCAGAGCTCAAGGCAATGACGGTGCTATGAGTGCAACAAGAGCTGCCTACATAGGCGGAGCTTTCGGCACAAGCAATTCCCTTGCTGCCAAGGAACTCGGCATACCCGCCCTCGGAACAATGGCTCACTCATGGATAATGTCTTTTAAAAGCGAAGAAGATGCCTTTCAGGCCTATGCTGACATGTATCCCGACAATTCAATATTCTTAATAGATACTTATGATACGCTCCGTTCGGGTATTGTAAATGCTATCAAGGTAGGAAAGCGGCTGCAAGAAAAGGGGAAAAACTTCGGAGTACGCCTCGATTCGGGAGATATTTATTATTTGAGTAAGGATGTGCGGAAGCGGCTTGATGAAGCAGGTTGTACTAAAGCAAAGATTTCCGTTTCAAACGAACTGACGGAAGAAATTGTAGAATCCCTAGTTCAAAACAATGCACCTATAGATTCTTGGGGAGTAGGTACTCACATGGTTACGGGCGGAAATGAAGCATCTCTTACAGGCGTATACAAAATGGCCGCCCGCAAGAGTTTAGGAGAAGCGGAATGGACTCCGGTTATGAAATTTTCTGATAATCCAGCAAAGATGACTAACCCTGCATGTAAGCAGGTTTGGCGCCTATACAATCCCGACGGAACATTTAAGGCCGATGTGTTGACCCTTGAAGACGAAAAAATTGAAGAGGGTGTGGAGCAGACTTTTTATCACCCTGCAAACGATTATCAGAATTTTACCTTTACACCGACAAAGATTGAAGCTCTTTTAGAAAAACGTATTGAAAACGGCAAGGCTGTCGGCAAGGCTCCAAGTCTTAAAGAAATCAAAGCCTATGCTGAAAAACAGCTCGACAGTTTGGACTACACTTCAAAGCGCCTTTTAAACCCTCACATATACAAGGTTTCTTTAAGCGAAAAGATGAGGGATTTAAAACAGCAGCTGATAAAAAATAAACCGGTTTTTAAAAACTGATATTGATGATAAAAAAACCGATTATACTTCCCACAAAAAACGCCTATTAAGATATTTAATCCTAATAGGCGTTTTTAAAATTTAAGATAAATTCTTAAAAAATGTATTTTAGCAAATTTTACCGCCCGAAACCTTTATGTCGGAATTATTTTGGACAATAGCTTCGATTGCAAGCTCAATTCCTTTTACAATCATCTCCAAACTCATTGAAGGCGTTAAGGCGGGCTTTCCGATAACCTGTTCGGGTAAAAACGGAATATGAATAAAACCGCTTTTCATCGGTTTGCCCTGAGCCGTTCTTGCCGCAGCAATATGGGCTACGCCGTAACAGACATGGTTGCAGATAAAAGTTCCTGCCGTATTCGATATTGAAGCAGGTATTTTACCGGCTTTTACCTTTTCGACAATGGCCTTAATGGGCAAAGTAACAAAGTAGGCAGCAGGCCCGTCTTTTACAACGGGTTCATCAATGGGCTGATTACCCTCGTTATCGGGAATTCGGCAGTCATCAATATTTATACCGATTCTTTCAACCGAAATATCGGCCCGGTTTCCGGCTTGACCGATACTTAAAACTACATCAGGGTTTTCTTTTTCGATCATATCTTTTATCTTTGCTACGGATTTTCCGATAACTGTCGGAATTTCCAGCTTGATAATTTTTGCTCCCAAAATTTCATTGGGAAGAAGTTTAATTGTTTCAAGAGCCGGATTAATCTTTTCGCCGCCGAAAGGATCAAAACCGGTAACTAAAATTTTCATTTATCTCCTCACTAATTTTAAAACGCAAATATCAACATCAAAATAATATGAACAATAATCAAAGCAAAGGACATAAGGGCTTGGGCCTTAATCAATGTATATTTATTTTTAGTTTCCAAAATTGCGGCAGGAACAATGTTAAAGTTTGCAGCCATAGGTGTTAAAAGCGTACCGCAGTATCCGCAAGTCATACCTAAGGCTCCTACAACAGCAGGATTTCCGCCTTGAGCAATTACAAAGGGAACACCTACACCGATTGTGATAACGGTAAAAGCGGCAAAAGCATTTCCCATAATCATCGTAAAGATTACCATTCCAAGACAATAAGCGATAACGCCCAATACGGGAACACCCTGAGGAACAATACCGCTTGCAAAATGGCCGATTATCTTACCTATTCCGGCTGTTGCAAAGATTGCTCCCAAAACGCCGAGGAGCTGAGGAAGCAGACTTGAAGAGCCGACCTGCATGAGCATCTTTGAAGTATCATTGATAGTATTCTTCATCTTAGGCTTGGTTAAAAATATTGCAAAAATGAGGGCAACTATGGAAGCAAGGCCTACAACTTGTGCAGTAGAAAAACCAAAGATTATTTCTTTTCCGGCAGCATTTGTTCCAAGCGAAATTTTAAAGCTCTTCATTTGAGCCAATAACATCGCAACAACACCTATCAAAACGGCTGGAATAAAAATCTTGTTGCCTACCTTTTTTGAATTTTCGGTAATCTCTTCTTTTGTTGCCGACTTAATATCTGCAACTTTTACTTGTTTTGTAAGAGTAAAACCGCCCAAAACAATGAGTAAGCCTCCGATAATGGCACCTCCGTAAGGTACGTTAAGAACGATAACTTTACCGAACATAAACAAGAGACCTAAGATGCCCCAGAACAAAAATGTTCCGATTGGATTCTTTTTATCTTTTAAGGAGATTACGGCTGTGATAATAGAAACTAGACCGCAAAGGCCGTAAACAATTTCATCTATAACCATTGTATTATTATGAATAAAACTAAACATCTGCCTTTTCTCCTTTTCTAAGTGACTTTTCAAATAGCCAGCACTGCACCAAGGCTATAAGAACCATTGCAACACCGGCTAAAATTGAGTACTTAGCTACATCAGTATTTGTAATATCAAGACCTTGTTCCTTAAGAGTTCCTGTAATTAAAAGAACACCAGATGCAACAGGAAAAATATTTTGACCGAAAAAGTTTCCGTAGTTTTCGGAAGCTCCTGCGAGCCCCTTAATTTTTTCGATATCATCTTCGGTAAGCTTTACATGTTTTTGAGCAGCTCCTTCAGCCATGGGGAGGATTAAGGGTCTTATAAACTGAACATGACCGCCCAATCTAATAGAAAATGCACAAGCAATTGTTCGTATAAGAATGTAGAGCCAAATAACCATACCGGCACTTGCTCCCTTTATCTTTTTAATAAAGTCTGCAGCTCTTTCCTTTAATCCGTAACGCTCCATAATAGCGATTACAGGAAAAGAAATAAAAAACAAGCTCATGTAGCGGTTGTTGACAAAACCTGTACCTATTGCATTAAGGACTTCAACGAATCCCATCTTTGCAATCAAACCTGTTACAAGACCTGAAATCAAAACAACTGCAACTACATCGAGTTTTAAAATAAAACCGGCAATAATAATTGCAACGCCTATTAAAACCAAATAGTTCATATCCAACTCCTTTTATTGGTTTATATCCGGCGTATTTTACCAAAAAAATAAAGCTTTGTCTATTATAAATAATTACACTTTGAATTTAGAAACTTCTTCCGTAAGATTTTGGATGCTGGCCTTATTTTTTTGGCTTATCTCATTTACTTCCTGTACGGCATTGCTAATCTGTACCGCACCGGAGGCCATCTCGTTCATGCTGTCAGTTATAACGCGGGTCAGTCCATCCAGTTTTTGCATCTCCTCGGCAACACTCTCCCCTCCTTTCAGCATTTCTTCAGAGCCTGCCTGCACTTCAACCGTTACCGTGTTGATACCCTTAATGGCAGACAAAACTTCCTTACTTCCTTTCTCTTGCTCATGCATAGCTTCGGTAAGAGTGTCACTCATCGATTTAACTTGCTCGGCCAAATTGAAAATAGCGTTAAATTTTTCCTCTACGGTTTTTGACGAGGTGGAAAGAGCTTCTATTTCACCCGAAAGCGCTTTAAGCGTTGCAGTTATTGTTTTGCCCTGTGCGGAAGACTCTTCTGCAAGCTTTCGGATTTCATCGGCTACAACGGCAAAACCTTTGCCTGCTTCTCCTGCATGAGCGGCCTCAATAGCTGCGTTCATTGCCAATAGGTTGGTTTGGCTTGCAATGTGCTGGATAACGCTTGAGGCTTCCAATAGACTGCCCGACTCTTCCGTTATTTTCTGCGTAACGCTGTTAGCGCCTGAAAGTGTTTCCTTGCCGTCGGCGGTAGCGGAAGCCAGCGTTTTTATAACGTCATCGGTTTTACCAAGTGTCTGCGTGATGGATGCAATATTCGCAACCATCTGTTCGATTGAAGCGGAGGATTCGGCGACGCTGGCAGCCTGATTTTCGATACTTCCATTTAGCTGTTTAATCGTACGAACAATTTCTTCAATGGTTGCAGCCGTTTCGGTAACGCTTGCTGCTTGGGTAAGAGCCTGTTGCTTTACTCCGTTTATGTTGGCGCTTATCTCGTGTACGGCGCTGGCGGTTTCGGTCATATTGCTTGCAAGCTCGTTGCCGATGTTTTCCATATCGACGCTGTTAAGGCCTACTTGCTTAATCGATGAGCCTATTTTCGAAATAGTCTGATTAAAGTATTCTGAGAGGTCGGTTATCTCGTCATTGCCGTGTACGGGAAGGCGTACCGTTAAATCGCCTTCACCCTCTGCGATGTCTTTAAGTGCGGAAACGATAGCCGTTATGGGTTTAATCAATGCAAGGGCTACAAAGAAAACGATAACCAGTGCAATAGATATAACCACTGTTCCGATACCGAACACCGACCTACGCAAAGTATTAACTGCTCCCATAAACTCATTTACCGGTGCGCGGATAATAACAGACCAACCAGTGGTTTTCATTGTGGCAAAAGAAGCTATGTAAGATTCTCCTTTGTATGTGTAATAGCCGACCTCGCTTTCGTCTGTATCCCAAACATACTCCAAAAAATCGGCACACGAAGCAAGCTCTTTGTCCGTTTTTGCCAGCTCGATAATGCTCACTTGATTTCTAACCAGCTCGATATCTTTATCTGCAACAATGTTTGTTGTATCTCCCATTATATAGCAATTACCTGTTTTGCCGACAACTATATCTTTAATCTGTTCGGAAAGCCAAGACCCGTCAAAATCCGCACTTAGAACACCTATAATTTGATGATTATCATCGTAAATCGGAACAGCAATAACTTGGATGAGTTTTTGTGTCGTCTTTGAAAAAAGCGGTTCGGAAAGAAATGCTTTTCCGTTTCGTGCCGCTTTGAACCATTCTCTGTCACCGACATTAGCACGTCCGTTAATACTGTGGAGTGTACCGTCAAGCTCACTGAAATCCAATTCATGAATGGCTGTATTAAACGCAACCTGTTCCTTCAGCAGTTCAACTTTTTTCTGATTTGAAACGGAGGCATCGCTGAAGACAGGCATACGCGCTATACCTTCAAGGAATTGCTGAACTGCGGTAATGCGCCCGTCAATAATTTCGGCAACATCAGTCGCCTTGTCGATTAAGTGATCTTCCACCTTTTCGGTAACGGCTTTACGGGCGATACGGGTCGCAAGAAAACCTTCCACCGAAGCAGCTATGGCTATCAATAGACCAAAAACTATGATCAGTTTGTAGCGGATTGAAAAACGTTTTTTCATCTATGGTCCTCCTCTTTTAGATTGACAGGTCTCAATCCAAGACACGATGTATACCTTATCAAAGAGCTGTAGCTATTTAAAAATATTTGGTCAGAGGCATCCCTCGGCTGCTAGGCTTCGAATTTTATCCGGCATGCACGTTTTATGCCAAGTATTTTTGAAAAACTTTTTGCACTTTTTTTGCGAGAAGACTTGTAATTGCTATTGAAGTCTTCTCTATCATTGTTATAAAGTATACCATGCCTTCCCGCATACTGCAAGCTTTAAAAGAATTTTTTTTAGTTTTTCTGAACTTTCAAGCGCTTCCTTGAGAAGATAGAAAAACATCATCCAAAAATTCAATAAAAACAACACCGGCTTACACTTTAAATTTCCCAACTTCTTCCACAAGATTTTGTATACTGGCCTTATTTTTTTGGCTTATATCGTTTACTTCCTGTATGGCATTGCTAATCTGCAACGCACCGGCAGCCATCTCGTTCATACTGTCGGTAATTATGCGGGTCAGAGCGTCAAGTTTTTGCATTTCTTTAGCTACATTCTCACCGCCTCGCAGCATTTCTGCGGAACCGTCATTTACCTGACTGGTTACCATGTTTATATCGCGAATAGCCGACAAGACTTCCTTGCTGCCGTTTTCCTGTTCACGCATAGCGTCCATTAGGTTTTGGCTCATCGTTTTGACTTGTTCCGAAAGGGTAAAAATAGCGTTGAACTTTTCTTCTGCCGTTTTTGAAGAGGATGAAAGAGCTTCAATTTCTCCCGACAGAAGTTTGAGGGTAGAAGTGATTGCCTTTCCTTGGCTACTGGATTCTTCTGCGAGCTTTCTGATTTCATCGGCTACAACGGCAAAACCTTTGCCTGCTTCTCCTGCATGAGCAGCTTCGATGGCAGCGTTCATCGCCAAAAGATTAGTCTGTGAGGCTATGTGCTGAATGACACTAGAGGCCTCCAATAAACCACCCGATTCTTCCGTTATTTTCTGCGTAACGCTGTTTGCTCCGGTAATAGTGTCTTTACCGTCAGCGGTAGCGGACGCAAGCGTTTTTATAACATCATCGGTTTTGCCGAGCGTCTGTGTAATAGAAGCTATGTTTCCTACCATCTGCTCGATAGCTGAAGAAGATTCTGCGACATTCGCTGCCTGATTTTCAATACTTCCGTTCAGCTGTTTTATTGTGCGGATAATTTCTTCGATGGTAGCTGCGGTTTCGCTAACGCTTGCCGCTTGGGTAAAAGCTTGCTGCTTTACGCCGTCAATGTTGGCACTTATTTGATGTATGGCACTGGCGGTTTCGGTCATATTCGACGCAAGCTCGTTGCCGATATCTTCCATATCTCCGGTGTTTAGACCTACTTGTTTAACCGATGAACTTATTTTTGAAATAGTTTGATTAAAATATCCCGACAAATCGGTAATTTCATCGTTACCGCGTATTGGAAGACGCACAGTTAAATCTCCCTCTCCTTGTGCAATGTTTTTCAAGGCTGAAACGGCAGTTTTTATAGGTTTTACTATGGTGCCGGCTATAAAAAAGACAATTAATTGTGCAATCAAAAAGGTTATCACACCTGTACCGATCATTGAAGTACCCAGGGTATTTACCGATCCCATAAATTCATTTACGGGGGCATTTATAACAATAGTCCAGCCGGTAGTTTTCATCTTAGCATGTGAAGCGATTTTACTTACGCCCTTGTATTCATAAAAACCGATGGAAGACTCGTCGGCTTTTACCGCCATTCTTTCAAATTCTGCAAGGGAAGCATAAGCTGCATTCTTTTTTGCCTCTTCACTGAAATTCATATGGCCGGTTACCAATTCTTCATCTCTATCGGCAATGGTAGTTCCCGTAAGCCCTAAAATGTAGCAAATACCGGTTTTCCCGACAACTATGTCAGATATATATTCCGATAACAGTAAGCCTTTAACGTCGGCGGACAAAACTCCGACTATGGTATCGGTAGAATCGAGAATAGGGACGGCAAAGGTTGTTACGAGTGTTCCGGTTGCCCTTTCTATATACGGTTCAGTAACAAATTTTTTTCCTGCAAGAGCCGCTTTAAACCATTCTCGGTCGCTTACCTGAACTGAACCTCCCGCATAATAAAAGGTTCCATTTGTATCCGTTATATCTAATTCTTTTATACGGTCGTTAAAACGAGACTCTTTTTGTAAAAAGGATACTATTTGGCTATAAGAATAAGAAGAATCCGACAACTCAGGCATACGGGCAATGCCCTCGAGAAACTGAAAAAGAGCCGTGACGCGCCCATCAATAATTTCTGCAATATCGGCCGCCTTGTCGAGTAAATGCGTATCGACTTTTTCTGCTAACGCTTTGCGAGCAGTACGAGTTGCAAGAAAACCTTCCATCGAAGAAGCGATGGCTATCAATACTCCGAAGACTATAATCAGTTTGTAGCGGATTGAAAAACGTTTTTTCATTTATGGTACTCCTTTTTTTAGATTGACAAGTCTCAATCCACGACATGATGTATATCTTATTTTTCCAAGCATCCCAAAGAAATCAATCTTTGATTAAGGCTTGAAAAGAGCATAATTCTATCGCCTTCAATGTCGAATTTTATTTTTTCGCCTATTTTGTAGGTTATATTTAAAAACACGACACCCGTTAAAAGAAGGTTCCCCACCTTAATCTTAACGGTAGTTTCCATACCTGTGGGCATCGAGCTGTATATAGAACCTGTCAATTTTCCGTTTTCGTGTATTTTAATAAACTCGGGGCGGACTCCGATGATAAAATCTTTTTCAGTCGGTATGGGAGAATTTAAATCAAACTCCGCTTCATCGGCCTTTGCAATGTGATACTTAAAAGGCAAAATCTTATTTTCCTTTTCTGCATTTTTTGTGCGTTCGGCTTCTTCTTCTCTTTGTTTTTTAATTTCGGCCTCCGTTTTCAAAAGCCATTCTTTATAATCGATTTTTTGAGCCGGCTTAAACTTAAATTGCAAGCCTTCTAAACAACTTAAATTAAAATCTCCGTCTGCAGAGGTTTCGCCCGCAGCTTCTATAAAATTTATCGAAGGATTTCCTATAAAGTCTGCGGTAAATAAGTTTACCGGTTTTTCATAGATATCCAAGGGAGCATCATATTGCTGCAAAAGACCGTTATCCATCAAGCATATCTTTGTTGCCAGAGTCATAGCCTCCAGCTGATCATGGGTAACATAGATGAATGTCGATTTTGTATCCAAATGAAGACGCTGCAATTCACTCCGCATTTCAAGCCGGAGTTTTGCATCAAGGTTTGAAAGAGGCTCATCCATAAAAAGCACCTTGGGCCCGGGAGCCAGGGTTCGGGCAATGGCAACCCTTTGCTGCTGTCCACCTGAAAGTTCATTGGGATACCGATCCATAAACATTCCGATTTTTACGATGCGGGAAACACGGCGAACTATTAAGTCTATTTCTTCGTTTTCAAGCTTGCGTATTTTTTTTATAACTTCGCCTTTTTCATCTACAAGTTCGTAGTTATTATTTACCGAGAATCCGGTTTTCTTGTGCTTCTCTAAAAGAGATGCCCTCTTTTCATCCAAACCGGAAATTATTGATCTTACTTTTTCTTCACGATTTTCAGCTTTTTCAAGCCCATAAGACAAAACCGTTTTTGCCGTATATTCCGAAATAATAAAGTTGTCTATTAACTTTATCAAGGCTGTTTTTTCGTCAAGTCTATTACCTTTTTTCTTGTCTTTAGTCTGCGAGTCGATAATAATTTCCACAGCTTTTCCACATTCATTTAAAATCTTTTTTAAGTCATCTATTCTTTTAATTTCAAAATCGCAGAGAGGCATGATTTCTTTGATGTTTTTTAAGCCGAAACTTATGTTCTCATAAACGGTCATATTCGGCCAAAGGGCATAGTTTTGAAACAAAAAACCGACCTTTCTTTTGTTTGCAGGAATGTTTATACCTTGCTCGCTGTCAAAAACCGTTTCCCCGTCGATGATTATCTTTCCTCTTGTCGGAGTTTCAAGACCGGCAATCATTCTAAGAGTTGTTGTTTTGCCGCAGCCTGAAGGCCCCAGCAGGGTAATAAACGAATTATTTTCTATGGTTAAATTTAAATTATCCGTTCCGTAAAATTTTCCCCATCTTTTTGTAAGGTTTTGTAAAATTATCTCAGGCATTATTGACCTCCTACACCCGTATCGATTCCGGCCTTTGTAAGCTTGTTTAATCCGAAATTTACGGCCAAAATAAATATAATTAAAATTAAGTTGATTGCACTCGAAAAGGCGTATAAGCCCATTTCGTCGTAATAGTCAAGCATGGTTGTGCTTATTTTGGACTGACTGCACAAGAGCATAAATAGGGTCAATTCCCTAACACAGGTTATAAAGGGCAAAAGATAGCCGCTTAAAATTGCCGTCTTTTGAATGGGAATTATTATCCTTGTCATACGTTTATGCCAGGGCGTGTCCTGTATCAAAGCAGACTCTTCTATTTCATTGCTGATTTGAAGCATAGAGTTAAGAGAGCTCCTCGACGAAAAAGGAATATACTTAATTGTTCCGACTATTATTAAAAGCAAAAAGGTATCATATATTCCCAGCATAGATCCGAATATAAAGAAGGCTATACCTACTGCAAGCGAAGGTAAAAGGTAGGGCAAAAAAGCTATGTCGTTTACGTAATTTGCAAACTTGTTTCTTCTGTGCTTGCTTACCGAATAGCCTATCAAAAGCCCTATCGTTCCTGCAAGGAAGGCGCAGAAAAAGGCAACAATCATAGTTCCTTTAAAACTCATCCAAAAGGCACGGTTATATAAAATACCGAATTGTCCGTACATACCGACATCTTCGGTCGAGTGATGCGTCCACCATTTTAAGGTTAGGTTTGCAAAATTACCTGTCCTAAAAAAGCTGTAGTCTCCGGGGTTGGGCAAAAAGGTTTCAAAGGCAAAGGAAATAACGGGGTATATTCCGGTAAATAAGGTAAAGATAATTAAAATAGCAGGAATTAAATATTGCCCGATTTTTCCCACATTTACCTTGCTGACCTGTCCGCTCTTTCCCGTAATTGTGGTATAGTTTTTTCGGGATTTCATGCTGAGCCTGTTTGTAATCAGTATTAAAATTCCGAAGAGCATCATCACTACGCCGATAATACTTGCCTGCCCCGTCCTTACAACCTTTAAGTCTATATATTTGGTGGAAAGGGTTGTCAGTTTTAAATAGTGCGGAACGGGATAGCTACCCATAGCGCTGCCGAAAACGAGCAAGATGGTCGATAGGATGGCAGGTCTTAATAATGGAAGGGTTACTTTGCGGAAAATTTTTGATTTTGAGGTATTTAAAATCAAGGCAGCTTCTTCCAAATTGGAATCCATATTTTTAAATATGCCGCCGATTAAAATATAGGCAAAGGCTGCATAGTGCAGGGATAGAACAACAATTGCGGGGAATAGACCCTCAGCCCACCATGCAGGCATTGTAACTCCGAAAAGGTCTGCAAGTATTCCGTTAGAGCCTCCCGTGACGGCAGTACTCTTAAATAAGTTTATCCAAGTAAGAGCCAATGTCCACTGAGGCATTATATACGGAAAAATAAAAACAACATTCAGATATTTTTTGCATTTTATATTTGTGCGTGTAATCAAATATGCAAAAACTCCGCCTATTAAGATAGCTCCTATACAGCTGAATATCGCAAGCAACAGCGTGTTTGTAAGCGGACCCCAAAAATTTCTCGACGAAAGGGAGCCGGTAAAAATATCCTTCCAATTAAAGACGGTAAAACCGTTCGGCCCATGCATAGCATCTATGGTTCCGGGATGAACCGCAACCGTGTCCAAAAGAATAGTTACTACCGGAGCTATAGTCGTAACAGAGAGCACAACACCGAATATAAGCAATATCAGGTTTTGAGGTTTTCTAAAAAAATCCTTACTTTGATTTAAAAAAACCGGAATTGTCTTAGTCAAAGTCTCCTCCATAAATTAACTTCCTTACGATTATACTATAACTCGAGCTTTTACGCAATATTTTTCTAAAATTATATTCTAAAATTAAGATATATTTACTAATGATGATTTTATTCCCATTCTAACGGCTGGTTTATATTACTTTTTTTTGTTATACTGATCGACGAGGAGATATGCGGTTTATAAAAAACCGCTTGAACTTTTTTGAGGAGAAGAAGATGTTCAAGAAACTATTGTACTCGCTTAAACTGGTTTTTAAACTAAATCCGTTAAGCTTGGTCTTAATTTTTACTTTTGCAATAATTTCTGCAATATGCAGTGCCGTTTTATTGGTCTATATAAAGGCTCTGACAGCAAGTCTAACGGCTTCATCGAGTTTAAATACTTTTGTTCAGACAAATATGCTTAATCTGACAATAGCAGGCCTTTGCTTTTTGCTTACGGTTTCAGTTTCAAAATATCAGTCCGTATATTGCGAAAAAGCGGCTCTCAAAATAAATAAAAAAATAAACGCTTCTATTCTTAGCAAGGCGGAAAAGTTATACGGCTTACAGCATTTAAAGGATAGACAGTATTTTGTAACCATCGAAAAATTAAATATGGGAGATTTTGTAATTGAAAATTATTTAATTTCTTTTTCGCCTCTTATTGCCTTAATTGTTAATACAATCTGTATTTCCCTACTTTTTAATTTTATCACTCCGGTTTTACTAGTCGTATTAATTGCCGCAAATATTCCTTCATTTTTTATACGAAAAAAAGTTGCAAAAATCAAGCAAGAAGAGATTGAAAAAGGAAATATCCCATCTTCAGCACTTGAGTATTATTTTAGAAAATCGCTTGATGCCGCGGCTGCAAAAGATTTTAGACTCTTTGCATTTACCGGCCTTTTCCTGAAAAAAATTGATACCTGTTTTTCAGAATTAAAAAATTTAAGAATGAATTCCATTTCTAAAACTTCAAGATGGAATTTGCTTAATCTACTCATAAAACTTATATGCACCGCAGGTATTTTCTTTTTATTCTTTAAATCAATCATATCCGCAGAGATGTCTACCGGTGCAATTATGATGATCGTTGTAGTTCTCTTTCAGCTTTCTTCAAACATTTCAGGTATCGGTTCTTTTTGGGCTTATTTACAAAAAGAATTGGATTACTTTTATAATTACAAATATTTTTTGAGCTTACAAACTATCCAAAACGGTAAGTTGATATTTAATGAACCGGTTTCTTCAATTGAATTTAAGTCGGTTTCTTTCGGATATGACAGAAGAATGGTTTTAGAAAACCTCTCCTTTAAAATAGATTCAAAAAAGGTATTTGCCCTTGTCGGCGAAAACGGCGCAGGAAAATCTACAATTGTAAAACTGCTTTTACGGTTTATAGAGCCCATCAGCGGCGAAATACTGATTAACGGCATTCCCATAAAAGAATTTGAAATAGAATCTTATAGAAACGCAATTTCGGTTATCTTTCAAAATTTTATGCGATACGGACTTTCTGCAAAGGATAATATATTTGCAAATCAAGATATTTCAAAATATAACAATATTGACTCAATATTATCTTCTCCTTTTTTTAAAAAATTGCCAAATCAAGAAAACACCCAATTAAATATGGGTTTCGGCGGTTATGATATTTCAGGCGGAGAATGGCAGCGCATTGCCGTCATGCGCGCCTTAAGTAAACCTTACAGCCTTTTTATTGCCGATGAGCCTACTGCAAATATAGACCCAATCGAAGAATATAATATTTTCCAAACAATTATAAAAAAGACAAAGGGTATCAGGTTGATTATTACACACCGAATGGGAAGCATAAAAAATTGCGATGAAATTTTCGTATTAAGGAACGGAAAAATAGAAATAAGCGGCCCCCATTCCGAAATTATGCAAAAGTCCGAATATTATGCAAGCCTTTACAATTCACAAAAGTCTATGTACACCCATATTGAAAAAGGAGAAGCAAATGAAAACTAAAAACTCTGTAATTTTTCTTCCCATTAAAATAATGTTTAAAGCCGACAGCGTAAAATTGATTTGGCTCTTGTTAATAGCAATTACTTCCGGATATCTTAATTATTTTGTTTTAAAATCTTTAGATTTAATACTCAATTCGAATATATCAAAGCTATTTACTCCTGAAATGATAAGTCTGACAATCCTTCCGGCTCTTTTATATTTTTTTATCTCTATTTTGAATTTTGTTTCAAGCACTATAATTGAAAAGCTGGAATACAAAACAGGCCTTTATATCAATAATCTTATTATAAAAAGATCTTTCGGGTTTAAGGGAATCGGAATTTTTGAACATCCTGATTATATCGATATGTCATACACCCTTGCAAATGCAAAGTCAGTTATGGCATCTTCAGTACGAGAGTTATTTACATTTTTAAGCCTTGTATTAAACCTTATTTTTTATGTTTTCTTTTTTGCAAAAATAGAATTAATCTTTCTTTTAATTTTAATTCCGGCATTATTGCCTATTTATTTTACCGAAAAAGCAAAAGCAAAGATATTTATGCAAAAACAACTTGCTATGCAGCAGTTAAGGATACGAGGATATCAATATAAGTTTATGGCCCTTTCCGCACAACATGCTCAAGATAATCGCATTTTTTCTTTTATCCCATTATTAAAAAAGAATCTTGAAAAGCTGAATGAGCAAATCGATTCTACATGGAAAACTTTTAACTCTAAAAAATTAATCGTAGATTTTATAGCATTTTCGACAAACATTCTTGTAACGGCTTTAGTTATTGCAGTTTCATTTTTTAGATTTTCAAATAATCAAATCAGTTTTGCAACTTCGGTTATTTTAATCTTTGCAGTGTATAGAATATTTAAAATGGCTTCTTCAATTTCGGTACAAATAGGAGTCAATAAGCAAACCTTTTTATTCTATGAAGAACTGCAAAATTATTTGCAACTTTCAGATAATATCGATTTATCAAAAAACGGCAAGATTTTAAACGGGCCTATTTCTTCTATCGAATTCCAAGATGTCAGCTTTGCTTATTCTGAAAATAATTATGTGCTCAAAAATTTATCTTTTAAAATAAATGCAGGAGAATCCGTTGCTCTTGTCGGACAAAACGGTGCCGGTAAAACCACATTGATAAAATTACTTTTACGGTTTTACGACCCGTCTTCCGGTACAATTTTAATAAACGGCATCGACATAAAAGAATTGGATATTGATTCTTACAGAAATGCTATTTCGGGAGTCTTTCAAGATTTTTCAAAATTCGCATTGACCCTTGGCGAAAATATTTTTGGAAGCGGCTCCGGCCAAGACAAAACGGTCTTTTCAAAAAAGAGCAAAATGCTTTTATCTAAAATTTTAGAAACGATGGACGATAAGTGTGATACCAATATCGGGCAGGATTTGGGCGGCAGAGAGCTATCGGGCGGTGAATGGCAAAAAATAGCTATTGCCCGCGGTCTGGAAAAAGAAAATACAAGTCTTTTTTTAGCAGATGAACCGGTATCGGCAATCGACCCGATTGAAGAAGCAAACATATATAAATATATTCTTCCCGAAAACCCAAGTCAGGCAATCACGATAATCACAACACACCGCTTAGCTTGCACAAAGGATGTAACAAAAGTATTATTATTGGAAAACGGAACATTACAGGAGTTCGATTCTCATGAAAACCTGCTAAAGACTTCCGAGCGGTACAAAGCCATTTACTGCACACAGGCGGACGCATACATTTAAATCTAAGGTAAACCTCTAAAAACTGAAGTTTTTAGAGGTTCCCTCATATTAATTTTTTAATAATCTTTTAGTTTCGTAAGGAGCTGATCCATTCACCTACGGTAAAGGTTACACTTGCACAGTATACGGGCTCTTCGACAATTAAGCCGCCTTTTCCTTCTCCTGTCCACCAGTCATAGCCTCTATCGTTTTTAGCGGGGAATTTATTTATTTTTTTAACTTCTCCGTTTACTTCTTCTTCAACATAGCCGTCCATGCTGTGATCTTGATTGATAGCAGGGTTGGAGCTGTATCCGCCCATGTCTTTTCCCCAAGGATGGAAGCCTTCTTTTGTTGTTACCATATAAGCAATAAAGGCACATGCTGTCCAAGGAAGAGGAGCATTGTTTAAAACCTGCAAATAGTGCTTATATGCATAGCCTCCGAAGCCGATATATCCGTCCTGATAAGCAGCAACGGTAATATTGTTTACGGAAGATTCGTCTGTTTCTTTAATTGAGCGCAATTTGGAGTAAACCAATAAACCCGTTTGATCCTTAGAAGATTTTTTTACCAAATCTACGCTGATGGGGCCGTCATCGGTTTTTAAGTTAAACTGAGAAACAAATAGTTTGATCCATGCGAGGGCATATTTTCCGTTTTCGTTTAAACCAAGTTCTTTAGCTGTTTTTTCCAAGCCGTCAACTATGGGCTTAAAATAAGCTTTATCGGCTTCAGGCAAAGCATCATAAGCGGCTTTTACAACCTTTGAGTACTTTTCATGAGTAAGCATGAGCAAAAAGTTTTTTCCGATAGGTTCGGATTCCAAACCCATAAACAGGGGGCTTTGACCTTCTTTTACAAAATCCCATACATTTAAAAACTTGTTTGAAGCTTCGACATTATTGTACATAAAAACTTTGCTCAAAGTTTGCAAGGCCAAGGGATTTCCGTTTTCTTTCATGTCGGTACCCGCAGATTCTTTCCACTCTTTAGGAACAAAATTATGTAAGATGCCCGTATCAATCATCTTAGCCTTAATCTGAGCTCCATCCTGAATAAGAGTCATAGAAAATTCGGGGTTAACGTTCTTATTATCGTTTGTAAGCTGGTCAAAAATAGTATTGTTCTTAGGCTGAGACCAATCTATTTTTCCGGTATAGTCGGGATATTTTGCCTTCATTGCCTCAACAAAGGTCTCTCCTGCAGTCTTACCTCGGCTTGAGTTACCCAAACCTTTTAGAACCTTTCCGTTTGATTCTTGATAGGCCTTTTCGAAAAGCTGATCAAGAGTCATACCTTCGGCTTCCTTTATTACTTTAAGAACAGCGTTGTTCTTTTCCGATTTGCCACCGCAGCTGGAAATTGCAAATAATAGCGCTGCGATTGATAATACTGAAATAATTTTTTTCATTTAAAGTCTCCTTATATCTTTATAATATTAAATATATTACATATTCTTTAAATACACAAGGGCTATTACCTTTAAGTTATAAAATAAGCGATTCTCCTTATTTGAAAAGGTTAAAAATTTACGGTATAATACCTAGTTTATTTGCAAAAAAAGGTATATAATGTTAGAATGTACTTAGACTTAAAGGAGATTTTACGTGTTTTTTGACAATTATCCTATCAAACTTTCAGATACAACAAAACCCTTTTTTTTAAAAGGCCTGAAAACCGCTCCGGCTATTTTGCTGATTCATGGTTACACGGGTTCTCCCAGAGATATGATTTGGCTGGGGCATCAGCTAAATGAAGCCGGCTACAATATATATATTCCTCGGCTTCCCGGACACGGCACAAATAAGAATGATTTTTTGACTACTAATTGGAAAGATTGGCTCCGTAAGGTTTGTGATGAGTATATTGACCTCTGTGCAATGTATGAACGAGTTTTTGTAGGAGGCCTTTCAATGGGAGGGGTATTAACCTCTCTGATTGCAGCCCGTTTTAACCCTGAAAAGATATTTTTATGTGCTCCGGCTTTTATAGCAGCGGATAATCGAATAAAACTTACTCCTTTTTTAAAGTTTTTTGTCAAAAAGATAGCAACCGTCAAAAAAACTTATGAAAATGACCCCGAATACGGCAGAGCCATATCGGACTATAACGGTGTAGAATACTTAGCAAAAACGGCTGACCTTTATAAATTACAAAGATTAGCCTTAAAAAATATGGTTTTTATAAGATCGCAAAGCCTTACAGTCTTATCAAAAGCCGATAAATTGGTGCCCTTTAAGGTAAAAGACCTCATAGATAAGACTTTAAGAAATCAAAACGACTATCTAATCCTTGAAAAAAGCAGTCACATAGTTACAAATGATGTTGAAAAAGAGCTTGTAGCAAAAAAAATAATAGAATTCTTAAAGGATTAAACTTTTTAGTAAAATTTACCGATAATATTGCAGGATTATTGTATATTTGATATGACTTTTTTAAAAAAGAGTGATATACTTATACTATATGGTTACAAGGAAGTATTAATGAGAGATTTTGATTACTATAAAAAGCAGCCCAAGGCTGATACTCATAATCATCTGAATTTAAGTATGGAGTATTCAGACTATAAAAAATGGGCAGGCTTTGAAATTCCCAATTTTCCACGCAAAATGAACGGTCTTGATGAAATGCATGAAATAATCGGACAATATACCCGCCCTGCATGTACTACAGCACAACACGTAATAGATCTAATAGAAATGTCCATAATGACCGCAATAAAAGACAATGTTGTTTGTATCGAAGGATCCGTCGATATTGGCTTTATAAAGCAGTTTAATGAGAATTTGGATGCTTTTCTGGAAGGGATAAGCGGTATAGTAAAAAAATATAAAAATAAAATCAAAATCATTCCTGAACTGGGAATATCAAAGACCATAGATCAAAGTTTTTTAAAACAATGGATAGAACCCATGATATCATCAAAGGTTTTTAAAAATATAGACCTTTACGGGCCTGAAGTTTCCGAGGGTATTGAACAATGCGTATATATCTTTAAATTGGCCGAAAAATACGGCTTAAAAAAGAAGGCCCATGTCGGCGAATTTTCAGATGCAGCTTCAGTCAAATATTTTGTTGAAATGTTTAATTTAGACGAGGTTCAGCACGGCATAGGGGCAGCCCAAAACGATAAGGTACTGCAATTTTTAGCCGACAGAAAGATACGCTGCAATGTTTGTCCGCAAAGCAATATCATGCTGGGGGCAGCCAAAGACCTAAAATCCCATCCGTTACGTAAAATGATGGATGCAGGAGTTCCTATAAGCATAGGAACCGATGATATTCTGTTCTTCGGAAAAACAAACAGCGAGCAGTTTTACGACCTTGTAAGCGAAAAAGTTATAACCGAGGAAGAAGCCGATCAGTTGATGGCAATTAGATAATTTAAAATAATCCTAATATCATCTTACCGAATACATCATAAAATAATTTTGCAAACAATAAAATTATAACAACAATCATAAGAGGCCTGATAAATGCAGCTCCTTTCTTTAAAGCAAATCCGGCACCTAAGTAATTACCGATAATACCGCAAACAGCAGCAGGAATTGCAATTGAAAAAATAACCTTATTATTTATGAGAACGGCTGTCAACGAAGCATAGTTTGAAGCAAGGTTTAAAAGTTTAGCATTCCCCGATGCCGTTTTTAGGTCATACTTCATCCATGCAGAATAAGCGATAATTGCAATCGTACCTGTTCCCGGCCCTATAAGCCCGTCATAAAAACCTACACAAGCACCGATCAAGGCCGCCAAAACAAAAGTCTTTTTTTGAGGTATTTCCTTTGATTTATTTTCATTGCCGAAATTCCGTTTTAGCAAAAGAATAACAGCTATTGCCGGAAGTATTAAAATCATAGCTTTTTTTAGAAAAACTTGGTCTATTCCCAAGGCAATTTTCATTCCCAGATAGGAAGAAATAAAAGAAAATAAGGCAGAGACTAAGGCTATACGCCACTCAAGAGCTCCATGTTTAAAAAACCGAAAAGCCGAAAAAGTTGTCCCGCATGCTGCCGAAAACTTATTGCAGCCTATAGCCATATGAGCCGGAAGCCCTACAAAAAAATAGGCCGGAATAGAAATAAGGCCTCCGCCGCCGGCAGCCGAATCTACAAAACCTGCAAGAAAAACACAAAAACATAAAAAAATCATTGCCTGTAAAGATATATACATAAATTATTCTCCTCTATATCAATTTAAATCTACATGAACTTCTGTCTTATCTTCGTGGTGTAAGAACATAAAAAGAGCCACTGCAAAAATTATGGCAAAACCTAAAAGGCTCCATCGGTCGGGAAGTTCTCCTAAAAAAGCAAAACCGAAAATTGCAGAAAAAACTATTTGGGTATAATCATAGACCGAGATTGAACCGGCCGGAGCATGAGCATAAGCTGCGGTTACACAAAACTGACCTCCTGTTCCAAAAAGGCCCGCAATCAATAGCATAATGATTTGATAAAGGCTCATCGGATGATAAAAGATGATAAAAAGCGGAAACAGCATTAAAATCGAAAAAAATGAAAAGAAAAAGACTATGAGAGGCCCCTTTTCACCCTTAAGAGAAAGGCAGCGGACGCAAGTATAGGCGGCACCGGCCATCATTCCTCCGCACGCCCCTACAAGAGCTGCAATCACATGGCCTGTGTCTGCAAAAGCCGGTTTTATTATAAGAAGGCTTGCCGAAAAAGCTGTGATTACCGCAAGGATTTGATATAGTTTTATTTTTTCCTTTAAAAATAAAAAAGAAAAAAGAATGGCAAAAAAAGGAGCCAGTTTTGCAAGAATAGAAGCATCCGCAAGAAGCATGTGCTCTATCGCATAAAAGTTTCCGACAATCCCCATAGTGCCGAAAATTGCCCTCATAAAAAAGAAGGGCAGATTTTTTTTATTCAAATGAAATTTTTCTTTTGAATTTATAAGCACGGTAAAGGATACAGCAGCCGCTATTAGATTTCTAAAAAAAGCCTTTTGCATTGAAGGCAAACTACCGGCAAGCTTTGCCGACAAATTCATCGATGCAAAGCAAAGAGCCGACAAAATTAAAAACATAATACCCTTTTGTTTCGATGTTAATTTCATTTTTCAACCCTCTAAAATATTTTTCTAAAATTTTTTTGTTCTTTTTTGCTGGTATAACCCATTGCCTCGTAGAATTTATGGGCTTCAGTGCGGCCTACACTCGAAACAAGTCTTATACCTGCGGCTCCCGTATCCCTTGCCCAAGTTTCAGCCTTAGTAAGAAGATCACGCCCGATTCCCTGCTTTCGATATGAGGGATCAACGGCAATACCCATAATATTTTTCAAACTGTCATTAAAAGAACATTCATAATCGGCAATATGTACATAGCCGATTAATTTATTGTCAACAAAGGCTCCAAAAATTTTAGCTTCCTTGCCGGTCAAAATTTTTTCCAACTGTGTTTTTGTTTTTTCCAGAGGAAAATCATAACCCAGAGCATTTTTATTTAAATTCCGGATATCTTTATAATCATCTATAGTAACTTCTCGTATTATCATAACAGCCTCCTCATAGATTTTCGTTCAGCCATAGAATGGCCTCATCCAGCATTTGAATGCTTATATAATGGTTCATTCTTTCGACGCTCATTAACTTTAAAAGCTCCTTGTTTTTATAAAGCGGTAAGGTTGAATCGTAAAATTGTTTTTGAATCTTATAAGAAACAAGGGAGTCCTTTATTCCATGTAAGAGGAAAAGAGGACGGTTTATAAGCTTGCCGATGTTTTGTGCGGGGTCGGCTTTTTTTGTTGCCTCATCAAATTCGATATGAGCTTCATCATATTCTTTTTCGATTTGAAGGATTGCATTTTGCCAATCGCAGGCACCGTTAAAAACGACCGCAGTTTTTACGCTTGGATTATGGGTAAAGATTCCTGCCGTAGTAAAGCCTCCCATAGAATGTCCTGAAACGGCAAGGCTGTTTTTATCGGCATTACAATTTTTAACGGCATAATCTTTTAGTACGGAAAACTCGGCAAGGTTTTGCATAATTGTAGGCAAAAAAAATTCGTTTAAAGCCTTATCATAATCTTCAAACTTATTTCTTTCACCGTGATGGACTGCATCGGGTAAGATTACCTGATAACCCAAAGTCGAAAAAACATAGCCCATCAGCTTTTGCTTATTCTTTTCTGAAGACCAGCCGTGATAATAAAATACGGTAGGGAAAGGCTGAACAAAACCGCTTATTTCTGAAGGATAAAAACGCAGACAAGGTATTCCCTCAATTTCTATACGTTCTTCGATTATGTTTTGATTTTTGTATTTACCCATAGCTTTACCCCCCTTTTATTCCGTCATTCCCTTATTCCGAAAAAATAGAATTTTGAATCAGCTTTATTTTTGAAATATGGGCTATAGAAATTTTCAGCTTGTCATTAAGATTACCGCATGCAAGTATAAGAACAGCATCTTTTTCTTGTTTTAAAATATCTTCAGGAATCCCGTATATCTTTTCCTTTCCTTTTTCAGTGTGCAGCTCTATCTCAAGAGAATGATTTCCTAAGATTGCCTGTTCTGCTATTTTTTGTTTTCCTAAAAAATCAAGGCCGGTCGCTTCTTTTTTTGTAAATTTAAAAACTCCGTCTTTAAGCTGCTCCTCCGTAATTATAGCTTTACGGTTTATGCGGCTGCTTACGGCCTTAGCATCTTCCTTTGTTAAGTGCAAATCTTTTAGTATTGCACTTAATTGAGATAAAGTTTTTGAGTATTTATTTTCTCTTTCTTTTTGCTTCTTTACCCAATCAAGCTTTTTTGTATAATCTTTTTTTTCTTTTTGAGAAAATAAATTCAACTTTTGAAAATTTCTTACGGACGAGGATTGAGGAGGTTTATTTTTATAAAAGATAAATTCCAAACCGCTTTTATAAACGGCTTGTTCAAAATCTTTTAAATCTTGAACATTTAAAAGATAAACTCCCTCCGCTATTTTTTTACGGACAAGTTTTTTTAAAGGCGTATCAAGTTCAAAAAACTTTTCCTTTTCCTTGTTTACGGAAACGACAAAACCGCTGTATAATTCCAATGAAGTAAAATTCTTATACCACTCGTTTATAGAAACTCTTATATTTTGCGGAATCTCATGCCCTGTTGCATCAGATAAGATTTTATATATATTTTCGGAAGTTAATTCCGATTGAAAAATCCTAGAGCAAGCTTTTTTTGTGATTTCGAATTTTCCTGTAGTTTGAATTAAAACGGGCTCCATACACTCTGCTGCAGACAGAAGATGTTTTAGGTTACTGTCGGGTAAAACCGTAACTTCAAATGAGGGATCAATTAAAAGAGGTTTTTGAGGCTCTTCCGCATTTTTAAATAATTCGGGATTTAAATAAATCAAATTTTTCTCTCTGCATAAAATTCCGAACAGTTCTGCGGTGTCGATAAAGTTTGTATGTAAAATATTCTCGTTTCCAATTTCATTTTGTACTGCCGAAGAAAAATTTTGCATATACAAAAGAAGAAAAAATTGCTCTACATCTTCTTCTTCATAATATGCATCGGGATAAAAACTATTTAAAAATTCGAAAAGGATTATAACAAGTTTTTGTAAATTTTCTTTCCTCATCTTAAATAAGGATGCAGCCGTAAAATATACCAAACGCTCAAGTTTATTTAATTGAGAAAAAGCGCCCCATTTTGCTTTTTGAACTGCAAATCCGTTTTCGGTTCTAAAAACAAGCCCTAAAGATTCACATGCTAAAAAAATAGAGTCAATATGTTTTGTCTTTTCCGAAAGCCACGGAAAAACTTCTTTAATTAAATCTTCGTATTTTTTTTTAAAAGAACCGTCATTTTTTAAAACGACTTCGTTATGAATACAAAAGGAATAAATTCCGGCAAGGGCCGTATCGTTTATATTTATTTCTTTAGATTTTACCTGCCCTGTTTTTTCCGGCATAAAAAAAAGATTGGGTGATAAAAAGGGGTCTATAATTTTTTGTAAAATAGGATTAATCCTGTATATCTTATCCCCGTCATTATTTTGAACACGGTACAAAAGAAGGCGCTCTTCCGCATTTAAAAGTTTTTCGGACAATTCGGAATAAGATATTTTTTTTGAAAAAAATATAGACAGCATCGCCTGTGTTGGATTGGGGATTTCGCTTACGGCTTTTAAAATCAATATATCATAAGAATCCAGACTTTCTGCAATTTTTTCTTGTATTGCCGGTTTTCGCAAGAAAGCACTGAGCTGTTCCGCAAGGCGCTGCTTATTAAAGGGGGTTTTAATTTTTCCCAAATACAGCTGTATTAAATCAAAAAAATGATGATCGGGCAACTTTATAATGTTTTCCCGCCATTCGGCAACATCTTTGGGGTTCATCTTTTACCTCCTCTTATCGAAAACTTTTTAGCGAGGTGATATTTTATCACATAAGACGAAAAAATAAAAGTAGGAGGAGGCTAAATTGCCGGCCTTAAAAGCTCTTAATACGACAAAGAATGCGGCAATATTATGGGGTAAATCTTTACTCCCTTTTCTGCAGCAAGTTTATCTACATCTTCTTTTGTTACCTTGCCTCGAGGCTTGGGATGGGGAGGAGCATCTCCTATAAGAATAAGTTTTTTATCAACATCGGCATCTAAGGCGCGCCATGACTGACGAAGCCCTAAGAAGATACCCTCATATACGGCTTCGGGAATATCCCGCCCTCCGAAAACTTTAAAGCCGTATAAGGCTTTTTCAAATTTTTTTAAATTATCGGTAAAAACGCAGGCTTCCCTCACTAAAAAGTCTTCACGGTAATCCTTGTATAAAACCAAGGCTATTCTATAAGTTTTATATTGAGGCAAAGTCTCGGCAAGCATTGAGCTGATATTTTTACGCACTTCTTCAACATCATCCTTCATACTCTCGGTGGAATCTAAAGCAAAGAGTAAATCAAGATGGTCCTTTTCTCCCTTTTTTAAAATTTCTTTTATTGTTGAAAGAATATCCTCAGGCCCCTTTGCATAAATCATTTCTCCTTCGGTTGTGTCGGCTAAATCCGTAAAAGTTTTTACGGCCTCATCACTATACGAAAGATCAGGGGGAGGGTCTTTTTCAACAGGTTTTTGGGTTACCCGCAAGGTAAAAGGATTGTCCTGAAAATTTCCCGTATAATCTCCGTAAGGTTTTGCAAAGGTGCGTATATTAAAAAAGGTTCCGTCTTTTACTTCGATTTCGCCGCTTCGCGACCAATCATATCCGTATAAAATTATATAGGGAATCCAAATATGATAGGCCTCCCCCAGAGGCGTATTTTTTTCGGGAGTAGAATCTATAAGACTGTAAAGTCTTTTTTCGGGCAGCAAAAATTCACCGTTTAAAAGCCTTTTTTCATCTCCGTTTATTTCATTATAATTGGGATCACGGTAGGCATAGTTATCCAATTTTAAATCGGGATCCTTTGTCGTCTCCGTTAAAAGCACACTTTTTATATCGGGTTTGGCTTTTATATATAAATGGTAGCCGCCCTTAGGGTTTTGTATAACAAGCAAATCTTCTTTTGAAAGGCTTAAGTCCTCAGCCTCAAGAAAAACAGAAAGAAATCCGACAACAAGAATCCATAAAAACTTTCTTTTTTGCATATATTAATTATCGGATAAAATTCTTATTTTGTAAATAGAATTTTTTTTGCAAAAAATATTTTATAAATCATCCCTTAAAACCGCATAATAACAAGTATCTACCCATTTTCCATTATCATATTTAGACTTGCGGAAATGTCCTTCCATTTTTAACCCTGCTTTTTCGAGTAATTTTCTGGAAGCTATATTGTCATAATCGCATCCTGCTTGAATACGGTTCCGTTTCATTTTTTTAAAAAGAAAATCGATAAAGGCTTTTAATGCTTCAGAAGCAAACCCCTGTTTTTGATAATCAGGATGAACGGCAAAACCTATTTCATTAATTTCGTTATTATGATCCCAAAACGATACAGTAATTTCTCCTATTACTTTTGAATTTAAAAGAATAAGAAAAACCGAATAACCGCCCTCCGGATTATCAAATTCGGTAATTTGTTCTTCAAAATATTCTGCAAGAACTTGAGGGGTATCTATTTTTGCAGTGTAAGGTTTATAAATTTCAGGAAGGGAACGGTATGCAAACACCTCATTTAAATATTCCGGAGCATATTCAACAATAACCAGCCTGCTCGTTTTTATAGGTTCAAATTTCATAGAAAACATACTATAAGATTTATGTATAAATTTCAAGTATAAAAATAACGCTATTTTCGGCTTTCCGGTAATAGTCTTGACAAAGACATATAATCACTATTGACTATATGCATAAACTATAATAGAATTATGTATGGAGGATAAAATGAGAACAACTATTGTATTAAATGAGTCAAAGATTCAACAAGCTTTTGCATTGACAAAAATAAAAACCAAAACAGAGCTCATTGAAGTTGCCATTGATAATTTAATAAAAAAATATCAAATTCAAGACCTAAAAAGCTATTTTGGTAAATGCAACTTAGAAATAGACCTTGATACTTTAAGGAATAGAGCTTAATGGTTTTAGTAGATACGTCTGTTTGGATTGAATATTTTAGAGGGAACGAACAGGTTAAAAATTTAAATGACCTTATAGATTCAAATACTCTTGCGATAAATGATTTGATTTTAACAGAACTATTGCCATTTATAATACAAAAAAAAGAAAACAAGCTAAAAAAACTGTTATTGAACTTGGACAGGATAAAGATGAATATAGACTGGAACGGTTTGATTCAAATGCAAACATTAAATCTGCAAAACGGAATAAACAAAGTCGGAATTCCAGATTTGATTATAGCACAAAATGCTATACAAACCAATTTACATCTTTATAGTTTAGATAAACATTTCAAATTAATGAGCTCATTATTTGGGCTAAAACTTATACATAAATAGGAGATCAAAATGGAAATACTTTTAAAATCTTATAGGGGCAAAATTGAAGACCTTTATACATTCGGTTCAATCGCCGTAGTCGATAAGAACGGCAAGATTGTATACTCGGCAGGAGACCCAAAGGAAGTATCCTTTCCGCGTTCAAGTGCAAAACTTATTCAGGCTCTGGTGCCTCTTTCATTGGGTGCCAAGGAAAAGTTCAATCTAAGCCATGAAGAAATAGCTCAAATCTGTGCCTCCCATTCAGGCGAAGATTTTCATATAAAAACCGTAACGGGAATATTAAAAAAGATAGGACTTGATGAAAGTGCCTTAAAGTGCGGCCCCCACTATCCTTTTAAACCGGAAGTAGAATTGAGAATGAAGGTAAATAATGAAAAACCTCGCGATATTCACAATAATTGCAGCGGAAAGCATTCCGGTATGCTGGCGGCAGCCGTATTAATGAAAGCTTCTACTGACGATTATTACAAGCCTCAGCACCCCGTTCAGCAAAAAATAAGAGAAATGATAGAGCTGATCTGCGATTGCAAGATTCCCGATGATAATATCTCGGTTGACGGCTGCGGAGTTCCGGTTCACTCCCTGCCCCTTTACAATTTTGCATTCGGAATGGCAAGAATGGCCGACTATAAAAACCTGCCTCAAAATTTATCTACCCATGCGAAGGACATAATAGATTCCATAACAGCCTGTTCCGAATACACTTCCGGCACGGATAGAATAGACCATCTCTTGGTAAAAAAATATCCCGAGAAACTTGTTGTAAAATCGGGAGCAAACGGATATTTCGGCGGCCTTTTACCCGATAAAAAATACGGCATTGCCGTCAAAACCTATGACGGAATTTCAAAAACCAGAGATATCGTTTTGGTTCACTTATTAAAAAAACTCGGTGTAATCGATAAAGCCGATTACGAATATTTTGATAATCTTGCCGATAAAAACATCAAAAATCATCGGGGTGAAACAGCAGGAGAGGTTGTTCCTCAGTTTTAACTTTTTAACTCATAAAGCGGCAGTTTGAACAGCCTAGAATATGAACCCGCTTTTTTCCTTTTTTTCGGTCGAAGTATCTTGCAATTAGATGAGCTTCATTTGGAACAGTCTTATGGCAAACGGGACATTGACGCTGCACACCCTTTTCACAACCGGGATAACAATGCGGACAGCCGTATATATAGCATAATCTATCATCCGCTCCCGGATACACAGCCGATTTTACCTGTTCATCTCTAGCCAAAACAGTACCGCAAACAGGGCAAACTCCTGGGGACCCTTTTTTCCCCGTTTGCCTAATCTTTTTGCCGCTTGCATGTTTTGCAGATGCACTAAAAAGAACATAAGCGAATACAATTAAAAAAAGGCCTATAAAAACTAATATCATCCATGATAAAGGCTGTAAATCCGTCATAAATACATCATACACCTTTTTTTCTATTGATTCAATACTAAAACTATGATATAATGAATAAGTGGGAATTTTATTTGTGGTTGCCACTCCTATAGGCAATCTAAAAGATATCAGTTTTAGAGCTTTAGAGACTTTTCAAGAAGCCGATTTTATCGCCTGTGAGGATACGAGGCACACTTTAGGCCTTTTAACTCATTATGAGATCTCAAAGCCTTTAATTTCGTGCAGGGCTGTAAATGAAGCCGCCGCCTCCGAAAAAATTGTAAAACTTTTAGATGAAGGGAAAAAAATAGCCTATGCAAGCGACGCGGGAACACCGGCAATCAGCGATCCGGGCTCTATTTTAGTAAGGACGGCAAGGAAAGCAGGGCATACAATAATTCCGATTCCGGGTGCGTCAGCCTTTGGTGCTATAATGAGTATAGCTGGAACCTACGACAAAACGGTAGTGTTTGAGGGTTTTTTGTCGCCTAAGGCCGGAAAACGCAAACGGAGGCTTCAAGAGCTATTTGACTTTGGGGCAGGCTTTGTTTTATATGAATCCCCTTATAGAATCGTAAAGCTCTTAGCCGATATTGCCGAAATAGATAGTAACCGTGAGCTTATTATAGGGAGGGAGCTTACAAAACTCCATGAAGAGATTATCAAGGGGCCGGCAAGTGAAGTTTTGCAAAATTTTGAAAAAAGGCCCTCGATAAAAGGGGAATTTTCTGTTTTTGTTACAGGAAAATAGACTTTTATAAAAATAAAACCTTAACTTTTGATAAAGATTAACCGATAATCGGTTAGGAAGGCAGGAAAACATGATGATAGAAAAATTGGGCGGAATTGATCCGATCAAAAATTTACAAAACACTCAAAAACCAAGAAGAATGGAAAAGGTAGAAGTTTCCGATTCAGTGCAAGTATCTCCTGAAGCTCAAAAATTATCGGAAATTTATTTTGCAATGGATGCAGTAAAGGCTGCTCCGGATATCCGCCGGGAAAAGATAGAAGAAGTTGCAAGAAAACTTCAAGATCCTTCATATATAGACAGTATTTTGGATCAAACAGCAGATAAAATTTTAGACTCTTTGGGATTTTAATTAAAATAATTTATTGATAAAAGCATGGATAAACCGTGCCGAACCGACATCATGGTTTCTATATCATCTTTAAAACAACAAAGGCTGTATCTCTTTATGAGCTTACAGCCTTTTTTATTCGTGCGGAGGGTTTAATCCCCCGACGCAGAGCGTCGGGGTTGTTGATTTGGTGTTTTTATTGATACATTATAAGGTAGGGGCGAGGGTTTAAGTTAAAGACCTCATCAGGGGTCATCATGGGCTGGTCATAACCTGCACCTGCAACAGTCGGTTTTGAAAAAAGCTTAAAAGATTTAAGCGGAATATTTTGTGCTAGAGCATTATAGGCATAAGAATCTTTCTTTAATTGGGGAGAACCGAATCCGTCCGCACAGTGAATAAGCTGAACTCTTTCATAATCGCTTCTTACATTAGCCCTTTTTTTAATCATTATAGAATTAAACTGATGAATTACAAGCATTCTTCTGCCCGTAATATTATTTTCCTTTATGTATTTATCCATCATTTCTTGAGCTTTATTTATCTCATCACCCGTAACCGAGCCGATAACCCTCATCGGCTGAGTTGTACGCCACTCGGGATCCAGAGCCAAATGCACATTCGGGTACTTCAAAAAAGGCAAGATTGCATTCATAGCCTGTTCTACCGTATATTTTCCGATTTGATGGTCAATAAATACATACCAGCCTCTTTCGGCGGCAAATTCTATATATTTTTTGACAGTGGATAAGCGAAGAAGACCGATTTCGCCTTCTGGCCAACATGTTCCGTAAATTAGATAAAAAGCCGGTATAATTCCTCTTTCCTTGTTTACTTCATCATAAGTTATTATAAACTCATTCATAATCGGTTCGATTTCTTCAGGAGAATATCTTCCTAAAATGCCCATAGTATAAGCTCCCGGTTTTCCATAAAGAGCAAAAATATCGTTATTCAATAAAACGGATTGCAGCTTTGATTCGTCAAATTTAAGAGAAGCATCCATTTCTTCTTTTGTTTTTACAGTTTGTATCAAAACTTCTTGTTTGATTGGAATATTTTTTACCCACAAAGCTGACGGAAACAAGGGTTCCCACTTAGGGGGCATCGAAGTAACCGGAATATTTTGCTTTATATCTCCGGATTCGGAAAAAACGGCTGAAACACAAAATAAAAAAAACATTAGCCTAACGGCAAATTTAATACGAGAAGTCTTCATTAGTACCTGTATCGGCTTAAAAAAAATAAGCTTTAATTTAGCCTTGCACCTAAGACTAAAAAAATGTATAATAGGCCCCTTAATAAACTTGACATTATCTATAACAGTTAGGAGGTTTTGTAACTATGCAAGTTAAAGTCAGATATGCTCCTTCTCCCACCGGCTTTCAGCACATAGGCGGAGTCCGTACAGCCTTGTTTAATTATCTTTTTGCCCGCTCAAAAGGCGGAAAATTCGTTTTGCGTATTGAAGATACCGACAGAACAAGATACAGCGAAGAATATGAACAGAACCTTTATGATACCCTTGAATGGCTCGGCCTTGAATGGGATGAAGGCGGACCGAAGGGAGGCCCCTGTGCACCCTATATTCAGTCTCAAAGGTTCGATATTTACCGAAAATACGCCCAAGAACTTGTCGACAAGGGCTTTGCTTACTATTGCTTTTGCGATTCGGAAAGGCTCGACAGAATCCGAAAAATTCAAACAATGAACAAGATGCCTCCGGGCTATGACAGGGCTTGCCGCAATTTAACCGATGAAGAAATTAAAGCTAAAATGGATGAGGGTATTCCCTATGTTATCCGCTTAAAGGTTCCGCTTGAAGGCAGCACCAAATTTACAGATGCCCTTTTAGGCGATATTGAATGGAAAAATGAAGATATAAACCCCGACCAAATCCTTTTAAAAAGCGACGGGTTCCCGACATATCACTTGGCAAACATAGTAGATGACCACCTTATGGGCATAACCCATGTTATGCGTGCCCAAGAATGGCTCCCATCCACCCCAATGCATGTTATAATGTACAAGGCCTTCGGCTGGGAACCGCCTCAATTTTGCCATTTGCCCATGGTTATGGGAAATGACGGACAAAAGCTTTCAAAACGGCATGGAGCCACCAGCTGCAACGAATTCAGAAATAAGGGCTACCTAAAAGAAGCCATTATCAATTATGTTGCTATGCTGGGCTGCTCTTATGAAGACGGCCGTGATATGTACAGCCTTTCAGACTTGGAAAAACTCTTTGACATTAAACATTTAAACAAGGCCCCTGCCGTATTCGACTATAAAAAGCTGGAATGGTTTAACGGCCAATATATGCGGGAAAAAACCGATGAAGAACTCTTTGCTCTTACATGGCCCTACATTGCAAATTCAGGCCTTTTCGGAAAAATAAATGAAGAAGAGCTGAAAAAAGCCGGATGCCGTTTTGAAAATCAAACCTATTTAAAGCCGACCCAAGAACAAAAAGAAATTTTAATGAAGGTGATGCCTTTGGTAAAAGAGAGACTTCACCTTTTAAGCGAAATAACCGAAATGGTTCGTTTTCTCTTTGAAGAACCGGCTGTTCCTCCGGCAGAAGAAATAATACCGAAAAAACTTGATGCCGAAACTACAAAAAAAGTTCTTCAAAAGGCAATCGAAGTAATGCCCAAAATTTTAGGTCTTGACGACCATGCCGGCGGAGAAGTCTTTAGGGCAGAAGCAGATGCTATGGGTATTAAGATGGGAGACTTTATGATGCCTGTCAGAATGACCGTTACCGGCAGCAGAATAAGCCCGCCCCTTGTAGGTTCAATCCAGATTTTAGGGATAGAAAAAGCTATTAAACGCATCGAAAAAGCTATAGCAGAAAGGTTTTAAATATCGAATTTGTAACTTTTATAATAACTCCGGGTTAAATCTCCGGAGTTATTTTATGAATTTAAATTTACAATACAATCAAAATCAAGAAGAAGCAGATAAAATTGCGGCATCCTTATCGGCACTGCAAGAAGAAAAATTATTTCACATAGATGTGTATGGTCTTGCAGAAGAATTAAGTCTAAACAGAGAAACAGCCTTAAATATTTTTATCCAAGGCGTATATGACGGTTTTTTTATAATCGACTGGATATATCATTGCCCGACCTGTGGAAGTGTAGCTCATGAAACCCTTTCAATACATGAAGCTGTTTCAGAAAACTATTGTCCGGCTTGCCAAAAAAACTTTAACAATACCTTAGACGACAATATTGAAGTTTTCTTCTCCATTCACCCGAATATACTACCCTTGGATTCTTCATTGAAGGAAAACTATCTTGCAAAAATAGAAACTGATGTAAATGAAGGAAACTATCTTACTTGGAAAACCCCTAATTCCATAAAGGGAATCGATTTAATTCAAAACAACCTTTACAGGGACCTCATGGGATCGGATGTTTTAATACCGGGGCAATCCCTCCAAGTAATGAAAGCTGCAATTCTCTTTACGGATATTAAGGGTTCAACCCTTATGTATTCGGAGTTAGGAGATGCAAAGGCCTTTGCCCTTGTCAGAGATCATTTTATAATTCTATTTGATGTAATAAAAAAGTTCGGAGGCGTACCGGTAAAAACCATAGGAGACGCAATTATGGGCGTTTTTATGAACTCTAAGAAAGCCGTAGATGCAAGCATTGAAGCGCAAAAAGAATTGCACGAGCATTATAAAAACAACCCCGAAATCGAAAAAATTGAAGTGAAAATCGGCATTCATGCAGGCCCCGCTCTGGTCGTTACCTTAAACAACCGCTTAGACTACTTCGGTACAAGCGTAAATATGGCTGCCCGTATCCAAAATGCAGCTCAGCCGAATGAGGTAGTAATTTCAGAAGAACTTTTTAACAATAACGAAATACAAAAATCCATAGCAGCAATCACAAACAAAGTTCAGCGCCAACGTATTACTTTTAAGGGAATAAAAGAAGAATCGACGATTTACCACATAAAGGTTAAAGATTAGCCTATAAAATTTTTAATGGCCCGTAAATTCGCCGCTATCGGATTTTAGAACATTCCAATGTTTTTTCTTTGCATCATTAACCTGCTGAATAGTACAGATATTATTATCTGTACTATTTTCCCGTCTATCGACTACGTAGAATCTTCCATTTTCTTCGCTTGAACGGGTCGGTAAAGATTTTATGAGCCTATCCATCTCTTTTTCTTTTATTTGGTTATTATAACAAGATATAAGTTTTATATTCTTATTATTTAAAACACTAAGCCCCATGAGTAAGTTATCGTAACACCATAGCTTTTCCAATTTTACATTATTTCGTAAATTCAAAAATTTCAAACGGTTTTCGCTTACAGACAAAAACTGCAATTCCGTATTTTTTGTAAGATCGATATCTGTAATTTCATTTTGTTTACAGTATAGATAAATTAATTTTACATTATTAGATGTATTAAGAGCCTTTAGTTTATTATTTCTGCAATATAATTCTTTTAGTTTTCTATTACTGTTTATATTCAATTCTGTCAACATATTTCCTCCACAATCAAGCTCCGTAAGATTTAAATTCTGCGTTATATCCAAAGCTGAAAGGCTGTTTTCAGATACATAAAGAAACTCAAGATCTTTAAGATTAGAACAGTTTATTTGAGAAAGATTATTTTTGCCGCAAGACAATCTTATCAACTTATTATTTTTAGATACATCCAGCTCGCTTATATTTGTATTGTAGCAATAGCATTCTTGTAATTCCGGAAGATGAGAAATATCAAGCGAATTCAGTTGATTATCATAACAAGATAATATTTCAAGATTCTCATGACCATCTAAAGATAAATTGGATAGATTATTTTTATAGCACCAAAACTCTTTTAAGCTGGGATTATTGCTTATATCCAATTCCGATAATAAGTTATTATTCAGCACAAGAAATGTAAGGTTCACATTTTTCGATAAATCGATATTTTTAAGTTTATTATTTGCACACCATAATTTACGCAAAATAGGATTTGAACTTATATCTATGGATGTAAGAGCATTTTCGGAACAAGAAAGAAATTTTAAGTTTTTACAATTATCCGTATTTAAATATGTCAGCTCATTTTCATGGCAATATAAAGTTATAAGAGATGTATTTTTCGACATATCGAGAAATTTCAATTTGTTTTTTTGAGCTTCTAAAGTTGTTAACACCTTAATATGAGAAACATCGAGTTCTCTGATTAGATTTTCATCACAAAAAATTTCTTTTAAATCGAAATTTTGGCTAAAATCTATAGAAGTCAAATTATTTTTACCGCAAGATAAATATACCAGATTCCTGTTATTTATAAGAGATAAGTCTTGAAGGTTATTATCGGAACAAGAAAGATGTGTTAATGAAGGATTATTAGCTAAATCAATACTTGTTATACGGTTTCCCTCACAAAAAAACCTATTTATTTTACCATATATAGTTATAACCTCACTATCAATAGTATAATCACGATAAGCGGACATACCCGGTACAACAAAAGGCGTTATATCTTCATTTTCATCCATTTTTTTATTTGAATTTAAATCGATCCATATAGGCTCACGATTGGAAACAAATCTTTCAACCCTAAGCTTTATTTTTTCACCCTTTGACTTTGCCGTGATCAAGCTTATAGATTCCGTATTAGGCAAATTTATGGGTTCTTCTTCTTTAACATCGTTTTTGCCGTCAACAGTTTTTATATCTTGTTCTTTCTCCGGCTTATTATCCGAACAAGCCGCAACAAGAAAAATAAAACTCATAAAAATTATAGTCTTCTTTAGTTTTTTTATACCCATAAAACAAAACCTCGCATTAAAATAATTAAACATGATAAGGCTATGATGACGGTTTTTCAAAATGATGTCAAGACTTTATCAACTTGAAACATAAAACTGAAAGCCTTTACCATATTTAAATTTGCATTATAAACATTTATATGATATAATTCTTCTTACATTTATTAAATGTCCGGAGGTTTATATGCAAGGTATAGCACTTATTATTACATTTGTTATTGCTATTGCTCTTATGATTTTCGCTATTTCAAAGCTGAAAATTCATCCCTTTTTATCGATTATGGGAGTTTCGCTCCTTTTGGCTCTGGCCGCAGGAATACCGTTGGTAAAGATTCCCGGCACAATAGGAGCCGGTTTTAGCGGAACTTTTACAAGTATCGGTATTGTTATTATTCTTGGTGCCCTAATCGGAACAATCCTTGAAAAAACAGGAGCAGCCCTAAAGCTCTCCGATATGGTTATCAAGGTTGTAGGTAAAAAGCATCCTGAACTTGCTATGCTGATTATGGGCTGGATAGTTTCAATTCCCGTATTTTGTGACAGCGGTTTTGTTATTCTAAACCCGATACGAAAGGCTCTTGTGCAAAGAACAAGAATATCGAGCGTTGCAATGACTGTAGCCCTATCGGCCGGTTTGTATATTTCTCACGTATTTATTCCGCCTACACCCGGGCCTATTGCAGCTGCAAGCTCTCTCGGCATAGGAAACAACCTTCTTTTAGTAATCGGTATGGGAGCCCTAGCTTCTATCTTCCCCCTCATAGCAGGTTATTTTTTTGCAAGATATATAGGAACTAAGGTAAAGGCTTCAGAAGACAGCTCTACAGATGAGGTTTCACAATCCTATGAAGAACTGGTTGCAAGTTACGGATCTCTTCCAAACGGTTTTACTGCCATAGCTCCTATTATTGTGCCGATCCTCCTCATGGCTCTTTCTTCAGTTGCTTCTATGGCAAATATGAGCGGTACCGGTGCCGATATCTTAAAATTCCTCGGAGCCCCTATTATGGCCTTAGCGGTAGGTCTCATTTTCGGTGTCATACTTTTTGCAAGCCAAAAAAAGACAGAGGACTTTTATATTCTCACAAATGAAACCTTAAAGGTTGTAGGCCCCATTCTCTTTGTAACTGCCGCAGGCGGTGTTTTAGGCAAGGTTATAGCTTCATCAAGCTTAGTAGGTTATATTACTGAACATGCTGCCGTTTTAAAAACCGTCGGCATTTTCTTCCCATTCCTCTTGGCTGCTATTTTAAAATCTGCACAAGGTTCATCGACGGTTGCGATTACAACTACGGCAGGAATCCTTGCTCCTCTTATGGCACCCCTAGGCCTTGCTACCATTCCCTTATCGGCCTTAACCGTTATGGCAATCGGAGCAGGAGCAATGACCGTTTCTCATGCAAATGACAGTTATTTCTGGGTAGTCACAACCTTCGGCGGTTTAAAGGCTGAGGACGGATACAAGACGCAAACCCTTATGACTCTTGTAATCGGTATTGCCGCAATTATAGGTATATTTATCATATCCTTATTTTTATAGAACAATTTAAAAGAGGTTAATGCTATGAAAAAGATACTGCTTATCCCCGATTCCTTTAAGGGAACAATGAGCTCGGCTCGGATATGCACTTTGATGAAAAATGCGATAAAAGAGATTTTCCCTGAAGCTCAAACTCTTTCAATCCCTGTCGCAGACGGCGGGGAGGGCAGTGTCGAAGCCTTTTTAGAAGCTATAGGCGGCATAAAAAAAACGGTTAAAGTCAAAAATCCTTTTTTTGAAGAAATGGAAGGCTTTTACGGTATTTTAAAAAATGAAGAGCCAAATGCCGAAAAGACTGCTGTAATTGAAATGGCCGCCTGTGCGGGCCTCCCTCTTGCGTTGGGAAGGCTTAACCCATCTCTTACCACGACCTATGGGGTAGGTGAACTCATAGCCGATGCCCTTAAAAACGGCTGTACAAATATTATAATCGGTTTGGGCGGAAGTGCGACAAATGACGGAGGCTGCGGAGCTGCAGCAGCCTTGGGAGTTAAGTTTTTTGATAAGGAAGGAAAAAGTTTTATTCCGGCAGGCGGAACCTTAAAAAATATTGAACGCATAGATATGACAGGTCTAAGCCCTCTTGTAAAAAAAGCAAGGTTTACGACTATGTGCGATATAGATAATCCTCTTTTCGGAAAAACCGGAGCAGCCTACATCTTTGCTCCGCAAAAAGGTGCAGACCCCGGCATGGTTGAAGAACTCGACCAAGGCCTAAAACGTCTGGCCTTGGTTGCAGGAAAAACCGAATCCCTCAATTCCGGTTCTGAAACGGCAGAAATCCCCGGGGCAGGGGCTGCCGGAGGCATGGGCTACGGAACTCTTGTCTTTTTAGGTTCCGAGTTAAAAATGGGTATTGAAATTGTTCTTGATACGGTTGACTTTGAGAAAAAACTGGATAATACCGATTTTGTTTTTACGGGAGAAGGCAAATTGGATAGTCAAAGTTTAAGAGGAAAGGTTGTTGCAGGCGTTGCCCAAAGAGCCAAAAAGAAAAATGTGCCTGTGATAGCTGTCGTAGGCGATGCAGAAGAGGGCATAGACGATATCTATAAAATGGGAGTTTCCGCCGTATTCAGTATAAACCGTCTTGCCGTCCCATTCAGCCAAGCAAAAAAAACGGCCGAAACGGATTTGACCGCAACAATGAAGGATGTTTTGCGCCTAATCGGAATTTTTTCCATATGTTGACAAATTTTCTCATTTAGTGTAAGAATTTACCCTTTAGGAGATTACCATGGTTACAGATCCTCTCATTTTAGCGGCCGTCTTATTCGGATTGACCTATGTTTTGATGATTACCTTGACAAACCACAGGCCGATAGTGGCCTGTTCATCGGCCCTAATCTTCGTACTTTTAGGGATACTCCCTTATAATGAAGTTTTTTTTGCCATTGACTGGAATGTTATTTTAATGATTGCAGGAACAATGGGCTTGGTTGCCCTTTTTACCGAATCTAAAATGCCGCAACGCATTGCAGATAAGATTATAAACAATGTACCCGATGTAAAATGGATTATAGTATGTCTATCCCTCTTTGCGGGTTTTATTTCAGCCTTTATGGATAATGTTGCCACAGTCTTAATGCTGGCACCCATTGCTGTTGTATTATCGAAAAAGCTCAACATGTCGCCTGTTAAACCCATAATTGCTATTTCAATTTCGGCAAACCTTCAAGGAGCAGCCACCTTGGTAGGAGACACTACCTCAATTCTTTTAGGAAGCCATTTAAACATGACCTTCTTCGACTTTTTTTGGTATTTGGGAAAACCCTCTCTTTTCTTTGCCGTCGAAATTGCAGCTGTTGCCGCCACCGGAATTATCTATTTTATTTTCCGAAAGGCCGTCCAGAAGCCGGATAAGGTTGAACTTACCAAGGTAACGGATTATTTTCCTTCAATTTTGCTTATAGTAATGGTCGTACTTATGATTGGAGCCTCATTTTTACCGGAGGAAAAAAAGCCCCAAACAATAAACGGGTTAATTTGTACAGGCCTTATGATCGTAGGTATTATCTATAACATCATAAAAACAAAAAAACTTGATATTTTAAAAGTCGTAAAAAAAGAACTCAGTTTTGAAACCCTCTTTTTACTTATGGGGCTTTTTACTGTTATTGCAGCCGTTACAAGGGCCGGAGTTATACAGGCCATTGCCGACTGGTTTTTAACCCTTGGCTCAAATGTATTTTTAATTTACACAATAATAGTTTGGGGTTCGGTTTTAATTTCTGCATTTGTAGATAATATTCCATATGTTGCTGCCATGATACCTATTATACAAATACTTTCGGAAGGCCTTAATATAGCTTCACCCATTTTGTTTTTCGGACTTCTTTCAGGAGCAACCCTCGGCGGGAACATTACGCCCATTGGGGCTTCTGCAAATATTACATCTCTCGGTATTTTAAGAAACGAAGGCCATCAGGTAAAAAACAGCGAATTTATGAAGATGAGCGTTCCTTACACCCTTACTGCGGTTGTAATAGGTTATATTCTTATTTGGCTTTGTTACGGCGTGTAATTGTATCTTTAATAAAAAGCTGGTATAATCAAGACATAGCGAATTTGCTTAATTTTTCTGGAGGGAAATATGAAAAAAGGTTATGTCCAAGTTTATACCGGAGACGGTAAGGGAAAAACGACAGCGGCTTTCGGGCTTGCTCTTAGAGCCGTGTGTGCCGGATACAAAGTTTATATAGGTCAATTTTTAAAGGGAATGAATTACAGCGAGCTAAAAGCCCCTGAGTATCTACCCAATCTTACAATAGAACAATACGGAGAAGCTCACTTTGTTCATAATGATCCTACGGAAAAGGATATTCAAAGAGCAAATGAAGGCTTGGATAAGATTGAAAAGATAATTATGTCGGGCGAGTACGATGTTGTAATTATGGAAGAAGTAAATGTTGCCCTTTTATACGGCCTTTTTGATATTGAACGCATCCTGCATATTATCAAAAACAAGCCCGAATCCGTAGAACTCGTCTTAACCGGCCGCTATGCAAATAAAAAAATAATTGAAGCGGCCGACCTTGTAACCGAAATGAAGATGATAAAGCACTATTTTAATGACGGTGTACAGGCAAGGCGTGGTATAGAATCTTAAAAAGCTGATGGAGATGGGGGGAATTGAACCCCCGTCCCGAAAAGGGAATCAGAAGCGTCTACAGGCTTATCGGTGCGAGGTGGTTGTAGGGATCCGGTAGCAGCACCGAAAGCGTCGAATCCTTAGTGTAAAAAAAGTCCCTTTTAACGTTTACACGCCGCTAAAAAGCAAGCCCCGATTGGCGTCGGAATCATGCCCCGCTCGGAGCAGTGCAAAGCAGATTCCGCGATTATGCAGCTAAGGCGTAATCGAAACTGTCGTTATTTTCGGCAGTTATAGTGTTTGCCGAATCAGGAGATCGGCACTCCGCCTGCAGCTTAAGCCTCCGTCTTTCCGGTCGAAACCGGAACATCCCCAAGCTGTAAATAGATTACTATATTTATATTAAATTTATATGAAAAAGTCAAGAATATAGAAAACTAAAATCGAAACATTATACTATAAAATTTTTTTTACTCCCTTTTGTAAGAAGGCGGCAAGTAAGACGGCTATTCCCGTCCATGCAAAGATAGAAGCGGTTTCAATCTGAATCTTAGCTGTTTGAAAAGCAGAGCCTATGCCGTATTTCGGCTGGCTTAAGACCTCTGCCATTATAACAACCTTCACGGCAAAGCCCGTACTTAAAATATAACCGTTCTTCAAAAAAGGTCTTATGCAGGGAAGGTATAAACTTTTTAATCTTTTACCAAAAGGAACATTAAAATCGTAAGACATTTCTATCAGACCTTTATCTATGTTTTTTACTCCGTCTACAATGTTTCTATACAAAAGAGGAAGAACAATCAAACTTGTTACAAAGATGGGCGTCATATTCGATTTAAACCAAATTAAGGCTAAAAGCAAAACGGATATTGTAGGGCTGGATTTTAAAATATTTTCGGGAGCCGATAAAAAATCTTCAACATTTTTATTTAAACCGGAAGCTATACCTAAAAGAAATGCAATAAAGGAATCTATAGCCAATGTTATAAAAATTCTGATAAGGGTGCTTAAAATAAAAACATAAGTTTCCGGAGTTTTTATAATAACAAAAAGAGCTGATAATATTTCTTTTATAGGGGGGATAATAAGCGGAGCTTTTAAGCCTTGGGCAAATATTTCCCAAAGGATAAGGCAAAAAAAAGCCCCGCCTATTTTAAACTTATTTTGCTTTATAGTAGAAAGCATCATCAGGCAAACTTCCGCCTATAAATTTAGGATCGGCTTCAGCCAAAACCTTCAAATAAGCTTCTACAGCAGGTCTTGCTTTTCCGGCCTCAACAAAAACTATGTTCAGCTTAGGAATAGCCTTGGATAAAATGGGCGGAGGAGGCAATGCAGCAATTTTGGAAGCATACTCGGCAGCCTTTTGAGGGTTCTCCTTTACCCATTCGGAAGACTCTTTAGCCTTATCTAAAAAAGCACTTACATATTCGGGATGTTTTTGTAAAAATTCGGCGTTTACAATTAAAGAAGCTTGAGGATAAGACGCTCCTGAAAAAGCTTTTTTCCATTCTTCCTGAATATCAACAACAATCTTAGTATTGGGCTTTTTTGTCATGATCATGCTGAGAGAAGGTTCTGCAGCAAGAGCATACTTCGCTTTCCCGCTTATAAAAGCAGAGGGAATATCCCCGACAGCACTTAAATACTCAAAACTCACGTCCTTATCAGGATCAATACCGTTCTTCTTAAGCACTTCGCGGGCTGTCAAATCGGGGGTATTATTTCTTCCGAAAGAATAAATAGTTTTGCCCTTTAAGTCTGCTATCGAAGAAACAGGCTCCGAACTTATAAAATAAAGATTTCCCCAAACAATGGGAGCCAACAATTTTATATTTTTCTGTTTGGAATATAAGACCGATGCAAGATTGGTAGGCACGGCTATAATATCGGCCTCCCCAGATAAAACCCTCGCTTGTAAAAGCTCCGGACCTGAAACAACTTCATATTCCGTTTCAGAATTATCAAACTGTGTTTTTTCATACACAAGTTTTGAAAGAGCTGCAGCAGGAGCTCCTGCGGGTAATACAACCTTAGCTTTAAAGCTGTCATTTACAGATTTTTCCTTGGTTCCGCCTGCAAATAGTAAGCTAAGACCAACAAACAAGAAAAAGAAACTCGAATATATTTTTTTCATACTTTCCTCCAATGCCGATTTTCCGGCCGGATAAGAATACTACAAATAATCTTTTTAAGTCAAGAGATTAACCTGATTTAACTTATGCCCGAGGTTTACCCAAAACATTTAAAGCTATTTTATCGTCAGGATTTATTTCTAAAACGGTTCTAAAAAAGGCTTCCGCTTCTTCTTGTTTTCCCTGTTTTAGAGCGAGGGTGCCAAGATTGGAAATAATTTTTATGTTCTCGGAATCTAAACTCAAGGCATTTATAAGATGTTTTTCGGCTTCATCAAAAAGTTCTAACTCCATCAAACAAATTGCAAGCTCATTGTAAACATCGCAAAGAGGTTCTTTGTCTGAAATTTCGGAATTTTCTAAAAGTTCAATGGTTTTTAAAAAAGAAGATCGGGCATCTTCCCAACGGCCCATTCGTCTTAAAGCCCAGCCCAACAAAAACCAAGCATTCCAAACCTTAGGATTTTTTCGCAAAAAAAGCTTTATACTTTCGGCGGCTTTTTCTTCTTCGCCTAAATCAATACATTTATAGGCTTTTTGGAAAAGCTCATCGTCAAGAGCTTGTTCCGAAATAGTTTTAAGCAACTCGGAAGCCTTAGCTTTTCGGAATTCGGCTGTTTCTGAAGAATCATTTTCTATTTCCAAATATGTTTTTAAAAGGGATTTGGCTTTTATATAGTTTTTCTGTTTTATAAAAAAATATGCAGCATTAAAAAAAACACCCGGCAATGGAGGCTCAAAAAGTATAAGCTCTGAATAAAGCTCTTCGGCTCTTTTATTAAAGCTCAAAGCATCTTCAAAAAGTTCTCTCATCTCACAGAATTGAGAACGCTCTTCCATCAAAAGAGCAAGGTTTAATTTGGTTATACCGTCATCCGGATTTAAACCTTCAAGAGAAAGTAAAATCTCTTCAGCCATATCAAAATCATTATTTTTGATTTTGATAATTGCAGCCTCAGTCATTTCTTTACGGATATCGGGACGGAGTAAATTAAATATTTTTCGATAATATGTAATATGGGGATTTTCCCTGTCATAGGCAAAAACGGTAAGCATTCCGGCTAAAATCATTTCCGGCTTTATATTTTCGGCCTTAAAATCTTCTTTTTGGCCGGGTTCGGATAATTGAATAGGAAGCGGAATTGAAGACTCAAGATTTTCAAAAATCTTGCCAGCTTGTTCAGCCGATATTTTTACATATAAAAGCGAATCGATAGGATTTTGCATTTTATCTCCTAAATATGGTAATTTGAAATTTCAGCAGGTCATTGTTAAGAAATTTGTTCCGGAGCAGAATCAGCTGGGGGCGGCGTTAGAGGAGCCGTATTGGTACCGATTGGAGAAGAAACAGGCGTAAAGGATGAAGCAGGAGCCACATCTTCCAAAAAGTCATCTCCAAAACCATCCGAAGCAGGTTTACGCACAACGGAAAAATACTTATTTAAGTACATCTTATACATCATTGGGATATTCTTCGGATAATATTGAACTGCAAGAGCAACCAAGTCTTTTCTGCCTTCAACAGGTTCGGTTCTCACAGTTTTTCCTTTTATTCCAAAAACAGACTGCGGATCATCAAAAGCAAAGCGGAGAATTACTTCTTTATTTATTAAAAAGTTAGCAATACCGACAAGAAGAATTTTAGCGCCCGAAAAAGAAAGGTCCCTAATAAGACAGCGTCTGGGAACGGCATCAATATACACAACCGTTCCTTTTTCTACAAGACCTATTTTTCTGCTTATCTCGGGAGTGATAACAACTCGCTCATTTCGGCGTTTTTGTGAATTGATATTAGCTTCAAGTAAGATGCCTAATTTTTCTATTAAATCATCCGGAGCTCTCTGGGTATATTCGAAGGTTATTAAAACAAGATCTTGGTTTCCGGCTTCATAAGAAGAAATACCGACCAACTTAGCTGCAACAAAAAAAGAAAGAGAATCTTTTCCTTCAGTATCAAAAAAGGCAAATCTTATATTTACGGATGTTATGCCGCTCCTCAACCTGGCCAGAAAACCGCTTTTTTTGCCGCAAATTATTTTAGCCTTTGTCATAGAAGCCGAATTGATAATACATGGCCATTGTCCGCCGGAACAACGAACAAAAACCTGTTTAGGCTCAAAATTAAGGGTAGAAACGACTTCTTTTGAGAAAGTTACATCTATATTTTTATATAGATTATAATATCTGTTTAACTGCTGACTTGCTGCAAAGGCCATACTTATATGATAATAGTTATTTGTTAAAAGGTCAATAAGGCTAAAATAAAAAACCCGGGAACACTACGGCACAAAAAGAATTAATCTACCGCTGCTTCCTTCCGGATCTGACGGGGTTCGAAAAACCTTTTTTGCATAGGCCCCGGGACGGAGAGAGAGGGATTCGAACCCTCGGTACCATCTCTGGCACACACGACTTCCAATCGTGTACCTTCGACCACTCGGACATCTCTCCAAAAATAAGGAATGCGTTTACAGTACAATCTTTTCTCCGTCATAAAACGGAGAGAGGGGGATTCGAACCCCCGGTACCTTGCGGTACAACGGTTTTCGAGACCGCCCGATTCGACCGCTCTCGCATCTCTCCAAAAATAAAAAAGCCGGTTGAAATCTTCAGCCGGCTATTAACGAGGCTAGGCGGGTTCGAACTGCCGACCTTCAGATCCGCAATCTGACGCTCTATCCAGCTGAGCTATAGCCTCAAAAAAATATTCGGAGTAGGGGGGATTCGAACCCCCGGTACCCGTAAGGGTACAACTCCTTAGCAGGGAGCCCGATTCGGCCGCTCTCGCACCACTCCAGAGTTTGTACAGTTACAAACATTAACGGAGCGAGAGGGATTCGAACCCCCGGTACCTCTCAGCACAACGGTTTTCAAGACCGCCGCCTTCAACCGCTCGGCCATCGCTCCAAAATGTAGGGTATATATTAACCTAAAAACAGAGTTTTTGTCAATAGGTTTATGACAACCGCATCACTCTTTTTTAGATAATCCTTCTTTTCACAGTACAATTATTTTAGATTTATACTTATCTATATAATTAAAACATAAAATGTTTCACGTGAAACATTTTGCATTCTTGTATCACATAAGGTTTTATGATAAGATATTACCGGAGCATTGTATGAATACAGTATCAATAGAAAAAGCAGCGGAACTTTGTATTGAGCATAATATTATTTCAGGTTTTTTTTCAAAGCCGGCAAAAAAAGATTCGCATATTCAAAAAATAAAATTAAGAAAAATAATGTTAAAAAATCAAGAACAATATCAATTAGAAATCTTTGAAGCCGCAAAGGTTTTTCATAAAAATCTTTTACCTCAAAATCTTCAAAAAGAACTTGAAGGTCTTTTTTTTGAATTTAAGATTGCAGAATTTAACTCTTCAAATAATCAACTTATTTTTTTGCAAAATAATAAAGGGGTTATTCATTTCAAGACAAAACCGATAAAAAAAGAAAAACTTTTAAAGAAAGGGAATGCATCGATAAACGAAAGTTTTGAACACAATAAACAAAAAGAATATATTTTAAGCACTTCCAAGATGCCGCTCTTTTTAAAAAAACTTAACTTTTTTACCGATGACGGAAAGATTATTCAAAGCAAATACCATAAATTTCGGCAGATAAATAAATATCTGGAATTTATAAAATCCGTTCTTCCTGAACTAAAAGATATTTTAAAAGAAAAGGAAAAACTGCAAATTGTGGATTTCGGCTGTGGGAAGGCCTATTTAAGCTTTGCCCTTTATTATTATTTAAATGAAATTGAAAAATTACCCGTTAGAATATGCGGCTTGGATCTAAAAGAAGATGTAATAGATTTTTGTAATAAATTAAGCCGGGAATGCCGTTTCGCCAATCTTACCTTTGAAGTCGGAGATATAGGCCGCTTTAAGTTTGATACGCCGCCGGATATGGTAATAAGCCTCCATGCCTGCGATACGGCAACGGATTTAGCTATAGCCAAGGCTGTCAAAAGCAATACAAAAATAATATTCGCAGTTCCCTGCTGCCAGCATGAGCTTAACACTCAAATTCGTAAAAATAAGGAGAAGATAATAAAGTCGCTATCCCCGATACTTGATTACGGCATTATTACCGAAAAATTTGCATCCTTGCTTACGGATACGATTAGAGGAAAATTACTGGAATCGGAAGGATATAAGGTAAGCGTTGAGGAATTTATTGAAACTGAACATACACCTAAAAACATCTTAATCAAGGCAGTAAAGCTTGATAATAAGGCAAAAAATAAAACGCTACTTATTGAAAAAGCAAAAAAAGAATTTAAAGAGATAAAACAAGCTTTTTTAATTGAACCTTGTCTAGAAAAACTTTTAAGTGAAAACCAAATATGAGGTCTTTATGGTATACGAATATTTTGATAGTCCGATTGGAAAGATACTAATTATTTCAGATAATTCAGGTCTAAAAGAATTAAGATTTATAAAAAAAGAATCCATTACAAATCTAGCTGAACAAACTCAAGATAATTTTACAAAAGCCGCACAAATATGCAAACAGGCCAAAGAAGAATTACAAAAATACTTTGAAGGAAGATTAAAACAATTTACGGTACAGCTTTCTCCTGAAGGTACGAATTTTCAAAAATCCGTGTGGAAAGAGCTTTGTAAAATTCCCTATGGAAAGACTCTATCCTATAAACAGATAGCAGAAAATTTAAACAATCCTAAATCTTGCCGAGCCGTAGGAAACGCTAACGGAAAAAATCCTATCCCGATTATAATTCCATGTCATAGGGTAATCTGCACTGGCGGAAAATTAGGCGGTTTTTCCGCAGGTCTGGATCGCAAAAGATTTCTTTTATACCTTGAGCAAAAAGAATGCCAAATCGAATTAATTCCGTTTGTGGATAACTTGTGATAAACTTAAGTTAAAATTAAACATAAAATAAATGTTTCACGTAAAACATTTTTAGTTATAAAATAATCAAAAATAAGCCTAAAACAACCCCTTTGATGGACTTTTTAGAGTATTATCATCTTTTTTCTTCCTTTTTTCAAAAAAAAGATATCGATATAAAAAGATTTTATAAATTACTCCAATTTTTACTTGTGGATAACTTGTTTATTAAATTTGAATAACTGTGAATATGTTGCCATTCACTTATTTTTTTTTAATATGGATTTTTTTAAGGATTTTAAAGCTTTTGCTAATTCGGGCGGAAGGGGTTTATCGGGTTCGTCAGTTGTTTTTGGATTATCTTCTTCAATATCTATAGATAAGTTCTGATTAAGATTTTCAGATACATCAGAATTTCTCTTTAGTTCAAATTCGGACTCAACAACAATCGAAATATTTTTTACATCTAATGCCGGATAAAATTTTTTAAAATTATATAGAATCTTCTTCTTCCGCATTAAAAGCTGCTGACTCCAGCCTGTATGTCCGGTTTTTATGATTGCCGTTTCATTTTTTATATCATAAAGCTCGCAATATGCTGCCAATTTTTTATCGCCTATGACTTTTTCCCATCCTTCAAAGACAGATAGGGCTTGCTCATTATTTAGATTCGAGGAAATTTCCGCCATTTCATTAAACTTTTGAGAAAAATTATCTACTATCTCTTTTGATGTTTTAAAAAGTTTCATATTTTTTGTTCATAAAGATTTTAACTTAATACAATTTGCCTCAAGGCTTTTTCAAGTAAAACAATGATTTGCTGTGCAATAGTTCTATTTTCACTCTTTGCGGCATAAGTAATTTTTCTATAAATATCTTCAGGACATTCTCTTACTTGCAATAACGGCATATCGCACCTCCTTGCATACAATATACATCATTTTGTATGACTAATCAATGAAAAAAGGCCGGCTTTTAAGTTTATTAATTTCTTTTAAGCCTGTAAAATAATTATCTTCAATTCGCACCATTCTTAAAAGAGAGCTCTGCATCTTTGAATTTACATTTATTCTTTTGCTTAGGTAAAATTCGGCTTCCGGTTTTTTTTCTTTGAAAAGCACAGGTTGGGATTCAAGTTTATTATAGTATTTTTTATAATCGAATCCGAGCTCTTCAAATACTCCATCAGTCAACAAAGAAGGACCGCAAATCCTGTTTTTCATGCTGTTTACATAGGCACTTCTTATTAAGAAGGCAAGGGTATAGCTTTCACTGTCGGAAAGACAAAGGTCCATTCCCTTCCTTGTTCCGCCTTTTAAGTGATTGTTTTTAGTTTTATGCACATAGAGATTCCCGAAATTGTTTTTTTGCTTTTCATTGCGATGCACACAATCATCTTCAAAGCAAACTTCTTTAAAAAAATACGCTTCTATTTCGATGGGATCAATTGTAACAAAGCCCTTATTTCCTTGTATTTTAAATACATAATCGGATAAAAGGGTGTACATTATATCTTGTAGGATAAGAACTATTTTTTCCTCTGTATCTTCTTTTAAGAGATTATCTATTTTTGTTTTTAGGTCTGAAAAGGTTTGCTGCATTAGTTCTCCTTTTTTGCTTTTAACAATGCAATAGTAAGATCATCATCTACAACAACCCTCTCATTGTATTTTACATTTATGTTTTTATAAATTAATCCGTTTCCATCAGGGACATATCCTCTTTTTATATACAGTTGATGAGCTTTTCCATAATCATTTGTTAAACCAACTTGAAGACCGCATAAATTACTCTTATAAAATATTCGTCTTTCCGCTTCTTCCATTAATGCCGTAGCAATTCCCTTTCTTTGGTACTTTTTTAAGACATTCAAATCTTTTATTTCAGGAATATCATTTTTATAAAAGAATGTGTATTCTGACTTCCATTGAATTATACAATATCCTGCAAATTTATTATTATCTTTAGCCAATAGAACATCAATTAAACCATTGTTTTGATCATCCATGTATTGGATATATTGCTCAATTGGTTTTTGCCATTGTTGTTCTTCAAAGCTTTTTGAAATTTCATAACAGTCATTTGCTATTATTTTAGAAATATTAATAATTCTTGTATCACTCATTTTTTATATATCTGTTTTAAGTGGTTACTTTTTTTGGTATTTACTACTAAAAAGGGCATTTAATTTAACTACTAAAATATTTGCTTGTTCATTAAATACTTCATTTTTTGCTTGTTCAATAATTTTATCGTTAAAAAACTTATTTTTTTTCATTATCTTTGTTACAAGTCTATCAGAAGCAATTACTGCAGTCGTTTGGTTATCTATTAATGAAAATTCAACATCAGATTTAAATTCTATCTCTCCTTTTATAAATTGGGTGAATGACATCTCTGTTCTTGATTCTGAATAAAAGACTAAAGTATATTCACAAAGTGAGCGAATTCCAATTTGCTGAATATCATCAAAAGTTAATTTATTTGGTATCATTATTGATGGTACAGAAACAAATTTTTCTACTCCGTTTATTAAATTACTTTTTTTCATTATTTCAATAGAAAAATCTGCAGAATATGGACTTTGCTTATCTATAAATAAAATCGCTATAGAAACAATTTTATTTGGAGGAAATTTCGTTTCAAGGATTGTTGTTATCATTTCTTTTGAAAAAGCAGAATTACTCGTAACGATTTGTGTTTGGTTAAAGGAGCTTTCTCTTGTTCGAAAACTATCATAACCGGAGGTTGTACAGCTTGAAAGCATCATAATTAAGAGTGTTAAAAAAATAACTTTACGAATAGCCATTTTATTCCCCTTCTCAGTAATATTTTTATATAATAATATCACAAAAAACAAGTTCTTACAATCTGTTAATCAACCAACATTACATGGTGGATTTTATTTGTTATCCAGCAATCCGGTTTTGATGTATTTTTTCATCAATTCATAAATATCATGCTTTTTGTCCAATGAAGCAATATAGTTTGCAGCAATTTCACTAAGTTTTATTGTGTACATGAAAGACTTTTTTTAAATGAATCGAAATCCAACAAATTATTTTCTTTAATCTGTTGAACACCAATAGCAAGATTTTTTGAAAGTTCTTCATCCGATAAAATTTCTAAAGTCTCACAAATACTCTCATATGTATCCCATTTTATTAGAGCAAAAATTTCCTTCCCATGATTGGTTATAGAAATAGTATCATCATAATCCATTGTATCTTCAAGCGAGGTTATTTTCTTTCTCGCCTCTGTAATTGTCATTGCCGTAATCATAAGACCTCCGTTGATATTATTGTATATTTTTTTGTTCCATAACTTTTTTATAATCAAAGTTATGTTCACGTGCATAGCTGATAAATTCTTTTTCTTCTTCCGTTACCCTAATCTGAAATTTTAAGGGCGAGCCTAGTTTTTGTTTTCTACCGGCTCCGGGTCTTTTGCCTCCATGCCCAAAATGAAATTCATAATAATTATCACCTGACAATTTTTTATATTCCGCCTCAGAAATTATTATTTCATCACATTCTACCTGTGATTTTAACTTTTTAACGACAAATCCTTCCGTATCTTTTACAAAAACATAATCCACAGCTATCCTTTTTTTATAATTATACAGTATTTTTCTTGATTTTGTTGATAAATTAATTTTTTTATTTAAAAATTAAAATACATTTAAGAATATATAGTGGAAAATTCTAATTTATAAAAATTTCTCAAATTTACTTTTAAGATATTCACTTATCAACATATCAATCTTTTTTTCCTTAAAATACAATTTTGCCTTAATTTTGTCTATTTCAAGAATTCCGATTTTAATTCAAATTAAAAACAAAGTATAACATATTGACAAATAGTATATATCATATTATGATATATACATTATGAAACAACAATTTAAATCTATATACTTTCCTTCATACTACCAAAATAAACAAGGAAAAAGTATTACAATTTCTTTCTCAAATAAAGAAAAAGATTTATTTTTATTATTTTCCAATAAAACAAATAATGAAATTAGAACCTTAATAAATGTACTATATTTAGAAAATTTAATTGACTATGCTAAAGCTGAAAATAGAAATTTAAGCCAATATATAAAATATCATATTTCAGAAAAATTAAATAAATGCATTTATGGAGATATGACATTCAGAACAAGTAAAGATATACCTTTTCAACGATGGTATAATTACTCAGAAGGTTATTCTATTGATTTTGTAAATAGTATTTTAGAAAAATATTTTTCTGATTCTAAAATACTATATGAACCCTTTGCAGGAACAGGAACAACAATTTTTGCTTGTAATAATTTCAATAAAGATTGTTATTATTCTGAGGTAAACCCAATAATGGCATATCAAATTCAAGCAAAGTTAGAGTTTTTTAGACTATCACCCAAAAATAAAGAAATGCTTTTAGAAGATGTAGAGATTTTTAAAAATAATTTTCAGCACCTTATTTTACTGCAAGAAGATGCTGAACTTAAAAAAAATTATTATCGTGTATTTGAAAAAAGTATCTATTTTACAGATATATCTTTTTCCTTTATTTTAAAGGTAAAATCAATTATCAAAAAAATTGAAGATGAGAATCCTTTACTTGCTAAAGTTTTAACAATCACTATGATTTCTTGTTTAATGCATATCTCTTTATTAAAAAAATCGGGAGATGTTAGATTTAAAACAAAAAAAGAATTAGAAAAGGAAGATATTCATCCAATAGAAGTGTTTAACAATCATTTTAGAATTATCGTAGAAGATATAATATCTTATAATGAAAGTTTCAAAATAAATGCAACACAAATATTATTTAATTCAAAAAAAATAGAATATATGAAAAATATTCAATTTGATGGTATTATTACAAGTCCGCCATATTTAAATGGAACAAACTATATTAGAAATACTAAATTAGAACTTTGGTTTATGGAATTTTTAAAAACTAAAGACGATTTACGCTTTTTTAGAGACGAAATAATAACTAGTGGAATAAATGATGTTATATTATCTAATCGAAACAAGAATTTAAAAGGAATTTCAAAATTATTGGATAAAACGATTAATAATTTAAAATCTAATTCTTATGATAATAGAATTCCTGTAATGGCTGAACATTATTTTTATGATATGTATAAAACTTTTTTAAGTATCCGCGAATACCTAAAACCAAATGGAAAAATTGCTATCGATATTGGCGATTCAATTTTTGGTGGAGTTCATATTCCTACTGATCTGATTTTAATAGAAATTTTATTGACTTTAGAATATAAGCTTATTGATAGTGTAAAACTAAGAGAACGGCGTTCGCGTTCTGGAGAAACGATTAAACAGATCTTATTGATTTTTACAAATAATTCAAAACAAGACATAAAAAAGAAAGAAGATGTATATGTTCCAAAATGGGAAGAAAAATGGTCTTTTTTCAAGAATAATATTCCTTATCAAAAAATTCCATATTCAAAAAAAAATTGGGGTAATAAATTACATTCTCTGTGTTCTTATCAAGGAAAACTAAAACCATCAATTGCTCATTTTTTAGTTAATACTTTCGTCCCTGAAAACGGCTCTATACTTGACCCTTTCTCAGGAGTCGGCACAATTCCTTTTGAAGCAAGGTTAAATAATAAATATTCTTTTAGCTTTGACATAAGTTTACCAGCTTATTATATTTCAGCTGCTAAATTAGGTAAAATTGATAAAAATACTCTAAAAAATAAAATTATAAATTTAGACAACTATATAAAAAATAACTCTTTAAATAGCATTGAACTAGAAAAATATAACGATTTTGGATTTAATGGTAAAATTCCTCTATTTTATGAACCAAACACTTATAAAGAAATAATTTTAGCTAGAAAATATTTTCAAGAAAATTTGCCAAATGATACACATGATTTTTTTATAATTTCAGCAATATTACATATTCTTCATGGTAATAGACCTTATGCTTTAAGTCGCCGATCTCATCCAATAGTACCTTATTCACCTACAGGAGAATTTGTTTATAAAAATTTAATTGAACATCTAACTAATAAAATTGATAAAGATATAGAAGATTACCCAAAAAATGATTTTTTGGGACATGCATATTTACAGGATTCAACTAAATTTTGGCCAACAAATATAAATAATTTAGATGCCATAATAACCTCTCCACCTTTCTTTGATAGCACAAGATTTTATTTAGCTAATTGGATTCGCCTTTGGTTTTGTGGATGGGAAGTAAATGATTTTCAAACAAAACCACATTCTTTCATTGATGAACGGCAAAAATTTTCCTTTTCTGTGTATGAATCATTTTTTATGCAATCAAGAGAACGTTTATCTAAGCATGGAGTTTTAGTTCTTCATCTTGGAAAAAGTAAAAAATGTGATATGGCAGAATGTTTAATAAAAACAGCAAATAAATGGTTTTCTAAATATGACTTATTTACAGAAGATGTCTCCCATTGCCAAAATTTTGGAATAAAGGACATTGGCACAGTAGATAAACATCAATTTTTAATTTTAAGATAAACCAAGTAAATTCTTGTTGCTTTTCGATAATTTATCCGTTAATTGATAGTCTATTATGATTTTTTTTATTTCAGCTACTCGCTTCTCAAGGTTTGAATTTTCACGAACAGACAAATAATTCTCAATACCTGCATTTATATCCTCATCAGTAAGATTTGGATTTATAATAGGTGTTTTATTTGATAATAATTGTAAATCAGCTCCTGTTATTGTAGCAAGTTCTATTAATTCATTATTTGTATAAAATTCTGAAGGCCAACGATCTCTTTTATTGGAATTAGCTTCTACAGATAATAGTGCAGCATTTTCTTTTGTAAGAGGATAAAGATATTTTGATGGTAAAATATGATCTATAGCCCAAGAATTTCTATCATGAATATTTAGATATTTCTTTGTTTTAAAGCACTTTGAACCAAAACGTTTAAATAAATCTTTAATAAATCCATCATCTTTAGATTTATTTTCTTTTTTAACAAACAAATCGGCAACACGTCTCCTAACATTTGACTCTCTTAATTGATCTTCTGTTCTTTCTGGATTTAAAAATGCATTTATCACTCCCTTACAAGCTCTACATTCCATTTGTCTTTCAAGAGGGCCAAAACCAATATGCTTGCTAAATGCGGAAAATGGTAATATTTTTCCACAACAATTACATTGTTTCCAATATGCTTCTTTATTCTCTGTATATACTCTAAAAAAAGCTTGCCAAAATCTTTGTACAGGAATAGAACCTTTCTTTTTACTTTCTTCTGGCCAGTTTGAATAAGACAATGAATTATTTTTACTATGTAAAAATCCACATCTTTCACATTTCCATTCTTGTGTTTCATAAGCCTCTCTTGGATCTAATAATTTTTGTCCAATATTTATCATATTCAAATTGTTACATTGTACACATACATAAGCAACATAAGCATCATTTGGTTTAATTCCTTCAATTCTAGAAATATTTGTTTGATTTTTTACTTCACGCCTACTCATACTTTACTTATCGGCTAAATATATATATAAATTAGTTTATAAAGTATAATCTTCTATACTCAGAGCAAAATATTATTTTTTCATTAAATTCTATCTGCTGATTTGATTAATTTTCATTAAATCATCATGTTTTTTACGGCTTTTTTGCATAGATTAATCATATATGACATCCTGTTAAAATTATTTTTTAAGATTATCTAAATAAATAATGAGTATCTTTCATTTTAAAATATATTAACCTACAGTGAAAAGTAAAATCATATTAAAGCGTGGATTGGCTTTCTGATACTGGTCGTTTGATTCCTTGTTTTAATATTCTTAAAAATGTCTCATTCCTTGATTCTGCATCATCAAGCATTGCATCATAAGAAAGTAAAAAAATATCTGCAATCTTAATTTGTTCTGTTTCTGGATTAATAACTATATCCTGACTTTTATAAAATAATTCTCCATTTGAAAACAACTTCGTGAATCCACTTTCTATTAGCGATGCCTTAAATTCCTTATCAAAATCAATAATACCATAAAACCAAATCCGTTGTATTTTATTTGGATAAAATTCTAAGAGCCTTCTAGCTCTTTGTTTTAATTGACTTATAATTTCTTCCTTATAAGCCAATTTTAAACCTAATTTCTTAAATTCAATAATTACTACATCAACAGCAGTAAATTTTTTAGGATCATTTGAAAAAATAATAGTAATATCTGGTCTTCCATTATCTTTATGAGAATAAACATGAGTACTACTAATAGATAATGTATTATAAATATCTTCTATTTCTTTATCACTTAACACTTTACTATAGGTCATATATTTATCATCTAATACCCAAGCATTGTTTTGATAAATATCTTCAATCAAATTATCTTTATTGTATTCCTTTTTTCTTGGAACAATTAGATCATGTATTTCTGACTCATTATTATTTTTATCTATTTTTTTTAATTTTGATATTATTTTAGTTCTGTAAAGAATATATTCCATTAAAATTCTAGATGAAAATTCTAATGATTTTTTGTATTGCTCATCAGATAAATCAGAAGCTTCAAGTAATTCTTTCTGTTCATTAAAAAATTTCATTTGAGCTTCTTCAATTATACTATCTTTATCTACAAGGCCAATTGTTTCAGTATTAATATATCCATCAAGATGTGGATAATCATTTTCCAATTTTATTTCAACAGCTTTATTTTGTTTTACTATGCTTGGTATTTCTTCTTGAATAACCTCAGCAACTAGCTTTAAGAACACTTGTCTTACATAATTAATCGTTTTATTATCAAGTTCTAATGCACCTCTTGCATTATCAGTTTTACCATCAAAATTATCAGAATAAAGAATAAAAACCATTTTATATCCAAAAGGAAAATCTTTATTTGTTATTAATTCCATTGGGATAGTTCTATTATCGGCACAAATAGCACTTATTACAGATTGATCAGTATAAACATGTTCAATTGAATACATCAATTTAAAATAGCTAAATAATGATGTACTATCATTAATAGTTTTTTCCTTTAAAACAGGTAAATCATTTAAATCAAATTCTACTGAATGTGTATAAAAACCTCTTTCAGTATTATCATCATGTGTTTTAAGATTGATTGACAAATGAAAAATGTTATTTTTTATTTTCATCGAATATAATTTTGGTAAAAAATGATAAATAATTGATTCTTTTATAGATTCTGGGATTATATAATCATATTTTCCAATCTTATCTTTTTTATATCCTTCAAAAGACAGAATAGTTTTATTTTCTTGAATTGTATCAGATAATTCATTTGCTCCATCAAAAAAATCATTAAAAATAAAAACACGTTTCTTATTAGAAAATATACTCTCTATTTTTATATTAGAAAAATAGTTTAAATAAACTAACCTTCCAATACCTTTGTGTTGTTTATCTTCTGTATCTAATATGCTACAAAATTTCTCAAAATTTCTATCAATAAAACCTTCACCGTTATCCTCTATTGAAATTAATAAGTTTTTTTCTTCTGAAAATTTTTCAAGTTCTATATTAATTATAACTCTACTTGCATTTGCATCTATAGAATTAGCTATAGCCTCAAAATATACAAATTCTAATGATGTATTTGGGAAAAATAGAGATGCTGCTTTCTGTACTTTAATACGCATACAGCATCATACCACAAAACAAACCTTTTTACAATCCATATTTTAGAGATTTCTACCCCCTCTCCACACTAAACTTTCCATCTTCAACGAAAAATATTTTGGTGTTTTCTTTTTGGTAGTTTTTGTAGGGTTCGCCGGGGAGGAAGGTGCAAAAGAGTTGTTCGTAGGGGGGCAGGAGCTCCATGAACTTTTGGCGTTTTTCGGGGTCGAGTTCTAAAAGAATATCGTCCATCAGAAAAATAGGTTTTCGGCCGGTTTTTTCGGAATAGATTTTGGCTTGAATCATTCTTAAAACAAGGGAGATAAGCCGCCTTTGGCCGTTTGAGGCTCTTTCGGTAAAGGGTTTTTTATCCTTTATAAAATGAATGCGGTCGCGGTGCGGACCTGTAGAGCTCGTCCTATCAATCAAATCGTTTTGGCGTTTTTCTGCAAGCAAGATAAGCAAATCTTCTTCACTTTCTACCTTAACCGAAGGGCGATAAACCATTTCTACACCGGAAACACCGCTTATTTCCTCATAGATTAAAGAAAAATGCTTTGCATACTCCTCTACAATATTTTTTCTTTCATTTGTGATTAAAAGAGCAAGGGAAGCAAAAATTTCATCTATAGAATCTAAAAGAGAAGCTTTTTTTTGTTCCAAAATTACATTTCTTGATTTTAAGGCCTTTGAATATTTTACTAAAACTTCTATAAAGTCGGAATTACACAGCGAAACCGATTGATCTATAAAAAACCTCTTCCTTGAAGGAGTTCCAACGGCAAATTCTATATCGTCCCCATGAAACAAAATACATGGAATAGTGCTTATCAATTCCTTAGAATTTTTAATTTTTTTAAAATTCTTTTGAATATCTTTTTTTTTATCTTGAATTATTATCGAAATAGTATGACTTATATTATCGCTTTCTTTATAAAGAGCCCTTATACTAAATTCTTTTTCATCTTTTGTACATATCTGAGCTAAAGAGCGAGTTCTAAATGAAGTTCCATAAGAAGAAACATAGAGAGCTTCTAAAAAATTAGTCTTCCCCTGTCCGTTTTTTCCTACTAAAAAAACTTCAGGGGAAGAAATATCTACTGTAGCATTTTCCAGATTTCTAAAATTATAGAAAGAGGCGGAAAGAAAGGGCACTTATAACCTTACTCCGTCTGCATAGGCATTATTATATGGAAAAAGTCTTCTTCAGGTTCAGGTTTTAATGTTATAGCTTTCATAGCTTCGGTAAATTCTACCTTTATTCTGTCTGAAGTGATGGTCTTTAAAGGATCTTCTATATAAACATAGTTTAAGGCCAGCATAACTTCTTGACCGTCGTATTTACAAGGAATTTCTTCGCGTGCACTTCCTATTTCATTTTCTTGAGAAGAAATAATAAGAGAACCGGGAAGAATGTTTAAAAATATTCTTCTTGTTTTTAATTCTACCAAAAGAGAAACTCGTTTTAAAGCTTCTATAAATTCCGTTCTTGAAACTTCAAAAGAAAGGTTCTGATTTTCAGGGATTACTCTTTCATAATTGGGAAATTGACCGTCAATCAAAACAGAAGAGAATTTATAAGAATTAAAATTAAAGAATATGTTTTTTTCACCGATTCCAACTTCTATATTTCCTTCATCAGATGCTCTTTTATTGATTATGTTTAAAATTTTAGGAGGAACAATTACTCCTTTAAATTCGGGAATAGGTATTCCGAAATTTTTCTTAATATGAGCAAGACGCCTTCCGTCGGTTGCAATAAAATATAAGGTATCTTCTTTGTTTTCGATATAAACACCATTCATAAAATAGCGTGTTTCATCATCTGAAACCGAAAAAATAGTTTGATGAATCATTTCTTTAAATTCTTTTGTGGGAATATTAAAGAAGTTTACATTTGTGGGTTCTGTAAAGGCAGGAAAGTCGTTTTCAGGTATTGTTTTAAGTTGAAATTTTGCCTTTTTTACTACCGATTTTATCGTGAGTTTTTGGTCTTTTTGTTCTATTTCTACTTCGCCTGCTGGCAAAGATGAAAGAATACCTGCGAATTTATCGCAAAAAACAGTTGTTGAGCCTTCTTCTATTATGTTTACGGGTATTTTTGTTTCAAAACTTACTTTTATGTCGGTGGCCTTTATAGTAAGGCTTCCGTCTTTAACAGATAGCAATACATTTGAGAGAATCGTTAAAGCCGTTTTTGTAGCGATAATTTCCTGAGCGATGGATATTTCTTTTAAAAGAGTGTCTCTGTCAAAACTTATTTTCATTTTTTTCTCCTTATATCTTTTATAATAATTAGTAGTTATAGTAGTAAGCCATGTGAATTTGTTGATAAGTTACTTAATTCTATATTGGATATGGAATTAAAATATTTATAAGTCAGTAAAATTATAAACACTTTATTACTGGTTATACAGCAATAAAAAAGTTATCCACAAAACTTAATCATATATTAACATATATTCTAAAAAAAATACAGAGGTTATACAGTCAAAATATGGTGTTTTATTTTGACTTTTATGTTATAATCTATAATTATGGAAAATACAAGTACTTTAATAGAAATAATAAATGCCGATATTACAAAATTAAAAGTAGATGCTATCGTAAACGCTGCAAATACTACTCTTTTAGGCGGAAGCGGTGTTGACGGGGCTATTCATGCCGCTGCAGGCCCTGAATTATTGGAAGAATGTAGAACCTTAAAGGGCTGTAAAACAGGGAAAGCTAAGATAACAGGAGCCTATAAACTTCCTTCAAAATATATAATTCACACTCCCGGCCCTGTTTATGAGAACGGAAAAAACGGAGAACCTGAACTTTTAGCGAATTCTTATAGGTCTTGTTTGAATTTAGCTTTTGAATATGGTTGTAAATCCATCGCTTTTCCCTGTATAAGTACCGGAGTTTACGGTTATCCTAAAGAAGAAGCTGCAAAAATAGCCTTAAATGAAATTTCCGCATTTTTAAAAGAACATAAGGATTGTATGAAAGTTTTTATCGTCTGCTTTGGAAAGGAAAATGAGGAGATTTATAAAAAATTAATGGAAAAAAATTATACTACATAAAAAGTTCGACGTATTTATTAAAAACAAATATTCTATTTCGTGAATATCCTGTACGTTCTTTGAGTATATTCAGTCCGATAAAGGCATCTATTAAGCTATTGGCTGTTTTGGCTGTAATTTTCATTTCTTTTTGGAGGGCAGTACTTGTAATAACGGGACTATGAAAAAGGAAATATAAAAATTCGTTTGCCGTTTTGGTACGTTTACCAAGAGAAAGCAGCTTGTTTTTTTCCAAATCGGTTTTTAGCTCAATTATTTTCTTTAAGGTTTGTGCCGAATTTTCGGCAGTTTGACTTACTCCCTCTAAAAAATACTTTATCCATTGAGACATATCATTTTTTGTCCGCACAAAGGTGAGGTTATCATAATAAAGGGTTTTATTTTTTTCAAAAAAATCGGAAAGATATAAAAGAGGTTTTTGTAAGACCTTACTGTGTACCAAATAAAGACTTATCAAAAGTCTGCCGATTCGTCCATTTCCGTCTAAAAATGGATGTATTGTTTCAAATTGGTAGTGGGCTATTGCAATACGTATTAAGTGCGGAATGTTGATATTGGTATTATTTAAAAAAAGCTCCAAGTCCGATAAAAGCTCGGGAAGTTCTTCATGTGCAGGAGGAATAAAAACTGCATCCGAAAGAGTTGTCCCGCCTATCCAATTTTGAGAAATCCGGAATTCTCCCGGACTTTTATGTTCTCCTCTTCCGGTTGAAAGCAATATTTTATGAGTATTTTTAATCAGACGATTTGAAAGGGGTAAATTTTCAAGCTCCTGTATTGCGTTATTCATGGCTTTTACATAATTATGAACTTCCTGCCAATCGTTTCTTTTTTCGGGGTCTAAATTGTCTTGTTCATTTAATGCTTCTTCAATATTTGTTCGAGTTCCTTCAATACGGTTTGATATAACGGCTTCTTTAAAAATATGCATTATGATAAACATATCTGCATCAGGAACCAGAGATGAAAAAGAATTTAAGGCTCCTAAATGAAAAGAAGCTTTTTCTAAAAGAGTGTTAATAGAGGTATCTTCCCATGAAAAATCATGATTTATCTTTTCAGGCATAAAATATTGATATTTATATCCTTGTTTTAAGCTGCCGGATTTAAAGTCTTTTATATCCATTTTTTCTCCCAATGGATTTATTTTAACATAAATTTAGCAAAATAGCAAGTTATAATTTACTTTAAAGGCTTAAAGTAAATTATGAGAATTTATAATTTACTTTAACGACGATTCTTGGTGTATTTTCGTGCTTGACAATATAATTTCTTTATTTATAATGTACTCAATTTAGGTAAATTTAAATGACTCCTAAGACTTTAAACTTTAAAAATAATTTTTTTTCGATATTGCCTTTTAGACAGCTTTCGGTCTTGTTCTTTTTGGCCCTTGTGTCGGCCTTGGCTCCCTTTGTGAGTTTTTGGGCTCTTTCAAAAACAATCGATGCTCTTTCAAGCATTTCCCAAATTCAAAATGTCATTCTATACATAATTTTTATAGGGGCATTTTTAGTTACAAACGACAGTTTTGAAGCTATCCGCTGGACCTATTCTACCTATATGGAAGGGAAAATCTTTTTGGAAATGAAAGAAAGGCTTTTGGAAAAGGTTTCAAAATATGCGTACATAGACATCTTTGAAAATCCGGATTTTTTAAATAAGCTAAGACTGGCCGATCAACTCATTCCCAAATTTAACAGCTTTTTTAATTCTCTTGCTATGCTTTTTTCGGGAGTGTTGGGTTCTTTGCCTTTTTTATGGATTGGAATTACGACAGCTTGGTGGGTGCCCCTTGCTCTGATAACGGGTTTTTTACCGAGTTTAATTATAAAATGGAATCTTGAAGAAAGGCTATGGGCATTGGAAATTCAAAACGGAGAGTCCTATAAGGAGGCCGCTGTTCATGAGCACATTCTTTTGGATTCTGCCTTTGCAAAAGAAATACGCCTGTGGAATGCCGCTTCATTTATTCTAAAAAGATGGAAGAAAAATAGATATAATCTTTTAAGGGAAACTTCCCGGCTTAGAAATAAAAGCATGGGAATGACCCTTTTAGCCCATATTTTTGAGGGGCTTGTAGATTGTGCTGTGATTGCATACTTATATATGCTTGTAAGCCGAAACGCCTTAACAACGGGAGCCTTCGTTTTTGCGGTTACGGCGGTTATTCAGCTACGGCAAAATGCCTTTACTGTGCTTTTATTCGGTGTCGATCTTAAAAGCGATTTTAACAGGTTAAAGCCTTATTTTGATGTTATAAACTACGATGAAACTATGATCGAAAAAAGTCAGTTCTATGATGAGAAAATAAATCCTCCTCAGACAGCACAAAATGCTATAGTTTTAAAATCTCTTTCATTTTCTTATCCTAAATGTGAAAAAAAGGCTCTTAAAGATATAAACCTTGAAATTAAAAAAGGAGAAAAAATAGCCCTTGTCGGGGCAAACGGTTCCGGTAAATCTACTTTGATTAAAATCATAAGCGGAATGTATCCCGATTTTGAAGGTGGCTATTTTTTTAATGGAAAAAATTCAAAAGAGATTGCGGTTAATGATTTAAGAAGATCTTTTGCGACCGTTTACCAAGACTTTGCCCGTTTTCCTATGACATTTGAAGAAAATGCGGCAATTTCCGAGATTGCCGAGCAGTTTAATGATGAACCGGATTCTTTTAAAGCTGAAAAAGAAGAATTTAAGATAGATGCCTTTAAATTTGAAGAGCTTTGTAAGTGTTTTCCGATAGCAAATTCAATGTTGGAGCCTAAAACCCTGCTTACAAGGCAGTTTGAAGGAGGGCTTGATTTATCGGGCGGCCAATGGCAGAGGCTTGCCCTAATGCGTTGTGCTTGGGCGGATAGGGAAATAATCCTTTTGGACGAACCTACCTCGGCTCTTGATCCCGATTCCGAGCATGAGGTTCTTGAAGCTATGATTGAACTTATGAAAGGAAAAACGGCAATAGTCGTTACACACAGGCTAGCCCTTTGCCGCAGTGTCGACAGAATAATCGTAGTTGAAGACGGCTCAATCGCCGAAACCGGCACTCACACCGAGCTTATAAATAAAAACGGCCGCTATGCCGAAATGTTTAAAAAACAAAGTGCCCGGTATGGCTGATAAATTAATATATTGACAGATATGAGGGCATAAAGTATATTATTAGTGGAGGCATTTATGAGTGATTTGTTATTGAAACGATATAATTTACTTCCAAAAGAATTTCAGAGCGAGGTTCAAAATTATATTGAATACTTGCTCTTAAAATCAAAAAAAAATAATAAAGGCTGCTCTAAAAAAAATGGCCGCAAAGAAAAAATTGTTGCATATGAAAATTTATTAAACTATACAGGATGCATACCTTCCGATATTGATTATAAAAAGGAATATATGGAAGCGGCTTTAAAAAAATATGAAAGTATTACTTGATACGAACATAATAGTCGATTTTCTATCAAAACGGCCAGTGTTTTTTAATGAGGCTGAAAAAATAATAAGTAAATGCAGAGATGGAGAAATAATAGGCATAGTGGCAGTTCATACGGTTTCTACTCTGTTTTATTTATTAAAAAAATATGTTTCACCGGAAACCTTGAGAGATATTTTTTATAATTTATTTGAAATTATTGAAATTGGAAGAGCCGATAAGAATTCCGTTTTGGAGGCCTTGAAAAATACGGAATTTACTGATTTTGAAGACGGATTGCAATATCAATGTGCCTTAGAAGAATTTGTTGACTGTATAATTACACGGAATAAAAAAGATTTTTTCTCTTCAAAAATACCGGTTTATACACCTTCCGAGTTTTTAAAGAGCTTATAAGCAAAAAAGCCCTCGATTTCGAGGGCTTTTTTTGAGTGATTTTTTAGCGGGCGTATTCTACTATACGTGTTTCGCGTATAAGGGTTACGCGGATTCTTCCGGGGTACTGCAAATCGTTTTCGATTTTTTTTGCAATGTCCCGGGCCAAAATCTTGGTATCGGCATCGGAAATCTTTTCGTTGTTGATAACAACTCGCAATTCCCGTCCGGCTTGGATTGCGTAAGCTTTTTCAACTCCGTTAAAGCCTTCAGCCAGCTGTTCAAGGTTTTCAAGCCGCTTAACATAGTTATCCATAGTTTCGCGTCTTGCACCAGGTCTTGCAGCCGAAATTGCATCTGCAATCTGTACGATTACCGATTCAATGCAGGTAGGCTCTATATCGTTGTGGTGAGCACCTACGGCATTGACAACCCTCGGATCTTCATTGATCCTCTTTGCAAGCTCCATTCCTATTTCGGCATGGTTTTTATCGGAATCGGTTTCTGCTCCCTTTCCGATATCATGCAGTAGGGCACCGCGTTTTGCGATTTCGACATTTGCACCGATTTCGCTTGCAATCATTCCTGCGATTATGGCTACTTCTTTAGAATGCTGAAGCACATTTTGCCCATAGCTCGTTCTAAAATAAAGCCTTCCCAAGGCCCTTACGCCTTCTTGGTTCATGTTATGGATGCCGAGGTCGAATAGAACCTTTTCTCCTTCTTCATAAACCTTTTGCGAAATTTCTCTGGTTACCTTTTGCACAATCTCTTCAATGCGAGCCGGATGAATTCGGCCGTCAAGAATCAATCTCTCCAAGGCAACCCTCGCAATTTCTTTGCGCACAGGGTCGAAACAAGATACTACAACAGCCTCAGGGGTATCGTCAATGATTATGTCTACACCGGTAAGAGTTTCCAAGGCTCGAATATTGCGGCCCTCGCGGCCGATAATCCTTCCTTTCATCTCATCGCTGGGCAAGCTGACCGTTGAGACAGTAATGTCGCTGGCCGTTTCCGTTGCAAGACGTTGAATCGTCGTAATCAGAATATCCTGTGCTTTTTTTTCTGCTGTCAGCTGAGCTTCTTGTTCTATCTTATTTATGATAGTAACCGCATCATGCTTTGCTTCAGCTTCCAAGTCACGGATAATCAAATCCTTTGCCTGCTGCTGGGTCAAACCGGAAATTCTTTCCAATTCTTCCCTATATCTTTCTTCTTCGCCGCTTAAAATTTCAGTCCTCTCATCAAGTGCGGCTTCCCTCTTGATAAGCTCTTTTTCTTGTTTTTCTACAGTTTCGACACGTTTATCGAGGACTTCCTCTTTTTGCGCCAACCTGCGTTCGAAACGCTGGAGATCACTCCTGCGTTCCCTATTTTCCCGTTCCTGCTGTTTTTGTTCCCGAATCAGCTGCTCTTTTGCTTCAAGAAGGAATTCCTTCTTTTGAGCTTCAGCATCTTTTATTGCCTCCTGTAAAATCCGTTCTGCACGTTGTTCAGAAGCAGATAGTTGAAATCTGGCATAAAGCCAGCGAATCGTCCATCCAAGAATTATACAGACAGCAGGAAGGATGACATACAAAATCCAATTCATCGGTATGCTCCTTAAAAAAATGACTACTGTCCAGTCTCATAATACAAGCAATCGAAAAAAAAGTCAATGAAAATTTTGAAAATAAGTTATAAAAAATTTTTATCGTACGTTGCACGGCAACAGAGTATTAAACCCTCTGCACGAATAAATCGATTTTCCGTCTTGCCCTATATTTTAGAATATTGTATATTGTAACTAATCGGGAAAAAAGATTTTTTCTAATCTAAGATTATAAGGAGATGATTATGGCAGTATTGGATATTACAAATGCTAATTTTGATGAAACCGTAAAAACCGCCAAGCCCGTTTTAATTGACTTTTGGGCACCGTGGTGACCGGGATGCGTACAGCTCAGTCCTGAGCTGCAGGCTGCCGAGGCGGAACTCGGCGACAAGGCTGTGATAGCACAGTCTAACGTGGATAATGCACGTGAATTGGCAGTAAAATTTAAGTTTATGTCAATACCTACCCTCATCGTTTTAAAAGACGGAAAAGAGGTGGACAGGCACACAGGCTATATGGATAAAAAGAGCCTTGTAAACTTTGTTTCAAAGCATATCTAAAAGAAAAGGCGGGAAGCTTTAAAAGCCCCCGCCTTTTTTGTTTTTAATCGGTTTATCTTTAAAACCGGATATTTTTAAATATAGTCGGCCTTATGGAGTACATCCCTTGCCTTGGCTAAGTCTTCTTCGCTTACCATGATTACGGGGCCGGTACAACCCATTCCCGTTTCGGCATAGATGCCTTCCTTCCAAAGAGCCTTGCATGCATCTTCGATTTCGATAACATCGATTCCGGGAATACCGGCATCAACGGTTTTCTTAGGCGGAGCCTTTACCTCTTCGGCAGCAGCTGCTGCAACGGGCTTTGCTCCAGGCATATCTTCCAAAAGCTCATCCAAGCCCGCCTTTTTAGCGGCCTTAAGTTCTTCTGCATAGATGCCGTGAACATTGTTTTTTGCACAGTCGGCGACGAATTTTAAGGCATTGGCTATGGCGGGAGCTCCCGATGCCCTCGAAATAATTCCGACAACATCATCATAGCCCGAGCCGATACAGGGGCCGTAACCGAAGCCTGAGCCTTCATAGCTTCCGCCCGTTACAAAGGAAGAAAAGAGCTTAATCAGCAAGTTTCCCGTAAGTGTATCGCAAACCATTACATCGGGAGTTCCCTGCAAAAGGTCGTTTCCTCTCATGCGGACACCTCCGTCTGCACGGTTCGATTCGGTGTAGTTTACCTTGTAGCCTTTTTCCTTCATTTTGTTTAGAGCCTTTTCAATAACGGCGATACCGTCAATGTTTAAAAGACCTACGGTGGGTTCGGCTATTCCGGAAGCCTTAGCAACGGCAATACCGCCGATAGCATTTAAAAGCATGGCCTTGTAGCGGTTTGCATCGGTTGTTCCCGTGGTAGTGGCAAGAATCATCTCGCGGCCCTTTCCGGGGGTTACAACCTTTCCTACGGTGCTTACGCCCAAGGGGAAGTTATAGTGCATGGTTACACAAGCCTTAATTGTTCCTTCTTTAAAAAGGCGTTCCATTTCTTTATGAGCGTCTTCGAGAGTTGCTGCGGGGAAATGTTTTAAGCCCTTTGCTTCCGGTCCTCCGATGAGGATTACATCCAGATCGGGATTTCTTTTTGCGGCAAGCTCTGCGGCATAAACAAGTTCCGCTTCGCCGTGCTCGCTTCCCGGAATGGTTAAACCGACGGAGAATCGGCCGGCAAAGGAGCCGCCCTCAAGCCCTTCGGCAAGTCCTAAAAATAAATCAGCAATTTGTTTTTTATCTGCCATATTCTTATCTCCTTAGTTTTGGGATTTGAGAATATTTTCGGCTACGTTTCTCATTGCTTCGGCAACAATCTTCTTTATTCCGGCTGTGTCCTGACCGGCAGATGCGGAGCCTTTTCCGTCATTGGCTTCAATTAAGAAGCTTAAGCCGTCGAAGAGGTTTGTAAGACGGCCGAGGAATAAACTTCCCTTTCCGATTATCATTGTGTTTTTGAGTTTTCCTGCCATCATATCTCGGCGTGCATGTCCTATAAAGGGAACGCCCGAAGGGATATGTCCCTGAGTGGGAGCAAAACCTACAACTCCGTGTTTTTTTACGAATTCGGCAATTTGAGTTTTTTCAAGCTGGCCTTTCATAACGCTTAAAGCGGCAATCATCTTTACGTTTGCTTCGGGTACGTTACCGGCTCCTGCAGGAGCGGTGATTTCGTGGTTTTGAAGCTCTGCCGAGTATTTTTCGATGTCGGTCATCTTTAAACCGGCGGCATTAAGAGGATCGTAAACCAATACGCTCATAACGGCCTGAGGGGCGGAACCGGAAGAGATTACGTGCTTTCCTACAACTTCGGTATTGATAACGGGGTTGACTCCGTCGTCCGCACTGAGCATAACGGCAAAGCCTCCAATCATATCTTCAAAGAGGGGAAGGTCTTTTTTTACATGGTCTTTTCCGTTCATACCGAGCTTGGGTACCGAGCCTCCCGAAACGACCATTACGTTTTTAAAGATACCGGCTGCTACAAGGGCTGCTCCGTGGATAATTGCGTGAACGGGAGCTGCACAGAATCCTCGAACGTCTGAACCGGTTGCATTTACACAGCCCGATTTTTCTCCGACTGCCTTTGCAATATTTCCGCCGCCTCTCTGGTTAATATCGCCAGCAGCTTCTTCAGAACATTCGATGATGTATTCGACATCCTTCATATCGATGCCTTCGAGTTTTCCCATGTGCCATGCGGAAAGAATACCGGAAGCCTTTGTGGCGAGGTTTTCAAGCATGGTGTGGGCACTTAAGTTTTCGTCCGTATCGTGAGCCTGCTTTACACAACCGATGAGTTTTCCCTGTTCGTAAAGACCTTCTGCTGTGTGGGCATCAACCATTTTTTTGATTTCGGCAATGTCGTGGCCTTCACCAAGCTTAATGTCTTGGGTTTTCATCATCGGGTGATTTTCGATGAGTTTTGCAGCTTGGGCTGTGAATTCTTTTGAAAAATAAACGAGCTCAAAAACATCGGCATGTTTCATCAAAATATAGAACTCGGCCTGAGTCATAATTTCGCCGAATTTACCCTTTCTTTCGGCCTTTTTTGCATCCTTGTACCAAGGTTCGGGAAGTTTTTCCAAGTCTTCGGGAGCCATATTTCCGATATAAACTTGGTTAGGCGGATAGTTTACTGCCTCTTCAAAGCTGCGTAAGTGAGAGGGTATTGCCTTTAAATATTCATCCTCAGGGTTTGCAAGCCTTGTGCCTGTTTGAGTTGAACCGTTGTGAAAAAGAAGATCGGGAGCATGAACTAAGATGTAGCTTGCTCCTTTTATAGCGACTTTTGCCATAATGCCTCCAAAAAATTTATATAAAATTTAAAATGCTTTGCCAATTAATAATGATGGCATTTTTATTCTATATTAAATTCATTTATTATTCAAGGGTCTATATATTATAGAATTTAAACGCAAAGCATTCAGAAGTTTAATTTATAATTACCCATTGCCAATTTCCCCTATACCATCCCCGCTTTTTCAAAATGCTTTTTTAATATCCGCATAGAAATCCACGCTCCCGCGAAACTTGTTATAACTGTTAATGCAATCATTGAACCGTACATCTGCCATGAACCCACAACTTGCAAATACTGTTGTAAAGCTTCATCCGTTAAATGTAAAATCTCCTTTCTTTGCACAAAGTATTCTCCATGCGAAAGATACATAGGCAGGGTGAACAAGGCTGTCTGCAATGTGGAGCCCAGCACATAGGACAGAATAATTGCTTTTTTATCTTTGTACTTCATCGTTGACGCAAGAGTCTCCGCAATGAACCAGCCGATAATTGAAAGGCCGACGCCTATTCCGTTTGCTGCCATAAATCCCGGTAAAACGATAATTATCCCCATAATAAAAAAGACGCCCGTTTTTCTTACCTTTGATACCGCCAGCATAAATGCTATCGATACAAAAAACAGCGTAATCGGGATATTGGCTATCGTGCCGAAAAGCGTTAATGCAGCGAGTGCTCCCGTAATAAAGAAAATTAATAGTGCAACCGCAGCGAAGATTCCGATAAAAATAAAATCCCGCGCATTCAATTTGTTTGTCTTTGTTTCCATGACATTCTCCTTAAAAAATATTACTAAACTGTAAGTACGATACCGCACCCACAGCAATAGCCGTACATAATCCGTATACAAAATCCGTTTTCGTAAATTTGAGCGGATAGATATTTGTTCTGTTTTTATAATTTTCAATTCCTCTCAGCAAAACCGATGTGGAAAGTTCCTCAGCTATGCGAAGACTTCTAAATAAAATCGGAACAATTATAAGTTCCAAAGAACGAATGGGATGCATTAAAAACCTTAAGCCCGAAATAGAAATTCCTCTTATTTTTAAACTGTCTTTTAAACAGCCGTAATCTTCTTTTAAGGACGGGAGATACCTAAATACAACGATTAAGGGAATTGCTATTATGTTTGGAAATTTCATCGTCTGCATAGCCGATATAATAGAGGGCATGGAAGTTTTCTTTTTCAAGAATATAATCATCATAACCGCAATAACGAATTTTTGAATAAAATAACTTAAGGATACAATCATGAGAGCAATTGTCGAATTCGGAATATAATGAATATAAAACATCGACACAGCAATGATACTATACATTCCGCTGTATAAAACGGATTCACGATAAGCGCGTACATCCCATAAATAGAAATTACAAATAATAAGTAAAACATGTGAGGGGAGAGGCTTATTGACGGCAAGACCGAACGAGATAAAAATAAATACAATGCCGAGTACCGTTCTCGGATCCGCTTTTCTTTTTGTATTCACTTCACATTTCCTCTTTTTTACTTAAAAGCTCCCAGAGCATTTTCTTGGTATCATTATTTAAATTGAAATCAGCGTGAACCATTCCACTTTTTAAATAAATAATTCTATTACAGACAGACAGTAAAAATTCATAATCGTGCGATATTACAAATATAAGCCTACCTGCATTTGCCTCAGTGAGAACACTTTTAGAAACCAAATCCATAGAATGTTTATCCAAACCGCTTGTCGGTTCATCCAAAAAAAGTATCTTACAGTTATTGCAAAAAGCCGCTGCAATGGTAAGCCGTTGCTTTTGACCTCTTGAGAGGGCAAGCGGATGCCATTCTTTTAAATCAAGAATTTCAAAATCCGATAAAACGGTTTCTTTTTCCGTACCGCTCAAACCGCCGCCTTTTTTTCCTATATCCAATTCATCCGCTACGGTATTACCGAAAAGTTGATAGTCGGAATCCTGCATGACAAAATACATACTTCCCGCCCTTTTCTTATAGCTCCGCTTTTCTCCTTTAATTAAAACGCTTCCGCTTTTTTCTTTTAATAAACCTGTACACAATTTAGCGAGAGTTGTTTTACCCGCTCCGTTTTCACCGATAATGCCGATAACTTCTTTTTCATAAGCTCTTATCGATATGTCTTTAAGCACATCCGTTTTTTCCTGTTTTGAATGTGAATATGAAATGTTTTTTATTTCAAACAATGGGGTGGTTTTATCGATAATACTTTTAGAATGAACCGTATCGAGATTTTCCAAATATATGGGCCGAATATTTTTATTGTTTTTTTGCAGCTCAAGAAATTCGTCTTTTGAGTATTCGCCCGTAATTCTTCCCTTATCCATAACGAGCATACGGCTGCATAAGGCCGAAAGATAAAATAATCGATGCTCCAAGACGATAATGGTTTTCCCTTCTTCTTTTAAGCTCCGTAATATGTTTTCCAAATCAAAGATGGAATGAATATCCAGATTAGCTGTAGGCTCATCGAACAAAAAAATGTCAGGCGACATCGCATAGCATGACGCGATAGCCAGTTTTTGTTTTTCACCGCTTGAAAGTTTAAAGATACTCTTCTCTTTTAGATGATTTATTCCAAGCAGTTTCAAACTGTTGTCTACCCTTTTCAGTATTTCTTCCCTGTTCAAAAGCATATTGCTGCAGCCGAATGCCGTTTCACTAAAAGGATCGGTCATAAAAAACTGACTTCGCGGGTCTTGGAATACACAGCCTACCATGCAGCCTATTTGTGAAAGCTCCATAGTGCGTATATCTTTTCCGTTTAGATAAGCTTCGCCGGTTAATACTCCGTCATAGTAATGCGAGATAAGGCCGTTGATAACAGAGCCGAGTGTGCTCTTCCCGCTTCCGCTTTTTCCGGTAATGACAACAAATTCTCCTTTTTTTATTTCGAGGTTTATATTGTCGAGAATGAGAAGACCTGTCCTTGTTTTATACGAAATATCTTTTAGCGAGAGCACATTCCGCTCCCGTATTGTGCTTTCCAAAGCCGCGCATAGTAAGCGTCCTTTTCCAAAAGTTCATCGTGTTTTCCTTTTTCGATAAGACAGCCTTTTTGAAAGACAAGAATTTGATCTGCCTTTTGAATAGTCCTTAAATGATGAGCGATCACTATGACCGTTCTATTTTTTGCAAGTTCTGTAATGGCATCCTGTATTAAAGACTCGTTTACGGGATCGACATTACTGGTCATCTCGTCGAGGATTAAAATCGGAGCGTCTTTTAAAAATGCTCGTGCAATGGAAATCCGCTGTCTTTGCCCGCCGGATAAGAGACCTCCGTTTTCTCCAATATCTGTTTCATAGCCTTTCGGCAAGCTCATAATAAAATCGTGAATCCTTGCCTTTTTTGCAGCTTCGATGATTTCTTCTTTCGTTGCTCCTTTTTTTCCTACTCGGATATTTTCTTCGATGGTGTTATCAAATAACTGAACATTTTGCATAACAATGCTGATGCGATCTAAAAGTTCATCGTAGGGAATATCTCGTATATCAATTCCGCCGAGCGTAATACTTCCGCCTTGCACATCGTAAAACCGCAACAGCAAATTCGTAACCGTCGTCTTACCGCTTCCCGATTCTCCTACAAGCGCGGTCATCGTTTTTTCCGGAACGGAAAAAGTTACTCCATTCATTTTGAACTCATCTTCTTCATAAGAAAATGCTACATCTTTAAAAACAATATCGTTTTGTGCAGGAGTAACTCCGTCCGTTTTATCGGCTATTACCTCCGCATGAAGAATTTTTCCCAAGCGGTGATAGCTATCTACGGCAGACACATAATACATATAGTGTGTTTCCATCGCTGCAAAAGGTTTATAAAATTCTTTTGAAATGACTGCGATAATCATAAAGCTGAGCACATCAATGCTTCCACGTAATGCGGCAAGACCGGAATAAATAAAAAGAACAAAATACCCTGCATCGATTAAAAACGAAAAGACCGAAAGCTGTCTGGCCTTAAACCGGGAAGCAGCCTTACTTGTTTCTCCGAATTTTTTTGTCTTTTCAAAAAGTTCATTATCCAGACTTTTATTATGCGAAAAACTTTTGAGCACCGGAATACCGCGTACATATTCAACAAATAAGCTCACCATATCGGCAAGTGCGGAATTATTGTTATGCTCCGTTTTTTGTGCTCCCTTAATTGTGTAAAAAAGGTAGGCAAGCGGAAGCGGAATCGACGCGGCCATAACAAGGGCTGCACTAAGGTTGATAAAGCAAAGACCTATAAATACCGCAAGAGCAATGAGAAAATCACCGAACATCCGCGGCCACATATGACCGACTACCATGGACATATTGTCCACATCTTTATGAAGAATCGTATTTAATTCTCCCAGCCGTTCATTCGTATAAAAGCCCAAACTAAACAGCTTTAATTTTACAATCATCCGCTCCCGTATTTGCTGCACCACATCAAAGCCGGCTCCGTGCTTTTTTAAGTCGGCAATCATATTGCAAAGTCCCTTAAAAACGACCAAGCCTATCAGCGTTGCAAAAGCCCCGTAGAGCCCCTGAACATCAGTCCCGGCAGCAATCTTAAACAAAATCGAAAACACCGTAAGTAACATCCCCACGGAGCTCAATCCGTACAAGGTAAAAAACAGAGAAGAAATACATACATCGATTTTTCCCCTCTTACTCAAAAATGCAAATAATTCTTTATACATAAATGTCTCCTTTATTCCACCCGCCAGTTGTCTACTTTGTTTTGGGCTTCGACCATTTCTTTATAAAAGGTGCATCGCAAAATCAATTCTTCATGTGTGCCGGAATCCAGTATGCGGCCTTTATCCATAACGATTATTTTGTCCGCGTTTTGTACGGTGTTCAGGTGATGCGCAATCGTGATGACCGTTTTGTTTTTTCTTAATTCTTCAATCGCCGCGTTTATGAGTTTTTCGTTTTCGCTGTCTACGGCAGCCATCGCTTCATCTAAAATAAGAATTGGGGCATTTTTAAGAATCATCCGAGCAATGGATATTCTTTGCTTTTCTCCTCCCGAAAGTTTTACCCCCATCTCTCCGACACTTGTGTTGTAGCTACGAGGCAGGGCGGAAATAAAATCATGACATCGTGCTTTTTGAGCGGCTTCTATCACTTCCGCTTCCGAAGCGCCCGCCTTACCGATCGCGATATTTTCAAAGATGCTCATATTAAAAAGAATTACTTCCTGCTGAACACTTCCGATAAGAGCGGAAATGCTGTCCGTATCATAGTGTGAAATATCTTTGCCCGAAATTGTGAGCACACCTGAATCAACATCCCAAAAACCCATGATAAGATTCGCAAGCGTGCTTTTACCGCAACCGCTCGGCCCGACAAGCGCATTTAAAGTGTTTTCTTTACACTGTACCGTAATATCTTTTAACGCAAAGCCGTCTTTTTCATACTTAAAATGTACGTTCTTGCATTCTATATCCCCCGTTTTCAGTTTTTCGCTGATCTTTTCTTTTGCAAGAGGCGCACAGAGAATCACCGCTATGCTTTTGAGCTTTTCAGTAAACACGATGGAAAAGTGATGGAGGGTTGCGGTTTTACTTATTGCCGACACAAATACCGAAGATAAGATAACGGACAATATAAACTGAGCGGTAGAAATATTGTTATGTAACAGCAGTATACTTCCTAACATCATAACCGATACCGCTCCGGCTTCCATAAAAATATCGATAAGCACCATCGGTCCCGTAACGGCACCCATACTCTTTTTTACATCTTGCACATAAGAGCGTGCGGAATTCAAAGTCCTACCGCTAAAACACTCTTCTTTTGCAAAGGCTTTTATGACGGCAATATTTTTTACGTACTCCATCATGTCTTCCCTCATCTGCATTTCTCGTTCAAAATATATTTGAAATCTTTTTTGCATGGTCTTTGCAGATAATTGTTGTACAAGGAACATGAGCGGTACCCCTGCAATCATTATTAATGCGAGCCGGTAATCTATAAAAAGCATTGCAATAAAAACCAGAACAGGAAGAAGGGTTGCCGCCATAATTTCCGGAAGACCGTGCGCCAGATATATTTCAATCTGCTCTACATCGTGTTCAACAATGCTTGTAAGCTCGCCGGTAGTATGCTTTTTAAAAAAGCCTAAATTCAATTTTTTGAGGTGTTCAATTATGGCAAGCCGTAATTCCGTCAATGTACTAAAAGCCCTGTCATGAGCTGTCTTTACGGCAAGATAATTACAACACGCCTTGAGCATAAATGAGATGAAAATACCTCCGGCAATCATTTTAAAATATTCCTTTTCCGCTTTTCCCGAAAATAGGCTGCTTATCACCAGTACCAATAAAACCTGCGGTAGTAAGTCAAACACTATTTTAAGCGCAAGCAGCACATTGGACAAAAAGGTTTTACCCGTTACCTGTTTTTTCAATTCCTTTTCAGTCATATCTACTCCTTTCTACATCTATAATGCGCATGTATATTCGTTTATCTTTAAAACCAAATAATATTGAATATTTATTCAATATTGATAGATAAAATGAGGAGCGGTTGAACGCTCCTAAAATAAATTCTCTTCTATACTACTGTAATTACAGCTTACAATGATTCAACTCCATTAAAATAGCACTTGTTAAGAACAAAGAGCATATCTTCTGCCCATTTTTCATTTTTATAGTGCCGTGCAATTTCCATAAGTCCCTCAACATAATTATTTGCCAAAATATGAGCAAGCATGGGATCGTGCTTGGTTTTTGAATATCTTTTTAAACCGTCTTTTATATGCTGTTCCAATCGTTTAACCCACATATCTTTTGCATTCTCATGTTTCGTTCCCGAGCTCTTGTCTATTAAAATGATGAGTTTAATTCTGTTTTTTAACAGTTTGGGAAGTTGAGATGCTCCGCCCCGATTAAATCTTTCATAGGGGCTTCCGGCTTCCATCTTTTCCTCATCTTCCATCATCTTAATGATTTTATCCAATACGCCTGCGACTACTTCATCAAATAATCCTTCTTTGTTTTTGAAGTAGGTATAAATAAGCGCAACGGGAATATCAGCCTGTTCTGCAATATCCGTCAGCTTTGCACTTCTGTAATCTTGTTCATAAAATACTTTTTCCGCAGCCGTCAGAATTCTATCCTTGACTTCTTCTTTTAATACCTGCATACCGCCTGCACGCTCGAAACGTTCTCCTTTCTATTCTATCAATACTGAATTACAATTTAATAATAAATCTTTATTCGATATTTGTCAATAGAGGTAAACAAATTTTATTTATTTTACCTCTATGCCTCTTAAAAAGATTAACATAAAAGATAAAAAACTTTTGTAAGCGGCTATTGTTTGAGCTGTTTTAATCATGCTGATGTCCGCAAGAGCCCGCACCGCTGTCGATTTAGCGGTTCCCTTCTGTCCCCGTATCAAAACACCGCCCAGCTTAGGATTAATCAAATTAAGAATCAAGGCTGCTTTCATTTCATCTTGCCCCAAGATGGCTGTAAAGGGATAGTTTTTCATAGTGATTTGAGTATAGCATTTTTGGAGAGGGGTATCTAGGGATGGAGCCCTTGCAGCTATGAAAGAACAGCCGTATAATAAGTATCAATAAAGGGGAAATTATGGGAAAATTGTTGTGGAAGCGGGTGTACGATCTGCCGGAAAAAGGCGACGGGTTTAGGATTTTGGCGGATAGGCTGTGGCCGCGCGGAATTTCGAAAGAAAAGGCCTGCATCAGCGAATGGGCAAAGGAAATTACACCTTCATCGGGTTTGCGGCAAGCTTATCACCGCAGCGAAATCGATTACAAAACTTTTTCGGAGCTGTACGCAAAAGAGTTGGTGCAAAATCCATGCACAAAAGATTTTACGGATAAAATCAAGGCCGAATTAAAAAATAGAAATGTTACAGTTTTGTATGCGAATAAAGATGTTGAACAAAGCCATATTCCCGTTTTGCAACGCTTTATCGAAAAAGTTCTGAACGGCTGAAAGCACTGCTGCTGTAATCTTAATTGATACAATTAAATCTTGCGCAAATCAGACTTGTTTTTTCTGTTAATTTGAATATAATTATGTATAGAAGAGGTTTCTATGAGAAAAAAATTAGATATTACCGACGGAATTTTTCCTATGCCCGTATTAATGGTTGCTACCTATAATGATGATGGAAGCATAAATGTTATGAACGCTGCATGGGGAACTATGCAAGAACGTTCCATTATAGCTCTTAATTTGACCGAAACACATAAGACAGTAAAAAATATCAAGGCGAGAGGCGCTTTTACCGTTAGTATTGCTGATGCTGCTCATGTACTTGAAGCCGACTACTTTGGTGTTGCTTCCGGCAATAAGGTTCCTAATAAGCTGGAGAAGACCGGTCTTACCGCAAGCAAGGCGGAAACCGTTGACGCTCCTGTTATAAACGAATTTCCGATTTGTCTGGAATGTGAATTTATTGAGTATCAGAATGATAAATATGGTTGCGGTGTTATAGGAAAGGTTGTCAATGTAACTGCTGACGAAAGTGTTATGCCGAATGGAAAGCTTGATATGTCGTTAGTAAATGCCATAGCCTTTGATCCATATACACACGGATATTACAAAGTATCAGAGCGTGTCGGTGAAGCCTTTAAAGACGGTTTAAAGCTTAAATAATAAACCGGTGTTTAATAATATTCATTTAAAATATGTTCTATTTGTTTACAGTATTTTGGCGCCTTTTCTGAAGGAACAGCAGAATGTTACCCCACCGATTAGTCTTGTTGGCTAATCGGTGGTTTTTTTGTTTGAGTCTTTAAAAGATCGGCTTATTCTAGCCGATGCCTCCATAGAAGATACCGAGAATATAAACTATTAAGGTTAAACCGCAATATATATATTTTCCCTGAATAGCATACGAATCTCCGACTCTTTTCAGTCTGCCTTTTGAAACCTCATTAAGAACGAAGTCTTTACCGGCAACCCAGAAGAACATGACTCCGGCAAGTAAGGCTCCCAGAGGAATTATGTAAATACTAATTACATCCATCCATGTACCAAGTACGTTTCCGTCCTCAACTACTAAACCTACTGCAAAGCCGAGGCCAAGAACTATTGCAAGAGCTGCTTTTCGGCTGAGATTAAACTTTTGCTGCATAAGTTCTACAGGGGTTTCATATAGGTTTATTAGAGATGTAATACCTGCGAATAATACGGCAATGAAGAATATAATTGAAAAGAGGGTTCCCGCGGGCATTTCTTTGAAGATCATAGGCATTGTTATGAACATCAAAGGCGGTCCTGCGGCAGGCTCCAGTCCATAAGCAAAAACTGCCGGAATGATAACCAAGGCTGCAATCATAGCTGCAAGGGTATCAAAGATTGCTGTGTACTTTGCACTGGTCCGAGCATCTTCACTGTCATTTAGATAGCTTCCGTATACAACGGTACCGCTTCCTGCTAATGAAAGAGAAAAAAATGCCTGGCCTAAGGCAAATACCCATGTTTTGATATTGGCTAATGCAGACCAATCCGTTTTAAAAAGGAATTTATAACCGTCCAAGGCTTTAGGCAGCGTTGCAACCCGGATTGCAAGAATAATAAATAAGGTAAAGAATGTAGGCATCATAATTTTATTTATTTTTTCGATACCTGCTGAAACACCTGCAACCATCACAAAGAATGAAAATGCAATAGCAATGATGTGCCAAGGTAAGCTTGACAAGGGTCCGGCGATAGTACCGAAATATGCACCGCTGTTTTCTGCAGCAAGCATAGAACCTGTAAAAGCTCCTACTGCAAATCGGATAATCCATCCCACAACAACAGTGTATCCGATAGCAATACCTAAAGATCCGATAACGGGAATCCAACCGATATAATTACCGGCTTCGCTTCCTCTCATTCTTGTTGCTTTTAAAAATGCCCCATGGGGGCCGGTTTTCATAGCCCTACCGAAACACATTTCTTCAACTACGCCGGTATAACCGATAACGGCAACGAAAATAATGTATGGAATTAAAAAAGCCGCTCCTCCAAATTGTCCGACGCGGAAGGGAAAAAGCCAGATGTTTCCCATACCGACAGCGGACCCGATACAAGCAAGAATAAAGCCCCACTTTGAGTTAAACTGATCTCGCTTTGATTCTATGTTTGCCATATAGACCTCCTTATTTTATAAATACAACATACAATACAAACCGGCGGAAGGATAATTAACGGCTATCCATCCGCTAAATGGTTATTTTATGGGTTCCAAATGAGCTTGGAAGTGTCTAAGAATCGGTGGTTCCCAGATAATTTTGTAGCCCTTAACCTGAGAGGCTCTTTCTTTAATGTTAATTAAAGCTCCTGCAATAACGTCTAAGTGAGATTGGGTGTATACTCTTCTTGGAATTGCAAGACGGGCAAATTCGAATTCCGATTTGATCTGTTCTCCTGTTTCGGGATCGTTTCCGAGCATAAAGGAACCGATGTCGCATGTTCGGATTCCGGCTTCTTTGTATAACTCTACGCAAAGAGTATGGCCGGGGAATTGATAATAGGGAATGTGCGGGAACATGGCGTTGGCATCAACATAAACACCGTGTCCTCCTGCAGGGTTTTGAATGGCAACGCCTGCATCAAGGAGCTGAGAGGCTAGGTATTCCATAGAAGCGTTTCGGTATTTTAAATATTCTTCATCAATACCTTCGTATAAACCTATGGCTAATGCTTCAAGATCGCGTCCTGAAAGACCTCCGTAGGTAATAAATCCTTCAAAAGAAATACAGTTGCCCTTAATCATCTGATAGATTTCTTGATTGTTTTTAATACCTATCAAACCGCCCATATTAACGATAGCATCTTTTTTTGCACTCATCGTAAAGGTATCGGCATAGCTGAACATTTCACGAATAATTTCTTTAATGGGCTTGTTCTTGAATTCTTCTTCTCTTTGTTTTACAAAGTAGGCATTTTCTGCAAATCGTGCTGCATCAATATTGAACAAAATGCCGTATTTTTTTGCAATTTTGGCAACATCACGGATGTTCTGAATTGAAACAGGTTGTCCTCCGGCAGAGTTGTTTGTAATAGTCATTACAATCATTCCGACCTTTTCTTTTCCATGCTCGTTAATAAGCTGTTCGAGCTTTTCAACATCCATATTTCCCTTAAAAGGTGCATATTCGGAAGGTTTTTTTGCCTCCTTACATACGCAGTCGAGAGGTCTTCCTCCGGCCAGAGTTACATGAGCTCTGGTTGTGTCAAAGAACATATTTGAAATAGCAACTTGGCCTTTTTTGAGCAACAAGGGGAATAAAACCTTTTCTGCTGCTCGGCCCTGATGGACGGGCTGGATAAATTCATATCCGAAGATATCCTTTCCGGCATCAACCAATTTGAAATAGCTTTTTCCTCCGGCATAGGCTTCATCTCCGACCATAACGCCTCCCCATTGCTTATCGCTCATTGCGTTTGTGCCGCTGTCTGTCAATAAGTCAATGTAGACATCTTCTCCACGTAAGTTAAACATATTGTATTTTGCTTTTTCAAGATACTTAATGCGGTCCTCACGTGTTGTCATTTTGATAGGTTCAACCATCTTAATTCTAAAAGGTTCCGGTACATACTTTTTCATTAAAAAGCCTCCTATAAATTATTATAGCTTTTAGTGTACCATGCCTTTTTTGTACTGTCAAGGTCTTCTTTTTTTAATACTGTAGGTAATAGCATATAACTATTTATCTAATACAATATATAGAGGGTAACTGATTTCAATATTTTGGGAGCCCTATACTACCTGCTTACAATGTTTATATCATATCGATATAATATATATATTATGGAGAACCGTATGATCAAAATGGTAAAGCATATATTTTTTTGTGCAGCTTTTTTACTGTGTGCTGCGTTCGTTTTTGCTGCTGATGACAATAAAGTCGAAGATATACCCGCTATTAGAGTGTATGATGCGAAAGAGGTCCTGGTGTGTGAACTGACAGAAGACGTAGACATTAAAGCCTTTAATGATTTGTTGTTAGAGAGCGTCGAGGTTTCCGTCGACGATGCCGCTTTTGTGCCGGCACCTACAAATGCCGAGATAGCCTATCGATATGAAATATTCAAAGATTCATCTAACAGCATAAGCCTTCTTATCTATGCAAACAGTCAAATCGCATATATACCCAATACACCGAAAAGCGATGATATGCCGGATGTGTTTGCATGGGTGCTCTTTGGAGAAGCATACAACATACTGTCCAGGCCTGCTTTATTAAAAAAGGAACTTATTCGGTATCAAAATAGATATAACAATATTTTTGTCTATGATGCAAAAGGTTTTCTGGTATCTGCTGCGAGTATTCCGTCAGCCTTGGAAATGTTCGGCAAAATAATGGACATCTATTCCGGTGATATATATGAAAACCGATTTTCGGGAAGCGTTTTACCTGAAAAGAGTGTACACAAAGGAAGACAACTGCTATACCGTTATACCGTTTGGAGTTTTAACAATGAAACTATCCGAATATACATTTACGGAAATACTGACAAAGCTGTACTCACAAAATCATTTCCCGATTGGGCTGAGTGTACTCTGTCAAAAGAAGGCTATGAATTATTTAAAAACCCGAAACAACTAATTAAACGATTGGAAAAAGTAGTAGTTGAATAGAACAAAAAAGCTCCAATATGAAAGATACGAAGTTATAGAAAATAAAAAAAAGACAAGGAGAATTCCGGTGATGAAAGCTAAAAGCGGAGATGTATACTGTGTGTATAATTCATATTTAAAAAAATATACTGCGTGCCAAATAACCAAGATAGAGGAAGGTGATAAAAAGCCGAAAGCAGTGCAGCTCTGGTTAGATTGGTCGGGTGAACAGCCTCTCAAAGAGGAAGAATTACCTTTACTAAAGCCGCTTTATCAGGACTTTATGTACTGGAAACGTGGTCTGCATCTTTGTAATGTTGATGTCATGGTGCCTGCGAACCATATGTTAATCGGTAACATGCAGCCATTAACCGATGAAAGCACAAATACCTATGCAAGGTCTTGGGGAAACGGATACGAAGTATATCGTCAACTTAAATGGCAGGAAATTCCTAAAGAGCAAAGAGATGCGTTTAAAAAAGCGGAGAGCAGTAAGGAAAAAATTATATTTGCCGGAAAAGAAATGGCGGTTTCCAGACATCGCATACATGATGATGTTCCTTTTGAAAATGTGCTGGAATTAAAAGCCTTTCCATGCTTATCCTATTTGGCATGTAAAAAATGGCATATCGGTTTATATGAATATTTACAATCATGTCCGTTTTTAGATGAGCTGGTACTTGAAAATCATCAGCAAAAAAGATTGGATTTTTCCAATGCGCATTTGCACAGACTTTCTATTGATATGAACGGCGTGGAAGAACTGTATCTGAATAACGAATTGGAAGAACTTATTCTGTTAGGTGAAGTAACAAATAACTGTAAAATACATGCTGTTGAAAACGGAGCTTTATTACTTTTAACAGCAACTAAAATAGTGCCTAAAATACAGGAGCTAAAAGACTTGGGCAAACTGCATTGCTCAGAGATTACAGAACTTGATGTAGCCGAGATTTTAAAAGCATACCCGATGCTGCGGGAATTGCGGCTATGGGGCAAACCCGGTATTCTTTCTAACCTTTCTATGCTATCCCGATTTAGAAAATTGGAGGGCTTTACTACGGTTGATTTATTCGGTTTTTCTGCCGAAGACATTCCGGAGCCGGATCGTTTACCTAACTTACATTGGTTTTGGATGAGCAGCCTGCCGGAAAATGCAGCAAAAAAAGCTAAACAGCTTTATAAAAAGAGAAAAGAAGAAGGGCTTGATCTTTGGATACAAAAGCCGCGAAAACCGGAATGGTTGGCGCAAAACCTTGACAATCCGTTCCGCTCATGGGACGGACAAGAAAATATTTCTGCAGCGAATGCCAAGAAAGCAGCAGATTTATATAAAAAAACAAGAGCCGAAATTCTCAAATTGGAACAAAGCTCGCCGATCGAAGCTGCTCGGACTGCCGAAGCTTTGGTGAGGGCATACACCGAAGCCTTTAATAAGATGGACAAACGCAAATATTTTATTGAAACAGTAGAAAGAGAGGATATCTATTGTGCTCTTACAGAACTTTTAGATTTAATACCGCCTTCTCTATCTATCAATAAAGAAAAGCTCTTGGAAATTTTTGATACGATACGGGATTTTTAGGATAAATAATGTTTCCGAATTATTTGGACGGTGCAAGAGTTAGATATTACACAAATGAAGATCACTTTGGAATCGTCGATTACAACAACGGTGAAAAAATCATATCGATACATTATCTTACAATTTGCAGTTATGCAAATGAAGAAGGCTTTTATTTATTGTTTTGTGATGAAAAATACAATGTAGTCAGTGATTATTTTTTTGATAGTGTCGAAGAATGCAAAGAAGTTGCGAAAAAGTCAAAAGAAAATATAGAGTGGATTCAAAAGACAGACAGCACAGCCGAATTTACGTTTGAAGAAATTAAAACTTTACTATTAAAAAGCATAGATGAATATGACTGTGAAGCGGAGTTACGCTTATTTTTTGAAAATAATTCCAACGAATATATGATTATTATCTACAAAGACCGCTGCTCTTTTCAAAGGTGCGGTAATATCAAAAAATCAAGCGGAGAATATTATTACAAAACATTGGATGAATTATATACGGCAACTCAAGTCGATGATATTATTTTAAAAAAAGATTGGGATAAAATCATCACATTTGACTGTGAAGATTTTGAAATATTAGGATTCTGGAAATAATTTTGGGGATTAGGGTACATATCAAAAAATAACTTTTATTTCGTTTGAGCTTCTTCCTCAAGCATGATTTCAAAGCTGCAGCATGCAGCGATAAGTTCAAAGTCGTGCGTAATAACGATAATCGTTTTACCGCGAGCTGCCGCGTCCAAAAAAGCTTTTGCAAGGATGTCCGCATGATAGCCGTCCAAACCGCTGGTCGGCTCATCGAAAATGAGGATATCGCGGCCGGACAGCAGGGCGCAGGCAACGGAAAGTCTCTGTTTTTGTCCTCCGGAAAGCGTTGCAGGGTGAACATCTTTGAGGTCATAGAGCCCCATGGTCTGTAAGATATTCCGCGCCCGTTCAAGCTTATCAGGGGTGTTCATCATACTCAATAAAATTTCTTCGGAAACGCTTTCGGTAAAGAATTGCGTTCCAGTATCGTTGGCGCTGTACCATACCGCTTTGCGGCGCGCCCAAAGCCCGCATTTTTTTCCGTTAAGGAATACCGTGCCGCCCGACTCTTTATTAAGCCCGCTCAAAATAAGGCCGAGCGTTGTTTTTCCAACTCCGTTTTTACCGGTAAGCGCAATAATCTGTCCGCGCGATACGGGAAAAGATACTGTTTGCAAAATAAGGTTCCCCTTTTCTTTGCGGTATATCCCGTCTGCTTGCAGTAAGGGTTCGTTTGCCGTACCGGAAGATAAGGCTCTTGATGAAGGAGGGGGAAGATCCGGTTTTAAAGCAGGCGTAAATGACCTCAATCCAAAAAGCTTTTTTTGCTCAAGCGTCATTTTCTGCATTTCTTCAGCCGTATGCGACCACTGTATTGTCCCTCCATCTATATAGATAAAACGGTCGGCAATTCCATACAGCCAGCTTAACCTATGTTCTGCAATAATCAGAGTACGCCCTTCTTCTTTGAGCTTCTTTAAAACATGAGAAAGCCTTACGGCGCTTTCTTCATCGAGATTAGCAGTCGGCTCATCACATACGTATATTGAAGGCGAGAGGGCATAGACCGAAGCGATTGCAGCGCGCTGTTTTTCTCCGCTTGAAAATGTGTCAAGCGTATGGTCTCGTAATGTTGCAAGATGAAATGCTTCGATTGCCCCCTCCGTGCGGGCGATGATCTCGTGTTGTGCCAGTCCGTAATTTTCGCATGAAAAAGCAATCTCACCTGCAAGCTCGGAAGAAAAAAACTGGCTCTGCGGCTCCTGAAATACGCTGCCTATAAATTTGCCCCTCTCCCATAATGGGGTAGAAGACATATCTTTTCCGCCGATAGAGATATTTCCTGAAAGCGCTCCACTGTAATAACCCGGTGCTAATCCGTTTAAAAGGCGCAATATTGTCGTTTTTCCGCCGCCCGACGGCCCGGTTAGAACCGTACATTCGCCTTCGTTAATTGTAAGGTTTATGTTTGATACACCTCTTTCACTGTTTTCATAATGAAAACTTACATTTTCCATCCGTATCATTAAGCAAGACTCCTTACTATGATAACCGCAGCTGTAGTAGTACTCCACACGATAACAGCTATATAGTCGAAAGTCCGCATCTTTTTTCCGTAATAGCTGCTCCGTTTTACCGGACACTGAATACCCCGCACAACTGCCGAGACTGCGAGTTGATCGGCAATTTGAATGCAGCGTAAAAGCAGAGGAATCAGTACATATTCTCCCGTTTCTAAGGGATGAGTTAGGATGCGGGCCGGGTCCAAAAGGCCTTTGGTTTTCATTGAAAGGCGGAGCTTTTTTACTTCCGCTTTCATCACCGGTATAAAACGGAAAATAACGAGTAGTCCTAAAATAACGGAGACCGGCATTCCGATACGGGAAAGGAAAGCTGCAATCTCTCCGGGCGGCGTTGTTATCACATCCCATCCTATAAGCATAATGGGCAAGAGGTTCCAACATAAAAAAATATAGAATTCCGGTATGATGATTGTTCTAATGCCATACCGGCGGATACCTATTAAGAGAAGCATTAGCAGCGCATAAAAGAGACCGAATGATATCAGCAGCCGCCATTTACACTGGACGGCAAGATATAAAAGACCTATAAGCGAAAGAATACCGTTTATCCTGTAATCGGCGATAAAAAATGAGCTTACAATAACGCACAAAAGCGTCCACAATTTTACCGGAGCCGTAAAATCTTTTGAAACCTTTTTCATTTAATTTTTTAACAAGGCATTTTTAAAAACTCTGATGAGCTTTTTGCAAATGTTTTTATAATACGCCCGCTTTTTCAAAATGTTTTTTTATCAACCTTGAAGCAATCAGACTTCCTGCAAAACCGCAGACGGTTGTAAACGCAACGATAAAAATAATCCAATAAGGGACGGTAAAATACCGAACATATGAGTCGATATATTCTTGGCTCATCCCGCTTGAAACGGCAAAGGCATAATAAGCATCCCAGAAAAACCAGATCGGAAGCAAATTTGTTCCGTTAAATAACAGGCTGGAAACCGTCCATGCAGCCATAAGCCGGCGCGGATTTTGATAGGCCCCATGTTTCCATAAAACGGCTTCGCATATTAAGCCGATAATGATGTAATACGGCAATAAATACCAGTTTCCCATTATTAGAAAAATGATGCCGAGAAGTGTCATGTAGATAAAAGACACGCCCCGTTTTCCCACCCGTTGTACCATGAGAAAATAAACCGGTGCGCAGATAAATACTGAAAAACCGACTGATAATGTCATACTGACAAAATGGTTTGCCATGCACACCATATTTACAATAAATTGCATAACGACAAGAAGAGCACTTAATAAAACCGTAGTTATTACATCTTTTATCGTCCATTTGGCTGTTGTGTTCATTTTTTTATTCATTTGAATCTCCTATTTTTCTGTTTATTCTATGTTTTTTGCTTTTATCACGAACATAGGTATGGTTTTATACCTTGCCGCTTGAAAAGCGTCCATATACTTCTCTTTGGAAAGAAGCCTGCTCGCAATTTCTTTAAAATCGATTTTTTTCAGCATTTTTTCATCCCATTCAGGACGATTTATGTAGGCAAGCGGAAATTTTTTCAGAATGTTTATCATCTGTTCATCATGATAATAATCTCTGAATTCGCCGTATTGCTTAACAAGCTCCGCTTCATATGATTTGAATTTTTCAAACTCATCTGTATTCCATATCGGTTTAAGCCAATTAGCGTCAATGTTCAGCATGATCCCTCCGGGCTTTAGTATTCTTTTCCATTCCTTGTATACGGTTTCCGGTGCAGTGAATAGCCATGAAGCATGTCTGGAAACCACAGCATCAAATAAGTGTTCAGGAAAATCCGTTGAATGAGCATCTTTAAGCAAAAAGGTGATTTTGTCAGAAAGCCCCAATTCTTCCGCTGTTTTTTTTCCTTCTTCAAGCATCGCCTCGCTGCTGTCTATGGCTGTAACTTCCCAGCCGTCTTGTGCAAGCAGAATAGCTAAAAAACCTGTACCGCACCCTGCATCCAAAACTTTCTTTCCCTTGCAGTCCTTGAGATTTTCCTGAAGCAGTTTTTTCCATTCACTCCCGTTTTCTTTTAATTCCTGCATGTGAAACATCCGCATATTTTCTGCCTGTTCAGACCATTTTTTCATTAAATCTTTTATATCCATTCTTTTCCTCTGATTGTTTATTTACGGATTCCGGCAAAACACAATATTTCGCCGTTAATAAAAAATAGCAATGTTATTTTTAGTATATATAATTTCTTTTTGATTGTCAAGATAGCGGTGTTATTTTTTAATATTTAAGGAAAATGATGTCTCTGCAATTATAGACTTACATTAATATATTTTAGTTACTAAAACATATTGACAAAAAAAGTATTTTGATGTATATTTATTTTAGCAACTAAAAGAAAAAGGAAGGCTTATTTTAGACAATGCAGTTGGCATTGTCTAAAAACGCTGCGAGTTTGCTTACGCAAACGTCGCTTTATTGATTGCACTTTTTCATTTCATTGCAAAAGTGCGGCAATTCGCCAATCCTCGCCTTTTGATAAAGGCTGCGGTTGTCGAATTTTAAGGGAGATATAATGAATGATGTAGAAAGCCTTATACGACGGACGGCAAAAATTCAGTACAAAGTAAACGCTAACGATAAAAAACCCAGAACTTTCGGTACGCAGCATAAATTATACCAAAGCGAAATTCATTTTATAGAAGCAATAGGTTTAGACGGCGGATACAGCGCTTCCGAGCTTTCGGAAAAACTCGGCATTACGAACGGTGCCGTAACACAAGTTGCAGATAAGCTGCTAAAGAAAAAATTGATAGAAAAATATAAAAAAGCGGATAACAAAAAAACCGTTTATTTTAAGCTGACAAAAGAAGGAACCGTTGCATATAACAATCACGAAAAATTCCATGCCGGTTTTAACGAGAAACTTGCAGCATATTTGAGTTCTCTTTCAAAAAAAGAGTTCGATGCGATTGCACGTTTGGCGGAATTGGTAGACAACAACATTCCCGATTTAAGTACACAGTAGGGTTTATTTTAAGGAGGTTTTATTATGAAAGCTGTTATCATCGTATTCAGTCCGTCAGGACATACATTGATTGCTGCACATATGATTCAGAAAAAAATTAAAGATAAAGGCGGCGCGGCTGATATCATAAATATTACAAAAGATGACAGTCTGCTGTTTGCCTCAAAATCCGAAAGGCAAAAAATCTTGGAAGACCGCTTACAAGATTTCGATGTACTTTTTGTAGGAGCGCCGGTATACGCAGGACACGCCGAAAGCCACATACTGAGCATTCTCGAATCGCTGCCTTTGCCGGATCAAAAGCGTTCAAAAATTGCTGTTCCGTTTATTACTTATGGAGGAGCACATTCGTTTATCGCATTGGAAGAAATGGGAAGAGCATTAAAGAAGAAAAAATATGTGCCGGTTTTAGGAATCAAACTTGCTTCGTTTCATACACTTAGCAGATTTTTCCATACCAAAATACTGGAGAACAAACCCGGCGATATGGAAGAGGGTTTAATAGAAACGGCAGTAAATAAAGTGTTTGCTCTGTGTTCACATAAAGAACACATAAAAGACAATAGTGCTTCTTTTGCCTATACCAAAGGTCCAATGCGCTTTATACTGAAACTCCTTTCGCAGGAAAAAATACACGGAAAGTTTAAAACCGTATCGATTATACGGGAAAACTGTAGTGCATGCAAAAAATGTATTTCAGTGTGCCCCATTAACAATTTTATATTTACAGACGGTAGGGTATCGATAAAAAATCAAAAAAATTGTATATTATGTGGAGAGTGTTTTTATAACTGCGGCTGCAACGCAATCGATTTTGCATACCGAACGGTTGCACAAAAAAGATTAAACGATGGAAATATTGTTTTTGAAAAAGATATATCGGCCATATATCCTAAAAAATACGGCTATATAAATAATAAAGGAGATCAGCTATGAGTAACGTATGTATTGTGTACAGTTCAACACATCATGGAAATACCGAAAAGGTACTGAACAAAATAAAGGAAAAGTTTCCTGAAACGGTTTTGATAAAGGCCGGTGATTTTAATCCTGATGATTTTAATCGCTATGAAGCAATCGGTTTTGCTTCAGGAATTTTTTACTTTAAATTTGCAAAACCGGTCGATAAGTTATTTGAACAAGCGCTTGTGGGCAGTGTACAAAAGCTGTTTTTTATTTACACCGCCGGAGCGGTCAATGCCGGTTTTGAAAAAACTTTGCGCAAAAAAACCGAACAAAGCGGAAAAATCTGTATGGGCATATTCGGCTGTAAAGGATTTGATACCTTCGGCCCTTTAAAACTCATCGGCGGTTTAAACAAGAACAGCCCGAACGAAAAGGATTTTAAAAACGCAATCGATTTTTTTGAGAAAAATATTATAAACGCATAAAGGCTTTATAAAGACCGGATCATAGATTTTGAAAATTATTCCTTTTATATCACCACTCTAAAAGGGCGTTAGACGATTATTTTTCAAATATCCAATTTCCATTTTCTGATTGAAAATCTAATTCGGCAATACATGTATCATTATATTTTTTCCCTTTATAAAGTTCCTTTACATAAAAACTATAATCAATCCAATTTATAATCTGCGGTTCAAGATTTTTATCTTTTAAGGTAACTGCCGTAGATTTTTCATTAAATGAATCAATAACTTTTATCCGATTATTATTTTTATAAAGCATTTCATTTTGCGCATATCCATTTATGATTTTCATTTTTATGCAGTTTGAATTAAGATTTTTTGAATATAATGAAATTTTTATTGTGCTATCCTCTGTGTCTTCTACATAACTTGTTGATGGATTACCATCAAAAGCATTTTGAATTGTATATTTAAACGGACGAACTTTATCAATAAGAGGATATGAATAATCGATATTAATTACAGGAATTTCTACATCCTTCCTTATTAAATGCAAACATTCATCTCCCAACCAGTTTTTATAAAAAGATTCATTTTGTAAATCTTTCCAATATTTAAAATTTGCGGAAGTAGAACGTTCTGTTGTTTCCCAGCTTTCACCATCATCCGAATCGGCAGAATGGGATATTACACGCTTAGCGCTGTTGAACTCCAGAATTCCTATGATGTTATTATTTCGTTCTATAACCGATACATTGCCGTAATTATCTTCATTCCAGCTTGTTACCGTGCCATCACCTGAATTCTGTATATAAATATATCCATATGATATTTCATGGAAAACCCCATTAACTTTTATATAAACCCATTGTCTAAGTCTCATTTTATTTTCATATATTTTTGAAAGATTTTCATCGTTTAAAGTTTCATAACTTGTTAAAAGCCGATAGACAGTTCCATTTTCATAATTTTCTTCAAAAAGACGTACATATTTATCTCCATAATCCCCATCTCGTATGCTTTTTTGATTTTTAAAATATTTTAATATTTCGTCATCCGTACATTCTGTAATATTTTCATAATTATTTCCAAAAAGAATTTCTCTATAGTCATAAGTAAAGCCTGGAATTGAAGTAAATATTAACAATGAAAATAAGATTATTTTTTTCATTTTTTCCTCCTAAAAATTAGTATGCCGGCGACGTATCCGTATAACATGCGCTTAACCTGCATTTGCGGCTTGTCCTTGTTGTCAGCGTTGAAGCGGGTGTTAGGTTTTATTATTATTTCGAGTAACTCTGTACTCTTCATCTAGCAAATACATCATTATAAAATCCGAATATTTGCCATTATTGAAGAATCCATCCTTTTGTTTACCTTCTTCTTTGAATCCTATACTTTTCCAGAACCTTAATCCTCTTTCGTTACTTCCCACAACTCCAATTGCTATTCTGTGGAAATTTAAGCTATTAAAACCATATTCAAGCATTAAGTTCGCAGTTTCTTTTCCATAACCTTTAGCCCAATAATTTCTATTCCAAATCATTAGCGAATAATCTGCCGTTCTCCATGGCATAAAAATTCTTAGAAAACCGGTTTCTCCAATTATTGAATTTGTTTCCTTATCAATAATTACAAACCAGATCCTGTCATCTATTTTTTGACATCGATCATAAAAGTTATCCATTTCTTTTTCAGTTATTGGATATACTTCTCCGCTTAATACTCCTATTTCTCTATCGGACATTAACTCAGCCAATTTTTTAAGATCATCTTTTTGGACCGGACGAAGTTTTATTCTCTCACTCTCCATAAAATAACTCATATCATTCCTCTCATACATTTTGAATAAATATTTTCAGCGTTGAAGCGGTGTTAGATTTTATAATTATCAAATTGTGTACTTATATCTTTCTGCGTACTTGCTTAATATTTCATTTATCATCGTTTGATACTTTACATTATTTTTCTTTGCTGAAGCTTTAAAAAATGCAACACTTTCACAGTCAAGCGTTATCGTAATTTTTACTTTTTCAGATTTTCTTATTAATCTGTCAGGAGGCGGTAAAAAATCATCTATCCTTTCCGATAATGATATTGACTCAGCTACTCGTTTAGGAGCATCACTATATTCTATTTTCTTCTTCCTTCTCTCCAATATCCGGCACCTATTATCCTAATATTCTCATTACGCAAGGTAAAACGTACCGTCAATATTTTATCTTCAACTTTACCAAGACAAAAATATCTTTTCTCTTTATCCGAATGTCTTTCATCATATAATATAACTCTATTTTTATCAAAAAAAAGCTTCCTGAGCTTCTTCAAATGAAACATTATGTTTTCTTATATTTATTTCATTTTTATTCTTATCCCATTCAAATGTCATAGTATATTATACATACTTTTTGCAATATTTTCAATACATATATTTCTATTTTAGAAAATAATATTTTATATAGTTATTCTGCTGCTTTATAATACTTGGCTTCCTAACAATATTTTTCAATAGAAGCAAACATCATAGGTCGCTTCCGTATACTTTTCCGCAAGCGATTAGCTTGTCAAGCTAACATTGTTTTAAACCGAAAGTTGCAGCAGCAACTTGCCGGCTTTGAAAACGGTGTTAGGCGTCTTCTAAGTTGTTAATTTTGCTAAGAATACCTCCAAAGCTTTTTGCGGATTATCTTCTTCAGAAACAATCATTTTAATCCCCCATTGTTCTAAAATTGCCGCTTGTATAGGATTTGAACGATTTGTGAAAAAGAATGATTTTGGTTGAACTCCTCCATAAACATTCGCTTTCCATAGTTTTTTTAATTTGTGATATAAATACCTAACATTTACATCTGACAAACTATATCCAATAAATAGTACTGATTTACCTAAAACATCTGAACGAAATTTAATATCAAGAGGAGTTTCAAATTCTAATCTTTCATAATAGCTCGATTCATCCAGCACCAAAGTCGCATCATAATCAAAATCACCATGAAACTTCACAATTTGTGGAACACCATCTGTAATTTTTGAGATATCAGATACAGTTGCAATTTTTGTATAAGCAATTGAGTATGCATCAAAAGCTTTTTCGAGCCAACGATCATAGTTTGTTGTATAAATTATTGGAAACTTTGCTTTTGCTATTAATTCATGTATTTTTGAGTCTGATATATTTATTCCATTTGCATGCCAATTTGTATCCATCCAACTACGTAATGGCCCAATATTTCCTTTAATAATTCGATAATATTCTGCAAGTGCTAAATTTTCTCCATATGTTTTGAACACATCTGGATCATAATCTAAGTCTTTAGCGATTTGATCTATTAATTCACTCCAAGTAGGCAATTTAAGATTTTTAGACACCCCAGCACCTACGAAAAGAATAACTTTTTTTTCATTATACTGACTAATTAGATCCCGCATATTTTTACCTTTTATCTTTTAAAAAATCATAGAATTTATCAAATGCAATTTTTCTCATAGAAATAATATTTTTTTGCTCTCCCATTTCAGCAAATGTTTGTGAATGGCCATCAGGTATGAAAACACAATCCCATTGAAAATCTTTCGATCCTTTTGGTAAATCAGATATTTTCCCTTTAATGACTCCTTCAAATTTATAAATCTTTTTACCTGTACAATATCCAATAACAGTTTTTGCTTCAACCGTTTGATCGCTCATTTTCGAAACTATTTCAGAAAATTTATCTGCTTGCAATTTATCCCAAAAGATTTGAGTTAGACCACCAGGAAAACCATTCATTCCTCCTAGATATAAGCTAGTGTGTTCAATAAATAAAGGCCGACCTATTTTATTAAATGCTTTAAGGACTTTATCATTAACAATTTCATCAATACTTTCCGTTTGAATTTCTTTAATTTCAATAGGACAATGAATTACATTAATTGATGTTAACAGTTTTTGAACTTCATCCACTTTAAACTTATTTTTAGTAACAAATCGTAAATCCATATATACCTCTATATACTATTTTCACGCAAACCGTCTGCCTAACATTCGCTTAACCTGCATTTGCGGCTCGTCCGCAATGTCAGGTTGAAGCGGGTGTTAGGCAGTTTTATCTAAAATGTTATTTCTTCGAAATTATTTTCGCTGATTACAATTGTACCATCTGGTAACATAAACACAACTTCATCCCAATATTCTTTTTTATCTTTATGTTCTTTTTCAACATATACAAAATAAATAATCCATTTTTCATTTGCCTCATCAATAGGATGTAATTCATATGTGGAAAAAAACAAGTCCCGTTTACATAATTCTTTTATATAATAATCAGCAACTTCTTTTAAGTTTTCTTTTTTAATATGTTTTTTTAATTCTTTTTCAGTAAAGCTGCTTTGTATATCAATAAGCTCTTGTCCAATTTTCCATATGCAATGCGTTTCATCCAATGTTTTACTTGAAGAAAACCCCTGAATAAATTTTAAGTTTTTCCTTGAATAATTTACCTGATATAAGCGAATATCCTGATTCTTTACTTTTACCATTTTTTCTAAGTAAAGCGGAAATTCATTTTCCATAATAAAAAAAGAATTTATCAAAAGCTTCAAATCAGATTCAAAATCATATATCGCCATAGTTCCAAATTGTCCTAGGGTCTTTCCATTTGTACGAAAAGAAATATTTTTATCATCATATATGATAGACACCTTATATGGGAGCAGACACTTACCCCAATCTCTGCTTTTTACAACACTCAAATTATTAAGAAACTCTTTTTTTTGATTCTCATCTAATTTTACAGTAACTTTTGTTTTAATATTTTCAACAATTATTTCTTGAGCTATTTTTATTTTGTTTAATACAAGATAATCTATTTTATCCTGAGCATAAGCTGAATAAATTAGAGTAGTTACAAAAGTAATTACAAAACATACTTTGTTTTTCATTTTCTCTCCTGTACCGAAGGCGTCAGCCTAACATCCGCTTAACCTGCATTGCCGCAAAGGCAATGTCAGGTTGAAGCGGGTGTTAGGCGTCTTTCATTTATCTTGTATTAATAATCTTAATTCTTTTTCCATAACAAATGGGCATCCTAAAACAAAGTACATATCCACGCTAGTGCAGCACAAATCGGAATATATATAATGTAATGAATGACATGTGTTTTCCAATTATATCCAAATAAATGCGAACCTACCATATCCTTAACTTCCGGATAAAAATGAGGAAAGAAATTTGAATGACAGAGAAGAACCCAATCGAAAAACACAATATCGAAAGTTTCCATTCCGTAAAGCATAATTAAAAATCTTATGAAAAATTCAATAAAATTAAAATTATTATGAATTCCGTCCCATGCTCCAAGTATAAATGCACCAAAAAGGATAAGAAAAGCAATTGCAATTATAATCCAACCGATTATATGTGCACCGTGAAATCTTTCTTTTCGGTCAGGAACAGCATCATAAACCTCTTTGGGGGCTGAAGAAAAAAACTTCTTGTTTTGAACAAAAGCCACACCTCCATACAACAAAAGAAAATAAAACACCATCAGCATAAGAGTTGTTATCATTGTTATTGCCATTTGTTATACACCTTATTTATTTGTATTATATTTTAAATTAAAAAACTAGCGGATCTATGAGAGCGTCCAACTAATATTCTTTCTTAAACAGATGAATTTTCTGCTTCACGAATACAAATCCCTTTTTTTATATTCAAATACATTCCTGTTTGTATTGTTATTTAATAATAAACTGCATATCTACAAAATCAAATTGAATTATATGGTTATAGAAAAAAACATTACCAAGCCCATTTAGTTTCATCATATGAGATTGTGCTCCTTTATTAAAACCAGAGCCTTTTATTGTTGAATAAGCACCATTCATATTGTTGTAAATAACCTCACCTATTTTTATATCATTATAAGAATACATTACTCTTGGTGTAATAGGAACTTTATCTTTATAGCCATATCCATAATTTGAATAATCATTTATATCATATTGTTGATTTCTATCTCCAAAATTATGTCTTGGAGTAAACCCATAATTACCTGTATCAATCATTCCGAATTCAGGTTGTCCTCTATATTCAAAATAAATATCAAATTCATCATTAGGACTTTGATACATTTTTAAAGCAGCACCATCAAGTTTTTCGTCATTTAAAATAATATATTGATTGATAAAGTCTATTGTAACTCTGTCATAATTCAATAGAAATTCAGCTCCGAGAACTCCATCAAAAGTTTCATTAACATTAGGATCATATCGCAGAGAAATATCTCCAAAAGACACGGAAGCTAGATAATTAAGATTATAATTAGACCATTCGTTTTTTAAGTATTGAGCAACTTCTTTTTCTGAAGAATGATTCTTTATCAGCTCTAGTTCATTCTGCTTGATATATTCAACTACTTTTTGTATGAAATCATCTTCAGTCACATTAATCTTTTCTAATAAAGAATAATAAAACCAGTTCCGTGTAGAACCTGAATCTAACATTACATATACGTCATTATTCCCTTCCGCTTTTAAAACAGGTTTTCCCAAACAACCATAAAAATTCATTGTAAAAGGAATTCGTGAATCTGTTCGCTCACGATTTAATTCTTCTTTAGCTTTAGAGTAATCAAATTCTCTTTGTGTTAACTGTTCGGTCAATATTTTTCCATCATAACTGAGTTTTTTACCGTCGGAATTATTTTTACAAGAAATTAGTAGTGAGCAATATACTACTGTTAGAAAAAATATTTTTTTCATTAATCTTCCTTTTTATAAAATTTTTATAGTTTATATTATATTTTTGAAACCATTTTTCAATCGCCTCTTTGTTTTACTTGATTTTTTTTCTTCCGTGCGAGCTTTAATACAACCGCTTCCTAATTTGCCCTAATAAACAAAAAATATCCAAGCCATTGGCTTGTGCGTATAACACCCTTTCGACCCTTCCTCACTATATCATAAAAACCAACAATTTTCAACCTAAACTACTGAAAAGCAAAAAAAACACATCTTTCTACTATAATACAAATCGGATAAATAAACAGCTGGCAGATTAGGTCTATCTTTATTAAATGAGATAAAAAAATCACATCCTGTCTATATAGCATTAAATGTCTAGATCGCCGCGGTTTAGGACATGGGTTTAAAACCTCTTCACGGTATTTGTCTTAGAATGAAAACAAAAGTCGCATTTATTGCCGCCCATTCCTAAGGTTTCGCTTCTATCAAATTGCAATTTTTTTATATTTCCGAAGACGATATGATCACATAAACAAAATATCTCACAGATTTCCGGGCAGTCAAAATGGGTGCAGGTATCAAACCAAAGACATTTTAAAACATCCGTAGAATACTCATTCGCATCGTCGACTAAAGTTTTACTTATCCAAATTTCTTCACCGCTCATTCCCTGTCTCATAAAAAACCGGAACAGTTTAAAAAAACCGGGAATATGAAACAATGTATTCAAAATACGGTGAGCTTTTCCTGCAATATAAAAAGAATATTCTTTTACCAATTCCTTTGCTTCTTGCGCAGGAATTCCATTGTCGATAAAAGTTTTATAGAGAGCTATGTTTGATATGATACTGCTATTTTGCCGCTTCTTTTGTTTTTTTGTCCATGCTCCGCGATCGAGTTCTTGAATAAGAAGTTTCATTTTCTCTTTATGCGCCGCATCTATATGCTCTAATATGTGCGGCGTTAATTTCCCTGAATCAACAAAGCCACTGCGCGAATAAAATCTTTTATATTTCATGCTTCTCTCCGATCAATCTTCCAGCCGATTGCTTCTTCGCGGATGCCGACAAATCTCCGGTATAGTCCGTCCTGCTGCATAAGTTCGGTATGAGTACCCTGCTGCACAATACGCCCCTCATCAAGCACAATAATTTGATCGGCTTTGCGTACCGTATTTAGTCGGTGCGCAATCATCAAGAGTGTTTTATTTTTTGTCAGCTCCTCTATGGCTTTTTGTAGCTCATGTTCATTTTCAGGATCGACACTGGCAGTCGCTTCGTCTAAAATAACAACGGGCGCGTCCTTGAGAATTGCCCGCGCGATGGAGATACGCTGCTTTTCTCCCCCCGACAGTGTTGCTCCGTTTTCGCCGATTTTAGTTTGATAGCCGTCCGGCATTGCAGTGATAAAATCATGGCAGCAGGCTTTTTTTGCTGCGGCAATCACTTCGTCCATCGTTGCATCCGGCTTACCGAAACGGATATTGTTTTCTATCGTATCTTCAAACAGGTATACGTGCTGAAATACAATAGAAAAATTTTTTAAAAGACTGTCGCATGTGTAGTCTTTAACGTTGATACCGCCGAGTAAAATTTCACCCTGACTGACATCCCAAAAGCGCGCAATTAAATTACACAGTGTTGTTTTTCCCGAACCGGACGGACCGACAATCGCACAGCTTGTTTTTTGCGGCACCGTAAAATCGACATTCCGTATCACTTCTTTTGTATCATTTCTATCGTAAGAAAAAGAAATATTCCGAACTGTAATGTCATAATTATTCGGAATATGCTCCGTACCGTTTTCATCCAATAACGGCATATCCGATATTTCTTCCAGCCGGTCAAGAGAGGCATCAACTACCCGTGCAACAGCTGCCGTACTTCCGGCAAGTTCCACGGTTGCATAAATCATAAAACTTGCGACAGTCAGCAACAAACACTTTTCCGGTGTTATGTTTCCATGCATTAAAAGATATGGAACCGTAATCAACATCGTAGCTCTAACTACTTTGAATACTGTTTGAAAAGCAGCTGCGAGTTCGGAGAAAATTTTTTCCAAAATGATATTTGCCGCTGCGCTTTCACTGATTGCTGCATCAACCGTTTTACCGGATTGCTCGCCGAGTCCGAATGCTTTTACCACTGTCATCCCTTGAATGTATTCCAAAATACCGGTTACCAGTTGTGCCTGCGCTGCCTGCCTGCGCGGCGAATATTTTTTTCCCGCGACTTGTGTTTTTGCATAAATAAAGAACGAGATTAAAAGACCTGCGAGCATCAGCAATCCGATTCTCCATTCATAAACCAACAACCATACATTGATAACAAAGGCATGAATAAATCCGCCTGCAACCGCCTCCAGCACCGTTACCGCACTTGTTTCAAGATCGCCGAGTGTGGTGGTAACCGCAGCGGTAATGTCTCCTAATCGATGCTCACTAAAATATCCCATCGGTGCACGCTTTAATTTTTCACCGAGGTTCATCCGCCACTCGCTGCACATGGCAAAACTTCCCAATGTTCTATTTATGGAAGCGATATTGATAAAAACAATTTTCCCTACAACACTGAGCAGCATAATCCCGAGAGATACCCAAATCGTTTTGTACGGCATTCCATTTCCTGAAATGGCGGAAAGGATTCCGGAGAGAACAGTCAAGATTGCCATAATGGGAAGCATCTCAAAAAACGAATTACCGATATGAAAAATAAAAGAGAGTATCAATCTTCTTTTTTCCGCACCTGAAAAATGCAACAATCGTTTAAACATATTAATCATACAATTTCTCCTAAAGCAGCGGTTGAAGTTAAACTGTTCTCCTTTTTGTCGCTTACGCTGATGTGAGCATTCCAAAGCGTGCGATACAATTCGCACGATTCCAAAAGCGATTGATGAGACCCCTCCGCTTCAATGCGTCCGTGATTCATAACGATAATTTTATCCGCCATCGTGATGGTTGAAAGCCGATGCGCAATGACGATCAATGTTTTTCCTGCGACCAGTTCTCCGATGGAACGCTGAATGACTGCTTCGTTTTCGGGGTCGGTAAAAGCGGTCGCTTCATCCAGCACAATGATGGGACTGTCTTTTAGTATTGCGCGTGCGATTGCAATGCGCTGCTTCTCTCCGCCGGAAAGATTATTCCCTCCGTCTCCTGCGACCGTATCATAACCTTGAGGAAGTGCGCTGATAAAATCGTGGCAGCTTGCTTTCTTTGCAGCCTGTTCTATCTCGGCATCCGTCGCGTCCGGCTTCCCAATCCGTATATTTTCCCGAATGGACAAATGGAATAAATAATTATCCTGTGAAACATAGCCAACCCGCTCCATTACTTGCGAAAGCGGAATGTTTCGTACATCGCAGCCGCCTATCATAACCGAACCATTGCTTGCTTCCCAAAACGAGGCGATTAAACGGGCAACGGTAGATTTTCCCGAACCGGACGGACCGACAAATGCAGTCATTCCATTCGGAACCGCTTGAAATGAAATGTCGTGCAGAACTTCCGTATCGCTATATGCAAACGATACATGAGAAAAGGCAATAGTATTTTCTTTAAGCGGTACAACTTCTTTCGGCCGGTTCATTTCTTCCGCTTCCAACAATTTCGCAATTTCTTTTACTGTGGAGTCTACCATTGCAAGGCTGTCCGTGTAACGCAGCGCCTGGATGAGCGGTGCAATAAGACCGAGCGACAAGATAATGCACGATATAAAACTTCCGGCGGATATGCTCCCGTGTATAAAAAACCAACAGCCGAGCGGCAGCACGCCTAATAAACTGGAAGGAGCAATTGCAATTCCCGCAGCGTAGTAGGGGTTGGTCTTTTTAAACCATTCCGCATTCGCATTCTCACTTTCCGCTATCGCCTCAGTATATTTCCGATATGATACGGTGCTTTGATTAAAGGCTTTTATCACTTCAATGCCGCCGATGTATTCAACCGTTGCGGCATCCGTATTTTTACTTGCTGTAAGAACTTTTGCATACCGTTTTTTGTAGTCCTTCATCATCCCCATATAACAAATAAGACCGAGCGGAAAGGTTGCAAAAGCGGTAAGTGCTAAGCGCCAATCAAGATAAAAGAAATAGACTAACATTAAAAAAGGAATCAACAGGTTTGCCGTCAGTTCCGGTATGATATGAGCAAGTGGTAATTCCAGCTTTTCGACCGTATCGACCAGCATTGTTTTGAATTTACCGGATGGGGTATCCAGTATAAAGCCCATCGGAACGCGGGAGAGCTTTGCTGTCAGCTGCATACGGATATTTTTCAGCACGGTAAAGGCCGCACGGTGAGAACGTATCGTAGAAAGTGTAGACAGACAGAGCTGTCCAAGATACCCGCCAAGAGCGATAAGAGCCGTTACAAAAATTGCCTGTAGAGTATAATTGTGTGCACATATCCGAATGATAAGGCGAGACACGGCAAGGTATGGAACAATTCCAGCCGCTGCGCCCAAAACCGAAAAAATCACGGAACTTATTAGAAGACCCTTGCACGGTTTTGCAAGCTCCAATAAATACTGCAAAGCATTTTTTTGATTTGTATGTTCAGAGTTTTTCATTATTGTCTCCTACTAAATAAAATAGCAGTGTTATTTTATTTAGTATACATAATTCTTTTTTGACTGTCAAGATAGCAATGCTATTTTTTTTTAAATAATTTACCGAGTATTATTATCATATGGTAGAAAAAAATGAATTTAGAATGATATACTGCCGGCAAATAGTGAAAAATAGAGTATTCCTGTGGATATTATTGAGAATTTATGGTATAAAAAGAAAAGAATATTTAGGGTAAGTTATATGGAGGGAACATATTTTATGCACAATGGGATATCTATAGGAAAAGGCATTTTGTGGGTACTTGTTTGGTTTGGCTTTATGATCTTGTATACTATTCTTGATGTTTCAATATGGAGAAAGATAGCCCCTGAACATAGCAGAGTTTTGAACATAATTACTGTTATTTTGTGTATGACTATATTCCTTGCTTTACTAATGAGAAAAACAAATTTCAGACCTAATTTATTTACGAATATTTCTTTTCAAGGATTAATATTAGCTGTAGGCTGTTCCATATTGTTCTATTTCCTTTTAGATAAAGGATTAGATCCTATATTTGAAAGTTTTTTTCCATCAAGCAGAGAAAATTATCAACAAACAATTCAATCAATAAGAGCTGCACCAATTATCGGTTTACTTGATTTTTGCATACTTGCACCTATTCTTGAAGAAATCTTAATGAGAGGATTTCTGCTTGAGGGTCTATCAATAAATTATGGAAAAATTGTTGCCTTACTTATATCTGCAGCACTCTTTGCTATGCTCCATTTCAATATAGCCCAAATAGTTCCTTCATTTATTTGTGGTGTGATTTTAGGCTTACTTTATTTTCATACAGGCTCAATATTTTCTTGTATACTTGCTCATATGGGATACAATTTAATTGCGTACAGTGTGATAGTTTTACCCATATATAACAAATAATGGAAGAACTGAAAAGTACAGACTACCGCTAAAACTGTAATTATACATTTTCTGTTATTTAATTAAATATCCTTTTTCAACGGCTTTTTCCAATAATTGCAGGACAAAATTCCATATTTTTTCCGAGCCGTCTTTAATATGCATATTCTTATTTATTACCATATCATATGTTATGTTATTTTTCTTCCAAGAATAACCTTCAGACATATAATTTTGAATTATAGGTTCCAATCTATCAAATACGGAAGCAAATTTTGCTTCATTCGTTTTTCTTTCTTCAAATTCTTCCCATAAGCTTAAAAAATATTTTTTTTGATCCGGTTCCAATAAACCGAAGATTCTATCTGCCGCTTTTTTTTCATTATTATAAGATTCATCTCTTTGTGAAGAATATAAAAAGGTATCTCCTGCATCTATTTCAACGATATCATGGATTAATAGCATTGAAATAACTTTTTCAATATTAACTTCAAAATCGGCATATTCTTTTAACAAAATACACATGATTGAAATTGTCCAAGAGTGTTCGGCATCATTTTCCAATCTTTCGGAATTAAATAATTTTGATTGCCGGAAAATATGTTTAACTTTATCTATTTCTATAATAAAATTGAGTTGATTAACTAGTTTATCATTTTGATTAAAATCAATTAAAAATGTTCCTATTCTTTTCGACTCCATTTTTTTTCTCCTTTCGTTTTTGTAACTTCCGCTTGACCTGTAACAAGGCTTGTCCTGTTTGTCGGCGTTGAAGCGGGTGTTAGGATAGTATTTTTAAGCCATATTTTTTATACTTTATAACCTGTGTATCAACAGATAAAAAATAATAATCAGACTTTATTGATTGCCAAATCATAATTCTATCAAATGGGTCTTTGTGCTCTATAGGTAAGTTATAAAAACTAATTAATTCATCATTTTTAAAAGGTCTGCACTTAAGAAAACTATTTTCTACTTCTTTGTAGAATTCTTCCGGACTCATTCCTTTTAGGGATAATTTTCCCATATTATATTTTATTGATATTTCCCATAAACTAGCTTGACTATAAAAAATTTCATTTTCGTCTGCTAATAATTTATTATAAACTGATTTAGATATTTTGCTTGTATCAATAAATGCCCATAATAAATAGTGCGTATCTAATAGGATTTTCATACATTAATAAACTCTTCATCTGTTATTGTCCAATCCTCACTGAATTCAACTTTTACTTTTCCTTCTAATGTGCCAAGCTTTCTCGCTTTGATTCTTTTATACTCTTCAATTGGAACAATCACGGCTATCGTTTCTTGTTTTCGACCAAAGGCAATACCAATTTCGTTACCTAATTCTACTTCTTTCAAAAGTGCAGAAAAATTCATTCTTACTTTAGCTACCGGTAATGTTTTCATATAAATATAATAACATATATGTACAACATAGTCAAGTTGCATTTGTTAAGTCAGTATTAAGAAAATTTTATAATGAGAATATCCTTTTTATACTTAATAAAACTTTAAAAAGTTCTTCCATCATTTCTTTGTTCGGCAAATGGCCTGAATTTCCTACTACTCTATAGTGTAAATTTTTATTACCAGAACTTTCACAAAGTTCCTTTATAATTTTTGTAGGGGAAACTATATCGGTTTCTCCCTGTAAAATATAATACGGAACGCTTACATTCTTTAATTTCTCAGATAAATCAATACGAAGAATTTCGTTCCACAAAGAAATATTATCTTTATAGCCGTTTATAAACATAGCTTTGAAATCTTTAAATGTGTAATCAGGCGATTGAAATAAACCTAAAATAATTTTTCCGATTTCAAGGGGCTTTGATTTTTTATTATTGTACGCATTTGTCTTTTTTCTCAGCAAACAGGATACTAATTGCAAATCTTTACTTTTTATATTATCGATATCCGTATTTTTTATCCTATTTATTATCCGTTCCGAAACGCCGCTTTCTTTTAATGCATTATACACTTCTTCGTTGTAGAAAATATTTTTTACAATTTGTCCTATCGCCAAAACTCCATCAATCACTTTTGCTTTTTTTTCAGTGACCGATAAACTTAATATGCTTCCCCATGATGCACTGAAAATAAATAATTTATTGTTCGGAAATTCTTTTTTTATAGAATCAATTAAATCGCAGGTCATCTGAACAAACCGGTTTATTGTGAAATTATCGTCAATTTTATAGTTATTGATTCCGCAACCGAGCTGATCCCAACAAACCGTAATAAAATTATCGGTAAATTCAGGAAACATTCCTCTACAACCCACACAAAGCGGAATCGGCGTTCCCGGGCCTCCATGCAACGTTATTAATATCGGCAAATCATCACGTTTGCCTTCAACTAAAACCTTTTGCGAGAATCCGCCTAGATTAAATTCTGAAATATGTGAAATTTTATTATTTTTTATGACTGTTTTTCTGGTTTTATTCATTTGTTTTATCTTTATTTATCAAGCCTCTGGGTTGTCGCTCTAACATCCGCTTAACCTGCATTTGCGGCTTGTCCTGTTTGTCGGCGTTGAAGCGGATGTTAGGCGGATTTATCTACACGGCCAGCTTTAACTCCGTAATAATTTTAGCTATTTTTACAAAATCATCATCATCGTGTAGAAGCGGAATATTATTTTCAATCGCTGTTTCTGCAATCAGCAAATCTACCGTACTACGAATTGTAAAACCTTTTCTACGGCAACGGAAATTCAACAAAGCTGCATTTTCAAATGATTGAATACCTAATCTTAACGAATACAATGGTACATCAATTAAATAAGATTTCAAAATAGCAAATTCTTTTTCGTCCTTTGCACCTTGCAGAATTTCTTGATAAATAAATTCATTGATACAAAAATGTTTTTCTTCCTCAATCAATTTTTCAAAATATGTGGTACCGACAGTTTTCCTGCCGCGAAAAAAATTGATCAACACAGAAGTATCTACTAAAATCATTGAGAACTCCGCATTGCTTTATAATCATATCCATCGGCAAACTGAATTTTACCTTTTAGATCGGCAATACTATGCTGTCTTTTTTCAGCGGGAAATTCAATTGTTTCCATGTATGAAATAACCATTCGTGCCTGTTCATTATCAAGCATTGCAAAATAATCCATCGCTTTTTTTTTAAGAGCCGTTTCTACCATCAAAAACCTCCTTATAAAAAACACGCCAATAGCGTGTGAGCATAACGCATATTAGACCTACTAATATGATATACCAAGATATCAAGTTTTTCAAGCAATAAAAAACATTTTATCTCGCCCTTACGAATGCATATACCGTATTTCAATCCATCATTTCCGTGTTGTTAAAATGTCTCCAGCTGCATTTCAAGTTCATTCTTTTTTTCACCGCACAGTTCTTTGACAATCTTTCCGCCGGATAAAATCAGTACACGCGAACAGATTGTTTTGATAAACTCAATATCATGGGTGATAACGATAACAGTCTTTTTATCGTCAGCAAGCCGCTTGATTATGCGACCTGCCTCTTGCATGCTTTTAAGATCAAGCCCGCTGGTGGGTTCATCAAAGATAAGGATGTCCTTTCCGCACAGTACACTGACCGCTACTGCAAGCCGCTGCTTTTGCCCGCCGGAAAGGGAAAGCGGATGCCTCTCTTTTAGCCGGTTAAGCGAGAGTTCCGTTAACACTTCATCGATAGCGGGATCCGGCAAATCTTTGATACCTAATCGGCATTCAGCATATACGCTGTCCGTAAAAAGCTGATGACCGACATCCTGCATCACCATATATGAACGCTCTCTCCGCATTTTTCTCGATAGGGGGTTGCCGTCAAAAGATATGCTTCCCGCTGCTTCTTGTGTAAGACCGCATAACGTACGCGCCAATGTCGTTTTCCCCGCTCCATTTTCTCCCGTTATTGCAATAATTTCTCCTCCTGTTGTAGAAAACGAAATATCTTGCAGAACGGATGTATGCCCTAATTTGACGGTAATATCTTTTACTGCAAAGGTATGCCCGCCGAAAGATACGCTTACATCGGGAGATACATTTACAGTCTCAGCTTTAACATCAGCAAGATTTCTACAGCGCAATTTCATACTTTTTATCTGTGCTTCAGGAAGATCAACAAATGTTTTAATATCCATATCATGAGCAATCTTTCCATTTTCCATAAAAATTACCCTATCAGCTATATCCATCAAATACCATATACGATGTTCGGCAATGATAATAGTCTTTCCCTGTAATTTGATTTTTTTAATCAGTTCGCTCAGTTCTTTGATAGAATGATAATCCATATTAGACGAAGGTTCATCCAACACAAATATGTCAGGTGCTGCAGCATACACTGAAGCAAATGCGATCTTTTGTTTTTCTCCTCCGGAAAGTTCAAAAATGCTGCGTTCGCGCAAATTTTGTATCTGTAAATCCTCGGTAACTTTTTCAAGGCGGCTCAGTAATTGCTCCGGAGGAAGTCCTCGGTTTTCCAAACCGAATACGATTTCACTATCAGTATCGGTATTAAAAAACTGTGTTCTTGGATTTTGAAAGACCGTCCCGACGCTATCGGAAAGCTGCGCAATATCCGCTTCCTCACTGTTCATTCCATTTATAATTGCTTCTCCGGAAAATTCTCCTTCAAAAAAATGGGGAATTAAACCGTTGATTAACCGAGTCAATGTTGTTTTACCGCAGCCTGATGCGCCGCATAGCAGAACGCATTGTCCTTTCGGAATATGAAGAGATATATCACACAAATTATTTTCTTTTGTTCCATTATAAGAAAAAGAAATATTCCGTAAAGTAATCAAGGAAGAACCGCTCCTTTTACAGAATTGAAAATGATAAGTACAACAAGACTCAAGTAAAGAAGGAGGAGCAGTGCATCCATCATCCGGAACCGTATGTTTTCAAGACAGCTCCTCCGTTCAAGATGATCTATTCCCCGTGTAATAGCAGCCTGTGTTATCTCGTCGGATATTTTTGACGCTGACACAAGCATCGGTACATACACATATTCCATTGTCCGTACCGGATGAAAAAGCAATCCTGCAGGAGAAACCGATATGCCCCGCAAGGACATCGCATCCTTGATAAAACCCCATTCTTCCGTCATTGTCGGAAAATAGCGCAGCGTAATCGATAATGCAATGGTAAAACCTTTCGGCAGGTGTAAGCGGCTGATTGCCGCCAAGAAGGTACTTACCTTGGTTGTCCGGATGAGAAGACTGCCGAGCATAAAACACGGAATGAGTTTGCGTATGTATACGGCAAACATATAGAGAATGCCGCCTGCCGTTACCGGGAGGTGCGGCACTAGCAGCATCGGCAGTGCCAGCAAAATGATAAAGGCCGCACCGCTCTTAAATGCAAGCCGAATATGTTTTGCTTGTAAGAGCAGCAAAAAGGGGATAAATGTAAAAGCGCCTTCTATCAGCGTACTCTCATTCAAAAAAACCGATACACTCGTAATTGCAAGAATGAGTAATTTGGTGCGGGGATCCAAAAACATTTACACAATTCCCGCCTTTTCAAAATGTTTTTTCAGCAATTTTTTTCCGATCATTCCGCCTATTATCGCACACACAACCGTTCCCGCTATCATTGCCGGAACCACCCATCGGTTAGCACCGATTGCGTTAATGACTTCGGCAAAAGATGAAAAGTCTCCTTTTTTGCGCATAAACGCATCAAATTGAGCGGGCATCACAGCCATCGGTATATACGCCCCCATCGGTGCAAGCGCAAAAATACAATACGCCGTAAGGTTTTTCTTAAAAGATTTAAACTCGCCGAAAGATGCAATACCGTCTGCAATAAAACCGAAGATGATAAAAAAGACCGACATCATCCAAAACATTCCGGTAATAAAGAGCAACAATCCTGCTAAAATCCCCAAAATCGAAATTGCACCCCGTTTTGGAATTTTTGCGGTATATAGCATAAAAATACTGCCCGCAAACAATGCGACAATCATCGGCATAAACGGAAACGTAACCGGCGTCATCTGCGCAACACCGCCGATGATAAAAGCAGCCGCAAAATAAACAAGCGAGAAAACGCCGATAGAAATAAAATCCTTGGTCTGTAATGTGTTAGTTTTTTTGTTTTTCATATTCTCCTTATATCAGCTTTAAAAGCCCCTCCCATTAAAAAATAGCAATGCTATTTTATTTAGTATATACAATTTCTTTTTGATTGTCAAGGTAATAAAAAACTGTTGGGGCGCATATTAATCTTTTTGAGAAATAAATATTTGCAAATTTAATACCGCTGAATTTCCAACAGTTCCCCGATTGTTTTTTTTTGAATTTTTTGCTATTATTTTTGCTTAAATAAGATTTTGGAGAATGTGAAAATGCTTGATAAGATGCGTAACATAGGAATAATGGCTCACATAGACGCTGGAAAAACCACCACAACCGAGCGTATTTTGTTTTATACGGGAAAAATTCATAAGATAGGCGAAATAGATGACGGTCAAGCAACCATGGACTGGATGGCACAAGAACAGGACAGGGGAATCACTATCCAAAGTGCAGCCACTACCACTTATTGGAAAAACTTTCAGATAAATATAATCGACACTCCCGGGCACGTAGACTTTACGGCCGAGGTAGAACGTTCCTTGCGTGTCTTGGACGGAGCCGTTGCAGTCCTCTGTGCAGTCGGAGGAGTTCAGCCCCAGACCGAAACTGTTTGGCATCAGGCAGACCGGTACAAGGTTCCCCGCATTTGCTTTGTAAACAAGATGGACAGAATCGGAGCCGACTTTTTTGCAGTTTTAAAAGATGTGCACGAAAAATTCGGCGTTGAAGTCATGCCCGTTCAAATTCCTATTGGAGCAAGCGACAGCTTTGAAGGAGTTATCGATCTTATTGCAATGAAAGAAATTCACTGGGATGCTGCAACCGAAGGCGAAAAATACGAATATACCGCAATAGCCCAAGAGCGCCTCGCCTTGGCGGAAGAATGGCGCGAAAAAATGCTCGATACTATTTCTTCAGCTTCGGACGAAATCACCGAGCTCATCCTTGAAGGAAAAGATGTCCCCGAAGAGCTTATCAAAAAAGAAATAAGAAAGGCGGTTTTAAATCAAAGCTATATTCCGTTTTTATGCGGGTCTGCACGAAAGAATATCGGAGTTCAACCCTTAATCGATGCAGTCGTCGACTTTTTGCCCGCCCCCAATGAGGTTCTTCCGGCAGAGGCCTTTAATCCCAAAAAGGAAGAAAAGCTTTCTGTCCCCTGCAAGGCAGAAGGAGCACCCTTAGGCCTTGTATTTAAAATTCAATACGATAAGGATGCAGGAAGCCTTTGCTATGTCCGAATGTACTCGGGTAAAATCAAATCGGGCGATCAAGTTTTTAATACGGGAAAAAAGAAAAGAGAACGCGTAAACAGAATCTTGCGTATGCATTCAAATAAGTCGGAACAAATGGATTCCGTTCAAGCCGGAGATATTGCCGTTTTTATCGGTTTAAAAATCTCTCAGACAGGAGATACTCTGGGCTCCGAGGGACAGCCTCTCTTGCTTGAATCCATGCAATTCCCCGAACCTGTTATTTCCGTTTCGGTAGAACCTAAAAGCTTATCGGAAAGCGACCGCTTAAAAGAGGTCTTGGAAATTCTTTCAAAGGAGGATCCGACCTTTACAAGCCGCGAAGACAGTGAAACGGGGCAGCTTATAATTTCCGGCATGGGAGAACTTCATATAGATGTTTTAACCCGCCGAATGTTGGATGATTTTAAGGTAGAAGCCAGAGTCGGAAACCCGCAGGTTACTTACAGGGAATCCATCACTACCGAAAAAACTCAAACCGAAAAATACAGCAAGCAGCTGGGCGGGAAAGACAATGAAGCTGAACTTACCCTTACTGTCCGCCCCCTTGAAAGAGGAAGCGGAAACCGCTTTGTTTCAAAAGTTAAGACCTTCCAAAAGTCCGGTTCGGGCGGCACCAATGCTCTCCCCGAAGATCTTTTAGAAGCCGTTAAGCGTTCTATTGAAGGCTGCTTTAGTTCTGGCATCAAGGTCGGTTATCCTTGCACCGACATCGAGGTAGAACTTGTTTCGGTAAAATACAATGAACTTACGGCAACCCCCTTCGCCTACGAAGCTGCCGCCGCAAAATGTTTTGATGATGCTTGCAGTGCAGCAGCCCCCGTGCTCTTGGAGCCGGTAATGGCTGTGGACATTATGAGTCCCAAAGAATTCGTCGGAGATGCCATGAGCCAAATCACTCAGAGGGGAGGCTTAATCTCAAGCATGGATTCAAAGGCAAGTACCGACATTGTACACGCTCAAGCCCCCATGGCAAAGATGTTCGGCTTTTCCACCGACCTCCGTTCAGCCACTCAGGGAAGAGCATCCTTTACCATGAGCTTCAGCCATTTTGAAATTAAACGGTAGAAATAAAAAAAAGTCTTAGGGTTTAAATATTTCACTAATATCAGCTAATTCTTTATTCTTTCCTCTATTTCGTCTTTATCGATTTCACTGATACTGCCGTCCTGTTTTGAAACAAATAAAATTTTTTGAAAGCGTTTTGCAGTTGAAATATTATTTGTAACGGCAGCGATTGCAGACTTTTTAGTAAAAATTAAATTAAACATCAAGTCTTCTATTTCCGTATTCACATTACGGGAAAACTCATCCAAAAGAAGGACGGGACAATCGGAAGTCAAAAGCAAAATTCTAGCTAATGCAATTCTACTGCGCTCTCCATCCGATACGGTTAAGTTATTCATATCCATAACAGTATCCAAGCCCTCCGGTAAGGAGTTTACAAAATGCGATAATTTAAGTGCATTTAATATTTCCATTATATCGGAATCGGGAATAGCTTTGCCGAATACAAGATTGTCCCGCAATGAAATATTAAAAATATGTGGATGACTCCAAAGACAAGGAATTGTATTTGCGCCTAAGGCTTTTAAATTATATGTAAGCGAGCCTGGAAACTCCGCTTCATTCATAGTAAGGATTCGTAATAAGCTTGTCTTTCCCGAACCGTTTTGTCCTACAACGGCAATTCTATCGCCTTCATTTAGTTTAAAATCGATATTATTAAATATAAGTTTATCGTTTTTAGCAAGCGAAACATTCTTTGCGTTAATCAGAGCTCCATCGCCATGAATGTTTTTCTTGTGATTGTTTTCACATTCTTCAATATAATTAAAATATTTTTTTGCTATAGGAACCGATCTTTTTATTTGCCTTGCCGCTAAAAAAATAGTTGACATGTTTTGATTAGCCAACGAAATAATAAAGATTATGTATAAAAGATTTGCCAAATTAACGCTGGGCAATGTAAAAAGACAGAAAACACTTATGACAATAGGAATAAAATAATTTTGGCCTTCAAAAAAAATATTTTTTACGGCTTCCAGTTTTTGAATCCTATTTCTGATTTTTAAAAGCTCTTCGTCTTTTTGTAAAATAGATTTTTCGCATTCAGATTTAATCGAATTATTTAATGTTAAAAAAATCGATTGAAATGTAGTTTTAACAATACCGCCGTAACTTATGCTCTCATCATCAAGTAAGTCGTAAGCTCCGTTTATTTGCTTATCCAAATAGGTAATAAAAATATTAGCTGATATAATTATTACCAATAAAATAGCAGGAAGAAATACTGATATGGACAATAAAAAAGCATTAAGAATAATAATATTAAAACAAGCAGCCGTAAATTGAAAACAAAAAGGAATAAGAACATTTATGTCTTGAGTATAGGACATTATATAAAAGCCCTCTTCCTCTGCCTTACGGTTGCTGTTTACCAAACTATGGTGAAAGGCCGTTTTCATCATAGGCGGTAATGCACGATAAGTAATGGAATTATTTAAAATGAGCTCATAAATACTTTGGACTATAGCATACACTACAACGGATATCGACATAGCTAAAAGAGAAGCAAAAGGAAACCCGTCCAATATTTTATTAAGGCTCATCCTTCCTAAAACAAGAAATATGGAATTACACACATTTAGAGCAAGTAAAAAAATAAGAAGAAATGTTAAACTCTTATAAAATTTTTTGTATAAAGTATAAACGGTTTTCATAAGTTCTCTCCTTTTTGCATATTCTGATATACCGAATTGTAAAAGTCTTTTATCGGCGGATTCGTTAAAGCATATTTTGCTTTTATATCGACGCGGATATTTCCGGCTTGAAAATAAAGCACCCGTTCAAAGTATTGAACATGTTCGTTTTTATGAGAAATCATAATTACCGTACTATCGGTTGACATTAGGTATTTTAAAAAGCTGTCTTCAACCGCAACATCCAGAGAGCTGAAAGTTTCATCAAGAAAAAATATTTGAGGCTTTTTAATAAGCTCTCTTAAAAGTGAAACCGTAATTCTTTCCCCGTCAGATAAAGTATCGGGATCAAGAACCGTATCAAGGTCATGTAAAAACGGAATAAATTCCGCAATACCCACAGAACGAATAAGAGACTTTAAGACATCGTCGCTAATTTTTTCAAGACTATTTAAAAGCAGGTTATATCTTAACGTACCGGGCAAGACCAATCCTTTTAGATCAAGGAATGAAGTGTTTTGCAAAAAACTTTCAGAAGAGAATTCTTTTACTTCCGTACTGCCGTAGTTTACTTGCCCTTTTTGATTATAGTCTGCACCCATAAGACAATTTAAAAATACGGATTTTCCCGAGCCGGAGTCTCCTATGATTAAAACTTTTTCACATTGTTTAATATTTAGATTGACATTATTAAGAAGGTATTGGTTTCGTAAGTTCACGGTTAATGAATTAACATTGATATCATCATAATTAAATAAAGCGCTTCCTCTTTTGGCTTCTTCTTTTTGTAAAATCTCTTCAATGGGTTCAATCATTGTTTTTAGATTTTTAATATGTTCAAATATAGAAATCGTACTCAAAGGATTCGGCAATAAAATAAAAAGCATATAGAAAGGCATTATCGTGTTCCCTGCGCTCTTATCTTTAAAAAGAAATAAGGCAACCAGAAGTGAAAGAAGAGGTAAAACTTTTTGAATAATGCGCTCCAAATTATTTCGGCTTATCGCTATACCTTCCTTCTTTTTAAAACACCCGTTACAAAGTTTATCCATTTTAAAAAAAATACCTTGTTCAAAATATTTATGCGAGCTTACCGAGCGGATATCCAAGCGTCCGGAAACGGAATCTCCGAGTTCCTTGTACAAGGAGGGAGCGGTTTTTATTCTCAGCTTATCTATGTTCCGAATAAGGCGTAAAAAGAACCTATCTATTAAAAAAAATATAAATAATAATCCCAGTGACAAGACAGTCAACATCGCACTTACATAAAAAAGTTTTATAAAAATCAAAACACAAATTACAGCATTAAAAAAAAGCCTGTATATTTTTAAAACATCATTTATAAAAAACTCGGGATAACTTTGCAATGAATCTAAAACTTGAGCATAGTTTACATCATAATAATAAGTAAAGGGAAGTCTTAAATATTTTTCTACCATATCTTTTTTTATCTGCAATTTTCTACGCCCAAAACGGATGATTGCAAAACGCGCAAGTATATTGATAAATAAAAGACCTGCAATTAAAACAAGAGTTTCTACAAGAGGTCTTGCTTGAATAGTTTTAAGGCTTAATAAATTTTCTTGAAATGCAAATAAGCGGGAAGAATATAAATCTAAAAGAATATATTGAGCCCCGAGTAAAAACAAAAAAATAAAACTCATATAAAAAGAGAAAACTTTTAACTTTGGTTTATTTGACATTAAAACCTCCTTATATAATTACTACACTTATTATTCTATTATATATATATTGTCAAGTTATATTTATTTTAGTATACTCAAAATTTCTTCTTGTGTTAAAGCATCAACTAAAATATACTTAGCATCTATAAATCGATATTTGTCTTTTGACAGGCGTGCTATAAAATCCTGATATTCAATATCTCCTGCGCCTTGATAAGATTCTTCATCATCTGGATCGCCGTTAATAATAACTAGGGATAATTTCCAAGAACTTATATCTTCATCTTTTACTATGTTTATATTCCTGTATTCTACACTCGGCTTATAGGGCAAAATGGTTTCTACTTCTTGGGTTAAAGTATAAAGCCCAATAATTTTTTTTGTAGCATTATCCTCAAAAAACATCTGATTTGCTGAAAAAGCATCTAAATACTGAATATCTTTAAAGAATTTACTAAATGCTTCTATTGGATTTTCAGAATTTAAAAATCCTTCGACAATCGTATGGTTAATAGCTACTTCGCGGAAAATTCCAAAACTGATGTATTCATCCGTATCTTTATTTTCAAAATAAGATTTTATTCCGAATAAGATATCCTCGGTATAATTAAATTGATCAATATCCTCGACTGTAAAATGTTCCCCTCTTTCACTGACAATATCACTCCCTAACTTCCGGGCTAAATCTTTAATATAGGTGAGAGCAATTTGCCAATCTTCATTTGTGCTTGGCGTGAAAACTCTCACAACATACTGATTAAACTCCTTTGCAAAAGAGAGCTCAAACCCGCGAGAGCTTTCCCCATATACTCCGCATAGCAAACATTCATAATCGGCAACAGACGAGTTATAGAATTTTTCTAAATCGAAATTATTTTGTGTTTCATCAAAAGCAAATTGCTCTATCTTTTGTGAAGAAAACCCTAAACATTCTTTTACGGTCATGGGTGTTTTACTTTTAAAAAAAGTTTTTTTGTTGTTAATATAAAATGATACGCTCATAATGTCCTCCATCGTATCTGACAAATTTATTTATGGATGTTTATTTTTTTCCATGTTATATAATCTTTTTTTACCTTCATATCTTTTAGCATAGTCCATGCTTCCAAAGCGTCTTTTCTTGTTGCATTTTTTTCATTTGCCAGATAATCGCTTATAAAGTTATTAAATTTACAGGATGGAATTTGCGGAAGCTTTTCTTCAGTTTTATTTAATCGAATATATTCGCAAACGACATCATTATAAGTTATTTTTTCGCCATTAGAAAGCTTATTTTCAATCCAACGATTAAGCCAATATTTTGCGCCTGATTTCGGTTTTAATCCCGGAACTCGTTTATCCATTTCACTATTGATGAATTCCCATGTTTCTTTTTTGTTTCTAAAATTTTTAACATAACTATGATTATTCAATATGTCTATATTCCGGTTTTTAATCCGAAAACTATTCTTTTTATTTACCGTTCCGATTTCCAAAAATTGAATAATCATGTCTTCAAGCTGATCCTTTCGTGTTCTTGAATCAAAAGGAATTTCAAGCGACTTTGCTAGTGCTTTGAGTTCACTCATATACCAATATTTATTCTCAAATTCTTTTATTGTCATAGAATCTTTTGCTTATGTGCAGTAATTATTGTGTAACTGTATGCATTAACGGTTATAATAATTTTCCATAATCACGTTTTGCATAAAATATATGCATTATAGTAACTATTTTTTTATTATCATCTTGCCTTATCAGTGATTTGAACATTATAAATCATATCGACTTTTTATTTCCTCTATAGCCTCATCAATACCGGAAACCCTGCCGTTTTGTAAATCCATTTCTGCTTCTTCCAAATTACCATAAAGATTATTAAAAAAAGCATTTCCTTCATATGTTTCCATACTCATAATAACCATATCACCATAGCCATTTTTTGTTATAAAAATCGGCTCATTTGTTTTATGACAAAGATTTGAAATCGCACTCGTATTTTTTAAGTCGCGAATTGGTACTATTTGCGGTATAAACACCTCCTAAAGGTATCATTATACCATAATGATACCTTTATGCCTATAGTAAATACTTTTTTATTTCACTATGAATTTTCACATAATCATAGGCAAAAACCTAAACCTTATGGTTCTTCAATCTAACCCGGCACTTACTTTCTCAACATACTCACAAATTTCTTTCAGTTTTTCTTCCAAACCCCATGGCGGATTTGTGATTAAAAGGCCTGAGCCTTGTAAGCCGTATTCATTTTCAGAGTCTATCTTGTTTGAAAAATGCTTGACTTCAATGTTTAATACTTTATTGTTCATGGCCTTGCTGATTCGGTCTTTTAAATTTCGGCACTCTTCGGTTTTGTGATTCAATATAGGGTACCAAATTATAAAGATGCCTATAGGCCATTTTTTACAGACCTTTTCGACAGACTCTGCAATCGCTGTATAATCAGAATCGACTTCGTAGCTGGGATCAAACAAGGCAAAGCCCCGGATAGGAAGAGGAGGTGTAAGTGCTCTGACAGCCTCATAGCAATCTCGTTTATGCACATGAACATTTTCTACACGCTTATACAGTTCTTTTAATTTTTCAGCTTCGGCAGAATGTAGATCGCATAAAATCAAATTGGATTCTTTTTGTAAAAATGAACGGATGATTTCTGGAGAGCCGGCATAAGAGGAATTTTCATCATAGTTTTTTAGGCAAAAATCCAAATAGGCTTTAAAGCCTTCAGGTATCGGAAGAGGCAGTTTTTCTTTTTTATATAAATCTAAAAAGCGGATTATCCCCTCTTCCGCTTCGCCGGTTTTTAAACTCCATTCGCTTAAAAGATTATAGGAAGCACTTCCTGCATTTAAATCAAAGGCCGTAAATGGTTTTTGCTTTTGAGTGTAGACTTTTAAAAAAGAAAAGAGAGCCGAGTGCTTAAAAACATCAGCCTGATTTCCCGCATGAAAGCCGTGGCGATAACTCAGCAAATTTTAAACCCTCTTATTACACCAAGCCCCTTTGCGGTAGTGATATAGAATGACCATAAATTCGGCTGCCTCCGAAAAAATATATGAAGTCCAAACGGCAAATAAGGGAAGATGTAAAATATTTACAACTAAAAATAAAAACGGGATTTGTACAAACCAGCGAGAACCCAAGGTAGAATAAAGTATGGGCCTTGTATGACCCGAACCTGAAAAGACCACAGCAAGCCCCAATCCCATAGATAAAATTATAAAGGACGGATAAAATATACGCAACATTAAACTACCCTGCAAAAGCATCGACGGATCATTTGGGAAGAAAAACCGCAAAAAAGTTTGAGGCATTCCCATAATTATGACTGCAAAAATTCCTACTACAGAGGCTGACATAAAAGCGTTTATCTTAGAAGTAAGTTTTGCTTCCTTAACATTATCTCGGCCAAGGCTTTGCCCCACCAGAGTTGCGCCTCCCATATTAAACCCGAAAATAGGCATAAAGGCAAACTGTGAAAGCTTTCCGCCGACACCTGCAAGAGCAACTGCATCGGCACCGTATACCGTTACGAATTTCATAATCGTTACTTGAGCAAAGCTGCGGACAAGGGAATTAATACCTGAAGGAAGCCCTATGAGTAAAAGGTCGGTATCTATTTTTTTGTCGAGTTTAAAAAGACCTTTAAAGCTTATTTTTACCTTGCGTCTTCCGCTTAAAAGAATTAAAAATCCATATAAGAAACTTATAGTTCGGGCTGTTACCGTTGCAAGGGCTGCACCAAAAACACCCATACCTAAGCCCGGAATATTTGTTCCGGGAATTATATCGAACATAAAAACAGGATCTAAAACCAAGTTTATGATAGTGGATATTATCATGATGTGCAAGGGAGTTTTTGCATCTCCGGTACATCTAAAAATCGTATTTACCGAATATGAAGAAAACATTACAGGAATAAAAAAGATTCTCAGCCATCCGTATTCCAAAGCGGAATTTAAAACTTCTTGATCCGGAAGAAAAAACCATAAAATCGGTTTTAAAAAAATGGCTAAAAGAAAAGCAGACATTATTGCAAGGACAACCTTAAAACTGATAGTCTGTTCGGCAATACGCTGAGTCTTTTCCATATCGCCTCGGCCGTAGTTTTGCGAAATCATCGACACGGAACTTGCACCTGCGACTTCATTTAAAATGGTAAAAAGCATGTATATGGAAGAAAAAAGGGTAACACCTGAAAGAGCCGTTTTGGATATCTGTCCTACCCAAACCATATCGACAATGTCATAAAAGTTTTGCAAGCCTGCAGAAATCATCGTAGGATAAGCCAGCTTCCATAAATTTTTTGATATTTTTTTAGGTTTTAATTGAAGACCGGTTTCATCACAAACACACTTTGAGCAGGATAGATTCTCCATAATAGCACACTCTCCTTTAGGCTTTTAAATCGGCAATCTCCCAATTACCAATTATACTTTTTTTGAAGAAAAAAGATTTTTAAAGATTGACGGTTTTATCTCTCCATCTTTTTTTAAATTATTTTTTAGGCTTATCTTTCCGCCGGAAAAATTATAGATGTGTTCTTCAGAGGCAACAACTAAAAGAACATCATCTTCTTCAAATTTATACTCAGGGTCATCCATAAAGATAAAGTCTTCGCTTTCTTTTTTTCGGCGGGCTATAATGTTTACCCCCATATCTTTTCTGATATTGGATTCGGCAAGGCTTTTACCGACATATCGTGCTTCTACTCCGACTTCGGCAAGGGCAAGGTTTTTTGAAATAGGCATAAATTTAAGAAGGAGGTCGGCAGCTAAAATAGGGGTTGTTCTTTTGGCCGCTTCACTGTCGGGATAAATTATTCTGGTGGCTCCGACGGTTTTTAAAAGTCTTCCGTGTTCATCGGATTGGGCTCGTACAACAATGTTTGCAATGCCTAAATTTTTTAAGATGGTCGTGCTGATTACTGAAAGCTCTACCTTGCGGCCGAAGTCTACGATTACCGTATCCACCTTGGAGGGAAGAATTTTGCGTACTGAAAGCTCGCTTATTTCTTCAAGTACAATTGCAGAAGAAGCTTTAGATTTATACATTTCAATAAGGTCTTTATTTTGCTCAATGATTATAACCTCAGCCCCGATTTTTATAAGCTCATCCAGCATTCGTACCCCGAAGGTACCCAATCCCATAATCGCAAATTTTTTCATAAACTTTACCTATTCTTCATCGCGGGCAACAACATCAAGCCCTATAAGCATATCGGGGCTTTCAATATCTAATATTCTTACACCCTGTGCAGACCTTCCCATAGTGCCGACAGAGTCTACGCTTATGCGGATTGTTTTTCCTTGGCCCGTTATGCAGACAACTTCATCGTCATCAAAGACGGTAAGAAGCCCTACAACCTCTCCCGTTTTTTCAGAGAGGGTATAGATACGCTGTCCTCCGGTTCCCCTTCCATGAGCTGAAAATTCGGAAAACTCCACGCGCTTACCGTAGCCGTTTTCGGTCATAACAAGCATCTTTTGATTTTCCGTCACTCGGAGTGCGCCCGTAAGTTCGTCCTCAGAAGAAAGCTTTATTCCGGTAACACCGCGGGAAGAACGCCCTTGAGAGCGGATGTCTTCCTCGCTTGTGCGGAGGGCTTGACCTCGGCGGGTAATCAGCATGATTTCGTCCTTGCCGCCTGTAAGAATTGCACTTACAAGTTTATCGCCCTCATCGAGTTTTATCGCTATGATTCCGCGGGTTTTTGCATTTGCAAAATTATCGGTTGTTACTTTTTTTACAACACCGCCTGCTGTTGCCATCAAAAGATAGGTCTTATCGTCGAATTCTTTTAAGGAAACAACAGCCGTAATTTCTTCATCGGAAGAAACGGAAAGAAGGGATTTTATGTGAGAGCCGCGGCTTGTTCTGCTGGCTTCCTGTATTTCATGCACCTTTAACCAGTAAGCCTTTCCCGCATTTGTGATAAACATAATATAGTCATGGGTTGAGGCCGTAAAAATCTGATCCAAAAAGTCATCTTCGGCAAGGTTTACGGAATTGGAACCCTTGCCGCCTCTATTTTGGCTCTTATAGGCTGTGGCAGGAATACGCTTAATATATCCGAGGTGGGAAATTAAAATAACCATCTCTTCTTTTTTAATAAGGTCTTCGATATTGAGTTCTTCAACCTCATCGGCTACTATATCGGTCTTGCGCTCATCTCCGAATTTTTCGGCTATCTCGTTAGTTTCTTCCTTTATTAGAGCTAAAATCTTTTCGGGGTGGGCAAGGAGGTCCTTTAAGTGAGCGATTAGAACCTGTAATTCCTGTAACTCTTTTCGGAGGTCTTCAATTTCCAAGCTGGTTAAACGCTTTAGCTGCATATCGACTATGGCCTGAGCTTGAACATCATCAAAGCCGAACCTTTCCATCAAGTTGTTTTTTGCCGTTTGCGGATCTCGGGATGACCTTATTATTTTGATAACTTCATCTATATTGTCGATGGCGACGATGAGGGCTTCCAAGATATGAGCTCTTTCTTCCGCCTTACGCAAATCGAATTTTGTTCTGCGGGTAACTACATCGACCCTGTGCTCGACAAAGTATTTTACAAGAAGTTTTAAGTTAAGGGTTTCAGGCCTTCCGTTTACAAGAGCGAGGTTTATAACTCCGAAAGAAGATTGAAGGGCAGTCTTTGCAAAAAGCTGGTTTAAAACAACCTTTGTAATAGCCCCCCTCTTTAGCTCTATAACAACTCGCAAGCCTGTTCTATCCGAAGTTTCATCGTTTACGTTTGCGATTCCGTCTATAATTTTTTCGCGGGCCAGTTCCCCGATACGGGATACAAGGGTGGTCGTGTTTACCTGATAGGGTACTTCGGTAAAGACTATTGTTTCTTTTCCTTTTTTATCGACCTCGATTGTAAATTTACCGCGTACCAATATTTTTCCGCGGCCTGTTTTAAAGGCTTGTTTTATTCCCTTTCGTCCGTAGATAACTCCGCCTGTCGGGAAGTCGGGACCCTTCATATATTTACAAAGCTCGTCTATTTCGATTTCGGGATTGTCTATGTAGGCTGAAACCGCATCGGCTATTTCGCGTAAGTTGTGGGGCGGCATATTGGTTGCCATACCGACGGCAATTCCGCTTGAACCGTTTGCAAGCAAGAAGGGAAATTTAGCCGGAAGAACGGTCGGTTCTTTTGTAGAATCGTCAAAGTTCGGAATAAAATCGACTGTTTCTTTTTTTATATCCTCGACCATGGTTTCGGCTATTTTGGCCATCTTAGCTTCCGTGTATCGGTAAGCTGCGGGCGGGTCGCCTCCTATGGTTCCGAAGTTTCCTTGGGGATAAATAACCGGATAGCGGAGAGAGAAGTCCTGTCCAAGGCGGACGAGGGCATCATAGACCGAAGCGTCGCCGTGAGGGTGGTAACTTCCTAATACATCACCTACGATCTTAGCACATTTTCGGGTGGGGCCTGAACTGCGTAAGCCCTTTTCTTCCATTGAATAAAGGATACGTCTGTGAACGGGCTTTAGACCGTCCCTTACATCGGGCAGGGCTCGGCTTACGATAACTGACATTGAATAATCTATGTAGGCTCTTTTTACTTCATTTTCGATAGGAATCGGAATTACGGCTCCGCCTTCCTTAGTTTGTATCTCTTCCACGCATTATACTCCTAAATTCGAGGCATTTTAGCATAAAAAAGGGGCTTGGTCAAGGAATGGAGAAAATTCAACTATCTGCAAACCGGAAAAGTGCACCTAGCCGTAGCATAAAATAAAAAAACAGATTACCGAGCATTCCCGACAATCTGTTTTTTAAAAATTCTTATAGTAAATCTATTCGAGTAATCTTGCTTCAATTATTTGGCTGAATTCAAAGTTTTCGATTTGGAGATAATAAGAAGCAACATCCATTAAGGCTGCCATCGGGGTAAGGCCGACAATTTCGGTACCGACGACATTTACGCCGTAGCGTTTTGCTTCCATTTTTACCATTTCATAAGATTGATAAAGAGAAGTTTTTGTGTAGTCCGTCATGTTCATTGAAACTTGAACAATTCCGCGCTCCGTAAGGTCTACACCCATTGCTTTTACAAAGCGCAAGCCTCCGCCTATGAACCTAACTTTTTTTGCAATCTTGTCTGCGATTGAAAGATCGTTTGTGGCCAAGTTCACGTTAAAGGCAACGAGGGGCATTCGGCAGCCCACAGCCGTAACACCTGCAGAAGGATGAATTTCCGTTCCGCCGAAGTCGGGTTTCCATTCGGGCTGCTTTACCTTTTCAGCCATGCCTTCAAATTGTCCTTTTCGGATATTGGAAAGATTTTCACGTGCAGGGGAAGATGCCGATTTTTCGTATAAAAATACGGGTATCTTGTGCTGCTCCCAGATGAGCTTTCCAACCTCTTTGGATAATTCGATACATTCTTCCATTGTGGAATTTTTAATCGGAATAAAGGGGACAACATCGGTAGCTCCCATTCTGGGGTGGGCTCCCTCATGCTTGCGTAAGTCAATGAGACTAGCGGCTATTCCGATAGCTTCTACTACGGTTTTTTTAAGTTCTTCGGGTTCACCGATTACGGTTACAACAGAGCGGTTATGATCCTTGTCGGATTCGTAATCAAGCAGTTTTACATTTTCTTTTCCGCGGAAGGGGGCTATAATCTTTTCCAAAACTTCAGGATCGCGGCCGTTACTAAAGTTGGGAACACATTCAATTATTTTGTTCATCATAAAAAACTCCTAAGACCTTCAACGTCTTTCGCAAGTGTAACACAAAAAAAAGTCTTAGACAAGATAATAAGAACCGTTTATAATAAATATTGTAATTATAGAAAAAAAATGATATAACATTATATGGCTTATATGGCAAGAAAAATGAACTCTATGAAATTCAGGAAAAAATAAAAACAAAGAATATATTAAAACTATTATGCAACCATACCTCATTTGTATGAGAAAAATGAGCATTAAAATGCAGTAGATATATTAAGGAGTTAATTTAATGGGTAGATCATACTATTCAAGCAATATCAAAGAATTTTTATATAAAAATGAATATGAGGTTTTTGGGGAAATTGCAAGTAATGACCAATCTTCAGCTGAGGATCTGCAAAAAAACACATGGAAAAAGGAAATTAAAATTCTAAAGAGAGAACTTGCAGATTTTTTAGAAGGACATTTGCTTTTTGAGTATACCATACCAAGAATAGGAAATCGTATCGATAATGTAGTTTTACATAAAGGAATTGTATTCCTACTTGAATTTAAAGTTGGTGAAAATTATTATCCAAAATATGCAATAAATCAAGTAACAGATTATGCTCTTGATTTAAATTGTTTTCACAAAGAAAGTCATGATAAATTGTTAGTACCTATCTTAATATGTACAAATGCTCAGAATACCCAAATGAATATTTCTATTATGAAAGAAAATATTCTAAATACCTACTGCTGTAATGAGTTTGGGATTGGAAAGTATATAAAAAAAGTTTCAGAGAATTTCAATAGAAGTCAATTCTATTATTATAAATGGATAAACTCAATTTATATGCCTACACCTACAATTATTGAGGCTGCACAAGCATTGTATATGGGACACAATGTCAAAGATATTTCAAGAAATGATGCAAGTGCAAAAAATTTAAATCAAACTACAAAAGCTATAAATAAAATAATTGATTACAGCAAGGAGAATAGCAAAAAGTCAATTTGTTTTATTACTGGGGTTCCTGGTGCAGGCAAAACACTTGCGGGTCTCAATATTGCAATTGAGCGCCAAAAAATTGATGAAAATGAACACGCTGTATTCCTTTCTGGGAATGGTCCGCTTGTTGATGTTTTACAAGAAGCATTATGTAGGGATGATGTAAAACGGAATGGTATTAAAAAAACTGATGCTATGCGCAAATCTAAAGAATTTATTCAAATTATTCATCATTTTAGAGACGATGCAATTTCAGTTAATACTCCTCCGATTGAAAGAGTGACAATTTTTGATGAAGCACAAAGAGCATGGGACGAGCCAAATCTTTCAGATTTTATGAAGAGTAAAAAAGGAATACTTGATTTTAACATGTCAGAGCCGGAATTTTTGATAAGTATTATGAATCGACATAATGGATGGGCAACAATTATATGCTTGATTGGTGGCGGACAAGAAATTAATAGGGGTGAATCTGCTGGCATTGTAGGTTGGTTTAATTGCTTGAAAAAAAAATATCCTGATTGGGATGTGTATACTTCAGATAAAATAACCGATAAGGAGTACACAAAAAATAATGATTTTAATGAAATAATACAAGGTTTAAATGTAAATATTTTTAAAGATTTGCATTTGGCAGTATCACTTCGTTCATTTAGAAGTGAAAAAGTCTCAGCCTTTGTAAAAGCATTGTTGGATGTTGATAGGGAGAAAGCTTATAATCTCTATCGTAATTTTAGAAATGATTACCTTATTTGCATAACAAGAGATTTACAAGAGGCAAAAAAATGGGTAAAACATAATGCAAAAGGTACTCAACGGTATGGATTAACTGCAAGTTCAGGCGCAAAACGTCTAAGAAAATATGGCGTTTGGGTGCAAAATAAGGTTGATGCTCCTTCATGGTTTTTAAATGATATGGATGATGTTCGTTCATCTTTCTATTTGGAAGAAACAGCAACTGAATTTGATATACAAGGTCTTGAACTTGACTGGACAATTGTTTGTTGGGATGCAAACCTTCGTTTCAACGGCGTTGAATTTGAATACTACAATTTCACAGGGACAAAATGGAATAATATAAGAAATGAAGATAATATTTTGTACTTGAAAAATGCATATAGGGTACTATTAACAAGAGCAAGACAAGGATTCATAATTTTCATTCCTACTGGTGATGATAATGACATGACAAGTCAACAAGAATATTATGACGGTATTTATAATTACCTTAAAGAAATTGGTATTAAGGAGATCTAATTATAATAAATACATTACAAAATAGTCGAGGATTTAACTTTTTTTAAATATTACATTTATGTATGACATTATTTTGAACATTAATACGAAAATAAAGACTATAACTCAGCTGACCAAAGGTGATATTGAATATAGTACAACAAGACTGGAGATTAGCAATGAACTCAAAAAAGAAAACAAAAACTATAAGGGTCGCGGCAGGAATTATCTGTGATTCACTCGAACAGAAGAAAAAATTTTTTGCTACTGCAAAGGGATATGGAGAATTTAAAGGTCAATGGGAATTTCCTGGAGGAAAGATTGAAGATGGAGAAACACCTGAACAAGCCCTCATTAGAGAAATAAAAGAAGAACTTGGAGTCAGAGTAAGGATAGGAGCATTAATTGATACCATAGAGTATGACTACCCCAATTTTCACCTAGTTATGTATTGTTTTTTTTGTGAGTTGATAGAAGGAGAAATAAAGCTACTAGAAGCAGAGTCTGGAAAATGGCTCACAAAGGAAACTCTCTATGAAGTTTCATGGCTTCCAGCAGATGTCATACTCGTAGCGAGGATAAAAGAACTTATATGCTAAATTTTTCCCTTTCTAAGATATATGATTTCTATAACACACGACTCCGTAACAAGATTTAAGAAAAACTTCTCGATTCCAATAATAAATAAAACGTAGAAAACCATTAAATGCATGCTTTTATTTTACTTGATGTCATTTTGGATTAACAATAGCTTAATAAACAAATAAAACTTCAATCTCGATGCCAAAAAAGTCTTTGAAATTGAAAATAACTATATTCGATGCATAACTCCAATTGAAAAAGAAGTTATCGTAATTTTCTATGTACCTTGCCGTTAATCGATAAAAGATGTATACTCTAATTGTAAATTAAACATAACTTTAATACAATTTCGGAGGAACTATGAAATTTAATATTGCAAAAAAAGGCGGTGTAGTTGCCCAATTGGTTTTTGAGGAGAAAATTGAAGGCGGCTATCTTAATCATTTGAAGGAAAAAGAATTATTTTCCGGAAAGGCGGAAGATGTTTATTATACTCTCGACTCCAATCTTAAAGCCCAGCTTTTTATCGGTCTGGGTAAAGAAGAAAAAATTGACTTGGAAGTTTTAAGAAAAACCTTTTTTAAGGCAGCAAGTGAGCTTTTAAAGAACAAGGTAGAAGAAGTCGAGCTCAATATTCCTAAGCTTAACAATCTATGTAATTATAAGACGGCTGAGGCTATTGCAGAAGGTATGCTCCATGCCACCTACAAATATGATAAGTTTAAAAGCGATCGTAAAGAACAAACCGAAATTACGGTCAATTATAATCCCGAAAAAGGCAAGGAAGACAGAGCCGAAAAAGGTATAAACGAAGCCGTCAAGCTCATGGAAGCGGTTTTCTTAACCAGAGACTTGGTAAACCAGCCGGCAAATGTAATCTATCCTGAAACTCTGGCTAAAATTGCCAAAGAAAAACTTGAAGCTAAGGGTGTCAAGGTTACAGTCCACGGCAAAAAAGAAATTGAAGCCCTCAAAATGGAAGCCTTCCTCAACGTAGCCAGAGCAAGCACCAAGGAACCCAAACTCATTGTTATGGAATACTACAATAATCCCGGCTCCAATGAAAAAATCGCTCTTGTAGGTAAGGGCTTAACCTATGACAGCGGCGGATACGCCATTAAACCTGCTACAAGCATGGTTGATATGTTCACGGATATGGGTGGCTCAGGTACGGTCATCGGAGCAATGCATGCACTGGCCGACCTCAAAGCAAAGGTAAACGTTGTCGCCGTTGTTGCTTCTTGCGAAAACATGATTTCGGGAGACGGCTACAGAAACGGAGATATTATCGGTTCAATGAGCGGTAAAACCATCGAAATCATTAACACCGACGCCGAGGGTAGATTAACCTTAGCCGATGCCGTTTATTACGCTACCAATAATTTGGGAGCTACAAAGCTGATTGACCTTGCAACCCTCACCGGCGCTTGTGTATCGGCTCTTGGAGAACAGGTCAGCGGCGCAGTTACAAACAATGATGAGTTCTTTTCAGAACTTGTCAAGGCAAATGAAAGAGCCGGCGAAATTGTCTGGAGAATGCCCACTATCGAGTATTATAAAAAAATGAACGAATCGAAAGTAGCAGATCTAAAAAATTCAGGCGGAAAATTAGGCGGAATGATGACGGCCGGTCTCTTTGTCGGTTCCTTCCTTGCAAAAGAAGATATCCCGTGGATTCATATTGATATTGCCGGAACTGCCTACATTACCGAAAAATTCGGCTACCTAAAAGAAAACGCCACAGGAACACTCGTAAAGAGTCTTTACTATATGCTAAGCAAAGAAGCTTAAACAGCTTTTACTCATGCCGCAGGGAAGCAAATATCTTTCCTGCGGTTATTTTTTATATAAGGAGAGTTATGATATGAGTACAAAAAATTTACTTGATGGTGTAGAAGATACATTATATATCCCGCTTGCAGCAAGAATATATGCATCCGAGAAATTCCCTAAATTTTTCTATGATGAAAAAGCATTGTCATTAAAACAATATATACCGACGGATAACATAGAAAAGAATACTACCGAATATTTTTATATGGCCAGTGTTTGCAGACAACAAACAATCGATAAAAAGATAAAAAAATTTCTTGAAGAAAATATTCAGAGCAATGTAGTGTTTTTAGGAGCCGGCTTGGAAACTGCCTATAACCGTATCAATAATGTTAAATCTAACTTTTATCAAATAGATTTGCCTAACGTTATAGATACCAGAAAAAAAGTACTAGGAAATGCAGATAATGAAAAGTTGATCTCAGGAGATATGTTTACTCTTGATTGGGTAAAAGAAATAGATACTTTATTGCCGACTATGATTGTTGTTTCGGGAGTATATCAGTACTTCGATGAAGGTAAAATTATAGAGATGATAAAAAAAATGAAGTCTTTAATTCTTAAAGGAGAGTTGGTATTTGACGCAACAAATTCTACCGGATTAAAATTAGCTAATAAATATGTTCAAAAGACCGGTAATGTTAATGCTAAGATGTATTTTAGTGTCGATAACCCAAAGGAATTTGCAAATATTACTAATACAAAGCTTATAGATGTCGATGGATTTTTTGATGGAGCATTAAAACATTGTGAGGGATTAAAATTCCTAACTCGAATATATATGTATTTCGCCGATAAATTGCATAGAACATTGGTTGTTCACTTAAAATTTTAAGCATAAATACTTGCAAATGTACTATAAATATACTATATTTATAGTATAAATACCATGTTAGGAGAGATACTAATGTCCACTGCAGTATTACAAACGCGAGTTGATAGTCAAATAAAAAAAGAAGCTGATGATCTTTTTAATGCATTAGGTATTGATACAACAACTGCAATTCGATTATTTTTAAAGCAAGCTATAAATCAGCAAAAAATTCCTTTTGAAATTCTGCCTCCACAAAAAGAATTTTCACCATCTGTTTTAGCCGCGATAAAAGAAGCAAGACAAATCAGTTGTGATGCTTCGGTTAAACAGTATAAAACTGCAAAAGAATTGCTTGCGGATTGTGAAGTATGATATATCAATTAAAGAAAACATCTCAGTTTAAAGCAAGTGTCAAATTGGCAAAGAAAAGAGGTTTGAATATTAATCTTCTTGAAGGTATCATAGAAAAATTAAGGACAGATACGCCGCTTGGGGTAAAACATAAAAATCACCAACTTTCAGGACAGTTTAAAGGTATTTGGGAGTGTCACATACAACCTGATTGGTTATTATTATATTTAAAAGAAGAAAACAATTTAGTTATGACTCTTGTTGATACGGGAACACATAGCGATATTTTTAAGAAATAAGCATTTCCAAATTTATGTATATCTTGACAAACCTCATCTCTTTGAAAATTTGTCTCAAATAGTATATAATGCAACTATGAATCAGGATAGAGTTAAAGAAATTTTGCTTGAGACGGCGGATACGGAGCTTGAGTTTTCTGTTGTTTTTACGGGAAAAAGCAGCAAAAAGGTAAACGGGCTTTATAAGCCGGATACGCACGAAATTATTCTTCATAATAAGAATTTTGCAAATGATAATGAGCTTATTTACACGGCTGTGCATGAATATACTCATCACAAGCAGTGTGAAAAAGAGGGCGGTTTTTATTCGACGCGGGTACACAGCCCCAAGTTTTGGACACTCTTTCACAGCCTCCTTGCTGAGGCCGAAAAAAAAGGCTTTTATAAAATCACTCTTGAGGAGTCGCCCGAGCTGTTGGAATTAACCGATGAAATCAGACAAGTCATAATGGTAGAAGACGGTAAACTTATGAAAGAACTCGGCCGCCTGCTTGGAAAGGCCCGGCCTCTTTGTAAAAAAGCCGGTGTAAGATATGAGGATTATGTCGATAGGGTGCTCTGCCTCCCGAGGGCATCCGCAACTGCTATCGAAAAAATCAGTGCCTACAATGTAAACCCTGCCATCGGGTATGAGGCGATGAAGTTTGTGGCCAATATAGGCAATGCGGAAAAAAGGGCTGAGGCAGAAGAAATGTTTTTAAATAAGACAAGCCCTGCAACAGTCCGGGGCACGATTTCTAAAAAGAAAGAAGAAGACCCTCGCCGCACCTTGGAAAAAGAAAAACGGCGTTTGGAAAAAACCATTTTAAGTCTTCAGGCACGGCTTGAAACCGTTGAAAGCAGGCTTGCCAATATGCCGATAAGCCCATTTATAATCGCAGTGATTTTTTCTATCTTTATGTCCCTGCCTACGATTGGACAAAACTCTAATCCGATTCCTATTCCGCCTGTTCCTCCTATCCCCGGTATGCCGGAAATTCCTAAACCGAATACAATAAACCCTGTGCTCCCTCAGGTTCCGGCTGCCCCGGAATTTTTAAAAACAACCAATCAGCCTAAGACTGAAAAAACCGTAACAAGAAAAAAAATAAGCCCTGCCGAAATGATAAAGCGCTTAAACTCAAGCCAAGGCGGTGCTTTTGCAAAACGGCTGATGAGTACCCTCATCGAAAATGACGATCAGGGCTTTGATGTTCTAACCAAAATTATTGAGGAGCTTTCAAAAGATAATTTACAAGGATTTCCTATTCAAACAGAAGAATCCAAAAATAAAAAAAACGTTTTAATAAAGAATTTTAATTTTAACGGAAAAAATATGTTGGAAGAATTTGGCTCCTTTGCTGTGTCCGGCATAACGACCGATAAAAGTTTTTTTATGGCAGCAGAGTCAAAGGCTGCAGCAGCAGGCCAAAAAAACGGAGAGCGGTTATATATTTTTGCAAAACGGAACATAGCCGGAACCTACAAGCTCTTTGTAGAAATAGACCAAGACACCAAGAATCACAGCTCATTATTTTTTAAGTTTTTTAAAAACTCTCCCTTTGATGCAAAGCTTGACCAAAATATTTTATTTTCTCAAATAAAGACCGATAGACTTGATTTGGATGCGGTTTTTGACCTAACCGCAGAGTAAGGGTAAACTGTACGAACATAAACTTATGTAAAAAAATAAAATGGAATAAAAAAAGAAGACTCACCCAAAAGGAGGATAATGAGCGAGTCTAGTGAAAAACAGTGTGTATCGTTTGTGTGTGGCTTGAGTATACTTAAAACGGATAAAAATGTCAAGTATTTTTATTCAAAAATATCTAAAATTTAAACATTAAATTTAAAGAACATAATATCACCGTCATTTACTACATAGGCTTTCCCTTCTTGACGGTAACGTCCTGCTTCCTTTATCTTTTGTTCACTTCCGTATTTTACAAAGTCATCAAAGCTGTATACTTCCGCCTTTATAAAACCCTTTTCAAAGTCGGTATGTATAACTCCGGCAGCCTTTGGAGCCGTATCCCCGGCATGGATTGTCCATGCGCGGCACTCATCTTCTCCGGCCGTAAAGAAGGTTCTAAGCCCGATTAAGTGATAGGCTGCCCTCGCAAGCTGTGAAAGGCCCGATTCTTCCAAGCCAACCTCAGCTAAAAAGCTTAGGCGTTCTTCTTCACTTTCAAGGTCGGCTAATTCGGCTTCAAACTTTCCGCAAATTACAACGGTATCTGCCCCCTCGGATTCTGCAATCTTTTTAACCGCCGCTATATAGGGATTGCTGTCTTGGGCACCTGTTTCATCTACATTGCAAACATACATTTGAGGTTTCATTGTAATTAGATGGGTGTCGTAGATTGCGGCTCTTTCGTCATCGGTCAAGTCGGCAAGGCGGGCGCCCTTTCCTTCCTGCAGAAGAGGACGAATTTTTTCGATAGCCCGCATTACGACAGCAGCTTCTTTTTGAGCTTCCTTACCCATGCGGCTCGCCTTTTCGGCACGCTCAGCTCTTTTATCCAAACTTGCAAGATCGGCAAGAGCGAGCTCGATATTTATCGTTTCAATATCGGAAGCCGGATCTATTTTCCCTGAAACATGGACAATATCATCATTATCAAAACAGCGCACAACGTGGGCAATAACGCCGACTTCTCTGATATGGGACAAAAACTGATTCCCTAAACCCTCTCCCTTTGAAGCTCCTTTTACAAGACCTGCAATATCCACAAATTCTACGGTTGCAGGAATTACCTTTTTGGGATTAAAATGTTCAGCCAGTTTTTTTAAACGGGCATCAGGTAAACTTACAATTCCTACATTGGGGTTTATTGTACAAAACGGATAATTAGCAGCCTCAGCCGGCGCACTTGTAAGAGCCGAAAATATAGTCGATTTTCCTACATTGGGTAAACCCACAATTCCGCAATTTATAGCCATATCTCTTCCTCCATAAAAACTTTTTCATTACCGCAAGTTTAGTTTTCCCAAATAAGGTATTCGGGGCTGTAAACATAGATGCCTTTTTTTGATTTTAAATTTAAAAAGTCAGTGAAAGCCTTGATGTCTGCAAAGTTCATCTGCGAAAGTGTCGAAGCATCAAGATCTTCTAAAATACTTTTTATCAAGGCTTCCGTAAAAGGTAGGGGCTTTTTTATTTCTTTTACGGAATATTGTCCGCTTATGTTTGCAAGCTCTGCAGCATATTTTACCGCCTCGTCCAAAGAGCCTAAAGCATCAACCAATTTTAAATTTAAGGCCTGTTCACCTGAATAGACACGGCCGCCGGCTAATTCTTCAACGGTTTTTTCAGGAAGATTTCTTCCCCTTGCTACGGTTTCGATAAAGGTCTTATATATGTGCATAACTTCCATCTGCCTTACCTCTTTTTCTTCAGGAGAAGGTTCTTCTAAAACGGAATATGAAGGCTTTTGTCCCGAATAAACCAAATCGCTTGTTATACCCAGATATTTTTTAACGGCTTCTTTAAAAGATGGAGCTGTAGCCAATACACCGATTGAGCCGGTAATTGTGTAGGGGCTTGCAAAAATATAATCTGCAGAAGAAGAAATCCAATAAGCTCCCGAGGCGGCAACGGACCCCATGGAAACTACAACAGGTAAACCTGATGCTTTAGCTCTGTCTATAGCGCGTCTTATTTCTTCCGAAGCAAAGACCTCTCCTCCGCCTGAATTTACTCTTACAACGATAGCTTTTACAGTCGGATCTCCTTGAGCAATATCAAAAAGATCTACAATCTTGTAACTTACGGCAGAGTCATCTATACGCCCTGTACCGGTAGAAGAGATAGCTCCGTTTATATGAATAACGCCTATAGAATTTTGAGAGGGCATTTCTGCAAAGTTTGCATTATATGAATCATAGCCTATTGTGTTTACGGTTACCGAAAATGTTTTACTATCGGCAAAGCCTATGTTTGCAGCAAACTCATCGACTGAAGCAATATCGGTAACAAAGCCTTCTTCTAAAGCGGCCTTCGCTCCGTTTCCTTCATATTTTTTTATAAGAGCATTATTGTTTTCGGCGAAAGCCCTAATTTTTTCGGGCGGCATATTTCTGTTTGCTGCAATATCCGAAGTGTACTTATTCCATAAATCATCGAACATGGATTTTAAGTTTGTTCTTACATTTTGCGAAAGATTATCCCTCGAATAAGTTTCTGCCATACCTTTGTAGGTTCCGGCCTGTATCACATTCCACTTGATGCCGAATTTTTCTTCCAAACCTTTAAAAAAGACCGGACGGGAAGCAAAGCCCGCAAAGGAGACTTCTCCCAGCGGATCAATTCCTATTCGGTCTGCATAGGAAGCTAAAAAGTAAGAAGGAATGGAATAGCCTACAGCATAGGCATATATTTTCTTACCGGAATTTTTAAAGACTTTTAAAGCGTCTCCCAGTTCACTTAAGTGTCCTGACGAGAGGCCTCCCAATTCCGAGAAGTCCAAATAAAGGCTTGTTATCCGTCTATCGAAGGCCGCATTTTTTATAGCTTTTACAAGGTCTGAAACGAGGACTGCCGATTTTTTCCCGATTGCGGGAATGCCGGCCGAAAAAATATCCGATTCCTTTTCTGTAAGAACTCCGGAAGGATTTATCATTAGTACAGCCTCACTCGGTACGCGCTCTACTGTTTTTGTGTTAGAGGGTATGCTGCCCATAACCCCCAAAAATGAAAAAAAGAAAAAGAAGAAAATGATGTTTATTATTATCAAACGTAAAATATTTATTCCACGAAAAAACGCCATAAAACAACCCGGACGCTTTTTTTGTTCTTGGTTTTCCTGCATGTTTGTCTCCTAAAAATACAATTTAAGGTATCATCATAGCAAAAAACCGGTTTTTTTTCAACTAAGAACGATTTTGGAAATCTTTATGGCAAAGAATATGATAACGGCACTTCCCTTTTTATTAAAAAAAATATACTCTATAAAAATGGAAAAATATTCTTTTCAAAATAGAACGCATAAGTTAATAGCGGGGATTTTTCTTTTTATCGGTTTTTCGTTTTTTTGTTATGCCCAAGAAATTCCTGCAAGCCCGTCGGATTCAGATAAGATAAAAATCTTTAGCTTGGAGGAATGTAATTCTCTTTTCGCAGAATATTATAGAGCCGGTTCTATCGGTGATGAAGATTTGAAAATCTTAACAGACGGAAAAAATATTCTTACAGATTCTCTGGAAAAAATTCTTTTAGAGAATAAAAAAAACAGGGATATAAAAAAACAAAACGAGCTCTTAATTTTATATCTTAAACATGCCGAGATTATTTCTACCATTTATAATTACGGCAGTATGAATCATCAAGGTGAGGAAATAAAAAAGATAGATAAGGATTTAAAAAGATTTTTAAAGCTATCCGATTTGGAAGGTGAGGTGTATTTAAAATATGCAGACTACTTATATACAAAACTCAAGCTACCTGAAACAAACCGTTTTAGCACAAAATTAGCTCTTCCGGTTTTATACAGGATGGCCCTTTTAAAAGATAAAACCAATAAGGCTGCTTTTGTAAAGCTGTCATGCTGGCAGATTTCTTCAGCCGATGAAACCACCTCTAATTTTAATTCTCAAATTAAAGCAACGGAAAAATATATTGAAGAATTAAATGAGATTGATAGATTCAATGCATTTATTTGGTATTCCATATTTTATATGAAAATATATGATACAAAAAAAGGGTGGAAATATTTTTACAAAGCAAAAAATCTTTTCCCCAATCATCAGATTGTTTTGTTGCTTTATGAAAATTATAAAAAAGGAATCTTAGGCGGATTATGATTAATAGTTTAAAAGACGGAGAAAAAATGAAAAAGATTTTATGTTTGATTTTTTGTTTTATGATGACGGCAGGATTTTCTCAAAATAAAGAGGAACTTAAAAACAACAATGAAGAAGAGTCTTTAAACATTTCCAAATTTAATATTCTTCCGCATTATTTCGGATTTCCCCTTTCGGTAAAATTCGGATGGCTTTACAGACAAAATAATTTCAGTGTTTTCCCGAATACGGGAATCTTCTTTTCGGCAGACAACGGACCCGCTATAAGTTCTTCCATAGGAATGTTTGTTCAAAAAGATTTTTTTAAATGGGATATAAACGCTTTTTATGATTTTGTTCCGTTTACAATGCATAAAAAAGCTTCCGACCAAATTGTTTATGCAAGAAATAATTTTATCTTTGTTATAAACAGACTGAAAATTTCTTTCCCTGCCCGTGTGGGACGGAGACTTGTTAATGAAATAAAATTTACCGGTTCACAAAAAGAGTTGCTGCCGAAAACAATTACCGAAATATCGCAGGGAATCAGGTTCGATGTTTATCTTGCAGATTTAGGCTATCTTAAAGCAACAACTTCTTTTTCTTTTTTTACCGATTGGATTCCGGAAAGCCGTTTTGTTAATTACAGACTTAAATTCGATTTGCCGGTAACATTTAAACTGTATTATGTTGACGTGGGCTTTGTCTATACTTTTTATAATACCGGTAGGATAAATTCTAAAAATATAAATGCTGCCGCCGATTACCAAATAGAAAAATCTCAAGAAGCTATGACGCGGCGCTTTTCGTTTAAAGATGTTCAAAAATATTCTTCGATGCATATTTGGGGGGCTGAAATTAGATGGTACGCAGCTCGAACGGGCGTTAATTCAAGCGGATTTTTTATTTCAGCCTTTGCAGATGCCGGCTTCGGCTCTAACGAAGTAAAAAAAATAAACCTTATCGCCGAGTGCGGTTTAGGTGCAGGCTATACATTATTTGATAACGTTCCTTTTACATTCCAAGCCGGATTTAATCAAGACTTTAAACCGATCTTTTTCTTAGGTGTTGTATCCAGAATTATTCAGGGGGTTTGATCGTATTATAAAAATATTATGGAGAAAATATGAAATTAAAATGCGCTGTTTTTATTAATTTAATTATTTTATTAGTTATTCTAACTTTGAGTATTTCTTGTAGTAAGGAAGAAAAACTTCAGCCTATAAATGTAATACAAGAAGGTTCAGCTAAAAAGAGTGATGAGGCCATTGAGCTCGATTTAAAATTTTATAATCCGTTTATGTATGAGATAAACATAAGAAAGTTGAAATATACAAATATTAACAGCAATTATTATGTATTGCCTGAAACCATGAAAAAATGCAAGCAGATACATATTTTTGAAAGTTGGACTAACGAATATATATCATATTTATCCGACTTGGTTATGCAATATGATATGCCCTGTCAAGCTTATTTACCTGAAAATCAAAAGACCTTAAAGAGTTTTGCTTTATTTAATAAAAACGGTCAGGTAGTAAAATATGTATATAAATTAGGCTGCATTCCGACAGACTCATATTCTCATGATGAAGTATACACTTATTATTATAATGATAAAAATTTTATTAGCAAAGATGTTTATAAGATGGAAAATACGGATAGTGAAGTAAGGCAGTTTGTAAATGAATATGAAAAAAAACGTAAAGATAAAAAGATATTATACAATGAAAAAGAAAATAAATATACATTCGATGATATGGAACTTATCTTCAATGAAGACGGCAAATATAAAGAAATTAAAATTTATTATCATGAAAGATCTTTTGATAAATATGAATTTATTTATGAAAATGCTATGATAAAAAAATTTAAAAAATATGATAATGATAAATTAGAATATGAGATAATTAGTGAGTACGACAACTCTGGCAAAATAAGAAAATATACGACCTCATTGGGGGGAACAGTTGAAATTTTACAATATGATGAGTACGATAACTGGATTGAAGAAAAGTTTTTTTCTGATGGAGTTTTATTTTCTACCACATATCGAGAGATTGAGTATTGGGAGTAAGCTATGAAACAAAAACAAGTTATAATTATACTTTATATTATTGTATTAGTAATGATAATTCTTCCTGTAGGAATTTTGATTCACTGGCTGTTTTTTAAATCAGGAATAAAATTTAATTTTAACACCCAAAATCAGCAAGAAGTTACAAACGAGTATATTTATGATTTTGATAAATCGGAATATATATTTGCATCTACACAAAATGAATGGTTCGAACTATCCAAAAATGGAAAATGGTATGATGTAAGGTTTAATGGAGGAGACGTAGATACAGATGTTATCCAACAATTTATTGAAGCCGGAAAATGTAATGAAGGCGGTAAAGAAATGACTTTATCCGCAGGTTCGATCACTATTACTGATGATGGTCTTGTTGTGATATCAGGGGATAGGTGTATCTGCTATCTTGATGTTGTAAATAAAAAAATAATTAAAATACTTCCATTAGAACATAGAGATACTGTTGCGGTAAATATAGGAGACCGTGATATTCTTTTTTTTGACGGAGGTAATTTATATAAATACGAATTTGATTCGGATAATAAAATATTGTTATATGAAACAAAGCTTTATAAGTTTGAAATATCCGGTAAGGATCTATATAAAGATTATCCTTATGATTACGGTAAAGAAGATGGCGGCAATTATATTTTTATATCTAATTCAACGGCGGAGTACCCTTATCCGTATGCTAGACCTGTTCACATCGCATATTCAAAAAAATATAATAGTATATATTATAAAACCAGAATTTCATTGAGTGATGGATTAAAAACAGCCGTCGTTTCCATGTCATTAGATGATTTTACAATTTATGTAGTCTGTTTGGATGGGGAATTTAATACTGATCTTGGCGGCAATGTTTTTTATACACAAAAAAACGCATTATTCCGCCATGATGGGGATACAAGAAAATCCGAAAAAATTTTTGAACATGATGAAACAATCAGCTGGTTTAAACTTTTTAATGACGCGATCTTTTTTATGCAAAAAAGCTCGCCAAATATAAAAGGCGTAAAGTTTCCTGAATTTAGAGTATATCATCAAAACAAGGTAAAATATGTAAAAATAAACGCAAATATTTATAGGAACTGTTGGGATATAATAAAAAACTAAACAATTAATCTCTAGCCAATTTTCACAATTTATGCTATCATTCTCCTATGGCACATTGTATAGCTCCGGAAGCGGAAAAAATTTTGGATAAAGAATTTAAGGTTCTTGATAAGGGCTTTATCAGATTGGTAGACTACATGGGAACTGATGCCCGCATAGTGCAGTCTGCCCGTGTTTCTTATGGGGAAGGGACTAAAACCGTACGTGAAGATGCTGCTTTAATAGATTATCTTTTGCGGAACAAGCACACCTCTCCTTTTGAGCAAGTGGTTTTTACCTTTCATGTAAAGCTGCCCATTTTTGTAGCCCGTCAGTGGATCAGGCATAGGACTGCCCGCTTAAACGAAATTTCGGGACGGTATTCTATCTTAAAGGCCGAGTTTTATGTACCCGCCGGAAAGGATATAGCTTTGCAAAGCAGCGATAATAAGCAGGGCAGAATGAATGAAGCAGTTCCTCAAGACCTTCAAAATGAAGTTATAACTTCTTTACAAAAACAACAAGAAGAAATTTATGCAGGCTACTCTAAATTACTTGATAAAAATATTGCGAGAGAGCTTGCAAGAATAAACCTCCCTCTTTCCACTTATACCGAATGGTATTGGCAAATAGACTTGCATAATCTTTTTCATTTTTTGCGGCTGCGTATGGATGCTCATGCACAAAAAGAAATCAGAGACTATGCCGAAGTGATGTTCGAGATTTGTAAAACCGTAACCCCCCTTGCCTGTGCTTCTTTTGAGCGGCATGAAAAAAACGGCGTAAACTTTTCGGCAGAAGAACTTGAAGCTATACGTAATTTGATAGCCGGAAAAGACAGCGGCTTAAAAGGAAAAGAGCTTGAACGTTTTAACGAAAAACTTAAAAGCGGAAGACAGGTATAAAACGCAAGGAACAGCAAAATGAGAAAGCGAGATTATTTTGTCGTTATGGCTTTCGCTTTAAGCCTTATACTTTTATTTTTACAGCAATTTTATCCTAAAAACACGCCTGCAAGTATTATCCATGCAATAGATATTTTAATTCTTCTATTTGTTATTTCAGAAACTTTTTTTGCCGTCCGTCAGGAAAAGTATATACGCAAATATTTTCAAAATAATCTTCCAAACTTTTTAGCAATGGTAATATTTGCATCGATATTTATTACCTTTAAAATACAAATAGGTTTTAAAAATATTTCTGAAGAATTAAGTATTGTTTTTGATATTTTTAAAAATATATTTTTGTTTGGAAAAATAATTAGATTGATAAGCAAAAGAGCCGGATTAACTGCGAAAATCATTTCAAACCCTGCCCGTACTTTGATTATTTCTTTTTTTATGGTAATAATCATCGGCAGTTTTTTACTTATGCTTCCTGCAGCATCTGCAAAAGGCTCTCCCTTAAATTTTTTAACGGCACTTTTTACGTCTGCTTCCGCCGTATGTGTTACAGGCTTAAGTGTTATAGATGTTTCTTCCGAACTTACCATAGTCGGAAAATTTATTCTGATTGTTTTAATTCAAGTCGGAGGACTAGGCATAATGGTTTTTTCATTTTTCGGAATGCTTGCCTTCCGAAAAAAAATGACGGTCAGTGAAAAGCTCACAATTTCTTACATGGTCAGTGAAGATGACATGTCAAACCTTTTTAAAACATTAAGAGTAATTGTTTTATCTACATTCTTTATAGAAGCCCTAAGTGCTGTATTTTTATTTATAGGGTTTTCACGCATTTTAGGCTTCAATCTTAAAACCCTAGGCTTTGCATTATTTCATGCAATATCCGCATTCTGTAATGCGGGCTTTGCTCTTTTTTCAAACAATTTGGAATCTTTTACCTCCGATATTATTATCAGTTTAACAATAGGCTTTACCATAATTTTAGGCGGAATAAGTTTTGCAGTTATTTATGATGTTTTAGCTAAGGTCAAGACAGATATAAAAAATACATTTTTAAAGAAAAAAAAGACAGATTATTTAATTTCGGTAAATACAAAAATGATTTTAAGCCTTACGGTTTTTATTCTTTTTATTTCTTTTGCTTTTTTTTATTTACTTGAGCATCGCAATACTATGAAAGAGATGTCTTTGGGAACTCAATACCTTGCAAGTTTATTTCAAGCTATAACATTGCGTACCGCAGGATTTTCTACGGTTTCCTTCCTTAATTTGACAAATGCAACCTTGCTTTTTATGATATTCATAATGTTCATGGGAGGAGCTGCAGGAAGTACAGCCGGAGGAATAAAGCTGAATACAATTGCAGTAGTCTTTGCTTTTTTTAAATCTTTTTTAAAAAATCAAAAAACGGTTGTAATTAAAAATGTTTCGGTGCCTGAAGAACAAGTAAAAAAAGCTTTTTTAATTTTCGGTTTCGGGCTTGCGGCAATTTCAGTTGGAATTTTTTTATTAACAATTACCGAAAGCCTTCCTTTTTTAGCATTGTTGTTTGAAACCGTTTCGGCCTTTGCAACCGTGGGGCTTTCTACAGGAATAACGGCAGCGCTTTCACCAGCCGGTAAAATAGTAATAATAATCTTAATGTTTATCGGAAGAGTAGGCCCCTTAACTTTTTTAACTGCGGCCGGTAAAAAACAAAAAAATGATGATATAGAATATCCTTATGGAAATATAGCAATAGGATAATGGGAGGAAAATATATGGAAACAAATAAAAACTTTGCAGTCATAGGTTTGGGAGAATTCGGTTCAAGGATTTGTGAAGTTCTTGTAGACGGAGGTGCTTCAGTGGTTGCCTTCGATCATGATATTCAAGCCGTCGAAAGAATAAAAAAAATCGTTCCGGCAGCAATGCTTGTAGAAACTACAAATGAAGAAGCTCTTTTAAAAGCCCCTTTGGATGATGTAGAAGTCGCCATAGTCGCCATCGGCAATAATATAGAAGCAAGCGTTTTAACAACTACTCTTTTAAAGCAAAGAGATATTCCCTATGTTTTAGCGCGTGCCGTTTCACCTCTCCACGCAACAGTTCTACGAAGGGTAGGAGCAAACGAAGTTTTAAATATTGAAATATCAGCAGCAACAAGAATTGCGAGGCGGCTTATTTCTCCCGATGTAATGGACTCAATTGCAGTTACAAAAGATTTTTCGATAAGAGAAATCATTGTGCCGAAATTTTTTATAGGAAAAACAGTCGGTTCCGTTGCTCTAAAAGAAAAATTCAATATTACTTTGATTGCTCTTGTTAGAATGGCTTTGGATATAGATTCTGTCGGTAATCCTGTCAAACAGGAGGTTATGCACTATCCGGAAGATGATTTTGAGTTGAGAGAGGGCGATAAACTTTTTTTGATAGGCTCAAATATAAAACTTGAAGAATTTAGAAATATGTAACGGGGCAAATATGATTTTTATTGAAAAAAAACTATTGTTTATAAGTTTAGTAATCTCATTTATTTTTATGATAATAACAGCTTTTTGGGCATATAGCGTTGGTATGAGAATCCCTCTCAAAGGAGATTCCGAATTTGTTTTGTTTTTAGGCTTTATATTTTCAGGTTTGCAACTGATTATAACTATCAATATTATAATAGGCGCAATAAAAAAGAAAAAAGATTTTTTTACTTTAATGGAAACTATAAGAGCCGGAGGAATTTTATCTCAAGAAAAAATAAAAAAGCTGGGTTCGGCAGGGTTTGCTTTACAAGAAGCCCTTGAAGCTTCAAGCACAATTACAGCACAAAAAAGTTTAAAAATCGCGAGTCTTAACGGATTGATGAGAAGCTTGATTAGTATGATAGATATACCTATTGTTGTAGTCAACCTTAACGGAGAAATTATAGATGCCTCTCAAAAAATCAAAACGGAAAAAAATTATAATAAAGATTTAAATATTTCGGACCTTATACCTCAAGCAAATATCAGAGAAGCCTTTAAGGAAGCATCAATAAGTCATCTTCCTGTAGAACAAGGGAACAATCTTTTAATACCTGTCTTTTCAACACTAGGCGATATAACATATTTTTTAATTGATACATCTAAGCATGGTGCTTTAACTAAATTTATCAACAACTTTATACCGCCTCAAAAGGAAGAATCTGCTAAGCAGGCAAAAAAAGGATTTTTTAAAATTTTAGGAACCTCTAAAAAATCTTAAGTTTACAACCGATAAACTCCGTCTAATTTTGAGAACATATATCTTGACAATATTATACCATATATAATATTATATTATATATATTATTTTTTAGAAAAGAGGGTGTTGATGTTTAAGGGTGCATTGTATTATTTTGTTATGTGTTGGAGGTATGACAAACGTTTTCCGGTTGTCATTTTATTAAAAGAAATTTTAAATGCCGTAAAAACTGTAATGGCGGTGGTGCTGCCTAAGTTCATTATCGATGCTTTGTTTACAACACAAAATAAAGAAGAAGCTGTTAGGTTTTTACTCATATATGCCGGAACCTTATTTGCAATAAGTCTTATAACTGCAGTTTTAAACCGTGCTACAATTATTTTAAAAAGCATCTCCTTTCAGCGATTTCAAGCCGATATAGGAAAAAAATTAATGCAGATAGATTATGAACGGCTTGAAACTCCCGAATTCTTAAACTTAAAACAAAAGGCGGATCAATATGCATATTCAGGCGGTTACGGATTTGCCGTAATCTTAGAAGACTCCGTCGGTTTATTCGGTAAACTGCTCACTTTTGCAGGTCTTATCTCCGTTATCGCAATCTTAAGCCCATGGCTTGTACTTGCAGTCATTATAATTGTCGCTCTTAATTCTTTGGTCTTTGCAAAAACAAATAAACATGGGATAAAATACCGCATGGAACAATCCGTGCAGGAAAGGCGTATCGGCTACTATTCTAAAAAAATGGAAGATTTTCAATACGGAAAAGAAATCCGTACTTATAATTTAGCTCCGTGGTTTTTAGAAAAATACAATCAGCAAATTAAAGTGCTCGGAAAATTTTATAATAACATAGCCAATACCCGTTTTATAAGCGGCGCCTTTAATTCTTTTACCTTTGCCGTTCAATTAATCATAAGCTATTTTTTTGTAATTAAGCAAACATTAGACTCCACTCTTTCGGTAGGAAATTTTACAATGTATCTTGCAGCAGTAAGTTCGTTCGCTTCAATACTATCCGAAATTATAAAAACCGTAGTTCAGCTTTCGCAGTTCAACACTTATTTTGAAGCTTTTAAAGAATACATTAATATGCCGTCTATGGAAAATACAAAAGGCGGAAAGCCTATTTTACCTGAAAACTTTGACATTGAATTTCAAAATGTTTCTTTCAAATACGGCACAAGCGAAAAGTTTGCCTTACAAAATGTAAACGTTAAATTTAATTCCAAAGAGCGTATAGCCATAATAGGAGAAAACGGTGCAGGTAAATCAACCTTTGTAAAACTTTTAATGCGCCTATACGAGCCTACCGAAGGCAAAATTTTGATTAACGGTATCGACATAAAAGAAATAGACTATAACCATTATCAAACTTGGTTTGCCGCAGTCTTCCAAGATTTTAAACTTTTTTCTTTTAGCATAAAAGAAAATATTACCTTCGGCAATGATAAAACCGAAGAAGACAAAAAGCGTTTGGAAAATATTGTTTCGGCATCGGGCTTAAAAGAAGTTACCGATAAATTGGATAAGGGCTTGGAAACCTTGGTGTACCGAGACTTTGACGATGCAGGTTTTACGCCCTCAGGCGGAGAAGGCCAAAAAATTGCAATAGCCAGAGCCGCATATAAAAACGCTCCGATAGTTATTTTAGACGAACCGACAGCAGCCCTCGACCCAAAAGCCGAAAATAAAATCTATGAGCAGTTTGATTCTTTCTTTGCGGATAAGTGTTCTCTTTATATTTCGCATAGAATGGCGGTTACAAAATTTTCGGATAGGACTCTTGTATTCGACAATGCACAGATTGTCCAAGACGGAAACCACGAAAGTCTTATAAACCAAGAAGGAAAATACAAGGAGCTCTACAGCTTGCAGGCTAAGTATTATACGGATGAGGTCAATAGTCAATGATAAAAAAATATTCTTTAGGCAGTCTCACTGTCCGACTTAATTTTTAAATAAATCTGAATGACTGCCTGCAAAAAGTCTTATACATCATCGTAAAAATTTACAATTTATAAACTCCGTCTAATTTTTCTTTTATTTGCGGGTCAAAGTTATGACTTATCATTATCACGGTTAAATCGGGATTTTCTATCAACCTCTTTTCAATCTCCAAAGCGTTTTCTTTATCGAGAGAAGAAGTGCCTTCGTCGATTAAAAGAATTTTTCTGCCATGAATGAGCGCACGGGCTATCGCTATACGCTGTCTTTGCCCACCCGAAAAGTTTTTACCGTTTTCTTCGGCAAGAGTATCCAAACCATTTCCGCATGAAGCGATAACATCTTCAAGTGCTGAATTTTTTAAAGCAGCGTTTATTTCTTCTTCCGTAAATTTACCGCCCAAACAAATATTTTCTTTTACCGTATCGTTAAAGATATAAACATTTTGATCAATGTACGCTATATTTTCCCTTAAGAGTTCTTTGTTCAATAAGGATATATCTTCCCCATCATAGGCAATGCTGCCCTTAAAATTTTCAAACATTCCTGCCAAAAGTTTAAACATCGTAGTTTTACCGCTTCCGGATTCTCCGATAATTCCGTATTTTTTGCCTAACTCAAAATGCATATTCAAATTCGACAAAATATTTTTTTGCTCATTGTATGCAAAAGAAAGATCCTTTAACTCTATTTCTTTTTTAAAGGACGGAGCTTTAAGCTCCTTTGAACTTTCGATACTAAGACTTTCAAGTTTATTAAATATAATTTTTACAGATTTTATTTTTACTATAAGGCCGGTAAGATCGGACAAGGCCTTTGAAAGTTGAGAAGCAATTTTTCCGGTAGCCATAATTGCACCTAAAGCAATAACTTGCCTTATCGCCAAAAAACCGGTAAAACCTAAAATCAAAGTTTCAAATACGGAACCGAAAAGGGCTATCACAATTCCCGAAATAAGATATTTACCCGTCAAGCTGATGACTTTTCCGCCTCTTTTTACGGAAAGGTCATGGACGGTGTCTTTAATTATTTTTCTTTTATTAAAACAAAAGAGAACATCAAAGCCCGATAAAACATCTTTTATTTTAGAAATAAAATTTTGCATTTCCATACTTAAATCCATAGTTCCCTTTTCGATTGATTTTTCAAAAATTTTGGGAATAAATAAAAGCAGCAGTCCCGAAAAAAGAGCAAAAAGAGCAAGCATCCAATGAATAAAAAACAAGGCAGCGAAGGCTGTAAGCAATGTAGAAAAATGAAGCACCAAATAAAATATAGAAACCAAACCGTTTACTTCTATTGTCTTCATATCGTTTTCAAGCCAAGAAAGATAGACGGAAGAATTTTCTTTATGATAGCCTGCGTATGAACAGCACATAATTTTTTCGGCAATGTCGGTTCTTATACCGGTAAGAATTTTTTGCACCGTCTTGGCTCTGAACATTTCAAACGCATAATTTGTAAAATATGTAAGACACCAGCCTGCCAGCATTATGCCGACATATTTTAAAAACAAATCAAGGTTAAGTTCTATTAGAGCATTTAAGGCATACATACCGAGATAAGCCATTCCGATATGTAAGGCTGTATTAATAAATCCCAAGAACCAGACTAAAATATTTTCGGGTAAATATTTAATAATATATTTTTTCATTTTTTTCCTCCAAATTATCAGAATTGAATGTTTACAAGCTTGTAATTTCAATTTATGGTATTATAAAACAAAAGTCAAGTTGAATTTTAAAATATTTAATAAAATATTTGAAAATTCTTATATTTTTAGCTAAAATTATTATATTTTTTAATTTTTACTGCATATATTTTAATATTTTTGATGAATCCTCTTGACACCAGAAAGAATTTTTATTATCATAGAATTAAAGTTTTTATGGGGGATAGCATGATAGAGGTTATTGGAACCTGCCCCGTGTGCGGGGATAGTTTTACCGTTTCGGAGCTGCATTGCTCAAAATGCAACAGTTCGCTAAAGGGCGAGTTTGAGCTATGCGAGTTTTGCCGCCTAACAAAGGAGCAAAAATATTTTGTAAAGATGTTTTTAAAAAACCGAGGCAGCATACGCGATATGGAAAAAGAATTGGGCATTTCTTATCCGACTGTTCGGAATAAGATAGAAGAAATCAATGCGGCTCTGGGTTTATCGGATGGAAGCCTTCCGTCCATTAATGTTTCTGAAGTCTTACAAAAAATAAAGAACGGAGAGTTATCGGTTGATTCTGCAGTTTCATTTTTGACGGGAGAGCCCGGAGAAGAAAAAATTTAGAAGAACGGCGACAACAGTTCTGTTTGAACTACAAGGAGATATTTTATGGAAAACGAAAAACTTGAAATTTTAAACATGATTAGAGACAAGGCGATTACACCCGAAGAAGGCTTAAAACTTTTGGAAGCTATCCAAAAAGAAAATGTTAAATTTGTTTTTGAAGAGCCTAAACAAAAAAAAGATAGCGAGACCATAGTAATAAGTACAAAGATTCCCTCTAAAAGTGATCCGGCAGATTTTTTAGAAAAAGCAGCCGATTCGGAAAATACGGTAAATGAAACCTTTGAAAACAAAAAGAAAAAAAATATCGATATAACAATTCAAACTCCCGACGGCAAAACTCAATCATTTAATTTGTAGGAATAAGCGGCTCAAATCTTTCAGCCTCTTGCAAAATTTTAGCATAAGGCGTAAAATGATATTATGATCGATACAAGCTATAAAACGATAGTAGAAAATTTTAAAGCAAAGATGGCAGAACGGATTGTGGGCCAGCAAGAACTTATAGAAGGAATTCTAACTGCGTATATTGCGGGCGGCCATGTGCTCCTTGAAGGTGTGCCCGGCCTTGCAAAAACTCTCATAGTAAAAACATTTGCAGAGCTGTCCAATGTAAGTTTTAAGCGCATTCAATTTACCCCTGACCTTCTTCCTGCCGATTTGATAGGAACCCTGATTTATCAGCAAAGTATCGGTAAGTTTTCCGTAAGGAGGGGGCCCGTTTTTGCAAATATCGTTTTGGCCGATGAAATAAACAGAGCTCCTGCAAAGGTTCAGTCTGCACTTTTGGAGGCCATGGCCGAAGGACAGGTTACAATCGGAGAAAATTCTTTTTCTTTACCTGCGCCTTTTTTTGTACTTGCAACCCAAAACCCTATCGAGCAGGAAGGAACCTATCCCCTGCCTGAAGCCGAACTTGACCGCTTTTTGTTAAAGTTATTTGTTCCCTATCCTTCAATTGAAGAAGAAATAAATATAGTGAATAAATTTTCAAGCCTAAGGCCGAGCCAAAACCTCGGTCAAAGCTCAAACATCAGTCCGGCCGAAGCTGTTTTAACTCCCGAAAATTTAGAAACTCTCCGCAATGCTGTAGAACAAGTCAAGTGTTCCCCCGAAATTACAAGCTATATAGTTTCAATAATTGCAGCAACACGTCCCGCAAAAAATGTAAAGCAGGATGACTATATTCACGGGAACTACCTAAGCTATATTCTTTATGGGGCATCGCCAAGAGCCGGAATAGCTATTCAAAAGTGTGCAAAGATAAAGGCTCTATTTAATGGAAGAGATTATGTAATTCCTGAAGACGTAAAAGCCGTTGCCTATGCAGCTCTTAGGCATAGGCTTAAACTTTCTTATGAAGCTGCCGCCGATAACTTAACCGCTGACGATATTATTGAAAAGCTTTTGGGAATTGTGCCCCAGCCGTAAGTTTAGACACATCTGCAATAAGAGAAATAATTTTACTTGTTTCAACCTTTTCTACTTTGAAGTCGACTTCGCCTATAGTAATCAATTCGCCTTCCTTGGGAAGATATTCTGCCGTTTCCAAAATAAGTCCGCCTATAGTATCATTATAATCCGAATGAAAATCGGTATTTAAAATACTATTAAGCTGAATTATAGGGACAGCCCCTGGAATCAAAATATGCGTACCGTCAACAATCTTCATTCCGCTTAAAGGATTGGTTTTTGTTTTAGAATACTCATCTTGAATGGAACCGAAGATAGCCGTGCTTATATCATCAATTGTGATAAGCCCCGCGGTGGAACCGTATTCATCTATAACAAAGGCCATATTCCTTTTATTTTTACTCATCGTTTTTATAGCCGAAAAAATATTTGCTGTTTTCGGAATAAACAGAGCCCGTCTTATAATTTTATTTATATCCATTTCCGTATTATGGCTTCTATAAAATAAAATATCCTTATAATGCACGCTTCCTATTATTTTATCTTTTTCTCCTTTATAAACTGGAAGGCGGGAAAACATTGTTTTACGAAAAATGCTTACCATATTTTCGAGCGATGAATTTATATCGAGGCTGACAATGTCCTCTTTTTTTGTCATTATGCTTTGCAGCTTTAATTCATGGAGCCTTACAGCTCTTTTAATTAATTCATGCTCGCCCGTTTGAAAAGTCCCGTCTGCCAAACTTATATTTATAAGAGTTTCCAAATAATCTTCGGAAAGTTCGGAGCTTTGATTGTTTTGTTTTTTTGAAACAAGTTTAATAATAAAATTAGACATGAGGGAAAAAACAAAAATAAAGGGTTTTAAAAACAGCCTTACAACCGACAGAGGTACTAAAAATGTTTTTGTAATTTCTACGGCATTATAAGCAGCTACAGCCTTGGGTAAAATTTCAGCAAAGATAATTATAAGAACCGTTGTAATCGCAGTAGCTGCCGGAATATGCTGCTGGCCATACATATCTATCACAAAGGCTGTTATCAAAGCCGAAGAAAGGGTGTTTACAAAATTGGTACCTATAAGAGTTGCACTTACAATCTCGTCTTTCCTTTCAATAAGAAAAGCAAGTCTTCGGCTTTTTTTTGTCCGGCTTTTTTTTATTGCCTTATATTCGGTTCTTGTAATTGCAGTAATTGCCGTTTCGGTTGCAGAAAAGAAAAATGCGCAAAAAAGAAGAGCTATAAATTCTATTATCATTAAAGCTAATTCAAATTTCATTCTTCATCTCCCGCAATATTTACTTGTAGTTCGCTTATTCTGTTTCCCTCGGTTTTCATAACCGTGAAATTATAGTTTTCTATTTTTATGGTGGAACCTATTTGCGGAACCTCTCCGCATTTTTCCATAATAAGGCCGCCTATTGTGTCATAATACTCGGAAGAAAATGAAGTTCCCAAATTCTCATTTAAATCGCTCAGCCTCATGCTGCCTAAAATGGTTTGACTAAGATTTTGAGTTTCTTCATCATTTATATTATCAAGATTTGGATCCTCTGCTGCAGCATCATCCGTATCGTATTCATCGGCTATGTTCCCGAATATTTCTTCATTTAAATCTTCAAGAGTTGCAATACCTAAAGTTCCGCCGTACTCGTCGATAACCACAACCATGTTCTGCTTTTCTTTTCTAAATATTTCCTGCAACTTTGAAAGCTCGGTATTTTCAAAAACAAGAACAGGCTTACGTAAATATTTTTTTATATCGAATTTTTCTTTTGATTCTTGTAAGAAATCTTTTGCAGCCGCTTCCGAAAACAAAAAATCTTTAATATAAAAAATACCGATAATTTCATCTATGTCTTCTTCATAAACCGGAAACCTTGAAAACCTTGAAGAATGAGAAAGTTCTATAATTTCTTCAGGGTTTACATCAGCGGTAAGGCCTATTATATCGGGTCTGGGCGTCATAATATTTTTTACGGTTATATCGCCGTAGCTTAATATTTTTTCGAGGACGGCTTTTTCTTCCGAGCGAAGATCTCCATGCTCTTGACTCACATCAAAGAAATCTTTTAAGTCTGCATCGGTTAAGGCCTCATTCGATTGCAGATTTTTCACACCTAAAAATTTTAAAAAGAATTTTGTAAAACCCGAAAAGAGCCATTCAAGAGGTGCAAGTACTTTAATTAAAAACAAAATAAAGCCTGAAAATTTTAAGGCTATCGGTTCGGAAAAAACCAAAGCAATCGATTTAGGAAGTATCTCTCCGAAAATTAAAATTGCAATAGTTGCAGCCGTGACTGCAATGCTTAATCCCTTAGCCCCCACAAGCTCTACCATTAAAGCCGTTAATAGTACCGATATTAAAATATTTACTAAGCTGTTTCCGATTAAAGAAGTTGTTAAAAACTTTTGTTTATCTTTTAAAATTTTTTCAACTCTTGCAGCCTTTTTATTTTTCTTTTCGCGTAAATATTTTATTTTCAATTTATTTACGGATAAAAAGGCCGTTTCTCCCGATGAAAACATCATCGATAAAAAAAGTAGAACAATTAAAAGTAAAATATAAAACCATTGCGGAGGAGGTTCGTTCATCCTATAAACACCTATTTTATACCGTAAGCCTTGCTTACCGGAATAACAAAAAGAATTCCATGCCCTTCTTTTTCTACATCGGATTTTTTTCTGATTGCTTCAACAACATTTTCAAGTTGATCATCATCGACAATAGTTAAAACGATTTCTTTTTCGGGTTCAATCTCCATGTCAAAGATAAGCTTCGTTTGATTAAGGCCGGATCCTCTTGCATGTATTATTGTTCCGCCTCGCGCTCCTGCTTCTAAAGAAGCATCAACGACTTCACTTGCTTTTCCTCTATTAACAACAGTAAATATTGCAGACTTCATAGTTTTTACCTCCTCCCGTTTAAATACGGGCTTTTCATCATCTAGGGTATTTTTAATATTAATAAAACTTAAAGGCATACGGAATGCTATGCCGAAATTTTTACGAGTAAGATTGAACTTTTTATTTAGCTCATCCATAAGACCGTCTAAAAAATCTCCATGTCCGGCCGTTAAAATCAACTCTTTTCTTGTTTCTTGAATCCCCAAAAAATCAAGCACTTTACTTTTTACCGTACCGAAGGCAATCATTATTGTAGCTCCGGTAAGGCCCTTATCTTTAGCGTATCTTACGATTTTACGTGCACGCCCAAAAGGTACTAAAATAATCAGAAGGGAAAAATCTTTCATTTTTGTTCTCCTGCGCTTTTAATCTTAAATATTAATCCTAAAATTTGTAACGAAATAATAGGAGCCAATGCGACGGCAGCTATAATACCGAATCCGTCTATCAATACATTTGCTGTCGGAGTGGAATTAGCAAGGCCCTGAGCAAGGGATAAAACAAAGGTCGCTGTCATGGGGCCTGAAGCAACACCTCCGGCATCAAAGGCTATACTTACAAAAAGATCCGGAACAATGATTGATAATAAAAGAGAAACTATATATCCGGGTAGAAGCATATGCCATAACTGAAAGGACGGTTCTATAATTCTTAATAACGAAAGCATTACTGCAAAGCTGACGCCTATACATAAAAAGGTCAAAACTATCTTACGCGGAATATGGCCGCTAGTTACGTTTTCTATTTGTACAGTTAAAACATAAACGGCCGGTTCAGCCAAAATAGAAACAATGCCTATCAGAGCTCCGATAAAAAGAATTAAGGACCGCGTGCCTATTTCACCTAAGCGGCTTCCCATAGCTATTCCTACATCCAAGAAGCCGGATTTTGCTCCCCACATAAATAGAAATAAACCTATCAATGTAATTATAAGCCCTTTAATAATGGGAATTAAATCCTTGGCCCTCAACTTTATACTTACAAAATTTGTAATTAAAAATATTAACGTTAAGGGTAAAAGGGACAAAAGGCACTCATAAAGTACCGGCAAAAAATGTTTCGCAAAGGGATAGAAGATTTGTGAGTGTATATCCAAATTGAAGACAAAATCATCGGCGGATATTTCCTTTGTTTTCCCGAATACACTCAAAGCCAAAACAGCGACGATTGCGCCTGCCGAAGCCATACCTACAAGTCCGAATGCGTCTCTTTCGGATGCAGCCGAGTCTTTTTTCATCTCGGAAACACCGGCTGCCAAGGCCAGAATAAAGGGTACGGTTATTGCTCCTGTAGTTGTTCCCGAAGAATCAAAGGATATCGAAATAAATTCGGAAGACGAAAAAAGAGAGAGCAAAAATATTACGCCGTAAGAAAGAGCAAAAATGATTTTTTGAGAAATATTAAATACAGTTCTCAAAATACCGAAAACCACAAAGGCTGCAACACCGATAGAAACAACTACTATGAGCCTTAATGCCGGAATTCCGCTTTTTGTTACTGTATTTACCTGACTTGCCAAAATCTGTAAATCGGGTTCTGCAATTGAAATTAAAAAACCAAGGGCAAAACCTCCTAAAATCAAAATCAGAATATTATTCCTTTTTGTGATTTCTTTTCCCATTTGCAAACCGATTTTTGTAACACTCATTTCGATTCCAAACAGAAAGAAAGCCAGCCCTAATATTATGCATACACTCCCGATTAAAAATCTAATAAAGACACTGTAATCGATATGAATAAATGCAAAATTCAAGATAGTAATCAAAATGACGATGGGTAAAACCGACATTAAGACTTCTTTAAATTTATCAATTAGAATATTCATAACTGAATAATATTATTGACTAAATTTTGATTTTGGTCAATAGGAAGAAATTATTTATGTCTAAGCAATAAAAATACGGTTTTAGATACAATTTTTCGATTTAATTATCCAATTAGTAATTGACAAAGAATATATTTATGCCTAAAATATAGTGTATAAGCTAAGCAGACATTATATCTATGTATCGGTTCATTTAAGCTTTTCTTATAAAGAAATTTATTTTATTTAAATTATAAACTTTAGTTTTAAGGAAGAAATTTTTATGCAAAAACTACTTAAAAAATTTTACCTCCTTACAGTCTTAATTTTGACTGTATGTTTGGCTGCTTCATGTACTATGTTAAGCGGTTTTAAAAAATTATCTGAAACAGGTCATGCCAGTATTAATGGGAAAAAGGTCAATCTTAAAACAATGGGTGATCCCGAAAAAGATTGTCTTGCGTTTGGATATTTAAAAATACCAACAGAACAATTGTACATTCAATCCGATCCCTCAAAAGAACCTATTTATACAACACCTTTTGTATTCCCGGGGGCCTATTCAGATGGAAGTATCTTTTGTTTTCCACCGTTTAAAACCGATCTGGCTTTTCAGTTAGCGTCTTTACGTAATGTAAATTTTAATGTAATAACTACTTTTTCGCCTCAGTTAGGTGCGGAAGGTAAAATAGCATTTGTAACACATAAAAAAGGCTTAATGTTTATCGGTGCTTATGATTTTGTTACGGAAGGAAAGGCAGGAATGATTGTACCTTTGGCACGTAAAGATAGTGCTCAGTACGAATTAAAATGTCTTTTAAAAATAAAAAAGTTGCTACAACATACAGCATGGTTACCGCTTATTGAAGCAAGAATAAAGGAGTTGGAAAATGAAAAAAAATAAATTATTCAAAATCTTGTGTTTATTATTATTTATAGTCACAGGATTTGTATTCGCTGATGAAGAGAAAAAAGCCTTACCTTCAAAAGGAGAGGTTGTTTTGGTTTTTAGTTTAAAAGTTTTACCAACTCCTGATAGTGCTTTTTTTTCAAACTATCGCAATATAAAATTCGGCAATTTTGATTTTGATGATGGAAGTGTTGCTACCGATCAAATATATGTAAATTATCTCGTTCATAAATATTTTTTGTCGGCTAAATGTGATGAAGATCCACAAAAAACCGATTTTGTTATGAAGAAAATTAGCTTACAATCAAATAAGCGAATTATTAACTTGTATAAATTAGTTTATTTCTTTGGTAACGCATATTGTGCACAATTGACCTTACCCATCCAATCAGAGCTAACGATACCTGAAGATGTGAAATTTGTATACCTTGGAGATTTTACCATTAAATGTTCAATGCCGTTTTATGATATTAGTGAAATAAAAAGGATTGATAATTTTGATGCTGCTGCTCTTGCAGTGAAAAAGGCGTACGGAAAAAGTGCTGAGCTTGAACGGATTCCTCTTGTTCCGCTAAAGAAATAAAATAAAAAGGGATTTCAATATTTTTGAAATCCCTTTTTTAGTGCTTATTTATTTTTACGGGCAGATGAGATTGTCTTTAAAATAATATCCCCGTATTTGTCTTTCTTTGCTTTTCCTATTCCAAAGATATTATCCAAATCGGTAGTCGTTGTAGGTTTTTTTAAGCCCAAATCAAAGATGGTCTTATCCGAAAAAATAATATAGGCCGGAACCCTTGCCTCATCGGCAAGCTCCCTGCGCTTTTGTTTTAGTGCATCCACTATTGCCTTACTGCAAGCATCTAAAGTATTTTCAGATGTTTGAGGTTTTGATTTTTCTTTTACTTCTTTTTTAACCGAATTGTCTTTTTCATAATTAAAAGGAAGCATGATACTTGTTCGGGCTTGGAGCTCTTCTTTTGCTTTTTGGGTAAGCGATAATACCGAGTAATCCTCATCTTTTACAAGATAGTCTTCCGCTAATAGAATACGGACAAGATTAAACCATCCTTCCCTATTGAATTCCGTACCTATACCCCAGACGGAAAGATCATTATGCTTGTTTTCAAGTATTCGTTTTTGCTTTGAGCCTAAAAGAACATCGATTATATAGCTTGCTCCAAATCGGCATCCGGTTCTGACAACGCAGGATAAAAATTTCTGCACAGGAACCGTTAAATCGGTTTTTTCTATTTTTTCTCTGGAACAAAAATCGCAGCACGGAGCATCGCCCTGTATTTCCTTTAGTTTTTCTTCGGAAATATTTTCTCCGAAATATTTTAAAATTGCCCGTCGGCGGCAGCTATTGGCTTGAGCATAATTACTTATAGCTGAAAGCATTGATTCGGCTTTTTTTACCTCATCGGGAGATTTATCCTGCATCAAGAATTTGAGCTTAAAAATGTCGGCAGCCGAAAAAAGCAAAAGAGCATGAGCCGGATTTCCATCTCGGCCTGCTCTGCCTATTTCCTGATAGTATTGTTCAATACTCTTGGGTAAATCAAAATGAATAACGAATCTTACGTTGGGCTTATTTATTCCCATCCCGAAGGCCACGGTTGCTACAATTATTTCTATATCGTCATTGATAAAATCGTTTTGAGTTTTTTGCCTAAGCTCGTCGGATAGTCCCGCATGGTAGGGTTTTGCATTATAGCCTAAAACCGATAATTGAACGGCCAAGGTATCTGCCTGTTTGCGGGAAAAACAGTAAATAATTCCGCTTTCGCCCTTATGTTCTTTTAGAAAGTCCGAAGCCTGTTCAAAAGGCTTTTGCTTTTCTTTCACTTCCAAAAAAATGTTTTTGCGGTTAAAACCGGCAACAAACTCCTTTGGCGTCTTGAGCTTTAGTATTTTCTTTATATCTGAGCGCACCTTTTCGGTTGCTGTTGCCGTTATGGCAAGACAGGCCGATTCTTTTAAGAGCTTGCGTATTTCAGCCAACTGCCTGTACTCCGGCCTAAAATCATGACCCCATTCCGAAATGCAGTGAGCTTCATCTATTGTAAGACAATCCACTTTTATTGAAGATAGCAGCTCTTTACATCGGTCACTGGCCAGCGTTTCAGGAGCAACATAGAGAATTTTTACTTCTCCGTTTTTAATACGGCGTATATTATCGGCATATTTTTCCCAATCCAAGGAGCTGTTTAAGGCAACAGCTTCAACACCGATAGTTTCCAAACCGCAAATTTGGTCATGCATAAGAGAGATAAGGGGAGAAACTACTATAGTTACCCCTTCAAAAATGAGGGCCGGAACCTGATAGCATAAAGATTTTCCGCCTCCTGTGGGCATTACCGCAAGGACATCTTTTTTTTGGAGAAGGCTGTCTATAATTTCTTTTTGGAAGGGTCTAAATTCGTCATATCCGAAGACCTGTTTTAAAATGTCTTCAGGGGAGGCGAGCTTTTTTTTACTGTCAGAACCTTTTGATCCGCGCGTCATATATGGATGATATTATACCCTAAAACGGCAAATTAGGCAAGCATTTTGTGAAAAGTTATAGGGAGCAGTCAATAACTCAAATAATTCAATATAAATTGTGGACAGGTAGAAAAAAATAAGTTATAATTTTGAGTAACTAATAAAAAAAAGGCTTAACCATGTTAAGCCTTGATGCTCCACAATGAGCGGTCCCAAAAGGGACGATTTTGATGAATTCTTATTTGAACTCGTTGTGTAATTTAAGATGGATCTTAAATTGTGTATGCTGTTATTATAATACTTTTTAAAGGAATGGTCAAGGTATGAAAAAGGAAATTAAGGATTATTTTCTCGGATTGGATGTAGGAACCGGATCGGTTGGTTGGGCAGTTACTGATACTGACTATAAACTCTTAAAGGCTAATCGTAAAGACCTTTGGGGAATGAGGTGTTTTGAGACGGCGGAAACTGCGGAAGTGAGAAGGCTTCACAGGGGGGCTAGGCGCCGTATTGAGAGAAGAAAAAAAAGAATAAAGCTGCTTCAAGAGCTTTTTTCCCAAGAAATTGCAAAAACAGATGAGGGATTTTTCCAAAGAATGAAGGAAAGCCCTTTCTATGCAGAAGACAAGACTATATTACAGGAAAACACTCTTTTTAATGATAAAGATTTTGCCGATAAGACCTACCATAAAGCCTATCCTACCATAAACCATCTGATAAAGGCTTGGATTGAAAACAAGGTAAAGCCGGATCCAAGGTTATTATACTTAGCCTGTCATAATATTATAAAAAAAAGAGGTCATTTTTTATTCGAGGGCGATTTCGATTCAGAAAATCAGTTTGATACTTCTATACAAGCCCTTTTTGAATATCTGCGTGAAGATATGGAAGTCGATATTGATGCCGATAGCCAAAAAGTAAAAGAGATTTTAAAGGATAGCTCTTTAAAAAATTCCGAAAAACAAAGCCGCCTAAATAAGATTTTAGGACTGAAACCCTCCGACAAACAAAAAAAAGCTATTACTAATTTAATATCAGGCAACAAAATAAACTTTGCCGATCTTTATGATAATCCGGATTTAAAGGATGCGGAGAAAAATAGTATATCTTTTTCGAAAGATGATTTTGATGCTTTGAGTGATGATCTTGCTTCCATTCTAGGAGATTCTTTTGAGCTTTTATTAAAAGCAAAGGCTGTATATAACTGCTCGGTTCTTTCCAAGGTAATAGGCGATGAACAGTATCTTTCTTTTGCAAAGGTAAAAATATATGAAAAGCATAAAACCGATTTGACTAAATTAAAAAATGTTATAAAAAAGCATTTCCCAAAAGATTATAAAAAAGTATTCGGATACAATAAAAACGAAAAAAATAACAACAATTACTCCGGATATGTAGGCGTATGTAAAACCAAGAGTAAAAAACTAATTATAAACAATTCTGTAAATCAAGAAGATTTTTACAAATTTTTAAAAACTATCCTTTCAGCAAAATCCGAGATAAAGGAAGTAAATGATATATTGACCGAAATTGAAACAGGGACTTTTTTACCTAAACAGATATCTAAAAGCAATGCGGAGATTCCTTATCAATTACGCAAGATGGAGCTGGAAAAAATATTATCAAACGCAGAAAAACATTTTTCCTTTTTAAAACAAAAAGATGAAAAAGGTTTATCTCACAGTGAAAAGATTATAATGCTTTTAACATTTAAGATTCCTTATTATATTGGACCTATAAACGATAACCATAAAAAATTTTTTCCCGATAGATGCTGGGTAGTAAAAAAAGAAAAATCGCCTTCCGGTAAAACTACTCCATGGAACTTTTTTGATCATATCGATAAAGAAAAAACAGCTGAAGCATTTATTACAAGCAGAACCAATTTTTGCACATATTTAGTAGGGGAATCCGTTTTACCAAAAAGTTCTCTTTTATATTCCGAGTATACCGTTTTAAATGAAATCAACAATTTACAGATTATCATTGACGGAAAAAATATCTGCGATATTAAACTAAAACAAAAAATATACGAAGATTTATTTAAAAAATATAAAAAGATTACACAAAAACAAATTTCAACTTTTATCAAACACGAAGGTATTTGCAATAAAACTGATGAAGTAATTATTCTAGGTATCGATAAAGAATGTACATCTTCGTTAAAATCATATATAGAACTTAAAAACATATTCGGAAAGCAAGTAGATGAAATTTCTACAAAGAATATGCTTGAAGAAATTATACGATGGGCTACTATCTATGATGAAGGAGAAGGCAAAACAATACTTAAAACAAAAATAAAAGCCGAATATGGAAAATATTGTTCTGATGAACAGATCAAAAAAATTCTAAATCTTAAATTTTCAGGTTGGGGCCGCTTGTCACGCAAATTCCTTGAAACCGTCACATCAGAAATGCCGGGTTTTAGCGAACCGGTAAATATAATAACTGCAATGCGGGAAACTCAAAATAATTTAATGGAGTTGCTTAGCAGTGAATTTACATTTACTGAAAATATTAAAAAGATAAATTCGGGATTTGAAGATGCTGAAAAGCAATTTTCATATGACGGTTTGGTTAAGCCTCTGTTTTTATCACCATCGGTAAAAAAAATGTTGTGGCAGACTCTAAAGCTTGTAAAAGAAATATCGCATATTACCCAAGCCCCTCCTAAAAAAATATTTATAGAAATGGCAAAGGGTGCAGAGCTTGAACCTGCGAGGACTAAGACAAGATTAAAAATTTTACAAGACTTATACAATAACTGTAAAAATGATGCGGATGCTTTTAGTTCCGAGATAAAAGACCTTTCAGGTAAAATAGAAAATGAAGATAATTTAAGGCTTCGAAGCGACAAACTTTATCTTTATTACACGCAGCTTGGAAAGTGCATGTATTGCGGTAAACCGATTGAAATAGGCCATGTATTTGATACAAGCAACTATGATATAGATCATATTTATCCCCAATCCAAGATTAAAGATGACAGTATAAGTAATCGGGTTTTAGTATGCAGCAGCTGCAATAAAAATAAGGAAGATAAATATCCTTTGAAGTCTGAAATTCAATCAAAGCAAAGGGGCTTTTGGAATTTTTTACAACGAAATAACTTTATAAGCCTTGAAAAATTGAATAGGTTAACAAGGGCCACTCCAATCTCGGATGACGAAACGGCAAAATTCATTGCCAGACAGCTTGTAGAAACAAGACAGGCGACAAAAGTAGCTGCAAAAGTATTAGAAAAAATGTTTCCCGAAACTAAGATTGTTTATTCTAAAGCTGAAACCGTATCAATGTTTAGAAATAAATTCGATATTGTAAAATGCAGAGAAATAAACGATTTTCATCATGCTCATGATGCATATTTAAATATTGTTGTCGGAAATGTATATAATACAAAATTTACAAATAATCCTTGGAACTTTATAAAGGAGAAACGGGATAATCCAAAGATTGCCGATACTTACAATTATTATAAAGTTTTTGATTATGATGTAAAAAGAAATAATATTACGGCATGGGAAAAAGGAAAAACAATTATCACTGTGAAGGATATGCTTAAAAGAAATACCCCTATTTATACACGCCAAGCCGCCTGCAAAAAAGGAGAACTCTTTAACCAAACCATTATGAAAAAAGGATTGGGCCAGCATCCTCTAAAAAAAGAAGGTCCTTTTTCTAATATTTCAAAATATGGGGGCTATAATAAAGTCTCTGCTGCATATTATACTCTTATAGAATACGAAGAAAAAGGGAATAAAATACGAAGCTTAGAAACCATCCCTCTATATTTGGTAAAAGACATTCAAAAAGATCAAGATGTATTAAAGAGTTACTTAACAGATCTGCTAGGGAAAAAAGAATTTAAGATTTTGGTTCCTAAAATAAAAATCAACTCCCTCTTAAAAATTAACGGTTTCCCTTGTCATATAACAGGGAAAACCAATGATTCTTTCTTACTGCGTCCGGCTGTTCAGTTTTGCTGTTCAAATAATGAAGTTCTTTATTTTAAAAAAATTATAAGATTCAGTGAAATAAGAAGTCAAAGAGAAAAGATAGGAAAAACAATTTCTCCTTATGAAGACTTATCCTTTAGATCTTATATCAAAGAAAATTTATGGAAAAAGACAAAAAATGATGAAATAGGAGAAAAGGAGTTTTATGACCTTCTTCAAAAGAAGAATTTGGAAATCTATGATATGCTTTTAACAAAACATAAGGATACTATTTATAAAAAAAGACCTAACTCTGCAACTATTGATATCTTAGTCAAAGGAAAAGAAAAGTTTAAATCTTTAATAATCGAAAATCAGTTTGAAGTTATTTTAGAGATTTTAAAACTGTTTTCTGCCACTAGAAATGTATCAGACTTACAACATATAGGCGGAAGCAAATATTCAGGAGTTGCAAAGATAGGAAATAAAATATCTAGTCTTGATAACTGTATTTTAATTTACCAATCAATAACAGGTATTTTTGAAAAAAGGATTGATTTGTTAAAGGTATGAGTTGGAGAACCGTTGTTATTTCAAATAGGGCAAAGCTGGATTTACACTTAAATCATCTAGTAGTTCGGGGTGAAAAAACTCAAAAAGTTTTTATCGAAGAAATTTCAGTTTTAATCATTGAAACGACAGCGGTATCTATAACCGCAGCCTTATTAAATGAGCTTATAAAACAAAAGGTTAAGGTAATTTTTTGTGACGAAAAACGAAATCCGGCTTCTGAATTGATAGGATATTACGGCAGCCACGATACCAGCGAAAAAATCAGGCTTCAAATAAAATGGGATAAGAATATCAAACAGCTTGTATGGACTGAGGTCGTAACAGAAAAAATAAGACAGCAAAAATACCTCTTAGAAAAACTGAATCTTCCGCAAGCAAGTTTACTGGCTGAGTATATTACGGATATAGATATTAACGATAAAACAAATAAGGAAGCCCATGCTGCAAAAGCATATTTTGCAGCGTTATTTGGAGCAGGTTTTTCCAGAAGTTTGGATATTCCTATAAATGCCGCTCTAAATTACGGATATAGCATCTTACTTTCTGCATTTAATCGTGAAATAATAGCAAACGGTTATATTACACAACTGGGAATTTTTCATGATAATATGTTTAATCCCTTTAATCTCGGATCAGACCTTATGGAGCCTTTTAGGCCTCTCGTTGATGCAGAAGTTTTTAAACTTAATCCTCAAAAATTTGAACATGAAGAAAAACTAAAAATAGTTAGTGTTATAAATAAAAAGGTGCTCATAAACAATAAAGAGCATTATCTAAATAAAGCTATCGAAATTTTTGTACACAGTATTTTTGATGCTCTAAATGAAAAGGATATTTCACAAATTAACTTTTACCGAAATGAGTTATAGATTTATGAGAGTCATCGTTTTTTTTGATTTACCCGTAATAACACCCGAAAATAGGCATAATTATTCGGTTTTTAGGAAGTATCTAATTAAATCCGGCTTTATTATGCAGCAAAAGTCGGTTTATTCAAAATTGGTTTTAAATCTTACAAATAGAGACTCTATTGTAAAAAGTATAGAGAAGAATAAACCTCCAGAAGGCTTGGTTGAAGTATTAACCGTCACCGAAAAGCAATATGCAAAAATGGAAATTATTATTGGAGAATCTAAAACAGAATATTTAAATACCGATGAAAGGCTTGTTGTTCTATGAAACTGGTACATCCTGACATTAAAAATCAAATAATATTTTCGGAAAATAAAGTTAATGTTTTAACTATAGAAAATAAAACTTTTTTTACCGAATTTGTATCGGAGCTTTTTAGTCAATATTCAGGTAATGAGGGCAAATTCATATTATCCGAGGATGACAAAGAGCTTTCTATACCAAAAACATGTGAGTTGATACTAAATCCTATAAATCTAGATATAAATAATAAACAAAATTTAAATAAAATTTATTCGATCTTAAAACAAAGTATTTCCGATGAATATAATTACCTAAAAACATGCACCATAAAAAGCGAAATATTAAAACATATAGACGATGTACTTCTTTCTTTGGATATACCTTTAAAACGGAGTGAAGAACTGGACTTGATCAGCATATTTAAAGCTGTTAATATCTCTTTTGAAACAGAATATACAAATTTACTTGAAAAAATTATAGATTATATAAGCGCTTCTGTGGAATTAAATCAAATAAAATGCTTTATTTTTATAAACCTAAAACAGTTCTTACATTTTAAAGATTTATCCGAGTTATACAAATTTGCCTGCTATATAAAAACAAATCTATTTTTAATCGAGGGGTCATACACATCTACAAAAGAAGATTGTGAAAAATCATATATTATTGATAAGGACCTTTGCGAAATATATTGACAATAAATACTTCTCATGGTAGTATTAAAAAGTAATCATCTTAGACTACCGCTATCAATAGTGTGATAGGCTCTCCACCTACGCCATATCTGACGTTTGAGAGTTGTGTAATTTAAGATGGATCTCAAACTATAGGAGGTTTCAAAATGGAAAAATCGAAGTTTGAGAGTTGTGTAATTTAAGATGGATCTCAAACTATCAAGTTGAGCCTTCTTTAAAGCTCCGCGTTTGAGAGTTGTGTAATTTAAGATGGATCTCAAACTATAGGAGTTCCAGACCCAGCACCATCACCGTTTGAGAGTTGTGTAATTTAAGATGGATCTCAAACAAAATCGAATGTATCGCAAGATTCAAACCAGTTTGAGAGTTGTGTAATTTAAGATGGATCTCAAACTACAAAATCGAAGCAGAAGAAAGGAACTTCGTTTGAGAGTTGTGTAATTTAAGATGGATCTCAAACGGTTCCAATCTTTTTGGAATGATTAACAATGTTTGAGAGTTGTGTAATTTAAGATGGATCTCAAACGATTCTGTATTTCAACGCGATGTTGCTAATGTTTGAGAGTTGTGTAATTTAAGATGGATCTCAAACCTAACAAAAGGTGGAATTTTACCGAACAATGTTTGAGAGTTGTGTAATTTAAGATGGATCTCAAACAATTAGTTGTCATTGAAGGTGAAGCCGGAGTTTGAGAGTTGTGTAATTTAAGATGGATCTCAAACGCGGAAAAACTATATCGTAATCTTCATAGAGTTTGAGAGTTGTGTAATTTAAGATGGATCTCAAACGCTGGAACGCCTATAGCGACGCAAGCTCCTGTTTGAGAGTTGTGTAATTTAAGATGGATCTCAAACCGCTGGAACGCCTATAGCGACGCAAGCTCCGTTTGAGAGTTGTGTAATTTAAGATGGATCTCAAACGGTTCCAATCTTTTTGGAATGATTAACAATGTTTGAGAGTTGTGTAATTTAAGATGGATCTCAAACCATCTAGAATCCTATAAGGCACGAAGTAATGTTTGAGAGTTGTGTAATTTAAGATGGATCTCAAACCCTTTTTTGTAACTCCTATTTGCAGCTATGGTTTGAGAGTTGTGTAATTTAAGATGGATCTCAAACATTACTTTTCGAAAAAAAGCCGTATTATAGGTTTGAGAGTTGTGTAATTTAAGATGGATCTCAAACTCTTTGTATTATAAAGTTAGCAGAGGAAAAGTTTGAGAGTTGTGTAATTTAAGATGGATCTCAAACGAATCTACCACCCTCAATACTCCGCCTATTGTTTGAGAGTTGTGTAATTTAAGATGGATCTCAAACGTCAACATCACCGCGATCACTACAAACAGCGTTTGAGAGTTGTGTAATTTAAGATGGATCTCAAACGAATGAAAAGGACAAGGAAAAAGCTGCCCTGTTTGAGAGTTGTGTAATTTAAGATGGATCTCAAACTGATTATTTGGAAGGCATGAGTAAATGCTGGTTTGAGAGTTGTGTAATTTAAGATGGATCTCAAACGCAGTAACTCACAAGCCACTTTGAGAGTTGGTTTGAGAGTTGTGTAATTTAAGATGGATCTCAAACTTCGACGCTTGTCGAAAAGGCAATCAAGGCGTTTGAGAGTTGTGTAATTTAAGATGGATCTCAAACCGAGAAGTTATTATTCTGAACTTCACATCGGTTTGAGAGTTGTGTAATTTAAGATGGATCTCAAACCTTTGGTATCAATTAGGATTTCCTAAAGTCGTTTGAGAGTTGTGTAATTTAAGATGGATCTCAAACTACAATGATTGCTTGTTGTTCTGATGGAACGTTTGAGAGTTGTGTAATTTAAGATGGATCTCAAACTAGCCTCACCATTATAAAGCAATTCGCATGGTTTGAGAGTTGTGTAATTTAAGATGGATCTCAAACTGTTACGTCAAAAAATCCAATAAGTTGAAGGTTTGAGAGTTGTGTAATTTAAGATGGATCTCAAACCCTGATAAGGAAGATTGGCGAAAGAAGGTAGTTTGAGAGTTGTGTAATTTAAGATGGATCTCAAACTGCTACATCAAATAACCCTACAAGTTGAAGGTTTGAGAGTTGTGTAATTTAAGATGGATCTCAAACCCAAAAGTTCACAGTCATCCGAGTAGACGTGTTTGAGAGTTGTGTAATTTAAGATGGATCTCAAACCTATCTACTTTTGGGAACCCTAATTGGTACGTTTGAGAGTTGTGTAATTTAAGATGGATCTCAAACTTTCTTCTGTTTGTCCATGTCCAAACCTCCGTTTGAGAGTTGTGTAATTTAAGATGGATCTCAAACAACAATGTGTGATTTTTCGGACTTAGTCCCGTTTGAGAGTTGTGTAATTTAAGATGGATCTCAAACAAGGGAATAACCTTACCATTCTGTCTTATGGTTTGAGAGTTGTGTAATTTAAGATGGATCTCAAACTTCCCAAAAGTTGATGCTGATACGATTGGTGTTTGAGAGTTGTGTAATTTAAGATGGATCTCAAACAACAATCAGCCGTGAGGGAATACGCCGCGTGTTTGAGAGTTGTGTAATTTAAGATGGATCTCAAACAGGTTAATGATGAAAAAAATAATAACTACTGTTTGAGAGTTGTGTAATTTAAGATGGATCTCAAACGGGCATATTATGCAGATATGCAACGAAACGGTTTGAGAGTTGTGTAATTTAAGATGGATCTCAAACCTTGGAAAAGAATTTATAAAATGCGAAGTTGTTTGAGAGTTGTGTAATTTAAGATGGATCTCAAACGAACATATGCTCGCTCTTTCTCGAGTACTCGTTTGAGAGTTGTGTAATTTAAGATGGATCTCAAACAAACTTTGAGGTACTAAATAAAACAAGTCAGTTTGAGAGTTGTGTAATTTAAGATGGGTCTCAAACACCTTTCAATAGTAGCATCGGGCAAACCAGGTTTGAGAGTTGTGTAATTTAAGATGGGTCTCAAACGTCTCTAGTTACTTTACGTATAAACTCTATGTTTGAGAGTTATGTAATTTAAGATGGGTCTCAAACGGGCATATTATGCAGATATGCAACGAAACGGTTTGAGAGTTGTGTAATTTAAGATGGATCTCAAACCTTGGAAAAGAATTTATAAAATGCGAAGTTGTTTGAGAGTTGTGTAATTTAAGATGGATCTCAAACATGCGATATATCTATGACTTTACCTATTCTGTTTGAGAGTTGTGTAATTTAAGATGGATCTCAAACAAACTTTGAGGTACTAAATAAAACAAGTCAGTTTGAGAGTTGTGTAATTTAAGATGGATCTCAAACATATCTTTTGTCGTTAAAGTTAGTAAAAAAGTTTGAGAGTTGTGTAATTTAAGATGGATCTCAAACTTTGAAATTCCCCAAATGTCAATTGTTTTCGTTTGAGAGTTGTGTAATTTAAGATGGATCTCAAACGAAAATGCAGGCGGTTCCACTGGAGAGGTTGTTTGAGAGTTGTGTAATTTAAGATGGATCTCAAACTAATTCAAAAAAAGGTCTTGGTTTGAAAGGGTTTGAGAGTTGTGTAATTTAAGATGGATCTCAAACAGCCCGCCCTGCGGAATTGCACGGCCCGTTGTTTGAGAGTTGTGTAATTTAAGATGGATCTCAAACATTGAGCGTCAAGCACCCGGTAAGCCCACCGTTTGAGAGTTGTGTAATTTAAGATGGATCTCAAACTTGGTTATTCGACTTTTGATTTGAGCTATCGTTTGAGAGTTGTGTAATTTAAGATGGATCTCAAACCTCGCTCGAGCACAACAGGTGGCTGTCCACGTTTGAGAGTTGTGTAATTTAAGATGGATCTCAAACTTTCCAGCTAGAGCATCAAAGTTTATAGGGGTTTGAGAGTTGTGTAATTTAAGATGACAACCAAGCACAATGCTTAATGGAACCTCGAAAAATTTCAGCTTTTTGAGGTTCCCATTGATTTTCATCATGTATAAAATATAGAATATTCATTTATAATAGGCTTTCCTTTTTTTTGATTTTTCTTTATAATATAGATATGGCTAAATTTAAACGGAAAACAAAAGAAGAACGGACGTATGAGATAATAGAAGCTGCAAAAAAGGTGTTTTTGAAAAAGGGCTTTCATAATACTACGATGGAAGATATTGTTGCCGCTACAAGCCTTTCAAAAGGAGGGGTTTATCAGTACTTTAAAAGTACGAAGGCTATAATGTTTGCCATAATGCAGGAAGGAAACTATTTTCGATACAGACGCAATGAAGAAATCTTTAGTTCTGCAAAAAAAATTGATGACCCTTACGAAATTGTAACCCAAGCCTTAGAAGCAAAACTATTTGATAATGTTCCCGAAAAACGGCTTTATCTAATGTTTCTTGCCGAAATTCTATATGACAAAGAATATGAGACTCTTTTTTGGAAACTTGAAAATCAAGCTCATAAGTTTATAAACGAAAATCTGGAACATTTGTTTAAAGAAGGGACTTTTGAAGGTAAAAAAATAAAGTATAAAACAAACAAAACAGGACGGCTCTACTCCCGTCTTTTTAACGGAATCCTTATAATCTATGAACTCTTTGAAGACAAAACTGTTTTTGATGAGGGAAAAAGAGAGCTCCACGACTTTCTCTATTCTTGTGTAAAAAAAAGCTTTACAATCGAATAAAAAAATTAGTTAGCCGCTATTGACTTTATTTTCTCTTTTTATATAATATAACTGACGACTTCGTCAGTTATGGAGGTTCTTATGACGGATAAAAGAGAACATTTGATTTCAGGTAATATGTTCAAGTTGATGCTTGAGCTCAGCATTCCGGGCATTATCGGAATGTTTGTAATCAGCTTATACAGCTTTGTGGATGCAATATTCGTAGGAAGATATGTAAGCAGCGTAGCTTTAGGAGCAGTCAGTTTAGCCTATACATTTACACTGATAAATAACGGCATTGCCGTTTTAGTAGGTATAGGATCCGCTTCGGTTCTTTCGCGGGCGGTAGGAAGAAGCGACCAAGAAACCGTTGATTCCATTATGGGAAACGTCCTTTTGTTGACGCTTCTTTTTTCATTGGGAACTATGACAATCGGATTAATTTTTGCGCCTCAACTTTTGATTCTTATAGGAGCCGAAGGAGAAATGCTCCGATTGGGAGTAAGCTATCTGCGGATTGTATATATCGGTTCAGTCTTTGTAAACTTCGGTCAAGCAGCCAACATGGTTATGAGAGGAGAAGGCCGAATGGGGCTTGCCATGCTTTTGATGGGTATAAGTGCCGTACTAAATATTATTTTGGATGCGGTCTTTGTAATTGTTTTAAAAAAGGGACTTGAAGGCACCGCTATAGCAACCGTAATATCTCAAGTGGTTCTTGCAATTTGTAATTTTTGTTACTTCGCATTCTTCAGTAAAAACGTTAAATTCAAACACTTTAAGCTTCAAAAAAGTATCGTAAAAGAAACCCTTTCAATCGGCTTTTCTGCAATGTTGATGCAAGTTTTTGCTCTTTTACAGCAGGCAGTTATGTATTCTACATTAAAAAGATACGGCGGAGAAGATCAGGTAATTTTGATGGGTGCTTTTTTTAGATATATGATGTTATCCTTTATTCCTCTTTGGGGAATAAGTCAGGGCTATCAGCCCTTTGCAGGAACCAATTTCGGAGCACAAAAATTTGAAAGGGTAAAAAAAGGAACATTTCTTTTTTACGGTTTCGGATTATTTTTATCACTGATATTTTGGCTGGTATTTTTAATTATACCTGAACAGGTTTTGGGTCTCTTTTTGAAAAATAAGGAGCTTATATCTTTAGGAAGAACGAATGCAATGCTTGCTATGTCTTTATTTCCTTTGTCGGCAATTATGATTATCAATTTAACCCTCTTTCAAGCTTTGGGTAAAGCGAAATATGCAGGCATACTGGTAATTGCCCGCCAATTTTTACTTTATATTCCGGCCGTATTAATTCTCCCCGTATTTTTTGGAACACGGGGAGTTTGGATTTCAACCCCGATAATAGATACACTGGTTACGGTTTTATCTGCATTTATAGTGATTAAACTTTTTAAAAAAGATTTAAGCCCTAAAGATAAACCATTGAGTGCATAAGTTGTTTCCATCTCACAAGGCTGCCTTTATTCGTGCGGAGGGTTTAATACCCCGACGCTTGCGTCGTAACGAAGGGTATTAAAGCCGACTGCAACCACCTTATGAGAACATACAGTGCGAAACATTGAGCTCTGTACCCCGATGCTTGCGTCGGGGTTGTTGATTTCGGCTGTCTTGTGAGATTTATATTTTGCAAGCGGGAGAAGCTTTTACCGTTATTAAATTATATTTTTAATATCAATCTAGCGCGCATTAAATTCAAAAGAACCGGATGCTTTGCTGCATTTTATTTTGAGTTTAATTTTTTTATCAGTGTAAGCAGACATATCAATTTCAGTATTTAATATATTTCCGTCTTTATTATTATCAAAAGATGTGATTAACTTATCACCAAAACTTATTTCTACCGAAATATTACCTGAATCTATATTCCATAAACATTTTAAATCTTTACCTTCCTTTATTGTAAAGGTAGTGATATTCTCGGAAGTTTTATATTTAAATTTAGCCTTCCATAGATTATTAAAATTAGTTTGGGTCTGCATAATGGCTATATTTGTATTAGGAAAGAAATTTTTGATTTCATCGTTTATGGCCGATTTAAAAATATAAATAGATAAGATAATCGAAAAGATCAAATTCAAAAGAGTTAAAACGGCGGCAGCAATAAGAGGCCATAGATTTGCTTTATTTCTTTTATTTACAGCATCCGAAAGATGAGGCATCTGTTTACCGCAGCTGCCGCAAAACGGTATTCCGGCAGCTTGAATAAATCCGCATGAGGTGCATTTTATCCTCTTGCTTTTTCGTGCCGCTACAAGATAAAGAACAAGCCCAAGCACAGCCGATAGAAAAAATACAATTAAAACCCAAATCAGTGGTTCGTCATCTCTTTCTTGCGAATCCTTGTAAATCCAATATGCAATAAGGATACGGGCAACAAGCGCAAAAGTAGATACTGTAATAATAACAGTAATAAGTGAAACAAAAAACATTTTTTCCTCCATAAAAAAACCTCATACTAATATCGCCGCAAAAGAGTAAAAGGTTCAAACCTTATTTTAATTTATAAGTCATCTACCATCGCCGATGATTTTGCATAGGCGGTGGACTTGGCTTCAAAGAAGTCGGTCTTAATCAGGTTCGCATTGCTGTACTGGCTGGCCCAGCTCATAGATTGAGGTTCTTCCCTGTGCCCGTCATAAATGGGTGCAAAGCCGAGGTTTTCGCATCTGAGGTTCCCTAAATATTGAATATAGTCCGTAATCATCTGGCTGTTAAGCCCGGGAATATCGTTTCCTATAACATAATCGCCCCAAGCTATTTCCTGTTCACAGCCTTCCTTTATCATGGCTCTAAAAAGTTCGACATTTTGCGGAGTAAATAGCTGCGGCTCTTCTTTTTGAAGTTCCTGTATCATCGAGCGGAAAAGCCATAGATGCGTATTTTCATCTCGATTGATATAACGGATTTCCTGAACAGAACCGGGCATCTTATTGTTTCTCCCCAAATTATAAAAGAACATAAAACCTGAATAAAAATAGATGCCTTCCAAGATATAGTTTGCAACGCAGACCTTTAAAAAGGCAAGAGCACTCTTGTCGCTTTGAAATTCGTTGTATAAATCGCCGATAAATTTATTTCTGCGTAAAAGATGTTCATCATCTTTCCATTGGTATAAGATTTCAGTTCTTTCTTCGGGAGAACAAATTGTGTCTAGCATATAACTGTAGCTTTGCGAGTGAACTGCTTCTTGAAAGGCTTGAATGGTAAGGCATAAGTTTACCTCGTTAGCCGTTACATACTGGCCGACATTGGGAAGATTTGCAGTTTGAATACTGTCCAAAAAAATTAAAAAAGAAAGAATTTTATCGTAGGCCGTTTTTTCGGGAATAGATAATTTTCGGTAGTCCTGTACGTCGGTAGTCATATTTATTTCTTCGGGTATCCAAAAATTATTCATAGCCTGACGGTACCAATCGCTTGCCCAAGAATACTTCATATTGTTAAAATCGTTTAGGTTAGTGGTGTTTCCGCCAATCATCTTACGTTTATGAGTTTCTATATCTCCGTTTTCATTAAACAAGGCCTTATGAGGCAAAATAGTTTTTTCCGTTATCATAAATTTCTCCCAACTCCTTATATTAAATGCTCAAAATTGTCTTCATCATTTTCTTTTTTTTCTTCTATATCCAAGGCCATATCTAAAATGGTAAAGAACAAGATTACAATCATCGGCCCCAAAATAATGCCGTCAAATGAAAACATACTGACTCCGCCCAGCATTGAAAAAAAGATTAAAAGAGGATGTATCTTTATTCTGTCTTTTAAGAAGAATGGGCGTAGAAAGTTATCCATAAAACTGATTATCGAACCTGCAACAACCAAAAAGATAAGGCCCTTTACAAGCCCGTCCGTAAAGCATAGTCCGACACCTACAGGAAACCAAATTAGACCGCAGCCGACAATGGGTAAAAATGTGCTAAAAAAGGTTAGAATTGCAAGCAAGAGAGCGCTTTGCACACCGAATATAAGATAAACTATAAAAGATGCAAGGCATTGGTAAAACGAAACCAAAAAAAGTCCCTTAAAAAGATTGGTTGTAATTTCGCCTATTTTAGAAAAAAGTTTGTCTGATGTTTCATTATCTATAGGAATGGCATGTTTTAATAAACTGAAAAGATAGGCTCCGTCTACATAAAAAAAGTAAAGGGCAAAGGCAAAGAAAACAAGAGACAAAAAAAACGAACCGGCATTTTTTACAAGGCTTGTTGCATACCGCAATATTTTATCAGAAGAAGAAGATAAAAGGTTTAAAAATTCTTTTTGCAAATCAAGATTGGAAATATCCACCGTCCCCATAGATAAGCGGTTTACAATTGCGGCTATATCGGTTTTTGAAAAGCCCGATTCAGAATTATTTATGTTTTCTAAAAAGCTCTGAATATTTTGAACAAGGATTTTCCCTTGCCCGAATATTTTTATCACAACAAAAAACAAAACACCGGCAACAACTAGAACCGTTATTATTGCAAAACTGCCTGCAAGCAATCTTTTTTTTATCGGGAAAGTCTTTTTCTCTTTATTCATCCTGGATAGTATCTTATTATATAAGGGCCTTACCAAAACATAAATTACTGCCGACCATAATAAAACGCTTGCGTAGGGCAAAAATAATTTACCCACAAGAATCAACATTCCTGCAAGTAATACGAAGAACGAAATAGTTTGAAGCCTGTGTTTATTTTCTTGATACATTAGTTTCTATATTTCCTTTTTCTATATCCAAAAAGTATTTTACGGTTTTTACTTTAAGTTCATCTGTTGCAGCATCATCACAGATTATAATGGATTTAGGATGAAGTTGTAAAGCACTTACAGTCCAAACATGGCTTACCCCCCCCTCTACTGCTTGATGAACAGCCTCAGCCTTAGCATGTCCGGTTGCCATTATAAGAACTTCTTCGGCATCCATAATAGTGCCGATGCCTACAGTCAAGGCTGTCTTTGGAACAAGGTCTTCATTTCCCTCAAAAAAGCGTGAATTCATTATGATGGTATCCCGCGTTAAGGTTTTTTCTCTTGTGCGGGAGGTTAATGAAGAATAGGGCTCATTAAAAGCTATGTGCCCGTCTGCCCCTATTCCGCCTAAAAATAAATGAATTTTTCCGTAAGAGCGGATAGCTTTTTCATAGTCCTCGCATTCCTTTTTTTTATCTTTGGCCATTCCATCCAAGATGTGAATGTTTTTAGGCTCAATGTCGATGTGATTAAAAAAATTATCCATCATAAAATAATGATAGCTTTGAGGATGAGACGCTTCCAAGCCTACATATTCATCCATATTAAAGGTAACTACATGCTTAAAGGATAGAATACCTTCTTTATGCTTTTTTATAAGTTCCTTATAAACCCCTAAGGGAGTAGAACCCGTCGGAAGTCCTAAAACAAAGGGCTTTTCTTTTGTAGGTTTAAATTCGATAATTTTATTGCAGATATAATCGGCAGTCCATTTTGAACAATCTTCATAACTGTTTTTTATGATAAGTCTCATAGAGTCTCCCTCTTAGATTAAAAATCTAAGACCTAAATAATACAAAAAAACTTAAAATTAGTAAATAAATGAGGATAAATTCTTACCTATGTGGGCAATCATGTATTAGTGATAAAATTTTATTTTTTTATCTTAACCGCTTGAAAAAAATTCGAAAATATGATATTTTTGCACAATCATATCTTAACCGGATATTTTGTAAGTATCCTAATTTATAAATTGTAATCAAAATACTCTAAATTATACTGGAGACCTATTTATGGTAGACTTAAAAAAATACCGAAATAAGACTCGTTTTTCTATTTTGAATAAACTTGTTATTTTCGGTACATTGATTCTGATTGCAGGTTTTACAATGGGAGGTGCAACTTTCTATATTGCAAAAGCGCCCATCCATGAATTAACAGGCAGCATACAGGCATTAAAAAATACTATGAGAGTTTTATGGGTTTTGATGGTTGTAATGTCAATCCTTATTACTATTGTACTATCTCTTACAATAGTAAGGCCGATAAAAAGGAAAAAAGAACTATCTTATCTTTCTACTCATTTTAATAGCACCATCCTCAAAATAGGTGGTTCTGTACAGCTATTTGATACAAACATCGCCATGATGCAGCAAATGGGTAACGAGCTTGCTTCCAACATTACTGAAACAGCGAGCACAATCAATCGGATACAGACTCTTGCACAGACAGAAAGCGTCACTGAAACAATGGAGAATTAAAAAAAACGAATCCTTGACAGCCAAAAAGAAATTATGTATACTAAATAAAATAACGTTGCTATTTTTTAGTGGAAGGCGGTTCGTTTATGAGCAAAAGTGAAGATACCAAACAATTGATTTTGGATACGGCTAAGCGGGAGTTTTTGGAAAAAGGCTATAACGCAGCCTCTGTCCGCACGATTGCAAAGAAAGCAGGCTTAACGACCGGTGCAATTTTTCGGTATTACGCGGATAAGGCAGCTTTGTTTGAAGCCCTTGTTTCCGAAGCGGCAGACGGCTTGGTCGAGCAATTTAAGGCAGCCCAAGAGGCGCACTTTGAGTTAATTCCCCAAGAACGGACATCAGAAAGCCGAGATTTATCGACAGAATATTTACGGCACTTTGTAAACTACGTATATGACCGTTTTGACGAATTTAAGCTGGTGCTTTGCGGAGCGGAAGGCACGAAATACGCAAACTATATCCATGATCTGGTGGAACTTGATGTGGCACGCACCGAAACATATTACCGGCTCTTGCGGGAAAAGGGAAAAATCAAAGGGAGCATCAGCCTTGAACTTCATCACATGATTACAAGTGCCTATTTTACCGCAGTATTTGAAACCGTCGTACATGATATGCCAAGAGAACAGGCTATGGGATATGTAGAAGAAATCGCCGTTTTCTTTAATTCGGGATGGGATGGGCTTTTAAAGCTGATATAAAGATAAGTTAAAACCGTTCAAAATATATGGACTTCCAATATTTTGAACGGTTTTTTATTAAATCAAGCCCTTGAGTGAAGTAAAGTTTATATGTTATAATAAAAAAGTATGCAGGGTTTCTTGCGGTAAATATTTTTAGAGAGGTAAATTATGGATAAAGTAAAACTTGAAAGAATGAAAAATGACAAGGGTTTTATTGCGGCATTGGATCAAAGCGGCGGAAGTACGCCTAAGGCTTTGGCAGCTTATGGAGTTCCCGAAACGGCATATTCCAATGAAAAAGAAATGTTTGATCTTGTTCATGCTATGCGTACAAGAATAATCACCGGAAAGGCTTTTAATTCCAATAATATTTTGGGTGCAATTTTATTTGAACAAACGATGGAAAGGGAAATTGAAGGAATGCCCACAGCCGACTTCTTATGGGAAAAAAAGAAGATTCTTCCCTTTTTAAAGGTCGATAAGGGGCTTGCCGACTTAAAGGACGGTGTTCAGCTTATGAAGCCGATACCCAATTTGGACGCTATGTTAAAGCACGCCGTAGAAAAACACATTTTTGGAACAAAGATGCGCTCCGTTATAAAAGAAGCAAATCCTAAAGGAATAAAGGCTGTCGTAGATCAGCAGTTTGAATTAGGTATTCAAATTGCAAAGGCCGGTCTTGTTCCTATTATTGAACCTGAAGTAGATATTAAATCTCCCGACAAGGCCAAGTGTGAAGAAATCCTCAAAAAAGAATTGGAAGAACACCTTAAAACCTTGCCGAAAGACTTGCTTGTAATGTTTAAACTTTCAATTCCGACAAAAGAAAACCTTTATGAGGAATTTACAAAACATCCTCAGGTAGTTAGAGTTGTTGCCTTATCAGGCGGTTATTCCAGAGATGATGCAAACAAACTCTTGGCTAAAAACAGAGGCATGATTGCAAGTTTCTCCCGAGCTCTCGCCGAAGGTCTTTTTGCAAGTCAAAGCGATGCCGAGTTTAATGCAACCTTGGAAAAAACAATCAAGGGCGTTTACGAAGCTTCAATAACATAGTTCTTATCTTTTCTAAGAGCTGCAGCTTTCGCATTCCTCGACTTCGAGGGAGCGGCTTCGCACATAATAGATTGACTTAAGGCCTTCTTCCCAAGCCTTTACATAGAGCGAAAGCACCTTGCTGAAGGTAAATTCGTTTGTAATGTAAAGGTTTACGGATTGAGCTTGGTCGATATGGCGTTGCCGTAAGCCTGCAGCTCTTATACTCCAGCCTTGTTCAATGTGGTGGGCATTTTTATAAAGCCAATAGGTTTCCGGTGAAAGAGAGGGTGCAACCCTAGGCATTAAAGAACCTTTTTTCTCTTCTAAAAAATACTTATTCATAATCGGGTCTACACCGGCAGTTGTACCTGCTATAATCGAGGTTGAGCTTGTGGGTGCGACAGCCAAAAGATAGGCATTCCTCATTCCGTTTGATTTTACTTCCTCTGTGAGAGCCTTCCAGTTTTCGTCAACATAATTCCGTTTTTTAAAATACTCCCCTGTTTGCCAATCACTTCCTTCAAAGTAAGAATAGGAGCCTTTTTCTTTTGCAATCTGTGAAGAAGCTTTTATTGCTGCATAATTTATTCTTTCAAAAACTTTATCTGCAAAGTTAAGGTGTTCTTCGCTTTCCCATGCAATGCCGTTTTTTGCAAGGGCATGATGATAGCCCGAAGCTCCCAATCCGATTGACCTGTATCGGCTATTGGTAATTTGTGCATAGGGAATAGGATAAAAATTTAGGTCTATAACATTGTCCAAGGCACGCACTGCCGAAGAAACTATTGTGTCAATTTCTTGTTCATCGTTTACATCTATGTTTCCGAGAACAAGGGAGGCGAGGTTACATACTACAAAATCTCCGGGGATAGTAGTTGTAGCAACGACAGTATCTCCGTCTTCAGTTTTTATTTCGATATTCTTATGTTTTATCCCGCTCATATTTTGAGAAATTTCTGTGCATAGGTTTGAGCAGTAAATCATTCCCTTGTGGGGGTTAGTATTTGTTTTGTTTGCATGGTCGCGGTTAAAAGCAAAGGGGGTACCGGTTTCGACGGCCGATTTTAAGATTAAACGCACCAACTCTTTTATAGGAATTTCTCTTTTGTTGATGCGGGAATCGGCAACGCAGTCTTTATACCTTTTTTCCCATTCTTCTCCGTAAAAATCTTCGAGGGCATAGCCCTTGGTTTTTAAGATTTCATGGGGGCACATTAGGTGCCAAGAAGAATTTATATCATCGCGGACGGTTTTCCAAAAAAGATCGGGATAGCAGACTGCCGGAAAAACATCGTGGGCCTTCATTCTGTCATCACCGTTATTGGTGCGGAGCTGTAAAAATTCGGGGATGTCCTTGTGCCAAACATCGAGGTAGACGGCGACCGAGCCCTGCCTTACTCCAAGTTGGTCAACGGCAACAGCCGTATCGTTTGCAAGTTTTATCCAGCGGATAATTCCGCCTGCCGCTCCCATAAACCCGCGTATGGGCGAACCCACTGCTCTGACCTTCCCAAAGTAGAGCCCCATGCCTCCTCCGAATTTGGAAACCTTGGCAAAGTTATCTATGCTGCGGTAAATACCGTCAAGAGAATCGGGAACCGTGTCTATAAAACATGAAGAAAGCTGATGGTATGGTTTTCGGGCATTTGAAAGAGTGGGGGTCGCCATCGTAACCTTTAAGGTACTTGTCATATCATAAAAACGCCTTACCCATTCAAGGCGTTTCAATTTTTCTTTCATTGCCAAGTGAAGGGCAATCCCTAAAAACATTTCCTGAGGCGATTCAAGTACAATGTTTGAATGAGTATGAATAACATAGCGGCGTAAAAGAAGGTCGAGGGCGCTGTAGGTAAAAAGCTTATTTCTTTCTTCATTTATAAATGAAGCCGCCTCTTCCAACTCATCACGGCTATAGGCCTCACAAATATATGTTCCGTAAAGACCTTCGTTTTCAAGGTATTTGATTTTTTCATAAAAAGAATGAATCTGCCTTTTTTCAAGCTCGGTTTTTAGTTTTAATTTAAATTGAAGCATTAAAAGGCGAGCCGCAATAAATTCCCAGTCCGGGGCATCTTGGGCGGTAAGTTCGACGGAAGCCTTAATGAGCATAGCTAGGGATTCGGTCTCGCTCATATTTTCTTTTCTAAAAGAAAGGAATTTATGTGCAAGCAAGTTAAGGCTGTACTCGTCCGAAGTAAAGTCGTTTTGAATCTCGGTGAGGACGCTCTGAATTTCTATAGTATCAAAAAAGCGGCTTATCATTTGACGGGAATCCCGCCTCTTTGTGCGGCCGACACGGTAGAGTATAAAGTTTTTTACTTCCGCATAGTAGTTGTGTTCTATTAAAGTTTTTTCTACCAAGTCCTGAATTGTTTCGACCTGAACAAGGCTTCCGTTTTTGGTAAGCTCCAAGATGTCTTCTTCTATTTCCTTTACCAAGGGCGGAATGATTGTATCTAAATCGGTATGCGGAGAGTTTTCCACACTTTTAAAAGCGGAGCGGATAGCTCCTTCAATTTTTTCAGGTTCGTAATTTTTAGTTTCACCGTTTCGTTTTATGATTTGCATTTTATTTTTCCTTTAAGCGGTTTAAAATTATGTTTGCTGTTCTATCCTTAGTTATAAGTAAAAAGCCTGCACCAAGCCCTGCAAAAATAATAAAAGAAATAAAAAGCGGAACTCCTTGTCCGATAAGTTTTCCGAATGAAGCAAATGGAGAATAAATCTTATCCTTTAAAAAATAAAGGGGAATTGAGGCTGTAATCGAAAAAACGAATATTTTTGCAATAAATAAAAGAGCCGGGAAGATGAGGTTCTTTACATCCAGAGCCTTGTTCTTTTTTAAAAATATTAAGAGAATGATTGTGTTTATAACTGAAGCTATTGTCAAAGCAAGAGCGATGCCGTTTCCTCCCATGGGGCCTACCAAAATTAAGGCTAGGAGGATATTAACTGCAAAGCAGATTATTCCTGCGATTGTCGGGGACTTTGAATCGCTTTGTGCATAAAAGGCAGGAGCTATAATCCTGTTTACGGCGATTGCAAAAAGTCCGATTATATGAAAGTTAAAAATTCCCAATGTTAATTTTACCGAAGCGGAATCGAATTTATTGCTCTTGTAAATGAGAATGATTAAATTTTCTCCCGACAAAAGAGAGAAAAAGGTTGCGGGTATTGTAATTAAAGCTATCACCTTTATAGCTTGTAAGAGTACTTTTTGAAAGGCCTCCCAATCTTTGCGCAAGGCAAGGGCCGACATTTCGGGGAGGATTACGGTGCCTACCGAAACGGCAAAGATACCTAATAAAAGTTCTTGTAAGCGTAAAGAATATTGTAAGCTCGAGGCTATTCCAAGGCCTGCCGAAGTTGCAAGCGAGGTAGAAACCAAATCGTTTATCTGATAGGCTGCCATGCCTATTATGGTCGGACCGATAAGGGCAAGAACTTTTTTTGTTCCGGGGTTTGAAAAAGTTTTTGCAAGACTTGTGAGCTTAAAACTAAAGCCCGTCTTTAGAACAAAGGGCAGCTGAAAAACCGCCTGCACAAGGCCTCCTGCAACAACACCGTATGACATTGCGACGGCAGGATCGCCAAAGGGTTTTGCAAAAATGTATGTAAAAGAAATGACGAATATGTTGAATAAAATAGGTGTAAAGCCTGATGGGGTAAAAATCTTTACTCCGTTTAAAATACCTTGAAAAAAGGCGGCAACCGAAATTAAAAATAAATACGGAAACATTATCCGCGTTAAAAAAACGGTAGAATCATAGTCTGCAATGTTTTTAAAAAAAAGTTTTACTATCAACGGAGAAAGTATTATGCCCAATGTAACTACAATGGCAGTAGAAAAGCTTACAAGAGTAAAAATAGAATTTAAAAATTCGTTTATTTCTTTTTTTGTTTTTTCGGATTCTTGCGAATCTTTGTGCTTTTGCAGATAGGCGTTAAAGGTCGGAATAAAGGCAACGGTTATGCTGTTTTCGGCAAAGAGCCTTCTAAAAAGATTGGGAAGCATAAAGGCTGTGGCAAAGGCATCCGCCAATGGCCCCGTCCCCAAAAAATGAGACATAGTCATCTGGCGGACAAGACCTAAAATCCTTGACCCTAAAACCAAAAGAGAAAGTTTTGACCCGCTTTTTACAAGAGATTTATTTTTATTTTCAAGCTTACCCATAACAAGCAAGGATTATACAGGCTTAGCGTTTATAATGCAAGAGCTTTACATATTCTCTTTATTTGTTTTCCGTCTTTTTAGGTCTGATACGGGTTTTGATCCAACCGACTAATGAGGCCGCTGCATAACCTATCGTATAATTTATGAATATATCTCTATACGCTGAGGACGCTAGAGGTTCTCTAAGTCCTGTTAGCCAAATATATCCAAACACAAGCAAGAGTGTCGGAACATATACGACGGCAGCCTTGAGCCAGTAATTTTTCAGCTTTAAATTTTTAATCAATGTGTATGCAAGAGTGATGATAAATACAATGATTGCTCTGTCCAATTCATGCCAATTTCCATTAGGGTCTTCGTAAGTTCCATTCAAAAGGTATAGCACGCTATTAAAAATGGTTGCAACTGTGTATAGTGCCGAGTAAAGAAAAACCGCCTGTTTTAACCAATTATTCCATATAGATTTTATAATTCACCTCCATAAATTCCAACTTATCCATCTGAACCGGTCATTTTATTTTTCTATCTTATCTAAAAATTCCGCTACTTTTTTCAAAAATTCCTTTGGCTTATCTTCATGAATATTATGCATAGAATCAAATCCCTCAACTAAAATGCTGCCGCGAATTAATTCTTTAACATGTTTTGCATCTTTTTCATCCATTGCAGAAATCAGCATCCCTTCTTCCGTATAATAAGAAGGGGTGGTATTTTTTGGTGGGTTTACATGAAGGATACAAGTTGGGACACTAATTTGTTTCAACATGTCCTCCTGTTTTATCCCGTTAAAAAAACTGAAATCATAGAAGGCATCCGCAAACCTTAAATCATAATCCCCCGTTCCATCTTGTAAATTCGCTGTCAGTTGAAGTAAGGTATTCACACCCAACTCCGGAGGATAGTACCATATAATCGGTATTTTTGTCAAATCCTTTCGAAATCGTTTCATTGCAGGTTCCGCCACAATTTTAGTCCAATTATCTTTTCCGTCCATGTTAAACAATGTACGCATAGGGTCATTCTTTAAGTAGTGTTCAAAGTAAGTGATGTTGGGTTTTTCAGTTAAATAGTTGTGGATATTTTGAAACGTTTTATAAGAGAATGTATTTTCTGCACGTCCCTTTTCCGTTGCAAAAAACGGTCCATCCTCCAGCACAATTGCTTTTACATTTTCCGGATATGTTGCTGCAATATAAGCAACAATCAATGCCCCGGATGAATGCCCCGAAATAATAGCTTTTGAGCCCACCTTTTCTTGTATAAACAAGGCGATATCGGATCCGATTCGCTCAATATTGTATAAATCGGGATTTTTGCTTGATTTTCCATGTCCGTAATAATCAAGTGCAAAGACGTGAAACTTTTTTACCAGTTCAGGCAAGACCGTGCGGTAATCTTTCCAGTCCACCATTTGCCCATGCAATAATACCATATCCGGCCCATTGTCCGGACCTTCTGCATAGTTTATGACGCTTCCATCCTTTAAATAAAACTGTTTTTCTTCCAGACCTAAGCTCAAAGAGCGATTCTTTACAAACTTCTCCCCGGAATAATCGTAGTTTAAATTTCGGAGTACATAGAATACAGCCAAAACAATAAGAACACAAAACAAGATAGCAATAAATTTCAGCATTTTAATTTTCATCTATCAATTCTCCTTGGATACTCATCAAAATCTTTGTTGCCGCATCACCCTTCATAATCGCCACCCCCCTTCTTTCATCTCCAAGTATGAGGAGGTCATCCCCCGTTTCGATAGAAAAAATTTTTCTAGCTTCTTTTGGAATAACAATTTGTCCCTTAGTACCTACTTTTGCAGTCCACGCATGTAGTTTTCCATCTTTTTTACTTCGCATTTTATACCTCCCAGAATAGTATAATAAGTATGTAAAATCATACTTATTATACTACATTGAGGCTTATAATGCAAGTACCCAAGTGGGGCGCGGAAATCAATTTTTGGATATTCCCTGCCCATAATCTTATAGGAAAAAGATGCTATTTTTTTTCATCAGACCTTAAACTTGCCGACTTCAGCAGCCAGATTTTCAATACTCGTCTTATTTTTTTGAGTTATTGCATTTACTTCCTGAACTGCATTGTTTATCTGAACGGCACCTGCTGCCATCTCGTTCATACTGTCGGTTATCATACGGGTTAAATTATCAAGTTTCAGCATTTCTTCAGCGACTCCTTCACCGCCTTTCAGCATCTCTTCGGAACCGGCTTGCACTTCTACCGTTACCGTATTGATATTTTTAATTGCTCCGAGTACTTCTTTGCTGCCGTTCTCCTGTTCGTGCATCGCTTCGGTAAGGCGGTCACTCATTGATTTTACTTGTTCGGATAAATTAAAAATCGTGCTGAATTTGTCTTCGACGGTTTTAGAAGAAACCGAAAGAGATTCTATTTCGCTTGATAGGGTTTTAAGCGTAGACGTTATTGTCTTGCCTTGAGTTGCCGAGTCTTCAGCGAGCTTTCTGATTTCATCGGCGACGACAGCAAAACCTTTGCCTGCTTCGCCTGCATGGGCAGCTTCAATAGCGGCATTCATTGCAAGCAAATTGGTTTGGCTTGCAATATGCTGAATAACGCTTGAAGCTTCCATGAGCGAGCCGGACTCTTCTGCAATTTTCTGTGTTACGCTGTTTGAGGTTATAATCGTTTCTTTTCCGTCTTCAGTTGCCGATGCAAGATTTTTTACGACATCATAGGTTTTTTCAAGTGTTTGAGTAATGGATGCGATGTTTGCAACCATTTCTTCGATTGAAGCTGTAGACCGGGCTACGCTTGCTGCCTGATTTTCTATACTGTTATTCAGCTGTTTTATAGTGCGTACAATTTGTTCAATTGTAGCTGCAGTTTCTGTTACGCTTGCAGCCTGCGTAAGGGTTTGGTTTTTAACCCCTTCAATATTTGCACTGATTTCATTTATAGCACTCGCCGTTTGAGTCATATTGGAAGCAAGTTCCTCTCCTATGGCTTCCATTGAAACCGAATTTTTACCGACATTTTTGATTGCAGCGCCTATTTTTTCAATTGTTTGATTGAAATATTCGGACAAATCGGTGATTTCATCATTTCCGTTAATGGGAAGGCGAACAGTTAAGTCTCCTTTTCCCTGTGCAATATCTTTTAACGCCGAAACCGTTTTTCGAATAGGATGGAGCATATAATGTGCGACGGCATATATAACGGCAAGTGTAATAATCAAAATGATAATGCCTAAAATTCTTATACTCATCCTTAAATCGTCTACCGTTTTTATGAATTCGTTAACCGGTGCTTTAATAATGACCGTCCATCCGGTAATTTTGATCGTTGCATACGAAGCGATATTTTAAATATCGTCATAATCATAGTAGCCGACCTCACTCTTATCGGTATCAAGGGCATGCTGCAAAAATGCCGCCAGAGAAGCAAAGTTTTTATCGCTATTATCTTTAATAATATTCCTCTGCTTGGTTACCATATCAAAATTTTTGTGTGCTATAACGGTACCCTTTAAACCGAGTATATAGCATTCACCTGTTTGCCCGACTACGATGTCATCGATTTCCTCAGAGAGGAGCTTAGCCGGAACTGCCGCATTAAGCACACCGATTATAGCATTATCGTCATCATAGATCGGAACTGCAAAGATGATTTGCATATTGTTTGTTATGTTCGAAATTGCCGGTTCGGTAATAAAGTTTTTGCCCTGCGATGCGGATTTAAACCATTCTCTGTCTCTTACGGACGTACGGTGCCCGGTTCCATCATATCGGTTACCTTGCATATCGCAGATGCCGAAATAGTCTATCTTTTTGTTGCGTTCGGCTTCTTTTATAAGAAGTTCTGCTTTTTCGGTTAAAGTCATCGAATTGTCGCGTAAAAACGGCATGCGGGCCAAACCTTCAATAAATTGAACAACGGAAGATATTCTTCCATCGATGACTTCCGCTATGTCGGTCGCTTTATCGGTTAGATGTGCTTCCACTTTTTCAAGCACGGCTTTACGTGCATTTCCTATTGTAATTAGAGCTGCAGTTGTAAGGGCTGCTGCAATTAAAAAACCGAAAATTAAAACCAGTTTTTTTCGCAATGAAAACCGCTTTTTACCTGTTTTCGCAATCTGATTTTTCTCATTATTTCCCTTAGAGAAAATACCGCCGTTCTTTGTCATTTTAAGACTCCTTGTTATAGGAAACCTCGAAAAACGAAAAGTTTTTCGAGGTTTCCCTTATATTTATTTACGACGTTTTTTAGATTTACATTTCAGCCGTTTTTAATATACTTATTTTAGCGCATTTAGTCCACTGTTTTTTATGATTCTCCTTATACTTTAAATTTAGAAACCTCATTGGATAAATTTTCAATACTTGCTTTATTTTTCTGCGTAATGTCGCTTACTTCTTTGACTGCAATGGTAATTTGATCGGCTCCTGAAGCTATTTCGTTCATACTATCGGTGGTTTCGAGTGTTATTTCGGCAAGCTTTTGCATTTCCTGCCCAATTTGATTGCCGCCTTCAAGCATTTCGGCGGAGGCTGAGTCAATTTCGCTTGTTACGTCATTTATTCTTTTAATGGCATCAAGTACATGTTTTCCGTTTTCTTCCTGTTCTCGCATCACTTCCAAAATAGAATCTTCTTTTTCGGAGATTTGGCTGACCAAGTTGTATACATCGATAAAGGTCTTTTCCGCTCGAGAACCGGCTTCGGTAATGTCATGGATAATTTCAGTCGTCTCTTTTATAACAGCCGCAATTTGCTTTCCTTGCAAATTAGAACCTTCAGCAAGTTTTCTAATTTCGTCAGCGACAACGGCAAAGCCCTTACCGGATTCACCTGCATGGGCTGCCTCTATTGCGGCATTCATTGCCAAAAGGTTGGTTTGACTCGCAATATTTTGAATGATTTGGCTCGCTTCAAGAAGAGAGGCCGATTTTTCGGCGATTTGCTTTACAATCTCATTTGCAGTTCTTGCCCCGTCTTTACCGACCTTGGTTTGTCCGTAGACTGTTTTGATCAGTTCATTATTTTGGTCAAGCGTTTTAGCTATTTTAACGGTGTTTTCCGCCATGCGCGTAATGACCACAGAAGATTCGTTGATACTTTCGGTCTGCATTTCGATACTTGAAACGAGCCGGCTAAGCCGTCCGTTGATTTGCTCCACAGTTGCAACGGTTTCGGTAACGCCGGCAGCCTGCGACATAGCTTTTTCTTTTACGCCTTTGACGTTCTCTCCTATCTGTTTAATTGCGGCTGCCGTTTCTTCCATACTGCTCGACAGCTGAGACCCGATAGAGTTCATTTTATCGGCTTCATCTTTTAAAAGGCATATCATTGTATGATTATTTTCGATTGCGGTATTGAGGTTCATCATAATACGTCCGACTTCGTTATTCTTTTTTACTGCCAGCCTGTCGGTAAGGTCACCCGATGCAATTTTGCCGAAAACGATTTCAAGCCGCTTAAAATAGCGTTTAAGAGCACCTGCAAAAATAAAGGCTAATGTAAAATACAGGACAAACATAAAAAGGCCGATAAGAATCATATTTTTTAAGAGTGTATAAAAAAGCGAAAGTATTTCGTTTTGTTCGATAAAAAGAGCTACTTTCCAATTAACTTCGGGAAGTGAAAAGACCGATACTTTCCATGTTTTTCCGTCAAGCATAATAAAAGCCGAACCCTCTTTCATTTTGTCTATTTCGTTAAAGGCAGGAATACCTGTTTCTTTTAATATTTTTAGATTGGAGTCTGCATGTTTTGGGTCGGCTAAAATTAATCCGTCGTTTTGCATAAGCATACAATAGCCCGTCTTGCCGATACGGATGCTGCTGACGCGTGAAGCCAAATCCGTAAGATTTAAGTCAAGACCTATACAGCCTAAAAAAGCACCCTCAGGATCTTTTATTGCCTGAGCCAATGCTACGACGGGGCTGCCGCCTGTTGATATTGTTGATATATATACCGGGGTTATTATGACCTCTCCGTTTGCGGCTGCTGCAGCCTTATACCAAGGTCTGGTGCGCGGGTCAAATCCTTGTTCATCTTCCTCTGATAACGAACTTACGAATCCTCCCCAGCGCGTGCCCATATATATTTCTTTAAACTCTTCATAGTTTTTGTCCATACGAACGAAGAGTGCTGTTATATCCTGTTCCGTTTTGCCGTTATGCGTATACACAATGTCTTTTCTTTCTCCTGTATAGTTATAAAGTGTTTCGTCGGCATTTTTTACGGTAGGGTTTTCCGCAAGCATAGTAACGGTATTTTTTCCGTTCCGGATAAAAAGGTTTATGGACCTCTCAATATTGGAAAATTGCTGTGCAGTAAATTCATCGAACTGGGCGATGTTCTTTTTATATAGTTGGAAGCCCACAACCGCACAAATAACGGCTACGATTGAAATAATTGTTATTGTAATTGCCCGTAAAAGGCGTACAGTAATAGATGTCGATTTTTTTCTAATAGCGCCGTCCTTAGTTTTTTGGGTGGCGGGTAATGTAACTTTTTCTTTCATTTTATCAAATCCTTTTTTCTATTATATAGAATACATTAATTATATCAAGATTTTTATTTTTCAGCAAGCCTCTTAAAGCGGGTTGATATTGTGTTTAAGTCAAGAAGAGGAAAGAAAATCTTTGCCATAGGAATATGGGCCGCCACATTACATCTATGAATAAATTATAAAATATTCATTGACATAAAATAAATATTTTGCTATACTAGCAATGAATAAAAGAAAGAATATTCATTGCAACATAAAGTGAAGACTGAGGAGCGGATGATGGCAAAAGCATTTACCGAACAAGAAAGAATCAAAATAAAAGAAAAGATATTGGAAGCGGCACTGGAGCTATTTCACGATAAGGGGACGAAGGCGCTGAGTATAGCTGAATTGACGAAGCGGGCAGGTATTGCGCAGGGAAGCTTTTATAATTTTTGGAAAGATAAAGAGGCCTTGATTATGGAACTCATTGCATACCGATCAAGCCAAAAATTAAATTATATTGAAAAAAAATTTTCGAATTCTCTCTCCGATCCGGCAAAATTTCTTACCGACATAATATACCGATACTCGGTTGATCTTATGGTAAAAATGCAAAAGCAGCCTGTGTATGAAGATGCCTTCAAAATACTTGAAGCAAAAAATCGGAATGAAGTTCATAGGATTGAAAGTCTATATGATGACTTTTTAACGAAGCTCATAGAATATTGGGAGCAAAACGGTTCGATTAAGCGGGCAGATAAAAAAGGCTTATTGAATGCGTTTAGCGGGAGTTTTTTATTATGTTCTCATTATTATCAATTTGATAAAGAGTATTTTAATGAAATGCTGCTGACATTTATATCCGGAATAGTAAATAAGTATATAGAAAAATAACGGTATAGTTTTGAAAATTTTAATTATGGAGGAGCAAAAATGATACTTGATTTTGCACAAATACATAAAGATGACATATTAAGGGCCGGTGGCAAGGGCGCTAACCTTGGAGAGATGACTGCTGCGGGAATAAATGTTCCGAAAGGATTTGTCATTACCGCAGAGGCGTATCGGGAATTTTTAAAAGAGAACAAAATAGACGAAATCATCTCACGCACTCTTGTAGAAAAGCAAACGGATGAACAGGCTTTATTATCCGCCGCCGGAGAGTTTCGAAAAAAAATTATAGCAGGACATTTTCCCATTCAACTGGAAAAAGAGATAAGAAAGAAATACGCTGAACTCGGAGAATCGGCGAGAGTTGCGGTGCGCTCATCGGCAACGGCGGAAGATTTACCCGATGCGAGTTTTGCAGGTCAGCAGGAAACATATTTAAATGTGCAAGGCATAGAGGATGTATTGATTTACATACGTCATTGCTACGCTTCACTGTGGGGAGACAGGGCGGTAAGCTATCGTTTTAATCAGGGATATAATCAAAGTACTGTTGCGATTGCCGTTGTCATTCAGGAAATGGTAGAAAGCGAAAAAGCCGGCGTTTTGTTTACGCTTAATCCGGTAACGCAAAACAAAGATGAAATGCAAATCAATGCAAGTTACGGATTGGGTGAGAGTGTTGTAAGCGGACGCGTAACGGCGGATAATTATATTGTAAACAAGTCGGGTGATATTATTGAAATAAATATCGGAAGTAAAGAAACGCAAATTGTTTATGGCGATAAGAATACAAAAGAAGAATCGGTAAGCGAAGCAAAAAGAACAGCTCGGGCATTGAATGATGTCGAGATTGCCGGTCTTGTAAAAGCCGGATTAAAAATAGAAAAGCATTACGGTATGCCGATGGATATTGAATGGGCAATACGAAAGAACGAAATATATATTTTACAGGCACGCGCAATAACAACCTTAAAAAACAATGATGATGAGAAGCAGGTTCAGGAATATATCAAAGGTAGCAAATTAACACGAATGATGAAAGAAAATATGGCTTTTCAGTTTGAAAAAATGCCCTTTGCATACCGTGCGCTGGACTTTGATTATATGATAGCGATTAATGACCAAAAAGCACGGATATTTGCGGAAGGCGGTCTTGTTTTTGATTCAAATCCTGAAATTGATGATGACGGTATTCAGACTCTTCCGAAAAATAGAAAAGGTTTCACCCTGCGTATTTTTCATATATTTAAAATAATACGCATGCTTAAAAACTTTGACTATTGTTCTGAAGTATGTAAAAAGTTTATGGCGCATTATGAAAAAGAAATAGAGCATATTAAAACCTTAGACTTTCAAAATATGAGTTTGGCGGAATGCAGTAAATTCATGGAACAAAGTTATGAGCTTATTCAACAGCTTGTTTATGACAGGTTTAAATACGCCTTGTTTCCGTCTTTTTTTATGAGTAAAAAATTCACAAAAATAATTAAACGAGTAGATAAAAACTGTTCCGCATTTGATTTTTATTGGGAACTCAATAATAAAACGGCTGTCGTTGCAAACGATATTTCACGCATAGCCGATGAGATAAAGAAAAATGCTGTTCTAACAGAAGCCGTACTCTCAGGAGAAAAATTTAAAACCCTGTGTGCCGGCTTTCCCGAATTTAAACGGGTTGCAGATGATTTTATAAATCGCAACGGTTTTAAGTCGGATTACAATTGTTATTGCATTGAAGCAAAAACATTTATCGAAGATCCCGACAGGCTTGTCAATATTATACGCCCGCTTTTAAATACCCCTGATACATCCGATCAAAATTTTCATAATAACGAGAATAGAAATTATACGAGTTTAATGCAGAACTTACAGCGTCTTTATGGAAACAAATATCCTCGTATAGAAAAGGACATACAGCACTTTCGGTATTTTCATGTTGTCCGCGAAGAATCACAATATTTGTGGGAAGCTGTCTTTTATTATGTCAGGCAATGTGTAAGACGGATAAATATTCTTTTATTAAACAGCGAAGATTATAAACACGGAATTGTAAATCTTTTTCATCGTGAATTAATGGAAGTGCTTAAAGCCGGCCGGCTAACCGATGTCTATAAAGAAAAAATAAGAAGACGAAATGAAAAATTTCCGCTTGCGGAAAAAGTTTGGGAAGCATCAAAATTACTTGTGTTTGATTCAAGAGGCGATGAGCTGAAAGGAGTAAGCGGAAGTCCGGGGACTGTTGTAGGAAAAGCGTGTCTTATCCGCAAGCCTGAAGAATTTTATAAAATGCAAAAAGGTGATGTACTTGTTTGTCATCTTACCGATCCCGAATGGACTCCGCTTTTTAAACTTGCAAGTGCTGTCGTCGCAGATACCGGTTCCGCGTTAAGTCATGCTGCGATTGTCGCTCGGGAATTTAATATACCGGCAGTATTGGGTGTAGGTTTTGCCACCGCAAAATTTAAGGACGGCGACCTTATCACCGTTGACGGAAACAAAGGCGAAGTGCGGAGTTGTTGAGATGGATTCAAAAGAGCTGAGACGATTTAACATTTTAACAAAACCGATTTTTCCGCTGTTAGTTAAAACTTCAATTCCGACAATAATCGGAATGTTGATCAGCGTTATATACAATTTGACCGATACTTTTTTTGTCGGCCGCTTAAATAACAGAGCGATGATTGCGGCAATTGGTATTGTGTTTAGTTTTGTCAGCATTATTCAAGCAATCGGTTTTTGGTTCGGTTACGGCAGCGGTAATGCAATGTCAAAAAAAATCGGAGAACAAGACTATGCGGAAGCGGAAACCATTTCCTCGGTAGGAATTGTTTTTGCAATTATAATAGGTATTCTGATCGCAATCGGAGCAAGTATTTTTATTCTACCGCTTTCAAAATTCATCGGCGGAAGTGCATCTCAAGATGTTCTCACATTTACAGTGCAGTATTTAAGGATTATTATTATCAGCATTCCGTTCAGTTTATATGCACTGACTGTTTATAATCAGCTGCGTCTTTGCGGAAATGTACGCGACGGAATGGTCGGGCTGCTTTCGGGAATGCTCAGCAATATGGTGCTTGATCCCGTATTGATGTTTATTTTTAAGCAGGGATTTATCGGCGCAGGCTATGCAACGCTAATCGGTCAGATTATCGGATGTATTGTGTTGACGCTCTTAGCAAAAAGGCACGAGAGTATTTCGTTCAATCTAAAAAAAGTTCAATACAGCAAAGAGCGTATGTATCATATTCTTGCAGGCGGTATGCCCAATTTTTCGCGGCAGGCAATTACCTCCGCCGCATTGGTTTTACTTAATGTTAAAGCGGCACAATACGGAGAAAGCATGATAGCGGCTTTAACGGTAAGTTCAAGAGTTGCCGCTTTGGCTTATATGATTATGATCGGGTGGGGGCAAGGCTTTCAACCGATTTGTGCAATGAATTACGGTGCCAAACAATACTCAAGAGTAAAAAAAGCTTTTATTACTACGGTTTTAATCGGAACAATTTTTTTAACGGCCGCCTCAATAATTTTATTTCTCTTTGCCGAACAATGTATCGGAGTTATGTCTAAGGATGATGAGGTAATTTTTGCCGGAATTAAAATACTGAGAATGCAATGCTTTTCGCTGCCGCTTTTAAGCTTTTTTGCCGTGAGCAGTATGTTCATGCAGAACATCGGTCATTATTTTTCATCCCTTCTCATATCGATTTCACGGCAAGGCTTTTTTTATTTACCGCTCTTATATATTCTGCCCGCCCTATACGGAAAGACCGGCATTTACCTGCTGCAGCCTTTCTCCGATGTTTTGTCGTTTTTGTTTGCCGTTGCGGTAGTGTACAGGTGGTACTCGTCCGGGGCGTTCAGTTCAGCTTTAAATGCAGGATAAACGAAACCTTTAAATGCAGAGTAATCGTAATAAACGAAATTCTCGATAAAAATAGTTTGGGTTAATTCATCTCGGTAAAAGCTTCTTTAAGCCGTTTTGCGCTTGCTTCCAATGCTGCCTGTTCATCAGCGGGAAGATCGCTTTCTATAACCCGTTCCGCACCGCTGCGTCCAACAATGCAGGGAACGCTCAAGCATACGTCTTTAAGTCCGAACTCTCCATCCAAGGTCATCGATACGGACAAAATGCTGTGCTCGTTGCGCAAAATGGCGCCGGCTATTCTCGTCAGGGCTAAGCCGACGGCAAAATAAGTAGAGCCTTTGTAGTCGATAATGTGGTAAGCGGAATTCCGTACTTCTTCCAGAATTTTTGCTTTATCGAAGTGCGGGCCTGAGCTGCACACACCGCCTGAACAATATTCGTCGATGCGCCGTCCTGCAACGGATGTCATCGACCAAGCCGCAAATTCGCTGTCGCCGTGTTCTCCCAAAATATAACCGTGAATGTTGCGCGCATCGACACCGCACTCTTTGCTAAGAGTGTAGCGGAAACGTGCAGTGTCCAAAACCGTACCGGAACCGATAACTCTTCCGCGCTCCCATCCGGAAGCCTTGAGCGCCGCCCGAGTTAAAATATCAACGGGATTGCTCACAATCAGCATAACGCCGCTGCAGCCGCTTTCCGCAATGTCCTTTGCAATGCCGGTGATAATGGATGCATTGCGTTTCAGCAAATCTATGCGCGTTTCCCCGCTCTGTTGTTTTGCTCCCGCCGTAACCACAACGATGTCGCTGTCGGCATAATCGGTTTTATCGCCCGCGTGTATGTCGACTTGCGGTAAAAAAGGCAGACCCTGTACAAGGTCGAGAGCTTGTCCTTCGGCAAAATTTTTATTCATATCGGTTATTGCAATTTCATCCGCATAACCGCTTTGAGCCAATGCGTAGGCAAAGGTTGAACCGACCGCACCTGCTCCCACAACGGTAACTTTGCGTTTCTTTTCATCCATAGGATTACCTCCTTTTAAAAAATACTGAAATGCATACGTTTAGGCAAGGGGATTGTACAGAAGAATTCACGAACCTTAACAATGGCAAGAAGAACGAAATAAGGCAAAATTATCATAAAAAGATTGTTATGCAAGGCGGAGAAAGTAACCCGGCTTTTACACTAGACAATTTATAAAAAAACTACTAAAATAATTATGGGTGCTAAAAAAATAGTTTTTTATAAGTGCCCTATATTTTTATATAAAGGGAGTGCGCATATGAAAATCGGATTTGGAAGCGATCATTCGGGAGTCGCATTAAAACATATTTTAATGGAACACGTTCGCAATAAAGGATACGAATGCGTTGATTACGGTGCGGCGGATTCGAAGGTTCCGGCAAACTATGCCGAATTCGGCTTAAAGGTTGCCGAAGCGATTAAATCGCAGGAAGTTGAAAAAGGCGTTATGGTGTGCGGATCGGGCGTCGGCATTTCTCTTGCCGCAAACAAGGTTCCGGGAGTGAGGGCTGCGGCGTGCAGCGAACCGTGTACGGCAAAGCTCGCCGTCGAACACAGCGACATAAACGCTGTCGCCATGGGCGTATGCATCGTCGGACCCGAAGAAGCAAAAATGATTGTCGACGCCTTTCTCGATGCCCGCTTTGAAGGCGGCGTTTACACGGAACGGGTCGACACCCTTTCCGCTATAGAAAGAAAATACGGTAAATAAACGCGGCCGCCGAATCGGCGGCTTTTGCGGGCTCTATCGCAATACGACTTTTTCTATTTCCGCAGCCAAAATTTTTGCCGATGCCGAATTAAAATGAACGCCGTCTACGCTTGCGTTCAAACCTCGTGCTTTTGCGAACCCGTCTTTACAAAACGGCAACAGCGTCATTATGACGGCATCTATAAGCCTGAACGCAAAACCGTGTTTCCACGTATAGGTACGCTTGTCGGGTAGAAGTGTTTCTTTTTGCAGGTCGTATATATCGATAAAAGAATAATTATATTTTTGCGCCAATCGTTTGATAACGGCGTTTCTTCGTACCGTCTTTTCGTGCGGAAAATTTTTTAAATTAATAAACGGCATTCCGAAAACGATTACGCGTTTGTTTTTTTCGGAGCATAAGTGCAAAAGTCTGTCATATTCGCGTTCAAAGTTATCGTCGTTTTCAATGCACCGTTTTATTTTGCAGCGCAGATTCATTGTCAAAAACCAAAATAAAGAAAGGGATTTTAAATACGACAGCAGAATATCGTTTGTACCGATCCCGAGGATGAATGTACCGCCCCCGTGTCGGGGCTTATCGATTATTTTTTTGAGCCGGCCGTAAGCGCCTCTAAGCGTGTCGCCGTTTTTTCCTTTGTTTACGGCATGAATTTTTTTGTTAAAAAAATGAATATACGAATAGCCGACATTACCGAATGTTAAGCTGTCGCCGATGCAGATGAGTCTTATTCCACGCTGACTATGGTTCGTCGGAATTGCGGCAAGGTATTGATACAACTGCGAGTGCAGAGATCGCATTTCGTCGGAAGCTTTCATCGAGTGCCGGTACATAAATAAATTTCCGAAGCGGCTTTTAAAAACTTGAGTAAAAATGGCTTGCAGAACCGGAGCCGGCAGCAGTCTCAAAAGGTGCATTTTCGGCGGCGAAAGTTTTACTCCCGAACGGTACAATTTTTGAAAATTGTTTTTTATTTGCCGTGCCGTATCGTTCATAATGTCCGCTTCTTTCCAAACTTCTTCCGGATTTTCGGCTTTATAATACGCATCGGCAATCGGAACAACCAGAGCCAAGTGATACAACTGCCAGCCGTGCATGTCTTTTACGATTCGGTACGGCACGCCCGCCATCTTAAAAAGAGCCGCGAGTTTTTTCAGCCGCTCCGATGAGTTCCCGCCGATTTCGGCAAATGTCGTCGCCTGAATAAGAGACGGCGTAAAGTCTGCTTTCAGCACGCCGTCTTCATAGCTGCCTCCAGCCCCCGGAAACGCGGGGATAATACGCCCTTCGCCGCACAGGTTCTCCCAGTCGGCGTAAGGTTCAAGCGTATTGACCATTGTAACGATGTTCGGGCTGCCGTTCGGCCGGAGTTCTTCAAGCGCCGTATGCACTTGATTTTCTTTTACCGTCAAAAAGATAAAATCATAGATATCATCGTTTTGCAATGTAGCGATAATCTTAACCTTTGCTTTATACTGTTTGCCGTTTTTTTCATACAGCAAGCCGCGGGTTTTCAATGTTTCGAGTTTTTTTCCTCTTGCGTACACCGTCGTGTCATAGCCTGCTTCGGCGAACGCAGCGGCATACAAACTGCCGATTACGCCCGCACCGTAAATTAAAAGTTTCATTTTACTACCTGTCCTCAGTATAGAACATTTTTATCTTTTATGGTATACTCTCGGCATAACTCATTCAAGGAATTTACAATGCCGAAAACCCTGATTATTCTTGCTCACCCTAATATTTCTCAATCTACCGTTCATAAACACTGGTCGGATGCAGTGCGGCAACATACTGATCGCTTTACTGTTCACGAACTGTACGCTGTCTATCCTCAAGGCAAGATTGATGTAGCGGCTGAACAAAAATTGATAGAAACGCACGATTCACTTGTGTGGCAATTTCCCATATACTGGTTTAATTGTCCGCCGTTATTGAAGCAGTGGTTAGATGAAGTGCTGACTTATGGCTGGGCTTATGGCTCGAAAGGCAAGGCGCTTAAGGGCAGAAAAATTGCGCTTGCCGTCTCGCTCGGTGCGCCGGCCGCAGACTACCGCGCAGATGGTGCTGTTGGGTGCAGCGTTGCCGAAGTACTGCGTCCGTTTGAACTGACAGCGAAATACTGCAATGCAGACTACCGCCCGCCGTTCACTTTCCATACAATAGACAGCAACGCGGGATATAGCGAAGCTGCACGGCAAGAGGTAGAGCGGAGTGCAAGGGACTATTTAGCTTGGTTGGATGCGCTGCAACAAACATGAGGCATAATCGACATAAAGCATTCCTCATAGTGATAAAGAAAAGTATGATGCAGAAGCTCTAAATTATCGGCGTAGGAGAAAAAATGTTTTTATTAAAATTGATGGAAAGCGGCAGGGAACACCTCATCGGAGCGTTTGATTCCGAAGCCAACATAAAAGCTTTTTTGGAAAAAATTCCGGGCTTTGAAGTGTATTCCGACGATGAGTATGGCGTTTTAGGCAAATTGCATGTTGCAGCCTTAGGCGACCTCGTTGAAATAGCTTATGGAAAGAAAAAATTTCCATTATCGAGGTTTTCGTTTGTCGATGACGAAGCCGAAGCTATTGCGATTGAGGTTGAAGCTTTTGATGACGGGAAAGCAAACACCGTTGAAGGATGCACTCTCGTCGATGCCTACTTAATCGGAAACAACGAACTTAAAACTTATATCGAAAAGCGCGAGAGAAACTTTTTGCGTGTGAAAGCCGTGTTGGAAAAAAAAGGCTTTTCCGTCTTTCGCGAGTATCACGGCTCCGAAGACGGCGAAGCGGTTACATATCGGGATGCAAACGGTCAGTACCGGTTTTTAATGCACATGGATCCGGGCTTTGTCGATGACCTTCCCGAAGACGATGCCGACTTGGAAGTATATATCAGCGAAAACGAGAATATCTGACCTCTTTAAACTTATTGAGCGCGGTTGATGAGATTAACCGTTTGGTGGAAAGTACAATCGTAAGGAAAACCTCAAAAAGCTGAAGTTTTCGAGGTTCCCTTTAGCTATTCCGCATTTTCCAGTATTACAGTAACATTTCCGGTACCGAGCAGCTTTTTTAACTCGGCTTTGGTTATGCCTTCCAGTTTTCCGAGCAAAGTAAAGTTCCACGAGTTTTTATCATAGTAAATAACGAATGATTTTCCCTGATATAAAATCAGATCGCCCGCATCCGTATTGGTTTGTTTGTCGTTGCGCGGAAGGCTTATCGGAAGATCGCCGACTTTTTCGAAATTACCGTAGTCATGCATTTCGATGGTAATTGCACCCTTTTGCAGCAATTCAACCAGAGCACGAGAGGAAGAATTATCATACAAAGAAGCTGTCAGCGTTTTGCCGTTTGCTGTAATGGTTATTTTCATTGTTTTAGCTCCTTAAAACTTATTCCCCTAATTTTTTACCGAGCTGAAAGGCATTTTCCAAATCGATTGGAAAACATTCTTCGCGTGATTTTTTCTTTTTATCTTCACTAAAACTTGCCATATCGAACTTTGAATAATCGCTTACTTGCAGTGTATTATAACATGGATACAAGGTAACATTGCCATTCAATGATTTAAATTCATTTGCATAATTTCCAAATTTTTCCTTATACAGTTTATCGTAAAAATCTTTTGTCGCATTCATTGTTAAAAACAGCACAACATTAACCTTTCCTTTGAAATAATTGCTATAGTCATCATAAGAAAGTGAACAAAAATGCAAGCGTTCCATAAATGCAAAATAGTGACTAGTAGGTCTTCCTAAATATATAGGAGTTCCGATAAAGAGTGCGTCTGCCGAAAAAACTTTTTCTATTATTGGAGAAAGGTCATCTTTCCAATAACATCGGCATCTTTCAACTCCTTTTCTTTTGCACAACATGCAGCTTCTGCATCCCGTAAAATTCAAATCATATAAATCGATATATTCAACTTCCGCACCGGCAGTTTGAGCGCCTCTCATCGCCGATTTAAGTATTTGTGCAGTATTCCAATTCTTTCTTGGGCTTGCATTTAATAGAAGTATTTTTTTCATAAATCCTCATATAAAATATTATATTTGAAAAGGTAATTTTTTACCGAGCCTAAGGTCTTTTTTCATCAATTATGCTTTGTACAAATTTTACCGCATCTTCTGCAGCTTTCTGCATCATGTCTCCGTAAAAGACGTGCTTTGCTCCGTCAAGCTTTATGAGCTTTGCGTTTGGGAATGTCTTAACCGCCCGTTCCGAATATGACAGCGGTACAAGCGAGTCGGCTGTTCCGTGAATGATGAGCGTTTTGCCTGAATACCGGGGCATCAATGTATAAATATCAAATGAGAGTACATCTTTATTATAAATGCGGCCTATGGTTTTTCCCAGCAGCTTCATTGTGTCGGGAATCCGTTCCGGATCGGGAGTGCGCCGCCGAACGTAATCGTGCAACACAAAAGCAGGATATAATAAAGCCAAGCCCGCGATATCGTCGGGGCGCAGTGCGGCAATATAAGTTGAAACAAATCCGCCTTGGCTTTCTCCTAATAAAAAGATTTGTTCAGGCTTAAAACGAGAGTCGGCTTTTAAGTTATCGAGAATGACCGTCAAATCTTCGGCCTCGGTAAGTACCGACATTTCCGTCATTTTTCCATCGCTTTTGATATGATTGCCGCCGCCGATAAAGTCAAAAATGTATGCAGCAATGCCATGCTCCGCAAAAGCCGCAGCATAGCCTTTAACACCGCTGTGGTTTCCGCCGAATCCGTGTGAAAGAATGACTAAGGGTACGGGCGATACACTATCGGGAAGAAAAAGCTTTCCGTATATTTTCATACCGTTTCTCTGAAAGCTTTGTTCTTCGACTTTAAAGGTGTGAGCCGCCGCCTTTGTTTGTGCCGCGGCGGTTATTCCAATAAATAAAATGGCTGCCGATAAAAGCATGATTTTTTTCATATTATCCTCCGTTTCAATTTTAACAATATTGTCTCACTTTTTCAACCATCTCTTTGTCAAGTCCTGCTTTCAGTTAAAGATGAGTTTTTATCTCCTATATTTTTTGCCGCTCAATATAATTATGATTTTTTAATCTTGATTGAACACGGATATTAGACAACAATAACATTATATTTACCTGATAGTTATAAAGATGTGAGAAAGAAATATAATATCCATTCAGATTAAAACTATAGGCGTATCTTTGATATGTTGAGAACACTTTTTTGCCGTACGACGCAGTAGATGTCCTCCCTTAACCAGCGCTTTGACAAATAGGTGGAGCAGATGCTAGGAGCGTACAAAAAACACCCGCAGGCGTACTTGTTGTACGTCGAGCATTGATTTTTGTGCAGCAACGCCATAGATGCCCCGCCTTTTCTGCCATCACTTTGACAAATAGGCTAGGTAGATGCTAGGAGCCTAGCCGAAATAAAACGGAGGCGTATCGGGTATACGTTGAGTATTTATTTCGGCGTAGCGACAACGCAGATGCCAGCATATTTGTCAAAGACTTAGTCGAGCTCAAAAGCTCCGGTATAGAGTCGGTAGTACACTCCCTTTTTCTCCAGCAGGGAGGTGTGTGTGCCGCGCTCGATAATTTCACCGTGATCCAAGACCATGATAACGTCGGAATTCATAACAGTGGAAAGACGGTGAGCGATGACGAAAACGGTTCGGCCTTCCATCAGGCTATCCATACCTTTTTGGATAAGTGCTTCGGTTCGGGTGTCGATTGAGGATGTCGCTTCGTCCAAAATCATGACGGGCGGGTCGGAGACTGCGGCACGGGCGATGGACAATAGCTGGCGCTGCCCTTGTGAAAGAGAGTTTTTATTTCCTTCAATAACCGTGTCATAACCATGTGGAAGCATTGTAATAAAATTGTGAGCATTGGCAAGTTTTGCCGCTTCGATACACTGCTCGTCGGTTGCATCCAAGTTGCCGAAACGGATATTTTCCATAATGGTGCCGGTAAATAAATTAACCTCTTGCAATACGATACCGAGTGACCTGCGCAGGTCTTCTTTCCTGATCCGGGTAATCGGTATTCCGTCATAGGTGATAGTTCCTTTGTTAATATCATAAAAGCGGTTGATCAAATTGGTAATCGTTGTTTTGCCCGCGCCTGTTGCCCCGACAAATGCGACCTTCTGTCCCCGCTCTGCAAAAAGGTTTATGTCCTTCAGTACCTTTTTATCGGGCGAGTACCCGAAATCGACATGCTCAAAAATCACCTTGCCTGTCAGCCTTGTCAATGTAATGCTGCCGTCCTCGTGCATTCCCTTCCAAGCCCATACCCCGGTGTGCTCCACAGCTTCGGTCAGTGTACCGGCTTCTTCCCGTGCATTTACGAGCATAACGGTTCCGGCATCCTCTTCGGGTTCTTCGTCCATCAGAGCAAAAATCCGCGATGCCCCTGCAACGGCATTGATAACCGAATTGAGCTGATTGGAAAGCTGAGAAATAGGATTGGTAAAATTCCTCGACAATGTTAAAAACGAAGCGATGGTACCGAGTGTCAGCGTATTGATACCGGCAATAGTCGGATTGGGGATTTTTGCAATTGCGAACCATGCGCCGACAAGGGCGACAATCACATATTGAAAATAGCCGAGTGCATTCATAAAGGGCATGATGATATTCGCATAGGAGTTTGCCTTTGAGGCGCTTTCCTGCCATGCGGCATTTTTTTCATGAAAATCGGCTTTGACCGCTTCTTCGCGGCAGAACACTTTAATTACCTTCTGCCCGTTTATCATCTCTTCAACATAACCGTTCAGCTGTCCGAGCGTTTCCTGCTGCCGTACAAAATAAAAGCCGCTTTTTTTTGCGATAAACTTAATCACTTTTAAAATAGAAAAGATGGAAGCTACAACGATAATCGTAAGATACACGCTCTGATACAGCATTGCAAAGAAAACTGTAACAACCGTACACATAGAAGAAACCAGCTGAGGCATCGACTGTGTAATCATCTGCCGGAGTGTGTCGGTATCATTGGTGTAACGGCTCATAATATCTCCGTGGGTATGTGTGTCAAAATATCGGAGAGGGAAGCGCTGCATCTTAGAGAACATTTCATCTCGAATCCGCTTGAGAGTCTGCTGTGCAACCTTAATCATCAAGCGGTTATAAATCCACGAACAGAGAACACCGGTGCCGTAAATCGCCGCCATAAAGATGAGCACCCGTAAAAGTCCGCTAAACACCGGAGTGCTTTGCGCAAGCAGCGGCATAATATACCGGTCAATCAATACTTGCAGGAACAAAGCTGCTGATGCGGTTGCTCCTGCACTTAATAAAATACAGACCGTAACAACCGCAAGAACGGTTTTATATTGTTTAAGGTAGGAAAGAAGCCGTTTGACGGCCGGCATGGAAAGCTTCATTTCCGGTTTTGCTGTGTTAATGGGTTTCATATTATTCATGTCCTTTTTGTTGGGTCTCAAAGACTTCTTTATAGATGGCGCTCGTATGCAGCAGTTCGTCATGTGTGCCTACCGCAGTAATTAAACCCTTATCGAATACGAGGATTTTATCTGCATGCTGCACGGAAGAAATCCGCTGCGCAATAATAATCTTTGTTGTTTCCGGAAGGAACTCTTTAAATGATTTTTGAATCAGAGCATCCGTCTTGGTGTCCACCGCACTGGTGGAATCATCAAGGATTAAAATCTTAGGCCTTTTTAAAAGCGCCCGCGCAATACAGAGCCTCTGTTTTTGTCCGCCCGAAACATTTGTTCCGCCCTGCTCGATACGGGAATCATAAGCTTCCGGCATTGCTTCGACAAATTCGGAAGCACAAGCAAGGCGGCAGGCTTCGGCAATTTCTTCATCGCTTGCGTGTTCATTGCCCCACTTCAAATTATCTTTCACCGTACCTGAGAATAATTCGTTTTTCTGTAAAACCATGGCAACCGCATCCCGCAGAGTTTTTACATCATAGTCTTTTACATTTACGCCGCCGACGCTAACCGAACCGGAAGTAACATCGTACAATCGGGGAATGAGCTGCACAAAAGAAGTCTTGGAAGAACCGGTGCCTCCGATAATTCCAACCGTTTCTCCCGAATCGATTGAAATGTTTGCATTGGTAATAACTTTTTTATCCGCATCGGCACTATACATAAAATCGGCATCGGTAAAGCATATACTTCCGTCCTTTACCTCCATCACAGGATGTTCAGGGTTTTGAATGGTAGAGCGTTCATTTAAAATTTCGGCAATGCGCTCCGCAGATGAGCGGGAAATCGTGATCATCACAAAGACCATGGAGAACATCATCAAGCTCATCATAATCTGTGTTGCATACGAAAAAAGAGCCATCAGCGATCCTGTGGTTAAGCCCTGTGCCGCATTGTTTCCGCTTGCAACAATCTCCTTCGCGCCGAACCATGAAATCAAAATCATACAGGTATAAATACATAGCTGCGCCATCGGCATCATCAGAGTGATATACCTCTCCCCCTTTGAAAATCCTCGATAAATCGATTCCGAAATTTTTTCAAACTTTTCAATTTCGTACTGCTGCCGGTTAAAGGACTTTACCGCCCGTACTCCGCGCACATTTTCCTGCACGACATTGTTGAGCTTATCATAGGTCTTAAAAACATTTCTGAATATCGGATGCACTTTACTGATAATCAAAAAGATGCCGAGTCCCAGAAGCGGAATCATGCAGAGGAATATCATGGAAATTTTAGGACTGATTCTAAACGATGCGATCATCGCAAAAATCATCATACCGGGAGCGCGCACAGCGAGCTTTACAAGCATCTGATAAGAATTGAGAACATTCGTTACATCGGTTGTAAGCCGTGTTATAATAGAAGAAGTTGAAAATTTGTCGATATTGGAAAAAGAAAATGTTTGAACATTAGAGTACATATCTTGCCTAAGGTTTGCAGCAAATCCTGCCGAAGCCTTTGCCGCTGTAATCGACGAAAATACACCTGTCAGCAATTGAATAATTGCAAAGATTAACAGCGCAGCTCCGTACTTGAACACGGTTCCCATTGCACCGAGCTCAATTCCAAAATCGATTAAATACGCCATGCAGGAAGGGATAATAATTTCAAATACAACCTCCGTGATTGTCAGCAGCACTGCGAGCACGGACATCCGTTTATATTCCCGAAGGCTTTTTGATAAGGTTTTCAGCATAAATATTATCCTTTAATAAAACCATATTATACTACTATTTATTCCGAAAAGCAATCTGTTTCTTCTAAAGTCTCCGAAGACAAAGATTTTGTATCGATAGATGTTGTATCCATAGATTGACATCTTCATATAAAAAGCCTATACTCACTCTTGCATCCCGAATTGCGTTAGACGCACGCAAAAGGAGAGGAGTTATGGTAATTCATATGAATATGTACCAGTCGCTCGGCTTTGCAATCGCTTGGTTGCTTGTCGGACGATTCATTAAGGCGAAGTTTGAGTTTTTTCAAAAGTATTGTATACCTGCCCCGATAGTGGGCGGCTTTTTGTTTGCGCTGATTTCGTTAGCACTTCACGTAACAAGGGTACTCGACTTCGAATTTGACACAACCCTGCAAACCTATTGGATGGTGATGTTTTTTACTTCTGTGGGTTATAATGCAGGGTTTTCGATTTTAAGAGACGGCGGGAAAAAAGTTTTTGTCTTTTTGGCTGTAGCTATCGTTTTTGCTATTTTGCAAAACGTTGTAGCTCAAGGAGCCGCAAGGCTTATAAACTTTAGTCCGATGCTCGCCGTCATGCTGGGTTCAACATCCTTTACAGGGGGGTTCGGTACAGCGGCCTCCTTTGCACCGATTGTTGATCCGGAAAACACTCTGGGAGCCTTATCCCTCGCAGTAGCCGTTCCCACCTTCGGCTCTTTGATAAGCTCCATCTTAGGCGGTCCCGTCGGAAACCGTCTGATAAAAAAATACGGCTTACAGCCTTCAAATGCCGATGAAAGCGTAAGAATTGATGAATCGGGAAACATAATAAAAACAAAAAAAGTTGTTAAGAAAGTAGAAGCGGTTCATCCGAGCTTTATAAAGCGGCTCTTCTTTAATCCCACAAAGGGCAGGGAAGAGGGGCAAGAAGTCGTAACGGTTCAGGAGGAAGTTATTCATGAAGCCTCGGCAAAAGGTGAAGTAGATAACTCGACAACCAGTTCTGAAAAGCATCTTAGCAGTGAAAAGCTTTTAATGTCATTTATGCTTTTAGTTCTGGCCTCAGGTTTTGGTCTTTTTGTTACCAATCATCTTAATTCGTTGTCGCCCAAATTTAAATTCCCCATTTATATCGGGGCGATGATTTGTGCTGCCATTATACGGAACATTGCAGATACCTCAAAAAAATTCAAGGTAAATATGGATGAAATTGATGCACTCGGAAATATTTCTTTGAATATGTTTTTGGCTTTAGCTCTTGTTTCGCTGAAACTTTGGCAGCTTGTAAGTTTGGCTATCCCTCTGATGATTATTTTAAGCGCTCAAATCGTTCTTTTGTATTTGTATACACGCTTTGTTACCTTTAAGGTTATGGGCGGAGATTATGACGCTGCGGTCATCACGGCCGGACACATTGGGTTCGGTTTTGCCGCAACCCCTAACGCCATGGCTAATATGGGCTCTATATGCGAAAAATACGGCTATTCAAAGATAGCCTTCTTTGTCGTTCCTATAGTCGGCTCCTTATTTATTGATTTTTTCAATATAATGATAATTGGTATTACCATAGGCTTGGTCGACTAAAATTAGGCCGGCAGTTCGGTCTTTTGTTATAGAGGGTATCTAACAACCTTATAAACAAAAGACCGGCCCCAAGCCCTTTATTGTCGGCTTACTGATGTGCCTCAAGCCACTTTTTCCACTGATCTTCGCCCTTGTCCAGGGTGGTAAGGCCATCAATATAGATGTTTTCAGGTTTGCTTAACGCATAATTGAACATATATGTTCTGTTCTTTTCAGCTTCTTCATATATATTGCCTTTGTATCTAACGCCGAATGGATAGAGGACAGCTTCCGGTAAGTTTGATTCGGCAATATAGAGACAGATAATATTATTATCTTCGTCATAGGCTGCGCCCCAACACGTTACGGCATGTTGGTATGGCCTGTTACCTTTAGAACCCTGCCAAAAAATTCCTATTGCCCGTTTGTTATCAAGGGTTTTATTCATAAGCTGTTCAAATTCTTTTTTTGTTTCACATCGCTCAATATTAATAGGGCTTGTATCATGCGCGAAAACATCATTGAATAGCCCGGGATAGATTGAACCTAGATTTTTTTGACCGTCTCTTTTATACAGGTACCACGTCAGCCCGTCTTCTATGTAACCGCCTCGGGCATTGTTATGGGAATATGCTCTAAAGATATTGGCTATATTGCTTTTTTTGCCTTCGTCTTCATCCTGCAAGCCTCGGATATAATCATGCTTATATAAAGGCCGTTTCCACTCTTCAATGGCAGCTTTTTGCTTATACTGCTCAATATAGTCTTTATTTTGTTCAAACCACCAGTGCAGCATATTGGAAGCGGTTTTTGCCCAGCATTGGCTAATATCTCGCCCTTGTATTTGTTCATTTCTTATACCGTTTATCACGAAATAATTACTTGGAAATTGCCCTTGTACATACAACTTATCTAATTTCCGCACATTATAAAATTTTGTATCGGCAGTTTCTTTCCATTTGAACACGAACGGGTCCGTAAAATAATCCTCTGTCTCAATACCGTTGTTTTTTATTTTCATCTTTATTTTTTGGTTTTCAGTAGGTGCTCCTATTCCATCGACCCATTTGTAATGCACAACGGGATTCTCATTCTTTTTTTGAATAATGTTTACGGTCAAATCCGCTTTTCCGTCAGCGCCTTTAATATATTGACCTGTTTTTTTGTCTTTGAATTTAATGTATGCACGCCTGTTCCACACGGTTTTGTTTTTGAGGCAGGTAAATGAAATTACGTCCTTATTGGGATCGGTTCGTGAACTGATTGTCGGCGCTCCTGTAATCCACGGTAAAGTACTCGACGTAAAGTACGGTTCATAATCCAATTTACCGTCTATCGTTTGCACTTCAAATGTATATGTACCGGCAGCACTTTCGGGCATAACAGCTTGTTTTTCTTCATACTTAATTTGCGGCTTCTTTTTAATTTCAATTGTAACCGTTTTGGCTACCGAGGGAGTGGAGGCTGAACGAATAGTAATAGCTGCATTGCCTTCTTTTGTTGCCTTCATCGTACCTAATTCCGTATTGGTAACGGATATCACATCTGATGTCATCGTGGTGTATTCGAGCTTTCTATTCGTCGCTTCGTCTGGTTTTGCCTTTGCTTTGAATATATAGACATCGCCGATGAACAAAAAGGCTGGCGGTTCTTCTTCAAATTCGATATTTGTAACGGGAATCGGTTCCGGTGTTACGATAACGTCTATCGTTTTTTTTACGCCGTTTGACGCCTCGATTGTGATGATCGTGCGCCCTTCTTTTTTTGCCGTAATCAAACCGGTGTTGTCGATGGAAGCGATGTCTCCATGTTTTGAAGAATATATTAGTGCTTTATTTGTCGCCTTTTCAGGTATGATTTTCACGGTTATGGTCTGTGCCGTGTTTTTTTCAAGAGAAAATTCGCTTTTATTCGGTGAAAGAATAATGTTTTTAACGGGGATTTCACCGGATTTCTCTTTTTCGGTTTTTGTTAAAAGATTGTTTTTACAAGATAGCAGCAAAAAAAACGCTGCAATAGCCGCAAATCCTATTAATTTCTGTCTTTTTATCATAAAATAATCTCCAATATGTTTATAAAATACATTATTTTGTATGTATAGTCAAGAGATCTGGAATACTCTCTATATTTGTGTAATATTAAGGTTAAAACTTAAAATTTTCATCTATTATTTTTTGTAAGTTGATAACTGATTCAATATCCCCTTCCAAAAAAAATTTAAAAGTGTTTGCTGTTGAGGCAAAATAAAATCGGCATTTATTTGCTTTCTCAATATTTTCATTTATTTTTTTCATTAATTCTTTTAGTTTAAAATCTTTCTTATACGGATAATTTAGGATTGAAAAGATTTCAGGTTTGTTAACGGAATCTTTTTTTAAAAATTCTTGTAATCTATGGTTTTCATCAATATTTTTTTCATCAATAAAACTCTCGTCCGAAAAAAGCCGTTCAAGGTCTTTTTCGGTAAAACGCCACTGAGAACCTATTTTTTTTCCTGTAAGTTTTCCTTCTTTTAAATAATTTTGAATTGTCCTTACACTGAGTTCGAGCATCTCGGCTATTTGATTCATTGTATATAGTTTTTCCAAATCTTTTCTCCTATTTTTATTTTAATTTTATAATAATATTTCTTTGATTGCAATCGGGCATTGTAAGTTTTATTCCATCCGTATAACTTTATTGGCGAAATTTTCAGGCAATGTGTCATGTGAAATTATAAAGACTATTTTATTCTTACAAATATTTTTTATTGCATTTAAAATTAGGATCGTGCTTTCAGCATCAATATTGGCTGTAACCTCATCAAAGATTAAAACTTCTGCATCTGAATATAAGCTTCGGGCTATGGCAAGTTTTTGTTTTTCTCCTCCTGAAAGATTAGCCCCCATATCCATTATTATTGTATCAAAGTTTTTGTTTTGCAAAATTGTAGAAAGGAGCTCGCTTTTTTTTAATTTTTCTTCAGTTTCAATTGAATGACTTTTGTTTAAAAATAAATTATCACGGATTGTTCCATTGATAATTGAATTATTTTGCGGGATATAATCAATAAGAGACCTGATACAAGTATTATTAATAGAAGAAATCGGTTTTTCGTTTATTAAGATTTCTGATGTTTTCCTAAATTTTACAAGTTGTTTCATTAAACTTGACTTTCCCGAGCCGCTTTTTCCCTGTACCCAAACAATGTCGCCTTTTATAAACTTATCTTTTATATTGGCCTTAAATATTTCTTCTCCTATTTGTATTGCACCGATATCAAATTCTATTTTTTCAATCGATCTGATTGTCTCATTTGAATCTTTTTCTTGTTCCGAATCTAAAAATGCAATAAATTCTTGTGAGACTTTTAGATTATTTTTGGTTAAATTAATATTTGTAATTATACTGATATTGGAAAAAAATAAAGGAAGTACAATTGTATAAATTACAACCGGTAAAACTTGATTTTCTCCGCTTAGATAATTGTACATAACAAGTAAAATACAAACCGTCTGCAGCATTGAATTAAGCGATGATATAAACGATGAAGAAGTTTGAGCATATTTGTTTACTTGGGCCATGCTTCCGTAAATTTTATCCAATGCAGGTTTTAATTGGTTTAGTACAATATCATAATCGGTGCATTGTTTTAAATAATCTGTTTGGTTTACAACTGAAAGTATTTCTTGGAATCCCGTTGCAGTACTTGTTTGCATAACTTGAGAGCGTTTTTTTAATTCTGAATTCAAAGATTTATAACCTAAATAATTTATTGGAATTAAAACAAGCAGTATTAAACCTATAATGAAATTATCAAAAAATATTGCGATTAAAATAATTATTGTTGAAATTATGCTTGACCATATCAGAACGGCATCTCCCGTCATATATATGTACATATTGTTTACAGCCTGTGCCATCCTCTCAACTAAATTCATATTCCCTTGAGAAATAATCGCATCGTATTTTAACCTTAAAATTTTTTCAATAATGTTTTTGGCATTTTTTATATTAAAATGTTTTGCAAAATTCTCACGCAAAAAAATTATAGCGGTTTTAAGTAAGAACATCAGTACAAGCACCGATATAACAATAAAAAATCTTTTTAAATTCATCTCAGCATCGGTTTTTGCCCAAAAACTTAACAGAAAAGGTACAACCAATGATGTCATAGCCGACACAAAGGCAAGAACTGCCATAGCCATAAAAAAATGCTTATAAGCTTTATTCATAAAGTAAAGATTCTCCTTTTTTAAAGACTTTTCTTAATGATAAATATTTTTTATGATTTGTCAAGCTTGTTTTCGTGCATTTTCGTAGATTTTCGTGAATTTTACGGAAAAATACCGCTATTTCATATAGTCTAATGGTTGAGAGTTTAAAGAATCTTTTATTTCTCGCCACATCGGCATATGCTTATCCATTAAGGCAATAAATCTGTCATTGTGATTTTTTTCTTCAAGATGGATAAGCTCGTGCAATATGACATATTCCAAACATTCCGGTGTTTTTTTTGCAAGTTGAACATTGAGCCATATTTTTTTTGTTGTCGAATTGCAGGAACCCCAGCGGGTTGTCATATATTTTGTTTGCCAGCTTGAAGGTATCAGCCCTGTGATTTTTTTCCACTTTGGTAAAATTCTTTCTATTTCCGTTTTTAATAAGCTGCGATACCATTCTCTAATAAACCGTTCACTTGATTCCATTGTTCTATTTTTGCTACCGGTAAAAACAGCTTTATTTCCTAAAAGTGTAATTGAAGTTTTATTTCCATATTCCAGTTGCAGATAATACCGTTTTCCCCATACATAGAATGTTTCACCCGATATATATTCCCGTTTAGTTTGACGTGCTTGATTTTCAAACTTGCTGATTTGTTTTTTTATCCAAGATAGTTTTGTTCGAATAAACATTTCTATTGTTTGATTTTTAACGGAATATGGAGCGGAAACACTTACTTTCCCATAAGGGGGTTTAACATATAGGTGCATATTCTTTATATTTTTTTTGCAGATCTCAACAGAAATATCTGAAATTATCACAATCATTTAATACTCCGGCTGTTCTACAGCAAGATTGTAAATTTCTTCAATTTTTTCTTTATCATTAACTACGGCATATAAGGCATTTTTTATTTTACGTTCTTTTTGCTTATTATATCTAAAATCCGCTTCTTTGCTTTCCCGAATTGCCTTATCAATGGTAAGAGCAAATTCTTCATCATTGCCGAAGTTATCGTAAAATGCCCGCAGTGTTCCTCTATTTCTAATACTTTTAGGGTATTCCGGATTATTTTCAGGTTGTTCCAATTGCTTTACCAATTGAATATATTTATTTAAGAGTTCCTCATAACTGTGAACTCCTTTGCGTCTTTCTTCAATGAGCTGCAAAAGGATTGCCGAAAGTTTTTCATAATATTTAGGATTGATAAGCTGTTTTTCTACTATTTTTTTTCGAATATTATTTTCGATAGCTTCTGCTGCTGCCTCTTTATTTTCTCCTTTCAGTTTTTCAGCCTGAATTAAAATAAAATCAAGAAGTGTAAAATTATCAAATGCTCCCAATTTACGGCTATCGTCAGCTTTTATATATGTGTCTATGAGATAACGCATATCTTTTTCATAAGATTTAAGATCGATAAAATCACCGCTTGCATTGCCTATTTCCATTTTAAGAGATGTGTAAAACCGTACTTTATTGTCAATTTCTATACGCTCTTCCAATGTATAACCGGCGGCTTCCATATCGCCTTTTATTTCCGCATAGGCACGGATAAGACGATTTACGAGCGTGTATAATTTCTCTCGGCTGCGTGAACATATTTCATCATCAATTCCGGATACTCCATCTTCACCGCAAAAATAATGAATGTAATCTATTATTTGAGGGTGAGGTGCTTTAATTCCATCGCATAAATCATTTAACTCTTCAAGAGTTGTTTCTAAATATTTTTTTGCTTCGGTAAGTCGATCCTTTAAAAAGTCTTTTATATCATCTTCATCGAAGCCTTCAAATGCTCCTGAAGTATATTTGTGTATTGCATCAGCTAAGCTGCCGAATAATTGCTTATAGTCAACAATATATCCGAAGTCTTTTTCTTCGCCGTCAAGACGGTTTACTCGGCAGATTGCTTGAAATAAACTATGATCCTTCATTGCTTTATCAATATAAAGATAAGTACAGGGAGGAGCATCAAAACCCGTTAAGAGTTTATCAACTACAATTAGCAGCTGCATAGAAGCAGGTTCTTCAATAAATTTACGTTTAGCCTCTTCTTCAAAGCTTTCAATACTTTGTCCACCCAACATTTCTTTATACACCGTGAATTTTTTAAATTCTTCAGAATCCTCGCTTTCGGTACTGAGTTTTTTTTCTTCCGGTATAAAGGATGTTATAATTGCACAAGAGGTAAACCCTTTTGATTTTAAGATTTCATAATACTTACATGCATCGTAAATACTGTCGGCGGCAAGAATGGCATTACCATTTCCATTTACAAGTCTGCTTTTTATTGCAAAATCGGAGACTATGTCTTCTGCAATAACTTCCAACCGCTTGCGAGAGCTGTATACATTTTGCATATTACTCCATAGGGCTTTAAGTTTTGCCTTTGCAGCATCGTTTAGACCGCGTGTTTTGGCTTCAAAATACTCATCTATTTTTTCTTGTGATGTAATGGTTTGATCGATATCTCTGGCTTCATACCGCAGGTCAAGGACAACATTATCTGCGACTGCTTCATCATATTTATATGTATGAATATAACCTGGAGCAAAAACTTCAAGGCTTGTTTTTTTATCTTTTACTAATAGCGGTGTTCCGGTAAATCCGATAAAAATGGCATCAGGCAGAATTTCCTTCATGCCGATATGCAAAAGGCCGCTTTGTGTTCTATGACATTCATCAACAAAAACAACAAAATCCCCTTGTGCCTTAAAATTTTTAGGAAGAGATTCCCTCAACTCTTTAAGAAATTGTTCAACGGATTTTTTTCTTGCCTTATCCTCTTGTTCATCTGAGCCGGAATATCCATGAACACCGAATTTATGAATTAGAGAGCACATAAGCTTATCTGTAGTTCCTTGCAAACGCTCTATTAAATCAGAACAGGATGTTATTCTTTTTATGTGTTTTTCATTTACACCGATATATTTTTTTTCGATTTGCTCATCTAATTCTTCTCTATCGGTTATAATCAGCACACGGGCATTATCATTTTGTGATAGTATCCATTTTGAAAGCCAGACCATGGTAAGAGTTTTTCCACTTCCCTGTGTATGCCAAATAATTCCGCCCTGGTTTTTTGATATTTTTATCTGAGCCTTCTTTACGCCAAAAAATTGATTATGCCTGCATACTTTTTTTATACCGTTGTCAAAAAGGATAAAATTATGAATAAGATCAAGAAATCTAGGTTTATAAAACATGCTGAAAATAGAGTTATCAAATTTATCGGGAAATGTTTTACATTTTTCAAGTATATCAAGAGAATCTTGATCAAGCGGCTGTGCATGTGTGTGAACCATATCATTTTTCCATTCAAGATAATATGTTTCTTTTGTTTTGATAGTACCATAACGCAAGCCTTCAGTATAATTTCCTGCCATACAAAATTGAATAGTAGAAAAAAATGCTTTATTAAATAGTTCACCTTGATTAGAAATATTTTGACGTATACCGTTAGCCACAGAAATGCCGGCTTTTTTTAGTTCGATAACAGCAAGAGCGATTCCATTTACATAAATTACGAGATCAGGACGGCGTTCGGAACCAAGTTTTAGTGTTACTTCTTCTGCAACTGCAAAATTGTTGTTATAAGGATTTTCCCAATCTATAACATATACAGTACGAGCCGGTTTTCCTGCTTGATCGATAATATTTATTCCAAATTTTAAAAGAGAGTAAACATTTTGGTTCGCTTTATATAAACCTTGTTCTAAATTATTTGCAACTTTTTGTAATTCAGTAAGGACTTTTTTTGCAGTGATTTTATTCCAATCCCCGCCTTTTGAAGAAGTCAGCCAAGTGAGTAAATCATTCTCTACAATATTTTTATTTATTTGATTATGTAAATTTCCTGCATATATGTAATTCAAATTTTCTTTATCACAGAAAAGCTTCAGGATTCTATCTTGTGTTTCGCGTTCCGTTTCATTGACTTTAGGCATTGGGACTCTCCTTTTTCGACTTAGAGGCTTTTTTCGCTTTTTTTTCTATCTTCTTTAAACTGTCTAAGTAGGCTTTTTCAACAGAAGTTAAGGATTCCGTCTGATATTTGCGGTATTCTTTTTCCGCCTTTTTTACAGCTTGTTCATGGCTTACTCGTCCGGCTCCTTCAAGTAGTTTTCGTTTGCCGGAAGTCAATACTGCATCAAGCTGTTCAATATAATCCTGCATATACATGGGGCGGTGTTCAATGGCATTGATTTCCGCAATATCGAAATAACCCGATACAAGATTGTTAAGGATTTTCAGTTCTTCTTCATCTAAATAATTTTTTGCAATGCCGATATCTTTACGAACCGGAAGTTCTCCCGAAAAAGCTTTAAGTCCCATAAACGGCTTTTCAGCATCGGCTCTGTCATAAATAACTTCTGCTGCGGTATGTCCGTGAGCTGCATAATGCAGTTTATTTTGCACAATCTTAAAAAAGGCGAGAGACTCTTCACTCTTTGGATCATAGTCGACACTGGTTGCATAAAGATCGAGCACTTGACGATAAAGTATTTTTTCGGATGAACGAATATCCCGAATACGGTCAAGCAGCTCTTTCCAATAGCTTCCTCCGCCGGTTCCTTTCAATCGTTCATCATCTATAGCAAAACCTTTTTTGATATATTCTTTCAATATGGAGTTTGCCCAAATACGAAAGCGTGTTCCGGCTAGGGATTTTACGCGGTAACCTACCGAAATAATAACATCAAGATTGTAATAGTCTACCTGATATATTTTACCGTCGGCAGCAGTTGTTGCAAATTTTGCAACAACTGAATGTTCTTGTAATTCACCTTCGGTAAAAATATTTTTGATATGCCGTGAAATAGTAGATTTATCTCTTTGGAAAAGCTCCGCCATTTGATCGAGAGAGAGCCAGACCGTTTCATCATGTAAGTTTACGTTTATCTTTGTAACTCCGTCATCGCTTGTATAAATGATTACTTCGCCGTGTTTTGCATTCATGGTTTACCCCTTTATAAATAAGGTTTGAAGTATAGTGATAGCCTCTGCAATGTTTTTATCGGAAAACATAAGTTTTTCCAACTTTTTGCTCCACTCTTTATTTGTTGCTATCAAATTCTTTATTGAAGCGACTGAAATCGGCATTTTTGAAGATTTTAAATCACAGATAGCCATATCAACAGTTGCCCATAATTCCAGCTTATCAACCTTTTCAAATTTAAGTGTTTTCTTTACCCATTCTATATCTGCTTGCATATTCCAACGATTAATATATTCCAGAGCTTGATTTATATTATTTCCGATACTAAATATTGTTCCTTTTGTACCTTTGTGTGAAATAATATATTTTGACTTTATAGCTATAGGTTCCCCGCCTTTATATCTAACTTCATCTGCATAAGGACCGGCAGCCTTTTTCTTAAATTCTTCCGTACTTTGTTCTTGATAACGGCGTAAAAGGTATAAACACTTTTGTAATTTTTTTCTTCCTAGAGGATACTGAGGCGAATAAAGAGTATTTACAATACCGGCAATCATGACTGCATCATCAAATCCTTTACTGTGTCTTCCGGTTGTTTTATAGCTGTAAACTTTTTCCGCTGCATATAGATTCTTATTCGGCAGTTTTGGTTTGGAAAGGCTCTCTTCTTTAATATCCTCTGTTCCTTCCAAAAGTCGAATATCTCCTGTAAGAAGTTTTTGCATCATCCCTTGTTTTATGGATTCTACTTTTTTTAATTTCTTTTTTAAAGCTTCGATTTCTTGATCCATATCAGAAAGGATATTTGCTATTGCTGTTTGTTCGGCAAGAGTTGGAGGAATCTTGACTCGTATTTTGTTAAATATTGATATCCAAAATCTTTGGTGATCCTTTGATTCAAATTTAATCATTTGCATAAGTTCAAAAACTATTCTAATATTACATATGCCTGTATTTTTCAAAATTTTTATAGCGGATGATTTTACTTTAAATTTGAAATCTACCAATTTACTTTCAGTTGTAAAGTCATCAAATAGTATTATCGGTGGATTATTATATACTCCAGCTCTTTCTGATGTGTAACCAAGAATAAAAGATTTTCCAGCAGTTAGCACCGGTATTCCCTGTGTAAAATATTTAGTATTTACAACAATATATTGTTGAGGTTGTTCATATTCCAATAGTTCCCCTAATCTCTTTTCTATCCATTCACCGTTGAAACCCGGCAATCGTTTTTTACCGGTAAGTAATTCCTGCATTATCCCTTGTTTTATCGCTTCTTTTTTTGTAATGAGTTTTTTTAAAGAGCTTATATAAGTATCAGTATCGGATAAGACTTCTGCAATACAGCGTTGTTCAGAAAGAGGTGGGAGAAGAATGGGGAAGTTTTTAATAAGCTGTAGATTTAATCCCCCTCTTCCTCCATTACCCATTGATAACTCTCTAAGATCAAGATATTTAGAATTCAGATATTGATATAGATATTCACTGGACAATATATTTGTATTAGGTAGAATTGCACAAATAGATTGGTTTATACAGAGAGATAGGTAATTAATTCCAACCGTACCTCTGGTTTTACCTTGCCCTGCAAGACCTACTAATATACATTGAGGCGGTATCAATGATGTTGCTGAATTATCAAACCCTGCTTGTGTTATCATTTTGTCAACGGAATAAATGCGCTTTAAATTAAGTTCGCCAGAACTCATCCAAGGAATATCTCCATTCCAATATTCCTCTACAACAGTACTTGGAGTTCCACCTGTTAGAACATCATACGCTATATTCTTGATGCTTATTTCTTCCCAGCCTTCAGGTACTACCATACAAACCCCATCTTTTGTAAATGTGATTTTACCTTGTTTTCAAGTAATGCTGTTTCTTTTTCAAGTTCGGGAAGAGTTTGGTCATAGCGTTCGGCAAGTTCGCCAATCCGTTCGGACAGATGATGATTTACAGCCTCATACAGTTCGTAGATTCCGTTTGAAATTGAGCGGAACCATTTTAAATCAAGCAATAGTTTGATACATTCTTCATCAGACAGGTTGGCGTAATGCTTACGAACCCTTTCATCTAAGGCTGTACGGAGTGCTTTTAGCAATTTTGTATTTTCTTCTATCAATTCGGACTTGTTTTGCGCTTTGCACAATAAAGCATAGTCCTCAGCATGTTCTTCAGGAACAGATAAAGCATCCCTTATTTCTTCAATACGGTTATTGATACTTGCAGTCGTAATAGTTCCTTTATCGGTTACAGCATTTTTACATAAAGGATTTTTAGTTATATATGCAAGCACTTCCTTTTTTTTAGGTTTTTCCGAATTTTGAAGTTCAACTAAGGCTTTTATTTCATCATTAATGATAAAAGATCGTATTTCAGATATCTTTAAATTTAAAAGTGTTTTATCTAAGTTTTTTTTATCGGTCAAACATTCATTGATAACCGAATCTTCATCTATATTCTCAAGTATTTCATTTAACTCATCCTGAACGGTATCAATAACTTTTTCTATCTTATCTATTTCCGTTTTTTCTTTAAGAAAAAACATCTCTATTACAAGTTCTTTAGAAATGACCTTACCGTCCCAACCGGTTTCAATTGTTTTTTCTTTTCCATTGTTCTTGTTTGTACTTGCTTTTGTAAAAATATCTATCTCCCGTATTACAGAATAACCGTCTTGCATAATAAGATAGACATCATCGCTCATTGTGTTGTTCCAATACGAAAGCAATACTTCATAAACATCATATTTATCAATAAGATGAACGGATTCATATTCTTTAATCAGTAACTCTGCAAGCAAGCGGATAAGCTCTTTAGGTTTTGTATCATTGGTTATACTAGTCAGATGTTTTTTTGCCTTCCGCTTCCATTTTTCAAACGCGGTTTCAATAATATCCGCATAGTTTGAAAAATCTTTATCGTCTTCAATTACTCCATAGAGGCTGTCTTTTTCTGCTGCAAGTGAGCAAAAATCATGTCGCAACGGTTTAAAAAGAGAGCTCTTTAATTTAGGAAATGTGTCCCAATATGCAGATAAATTTTCAATATCTTCTGAAGGAATTCCGCCTCTTAGATGAGCTTCAATGTTTTGTACCTCTTCGGATGTTCCGTTTTGAATATATCTCGGTATATTAAGATTATAATCATTTTGTTCAATTTCATCGATGAAAACAAAACGCGAGTAATAAGGCAATTCTTTTTTATTATTAAATACTTTAGTAATTTTATATATATCCCGTTCTCGTAAACGGTTTTTATCATTGTCTTTTATAAAATCCTTACTTGCATCAATGATAAAAATTCCCTTTCGCTTTTCTGCATTTTCTTTATCAATAACAATTATGCAAGCCGGTATTCCGGTTCCATAAAACAGGTTTGGAGGAAGTCCTATGATACCTTTTATAAAACCTTTTTTTATAAGGGCTTTCCGTATTGAGGCTTCGGCATTTCCTCGAAATAATACTCCATGAGGAAGGATAACAGCGGCTTTTCCATTTCTCTTAAGTGATTTTATAACGTGAAGAAGCCATGCAAAATCACCGTTTTTTTCAGGAGGTCTTTCTTCATATCCGTCAAAACGTCCAAAATCCTGTAAACCGTGAGTCCAGTTTTTATCGGAAAAAGGCGGATTAACTACGGCAAAGTCAAACTGACGTAGTGCCGTTTCATCATCGTGTTTTTTATATTTGGGTTCTGAAAATGTATTGCCGCTTTTTATTTCTGCCGTTGCTACATTATGTAGTACAAGATTCATCTTGGCAAGACCTGCTGTTGTAATATCTTTTTCTTGTCCAAAGACTGCTACATTGGGAGGTGCTGTTTCGGCCGCACGGATAAGGAGGGAGCCCGACCCGCAGGCAGGATCATATAAGGTGCTTTCTCCGGATTTTGCTTTTTCTATACCTATAACGTGAGCAAGAATACGGGAAACTTCGGCTGGTGTATAAAATTGCCCTTTGCTTTTCCCGCTTTCTGTTGCAAAATTTTTCATAAGATATTCATAGGCATCTCCTATAATATCATCTCCTTCGGCTCTATTCTTACCGAAGTTTGGCATTTTATCACAAAATATTGAAAGCAATTCGGTAAGCTTATCTACCATCTCTTGTCCTGATCCGAATTTTGTTGGATCATTAAAATATGCATTATCTATTATGCCTCGAAGATCGTTCGCTTCGGCTAGTTTTGCTATAACTTTATCTATGCCTTCTCCTATTCCTTTTTTGCCACGTAGAGCAAGCATATCATCAAAGCTGCCCCCTTCGGGGATTTCAATTTCACCGTAGGGCATATCTTTGTATTTGTCAGATACATATTTTACAAATAATAGTGTTAAAATATAATCTTTGTACTGAGAGCTGTCCATCCCGCCTCTCAGACTATCGCAGCTTGCCCACAAACTACCATATAATTCGCTTTTTCTAACCGCCATTTTATAAGCCTTTCATTATTTTATAAATAATATATTATATAATGAATTTGGATCTTTATTCAATACGGTTTGTTTATGCGTTTTGTTTATTCGAATCCTATCTTTCATTTATCCATTCCTCCTCATCTGGTACTTCCTAAAATTTTTTGTTATAATGATGCTATGCAAATAAGCTTAGAAAATATAAAGAATAAAAAAGTAACCGTTATGGGACTTGGTCTAAATGGGGGAGGGCTTGCGACTGCTCAATTTTTTGCCAGATATGGAGCCGAGGTTACGGTAACCGATTTAAAAACTTCGGAAGAGCTAAGGCCGTCAATCGAAAAACTTTCTTCCTTTAAGAATATTCGATTTGTATTGGGTGAACATAGAATAGAGGATTTTAGGGAAGCCGATCTTGTCATCAAAAATCCCGGAGTAAAACTTGAAGGAAATGTTTTTTTAGAAGCCGCAAAGCAAATAGAGTCCGACGTTTCGGTTTTTCTTTCTCTTTCAAAAGCGCCGATTTTGGCGGTAACGGGAAGCAAGGGAAAATCCTCTACGGTAAGTGCTCTTTATTACGGACTTAAAAAGTTAGGATACAATGCTTTTTTGGGCGGGAATATTACGGTCAGCCCTTTAAGTTTTTTTGAAGAAACCTCTTGCGATACGCCTGTGGTTCTGGAGCTTTCCAGTTGGCAGCTTGCCGATTTAAAAAATAAAAAACTGCTTAAGCCTAAGATTGCGATTATTACGCCCATAATGCCCGACCACTTAAACTGGTACGGCACAATGGAAAAATATGTTGCCGATAAAAAAATAATCTATGAAAATATGGATGAAGCGGATTATCTAATCTGTAATTTTGATGACGGCTGGGGGAAAATTTTTGCAGAAGAAACAAGGGCAAATGTTTTTTGGTACAGTGAAAAAAAGCCGGCTAAAAAATATCGAGGTGTTTTTTTTAATAAGAACCAAGAAGGCCTTTGCAATTTAAGTGATGGAGAAAGGCTTTTACTTTCAAAGGATGCAAAAGTTCCCGGGCTTAAACTTAAACAAAATGTCTTGAACGCAGGTCTTGCTCTTCTGCTTTATCAAAAAATTCATAAGCCTGAAAATTTAAAAGACAATAACATCAAAGAGCAATCCGAATTTATCCGTAAATTTATGGACGAGTATTCGGGGATTGAACATCGATTGGAATTCTTTTATGAAAAAAACGGAATAAAATTTTATAATGATACGGCCGCTACAATTCCCGAAGCATCTGCTGCTGCCTTAGAAGCCTTTGATAAGCCGCCCGTCTTAATTTGCGGCGGAACAAATAAAAACTTAAATTTTATTCCGCTTGCCGAAAAAGCAAATCTTGCCAAAAGCCTATATCTTCTTGCAGGAACGGGAACAGACCTTTTAATTCCTCTTCTTAAAGAAAAGTCTATTGAATATAATGGCCCCTTTGACAGTTTGGATTCTCTTTTGCTTTTGTTAAAAGAAAATGCAGAAAAAGGAGATGTCGTAATTCTATCACCGGGTGCAGCCTCCTTCGGCATGTTTAAAAACGAATTCGACCGCGGAAATAAATTTAAAGAAAAGGTAAAAGAAATATTTTGCTGATAGAATTTGATTAAGGTTTGATACCAAGAAATCAACATACCCCGACGCAGAGTGTCGGACTATGTTGTTCTCATAAGGTGGTTGCAGTCGGCTTTAATACCCTTCGTTACGACGCAAGCGTCGGGGTATTAAACCCTCCGCACGAATAAAGATTATATAAAGAAGGTTTTATATGAAAGGAAAAAGAAAATTGATTTTATGGATAACAGCTGTTGTATTTGTCTTTTTTATTTTGCCTATGGGTATTGCTTACTTTATTTATCACGATACTTTCGGTTTAAGATATACAACTTCTTCCTATATGAAGCGGCAGGTAGAAGAATTTGAAGGATTGAAATTAAAAAAATATTTTTTTACTTCAAATAAGGGACAAAAACTTACTGCGTATAAATACTATAAAGAAGACAGCGGTTATAAGGGGCTTATAATAATAGCTCACGGATTTGGAGGCGGAGGGCATAATTCCTATATGGATGTTGCAGATTATTTGGCAGGAAACGGGTATTTGGTGTTTTCTTATGATGCTACAGGAAATGATGAAAGTGAGGGAAGCGGAGTCGGAGGTTTGCCCCAGGGGATTATCGACCTTGACTATGCAATCAGGTTTGTAAAAGAAAATGAAGAATTTAAAAATTTACCAATTATGCTTTTCGGACACAGTTGGGGCGGCTATTCTGTTGGAAGTGTTTTAAATTTACATAAGGACATAGCGGCGGTTGTGACAGTTTCGGGTTTTAACTCTTCTATCGGTATGATAAAAGATAATGGGGGAGACTTTATCGGAAAATGGATTAATTTTTTTATGCCATATTTTTCGTTGATAGAAAAAATAAAATTCGGAAAGTATGCAAATTATTCCTGCATAAAGGGATTCGAAAATTCCGATACAAAGGTAATGGTTATTCACAGTTCTGATGATGATACCGTTTCTTTTGAAAATAATTATAAACCGTTTTATAAAAAATTCGGAAGCAATAGCCGATTCACTTTTATCGAGTATGATAATAGAGGACATAGTTATTTGTATTATACTGATGAAGCTAGAAGTTACGGTAAAAAACTCAGCGAAGATTTTACAAGTTTTAAAAAATCTTTGCAAGTAGAAATTACACCTGAAATACGAGCCAAGTATTTTAAAAAACATCTGGACAAAAAACAATTTTTTGAAGTTGATAAAGGTCTAATGGAAAAAATAGTTTTGTTTTATGATGAGAGTTCTGCAGAAAAGGCCTTTACCAAAGATTATGATTGGAACAGATATAAAAAAAATAAACAAATTCTTGACGAGGTTTTTGAATTTATACGAAAAAAATCTTTAGCAGAAAATGATATTAAGGAATTATTAAAAGAAGAAAAAATTAAACCTGTGAATTTAGGTTTTAATATTTCAAAAGCTTCATTTTCAAAAAACGGAGCTGATGCAGGATTTCGCATTGATTATTTTTTATATAAAAACGAAGGATATAAAATAAATATTAAGATTGACAATTTTGTAAAAGAAAGATTATCTGTTTTGTTTAAAAAAGATAAAAATATTGAAGCAGAATTTAATAATTTTTTTATTCACAATCTTATAGATAATTCTTATTCTTATACGTTTGTTGATAATGATATTGAGAAAAAATATTTATATGAGAAAAATACTTTAGTTGGAAAACCGAATAAACTGAACTTACCCAAAGATTATCAGAAATACTATGATGCTCTCTTTTATTCTGAGAATGATATAGCTTATGGTTATAATATTGGAATTACAAATGAAATTCCTTATGGCCGTGAAGCTATGAATCATCTTTTGGAATTACAAGATGCAAAAATTTTTGAAAATATATTAATAGGTGAAAACCCTGCCGGCCGTATGTATGCTACGGAAGCATTGCTTAATATGTCAAAAAATATAGCGACAATAAAGAAAATTAATAATGTATTTGAAATTTTAAAAAAGGATAATACAACCTATCTATATTGTGCAGGGTGTATTGTAATACCTAAAACATATGAGTTTATACAAAACAATTAGATAAGTAGTAACATTATTTCCTTAACTCTCTATCAAACTATAATATTTTAAATACTTATCACTACTGCATTTTTATCTTCAATTTTTTCATGTGTAACGGCAATAATAATTTTATCGGCTATTCGCATAAGATTTTGCTCTATTTTTTTATAAATTTCGCGTTCTACATTTTTAAAAGGTTCATCCAAGATGATAACGCTTTTTGATAAATCAAGATTTCGGGCAAGGTTAAGCCTTCGGGTTTCTCCTCCCGAAATACTTTTTTCATCTAAGCTGCCTTTTTCATGTAAAGTATTTGCAAGGGTAAATGCACATACAAGGTCGAGCTCTTTTTGTTTTTCTTCAACGGAAGTAAAAAGGTTTTCTTCGATAGATCCATTGATAATAAAATTTTCTTGCGGAATATATGAAATTTCACCGATAAGTTCATCTTCAGTATAAGAGTTGATATCTTTACCGTTAATAAAAATCGAATTATCAGGGGCAGGTAATTCCTTTGTAATAAGTTTTATTAGAGTAGACTTTCCTTTTCCGCTTTCAGCCTGTAAATAGTAAAACCCGTTTTTAAGCGATATGTTAAAATCGGTAAAGACATGATTATCCCCATAAGAAAAATTAAGATTTTTTATTTCTATGGAAGTGAGGGGATTTTTAGGTATCTTAGTTTCTGAAAGATGACTTTTAACTTCAAAATATTTTTTGTCTAAAATTAAAAGACCTGAACGGATCGAAATGACATTATAGAATAAATTTTCAAAGCTGCTTGAAATAAGTGCATTTAAACCCAGCACAGCAGCAAGCGAGCCGAGCGTTGTTTTTCCTTTCAAAATAAAATAGAATAAAAAGATAATCATCAAAACGGTTATAAGAATGCTGGGGAAATTCACGATATCCAAAAGCAGATCCCTGTTTGCGCTATATTTATATCGGTAGTTTTCATAATTTTCAAATTCTTTTTTTGTACGTTGTACAAAATATTTTTTTGCACGGTTAATAAAAATCGTAAAATGTCCCGTTAAAATATCTTGAATATAATTATAATAGCCGGATCGTTTTTCTATAAATGTGTTTGAGAGTTCATCAAGTTTAGGATCAATTTTTTTAAACATTAAAAATGAAAAAGCCATTGAAACAAAACAAAAAATAATAAACGGCGGAAAAATAAAGTATGTCGTTACAAGACCGAATATAATTGCATTTATATTATAGAGAGCATCCATTAAATTACAAATTGCTTCAGATGAAAAATAATCACAAGAGTTTATAAAAAGTTCATAGTATTTTGTTTTATCCTGATGATGTTCAATTCTGTTTTCGCAAGCCATATAATTCGCAATATTGTTTCTAAGTGTCAATCTGCAATCTTTTCGCAGTTTAGTTTCGGCTAAGTTTTCTATAAATATTATTAGGCCTGCAAGAAAACCGAATGCGGCAAATATAAAAACATATTCAATTTTTCCGTTTCCTTCAATAGTTTTGTCAATAGTAATTTGTAAAATTTTTGATGAATAAGTATCTAAAAATGCCGTTATTGAAACCAGTACAAAGGTTATAGTAAATAGAAATTTATTTTTCTTTAACAGTTTTAACATTTAATTTTCCTTCATCCAGATTAAATATATAATCAAATTTTTCGGTATCAATTTCACGATGAGAAATTTCAATATATGTCAATTCCTTGTCATCCAAAAATTTGTTTTGAATAAATTTATAATTTTCAAAGTCAAGACCTGCAAAGGTTTCATCCATAATTATATTTTTATATGAACCTGCAAAAACCCGAGCTAATGCGGTGCGTTCTTTTTCTCCTCCGGATATTTGCATTCCGTCAGTATCTAATGCGCTTATATCCTTATCGTAAAATTTTTCAAGCCGTGCAAATTCATAAGGTTCTTTTTGTTTTTTATCTCCAAAGAAAATATTATCTTCAATCGATGTTTTAAAAAGATGAAAGTTTTGATTAATAAAATAAAACGGCGGATATTCGTTATCTGAAATTTCCTCATTGTTAAAATATACTTTACCGGTATCGGGTTTTAATAAATTTAAGGCAATTTTTATCAAAGTAGATTTTCCACTGCCGCTTTTTCCCGTTAATAATATTTTATCACCCTTGTTGATTTGTAAACTTATATTTTTTAAAATGGAAATATTTTCTCCGTCTTTTGTGTTATATGAAAAAGAAACATCTTTGAATTTAAGAATCTGAAATTCCTTTGTAGATAAAATTTTATTTTTTCTACTTTTTATGATCCCGTCTATTTTTTCTTTGCTCGTTTTTCCGTAACGCACTTCAATAAAAAGATTAAGCAGCCCTTCAAGCTTTTGCGAAAAAACATTCATATATAAGATTGTAGAGCTCAACATACCTATTGTTATTTTGTTTTTTGTAAACAAAAAAATTGCAAATGCTAATCCGGCTGCCGCTAAAAACATTGAGGTTAAAATCATTATCCATTCAAAAGCCGTTTTCTTAATTTCTATTTTGCAGCTTTGATTTTCGAATGTATTATTTGCGCTTACTTGACGGGTAAAAAGCAGATTTCTTTTTCCGTTTAAAATATAGAAGGGAAGACCTCTTTGATTTTCGGTTGTTTTGGCGTTATATTCTTCTTGCAGAGTAATTTCTTGAGAAGAGATTTTGTCAATGTGAGGCTCGATGATTTTTGTAACTAATTTCCCTATTACAAAAGACGAAAGCATAATAATCGGTAAACTAAAATGGAATGATATCAAAACAAAGACCGTCAACAAAATTCCTACAAAACTTGAAGCGATATTAATGCGTCCAAGTAAATATGAGGTTTGTATTTTAGGTATTTGATCTTTAAATGCGGTAAAATAATAATCCGTTTCATGCTTTAAAAAATCTTCAGGAGGAATGTCAAAAATAGCGTCTGAAAGATTTTGACTATAAAGAAGAGCAAATTTCTTGCGTATAAAAAATACACCCCGTTGACATAGGTGATGAATGACTACAAAAAGGACTTCAAGCAGAGCATAGAATATAATGAGTTTAATTTTTTCCGGAGAAGGATCGTTTGTAAATTTATCGATAGCGAACCCAAAAAAATACAAAATACCTGTTGAGGCTGCCGTTTGGATGGTTTTAAGAATAAAAATCAATATGAAGTACATTTTTGTCTCCTGTTTTATAATACTGATTATGTTCATTTACTCCGCAACTACCTTTTGTATCCAGAAATTAAGAATGTTTTGTTAATAATAGTTTCGGATTTTTAACTATAACTTTCAGAGTCATATCTTCTGTAAATCAATAATATACTTATTATATATATATTATGCAATAGGTAAACACATTAATATCATTAATAAGAAAAAGTACCTTTAATCTCCTCTTCAATCCTATCTATAATACTTTCCCAAGAATGTTTTTTTATTTCTTCTGCGACAGGGGAATAAAAATCTTTTTGGGATTTAAGTCTTTCCATTTGAAGCATGATTTTTTCGGAAAGGGCTTCGACAAAGGCGGGCTTATCTTCTTCGTATGCCTTGTCTACATCGTAAATGCGAGGAAGTTTGACAAATTCGATAATGCCGCTTGTGTTGATTTTTTCGCCGAGGAGGTTTATAAGTCCTTCAATTTCTGTGGTAACTGTAAAAAGGCCGCAGGCTAAGGCTTCAACGGCGACAAGACCTAAGGCTTCATAGTATGAAGGCAAAATAAAAATATCGTTTTGTTTTAAAATTTTACACATACATATTTGAGATGAAGCATTTACTATTTTTAAGTTTTCGTTGAAGCCGGCATTTTTTAAAAGAATGTTTTTTTGTTCTTCTGTTGCATTTCCTATCAAGGTCAGTTCCGTATTAGGATATTTTTTTAAAATAAGCGGAAGAGTTTTTGCAAGTTCAAACACTCCCTTTGAATCGGATATCTTTCCTGCATAGCAAAGCTTGAATGTTCCATCAAAGATATGTCTATCCTTATCGTTAAAAATATCGGGATTAAAGCCGCCTCCTGCCAATTTAATTTTTTCAGGCGGTGCCGAAAAAATAGTTTGCGCTTCGGCAATATCCTTAGGGCTTACGGTAAAATATAAATCGAGCTTGTCCAAGTTTTGTATGTACCGTGTCTTTATCCAAGGATTTTTTTTAATCTGCCTGATATCCGTACCGTGACTTATGCCTATTATTTTTTTGCCGGAAAATATTTTTTTTACCAAAGAGGTTAAAATAAAAAGATGATGACTTATAATGATATCGGGATTGAATTCTTCTTTTGCACGGAGAAGAGTTTTTTCAAAAACCGAAATCCATTTTTGATACATCTCATCGCTCATTTTGGAATAAACGGTTGAGGTATAGGGCATTATGTCGCTCATTCCTGCAATCGGAAAAGGGAGGTCTGCATTAAAAACAGTTTTTTCTTCCTGCTCATAATCGGATAAAAATTTGATGGGATATTCTTTTACGCTTCCCTGTAATTTATCGGGTAAAGATTCATTAAAAGTTTTTTCGGCAAAGGGAAGCTGTGTGCCGTAAAGAACCGCATTTTCATGTCCTTTTTTTATCATTCCTTCGACGAGGGTGCTAAAATAAACCCCGCTTCCTGTTTTCATCGGTAATTGTGCAAGGCAGTGAAGTATCTTCAATTTAAATTCTCCTTAATATAGGTAATATAAACTCTTTCATTCTTTTGATAATTGCAGTCATTGTTTAAAACAATGGCCTTTAATTCTTTTTCTTTAGTTTTAAGAAAGAGTTCTATTATTTCGCCCTTAAAAATAATATTGATAATTTGGGCTTCTTCAAAATTTCCCATATTTTCTTCCGGTAAAGATTTAAATACTTTTATCTTTTCAGGCCTGATATATGAATTTTCTATTTTATTGTTTGTACCGATAAAGTCAAGAGCAAATTCGCTTGCAGGTTGATTATAAAGAGATTCAGCCGTTCCTTCCTGAATAATTTCTCCATTATTCATCAAAATAATTTTATCGGCAATTTCAAATGCTTCGCTTTGATCATGGGTAACAAAAATTGTAGTGATATTAAATTCTTTTTGAATTTGTTTTATTTCTTTACGCATATTGATTCTAAGCTTTGCATCCAAGTTGCTTAAAGGTTCGTCCAACAAAAGAAGCTTAGGCCTTATAATCAAACTGCGTGCAAGAGCAACCCTCTGCTGTTCTCCGCCTGAAAGTTCGCTTATGTGTTTTTTTTCATAACCAGATAAGCCCATTGTTTTTATCATCTTCATTCCGGCTTCAACTCGTTCAGCCTTAGGCATCTTTTTAAATTTTAAACCGTAAATAATATTCGATAAAACATTCATGTGAGGAAAAAGCCCATAGGATTGAAAAACGGTAGAAACATTTCTATTTTCAGGCGGGTCATTTGTAATTTCTTTGCCGTCAAGAATTATTTTTCCGCTGTCAGGTTTTAAAAAACCTCCTATCGATTTTAATACCGTACTTTTTCCGCAGCCGGACGGTCCTAAAAGACAGAGGAGCTTTCCTTTTTCAAGGTTAAAGCTTATATTTTTTACCGCATTTTTTTCTTTATATGTTTTTGTTAGGTTTGTTAATTCCAAATACATAAAACCTCCGGCCTTTTAAAAATTATTTTTTCTTTAAAACTAAAAAGTAAATTAAATTTACAATTAAACAAATTATAATTATAAGCAAGGCAATTACGGAACCTATTTCATAATAACCGCTTTGAATTACATCGAACATAACAAGGGTTAAAACTTTTTGACTCGGGTATACTAAAAAAATAATTGAACCTATTGTAGTCATCGTCGTTGTAAATCCGTTGATAAAAGAAACGCCCAAAGCATTTTTACTTAAAGGAATAACGGCATCGGTAATTTCATTTATTCTTTTACCGCCTAAATCTCTGATTGAATTTAAAGTGTCGATGTTTATTTCTTCCATTGCCGCATTTCCTATCTTTGTAGAAAATGGCAGCTGTTTAAATAGTATATTTAAAACAACTATTGCTGCCGTTCCTGTAAGCATTAATGGTTTTGAATTAAAGGCCAATAAATAACCGAGCCCGAAAAAAGTTCCCGGAATTATATAGGGAAGAGTTGCGGCAAAATCTACAGCCTGCATTATCTTTATTTTTCTTATTTGTTTATAATAAGCGATAAGCAAACCGATTATGCTGCCTCCGCCTGCAGCGATAAGACTGTAAACTATGCTCCTTATAACCGTGCTTGTAATATGATCTCTTGTTTCTAAAATATTTGCAAAGGTAAAAATCATTTTCCCCTTTTTCATTTTTGTAAATGCGGATAATATAATAGAAGAATATTGAATGCTTATCCATAATAAAAAGAAAACGGCAATTATGCTTATAAGATAAAAAAGAATTCCCTGTCTTTTTATTTCAATTTCCGACGTGGCCGTACCGTGTGAAGAGATGGAAATATTTTTAAAACTTTTTTGATAAAGAATAAAAATAATAATTGCAGGAATTAAAAGAAGTACATTTATTGCGGAAGCCTTACCTAAGTTGCCTTGAGCTATTACTGCAAAATAGCTTTCGGTTGCAAGCACATTAAAAGAGCCTCCTATGATTACGGGCGTTCCGAAATCCGACAAACTTCGCAAAAAAGTTAAGAGCATAACCGATTTGATTGCAGGAAAAAGAAAGGGAAGAATTATATCGATAATCAGGCGGTCTGTCTTTGCTCCGAGGTTGCGGGCACTATCCAATTGCGACCTATCCAAATTATTTAAAAAACCAATTAAAATTAAAGCCGCTAAAGAAAAATTACTTAAAGACTGCATCAGCACAATGCCGGTAATTCCGTATGGACTTTTTGAAATACCTAAAAGATAATAAGAAACAAGCCCCCTCCTTCCAAAAAGGTTTATATAACTGAGGGCTGTTACAAAGGGCGGGCTTATCATCGTTACAGCTAAAATTAAAAAAATCAGGCGTTTTATTTTTTTAGGCATCAGATAAGAAAACAAGGCCGTGCTTATCCCTGCGATTGCCGTTAAAACCGTCGTATAAAATCCTACCGATAAGGAATTTTTTAAAAGATGAAGATGATTTTTAAACACATCTTCAAAAAGCTCAAAGCTAAGGCTTCCGTTTATAACAAGGCTTTCTTTAAATACATAAAAAAAAGGCATAGCTATAAATATAAAAATACTTAAAATTAAGCTTAGTATGAGGATATAGTCGATGAGGCCGTTATAATTTTTTTTAAGCTGTTGTTTCATTAAATTATCCTATAAGTCTATATTATTTTTAATAAATTTACTAGTATATGATATGGAATAAATTTTAGGTGATTGATATAGGAAACCCGTTTTACTCAGGCTTGACAGATTCTAGGTTTTGGCTTAATATAAATATATGCTTGAGCAATTTTTAGATTGTTTTCAATTTTATTTTTCTCAAAACTCAAATTTGCTTATTAAAAAAGTAGAGAAAAATGTTAGCCTTAGTTTACCCCCCCATTTTCTCTATTAACTATAATATCTCTAACGAATAACTTTTTACATTATTGTTTTTCTTATAAAAATAATTTTATTTATAAAATTAGATCTCAAAAAGGAAGGATTAAAATGAAACAAAAAAGATCGATTTCGATGGTTTGTGCATTAATTTTAATAATTGGTGCAATGGTAGGAGGTATGATATATGGACTTTGAAACATACATTGATGGCGCCATAAAAAAGATGAACAGCTTGGGATATAAGCCGACTTATTTTATGCAAATGAGAAACGACTATGGAACAATACAAGCGATAAAAAGGCTTATCCATGATCCAAGACCTCAAGGCGGTTTTCTTAAACTTCATGAATTGGGGCATCCTGAACTGACAATGGAAAGCATTGTCCTTGAAGAACAGTGGCACGATTTATTTACGGAAGAAGATAGAAAAGCTGCCCGTAATAAACTAAGAAAATAATTGCGATAAAAGGAGTTTGATATGAAAAAGGGAATAACTGTAATACTTGTATACTGCCTCCTTCTACTAGTATGTACTTCTTGTGCAAGTTTAGGGATATGGATGCATGGAGAACAATATTTTGTTGGTAAAACCGAAAATGATTTGATAAAATATTTTGGAGACCATGGCGTAGAATTATCCAACAAAACAGAATATGATAAAGTAATAAGATTCTGTAACCAAATAGATACGCTCTATATGGATAAAACAACCGTAAATATGTATAAAAAGGGAACACCGCAATGTGTTTTTTCTTTGGATTTTGTTGAATATAATGACGGATGCCTTGTTCTAAATGGACGGAGTCATTATTCAGGAGGCACATCTTCTTTTGGGAAAGTAATCATGCCGAGGCATAGTAATGATAATGCCATTATAAAAAATGAACTTAATCGGTTCTGGTATGAAGTTAAAAGACTTAAAGCTGTTTCTACAAGTGAGCAGGATGCCCGTTTTAATAATACACCTGTCGGCAGCTGGTATTTTATGTACACAAAAAGCAGTGAATACATATATCATGGCGGAAACCCATATGTAAAAGAACCTCCCAGTAATATTCCCTTTTACCATTATAATATTTGGCGAGTGGATGTTTCATCAACTCAAAAGGCAACTACTGAAACAGAGATCGCTTACGTTTTCGATTTGAAACATCTTACATATTATGATGCAAAAGGAAGGCAGATTAGCCTTTCGCAAGCACTCGAAAACGAAAAATATTATGAGAAACAAGGATATACCAGAAGATTGACTAAAGAAGGAATGACAGTAGACGCTTATATTAAATACAATAAAATTGTAAAGATTGAAAAACAATAAATAATATATCTATTGATTTTTTAATACTAGTTTAATGATGAAGGAGTATTACCATGAGTGTATACAAAAAAATTACGTGTTCGATATTTTTAATTCTATTCAGCATTTCTCTTTTTGCTGAACAAAACTGGTGGGAAGAAGAAGATTTTTCTTATACTCAAGATAAGACTAAGTATGAGCAAATATTTTCTACACGGAATGATAATAAAATTACGGAAGCTAAAATCATTGCGTTAATGAAAGAAAAAATGAATGCCTATCTTAAAAATTCGTCACATTGTGCGTATGAATGGATGATATATGATGAATCATATAAACAGCAAAACAAATGGGAGCTGAGGATAATGAAACTCTCTAAACCGAATTTTACAGGTTATGATATATGGTTTTATTTTTCTAACGGGGTGTTTTTATTAAGGTTTGCCGACGACCGATTTTTATCTACCGTATTTGAAATGGGTGCTAGTGCAAAACCGATAAATACGGATACGGAAGACAATATAGTAAATGCCTTATTAGACTGTCAATTGTCATCAAGGAAAATGTGGATAAAACACGGATTAAAACCGAAAGGATTTTTTCCGATGAAATTTATGCTTGAGTAAACTGTATTTATAATGTAAGGAGAAATATGATGCTTACAAAACTACTTGTGAAATGTTATACATATTTAATGGAAATTTTTGCATGGTTTTTTTTGATACAAGCAGGTATCGTAGGGGCTATACTAGGTTATTTTTTTGCAAATAAAATCATCGGCAGCGGCGAATTTTTATATAGTTTTTTAGGCGGCCTCATATTTATTGTCATAGCCTTTTTAATAGAATCTGCAATAATACCTTTTTTTGTGATATTGTTTAAAATATATGACATATTATGCGAAAATTTACCTGCAAAAGGAAAAACCGAAGCTCTTACTCTTGTAGAAAGAATAAATAGTACGGAGAGAAGCGATAATATAAAAATAAATCAAGATGAAACTCCAATGGTATCATGCTCTTCTTGCGGTGAAAATATAGAAGTTTCTGATAGAGTCTGTCCAAAATGCGGTAGTAAAAATGAGCTATTCGGGGTCCAATTATAGGAGGGGTAATTATGATTGTCAAAATTAAGATACAAAAATTTTTATCTTTTGCAATATTTATTTTTCTTTCTAGTATCGTAACGGCATCATTATTTGCCGGTGAGAAAGTATATCTTGAGATAAAAATTGATGGAGAAGAAATCGGTAAATGGGTAGAACTTGAATATCACAAGGATGGAAAGACTTTAAAAAAAGATACCTGTTATTGGTATGAAAGGAGATAAATTATGGGTAAAATAATTGGGTTAATTGCTTGCAGCAGTACTAAATTAGGAAAAAATAGCCCTGCCGAAAAATATTTGGCGAAAGATATATATAAGGGACACACTTTTATTCTTTCAAAAGAAGAGGGATTAAAAAAGTACAAATGTGAAGAATGGTATATTCTATCAGGAAAATACGGACTATTAGATAAAGATGAATATATTTCATATTATAACCTTTATTTGGGAAAACAATCGACAGAATATAAAAAGAAATGGGCGGAAGATGTGTTGAATAAATTAAAATCAAAGTATGAGTTAAAAAACGATATATTCTATATTTTTGGCGGTAAATCATACTATGAGCATTTAATGCCTCATTTAAACTGTGTTGTTTTTAGGTATAAAAATAGTAATTGTATTGATTTGGATAAAAAAAACGAATATAGGAATGGAAAGCCTCATGATAGTAAAAGCGATAGAATTAAGAAATAAAGAAAATTTACAAAAGATAAAAAAAGTACCGGGATATTATAAATGGTGGGCAAAACGAACTGAATTGGATATTATCTTAACCGAACTTAATGTCAAATTTGATGATGTAAAATCATCAATTGAAACAAAGTCGGGAATGTTTTGCATATATGTCGGTATTGCCGTAAAAGAATCTATTAGAGATAGATTAAATTGGCATGTCAATGATAAACATACGGAAAGCAGTGTAAAATATGGAACATTATCAACGCTTAGACAAAGTATAGCCAGTATAGTTGCTCATAATCAGTATGATAAAGAAGCTACGGATAATTTTATTGATAAATTGGAAGTGGAATATTTTTTTAATGATAATCCGATAAAATCTACTGATGCAAAAAATGAGTTGACCGATATTGAAAAGCAGTTATTACAAGAACATTTGAGAGTTTTAAATATTAGGGATAATAATCATCCTTGTGCAAAAGAAATAAAAAAAGAGTTAAAACGGCTTAGAAAAATAAGTAAAAATACGGCTATAGCTTGAAAAAAATTATAAAAAAATCTAAAATCAAGATAAATGCATCGAAGAAAGGTATTTTATAAAAAAATATGTTTTTATGATCTATGGATATTTATCCTATTAGGTTTGCAAAATTTACTTATTTATTTTGAACCTATTATGGTTAAACAATTTATAGATAAACTGTTTAATTTGCCGAATATTAAATTATCTGATTATCTCTTTCTCATAACTTTTTTCTGTTGTGATTTTATCTTTTGTATATTGTCTATTTCGGTTTTAACTCGTTTACTTGAAAAAATATATTATTTTATATCCGATACGATATTTTATAAATATCAAACGGAGAAACCTGCCAAAAGTATAAGTTATTCATCGGGAGAAATTATTACACTTTTGAATAATGATATAAATTCTTTTTTCGCATATATAACGCAATTTTATCCTAAGTTAATTGTAGAAATTTTATTTTTAACTTTTGCTTTACGCTATATTAAAATAGAATCTTTAAATATATTTTTATTATGTATAATAGCTTCTTTTACAAATATTATAATAGCCTTGGTTATTTCAAAAAAGAATTCGGTACTTAGTAAAATAAGCAGAGAGAAATTAAAAGAAAAACAGGATTTTATTGTTTATATCCATGAGCGATATTCTTATATTTATGCAAATAAACACAATGAATATATGCAAAAAGAATTCGGTGTGCTTAATAAGGGCTTTTATAGTATTTCTGCACAAGCTGCAAGGGCCGAACAATTTGGAAAAAATATTTTAAGACTTATTACCATCCTTACACAAGTAATTGCAGCCTTCTTTTTTGTGATTGAAAACAAATCTGCCGCTCCTTCAATAGGAAGCTTTTTAGCTATTCAATTGATGATTGGCAATATCTTTGCTCCCGTTTCAAATATTTTGAATTCCATTATTCTTATAAGCTCAAAAAGAGCCTCAATACAAAAAATATTTTTATTTTTAAATGGGTATAAAGAAAATACGGCTGAAAACGGCATTTTATTTTCAAAAAGTGAATATGAACTCTATTTTAATAAGCCTGCATTTTATTTAATTGAAGGGGCTAATGGAATAGGTAAATCAAGTTTGCTTAAAAATTTTGCAGGAATTTTAAATATAAAAATAAATACGCAGGAAGAAAGTAAAACGATTCTCCGTAAGGATAATACAAATTCTTCTGTTTCGTATCATAGTCCTGAAGCCTTAATTATTTCAGGAACGGTTTTGGAAAATATTATGTTATCTTCTAATATTGATAAAGATTTAATAATTAATTGTAAAAATGAAAAAATACAGGATATAGTAAAACAATTGGGAGGCTTTAAAAGAAAATTTGACTGGGCTTCAGAAAATTTGAGTTCCGGTGAAAAGTTATTAATTGAACTATTGCGTATTGAATTCTCTGATAAAGATATTTATCTTATTGATGAAATCTCCGCTCATTTGGATATTAAAAATAAAAAAAACCTCATCGATATACTTTTTGATAAGGTTGAAAAAGGTAAAATCGTTTTTTATATCTCTCATAATGAAAGTGAAAAACAATATATCAAAACTAAGAATTGTGTTTCGATTATTTTAACAGATAAAATTTATAATGTATACTAAAAAACTAATCACCGATTTTTATATTAAACCGGTGATTAGCCTTTGTTTTAGTTTTTCGATCTTAACGAAGCAAATTTATCTAAGATTCTTTGTCTGTCTTTTCCGAAGCTGCTTAAATCTTCCTTTATAAGCTTATCTTTAGGTAAGCCTAATGAAAGCCCCTTAACACCAGGCTTTACAATTTGAGCGGAATCTTTTCCGTCAAGCCTTGCAATAATTTCCTGAGCTTCTTTTGTAAGCATAAAGTCGATAAAAGCCTTTGCCGCATCGAGATTCGGACATGATTTAAAGATTGCAGTTCCTTCCGGTACCCACGGAATTCCGTCTTCGGGATATACCACAGTTAGGTTTTTATCGTCGGCAAGTTTAAAAGCTTTTCCATCGGCAGGAATAATGCCAACTGCAAATTCGCCTTGAGCCGTTTTTTCTTGCGGATCCTTTCCTCTCTTTCCCAAGAACGGAATATTGGCGTTTATTTTTTTCCAATAATCCCAGCCTTTTTCTTCGCCGAAAAGATCGAGTAAGCCTTTTACCGCTCCGTAGTTTGTACCCGAAATTGCAGGATCGCTCATAATAACTTCGCCCTTGTATTTGGGGTCTGCAAGCTCTGCCCAGGTTTTGGGCATGGGAAGTTTTTTCTCGGCTAAGACATCCTTGTTTCCGATAAAGCCTACAACGGTAATTCCTTTTGCAATCCAAGCTCCGTCAGTGTCCTTATATTGAGCCGGAATATCCTTTGAGTTGGGAGAAACATAGTTTTCCAAAAGTCCGTCGGCCTTTGCTGCCATAAAGGCATCAAGTCCGCCTCCGAACCAAACATCGGCCATGGACTTTCCTTCTGCCCTTGTTCTTGCTAAAACCTCTCCGCTTGACATAGAAAGAAATTCAACCTTTACGTTTGTCTTTGCAGTAAATGCATCAAAGAGCTCCTTGTAAGCACTTGTTGCAACCACGTTCAATGTTTTTCCCGAAAGATCCTTTGATTCTTTTTCGGAAGAACCGGCTGCAAACACAAGGGTACTTGCAAGCAATAAAAATAGTGCAGCAAAAATAATTTTTTTCATTTTGCCCTCCAAAATTATAATTAGATATTTCAAGATACTATGATATTGTAAAAGAGTCAATATAAATTTTAATAAATTAATAAAATTCCTAATATATCTATTGACTTTTTATTTTTTATGTAGGATTATAGGTACCACACGGAGAACTTGTGAGTATGCACTACATAGGAATTGATATCGGTTCAACGGCAACCAAGACCGTCATTATGGATGAAAATAAAAAAAATATCCTTTATAAAAACCGTATACCCAGCGGGTGGAACAGCAAGGAAACGGGAGAGGCTGTCTTGGACTGGATAAAGGAGACCTTGCAAAATAAGGACTTTAAAATAACCGCCACAGGTTATGGAAGAGTGAGCGTTCCTTTTGCTGACAAAACCTTAACCGAAATTTCCTGCCACGGAAAGGGGGCTCACTTTTTGGCAAAAAAAGATGTAACCGTAATTGATATCGGCGGGCAGGATACAAAAGTCATTCTTGTAAAGGACGGGCTTGTAATTGACTTTATCATGAACGATAAGTGTTCGGCCGGTACGGGTAAATTTTTGGAGTTAATGGCAAACAGGCTGGGCTTGAGCTTACAGGAAATAAGCGAGTACGCAGCGCGCGGAAAGGATTTAAATCTTTCTTCCGTATGTACTGTCTTTGCCGAATCTGAAGTAACCTCCCTCATGGGAAAGGGAAGCCCCCGCGAAGATATTGCAAGGGGCGTTATCAATCAAATAGTTTCAAAAGTAGTTTCGTTAGCAAACAGAAAACCGCGCTCCGATCTATATTTTTTAACCGGCGGCTTTAGTTCAAACGATTATATAATAGAAGAAATCTCAAAAAAACTTGAAGCCTCCGTGTTATCGGATGACTTGGGGGTCTTTGCCGGAGCAATAGGAGCCTGTATATTATCATGATAGATATTTCATTTTTGGAAAATCTTAGACGTGAGGCATACGTCGAAGCTGCCGAAAATTATTTATCCTCAGCAAATGTTATAGGAATCTTCGGAGAGGATTTACCTCTCGATATCCTCTATGCTTACGGCCTATTGCCCGTACCCTGCGAAGGAACCGATTCTGCAATTTTTAAATTCGGTGATATGGAAAATGTATGCGATGTTATAAAAAGTTCCGTAATTTACTTAAAAACAGATAAGTGTCCCATTCTTTTTTCGTGCAGCATGTATTTAATAGAAAATACCTGTACCCATTTTTTTAATAAGCTAAAAGAAAACACCGATAAAAAGGTTATTTTATATAAAGGCAAATCCGAATTGGAAAAAAACATACAGGAAGTTTACGGAAAAAAGTTTGATAATTTAAAATACCTAAAAGCAAAAGAAATTTTAGATTACATTGAAAGTGTTTTAAAAAAAATAGATGAGTATTCAGACCTCAGTGCTGAAGAAGCTTTTTTACTGCGTTATTATACGCCTTATATTTTAGACCTTGAAAGAAGAAAAAAATATTTTGACGATATTTGTAACAGCATAAAATTTAAAACCGAAAAAAATATAATTCAAAAAATTATTGCTCTCTGCCCGAGAGGTTCATATAAAACAATTTTAAAGGAGGTAAAAAAAGAAGCTTATATTAATCCGAAAGAAAATAGAGTTATACGCCTTTGCCGAGGCTGGAACAATGCTGATTACGGATATAAATATTGTCCGTATAAATATAATATGAACGTAATGTACCAGGAGGATTAAAATGGCAGATTACAGAAAAATGTGGGAAGATCTGGGTATGGATGTTAAAACCCACGACTTGTTATGCGAGGCCTTGCCCGGCGCATTTGGAGATGTCTACTTGGCTCAAGAAAACAGACCTGAGGGAATGGATTTTTTCAACATGGTTGTAGCAGACATTCACGGTATTCGTCCGCAAGAACTTGTGGATTTTCAAAAGGAAGGAGGAAAGGTTGTAGGTTCCTTTTGTATTCATGTTCCTGATGAAGTAGTAATTGCGGCAGGAGCCATTGCAACGGGCCTTTGCAGCGGGTCACAATTTTGGGTCCCCGACGGTGAAAAATTTTTACCTACGGCAACTTGTCCGTTAATCAAGGCCTCACTAGGAGCCCGCTTTGGAAAGACCTGTCCTTTCTTTAGAATATGTGACTTGTTTGTCGGTGAAACAACCTGTGACGGAAAAAAGAAGGCTTGGGAAATTTTGGCAGAAGATGCACCCATGCATATTATGGACATTCCCCAGATGAAAAGGCCTCAGGATTTTGAAAAATGGGCTTGCGAAATTAAGGGCTACATCAAAAAACTTGAGGAACTTACAGGAAACACCGTTACACCCGAATCTTTAAAAAAGGCAATCGAAATTGTAAACAACAAAAGAAAGGCCTTGCAAAGATTGAATAATTTTAGAAAGCTGGAAAACATTCCTATTTCCGGTAAAGATGTTTTATTGATTCATCAGATTGCCTTTTACGATGATCCTACCCGTTTTGTAACAATGGTAAACAAGCTCTGTGATGAACTTGAAACACGAAAAAAGCAAAATGTTTCCGTCTTTAAAAAAGGAACAAAGAGAATCCTTTTGACGGGAACTCCGCTTTCAATTCCAAACTGGAAAATTCATCACATAATCGAAACTACGGGAGGAGCTGTTGTTTGTGAAGAGATGTGTACCGGAATAAGATACTGTGAGGCTTTGGTTGATGAAACGGGAACCACAATTGATGAAATGGTTAATAACTTAACAAAAAGGTATTTGGGACATATAAACTGTGCTTGTTTTACCCCAAATAAAGAAAGAATCGATGATATTATCCGGCTTGCAAAAGAATATAAGGCAGACGGCGTTATCGATTTAAATTTAAAATTCTGTAATATCTATGATACGGAAGGATATTTTGTCGAAAAGGTTTTACGCGAACATAATATTCCCTGCTTAGGCATTGAAACGGATTATACCGATGAAGATGCAGAGCAGCTAAAAACCCGTATCGGTGCTTTTATAGAAATGTTAAGATGATGAAAAATTATTATGTTTTTTTGCCCGATTCAAAAACAGCTCTTAAGCTTTACGGTCTTATAAAAAAAGAAGGCATAAAGTGTACAATGGCTCCTACTCCCAGGGAAGCTGAAGCTTGCTGCGGAGTAAGTATTCTCTATTATGATTTTTCCGACACGGATAAAATTAAGGAGATAATCGAAGAAGAAGGCATTAAAATAAGTAAATTTTGGGAAAGTGAAAAAATTTTTAATCCCGAAAGAAATAAATTTTGCTGATTTTTTAGGGAACGCCGTAAAGAATAATTCTTGTACGGCGTTTCTTTTTATGCTTTAGGACTTATAAGTCCATTTTCGTATATTACTTCAATCAAAGTCTCATAACTGATATTATTTTTGCCTATCCAGCTTTCAACTTCTTCCTTTTGCGCATTTTGAAAAAGACATGCAAAACCGCAGCCGGCTTTTAAAAAGCCCGGTATTGGAACCAGCTTTGCATTTATAGGGTCAGCCTTTATCATCGAGTCGCATTGAATTGCTGCTGTTGTCGTTCCAAAGGTAATTATATAATTCATTTTAGTTTTTTCCTTTCTGAAACAACTTCCAAAAAGGCTTCAAGTCTTGTTGCAAATTGTCCCGCATCTTCTTGCGAATAATCCGATTCTATGTGAATATAGGGAAGTCCTTTTTGCATGATGTGTTTTCCGACAGTATGAGCTTCAAGGTTGAAGGTGTGGCAGGCAACCAAGGTACATTCGATTACGGCATCAGCCTTGTAGTGATCTAAAAGATAATCCAAATCCTTGAGCCTTCCGGGATTTGGACTCATAACGGAACAGTTTGTTTTAAGATACTTTTCGGCAATAGCCTCAATCGGATCTCTTGCTGGGTCTTCGTCTACAAATTCCATGTGGGTGCGTAAACCCGAACAGCTGTCATAACCTACGATTACAGCTCCCAGTTTTTCAATCTGTGCCAAAATTTTTTCTTTTACGCCTCCCAAGGGGCAGCCCGTAACTAAAATCCTCGGCCGTTCATCCCTTGTGCCTTTTAAATTCTTTTCCCAATATTCTTTTAATTCTTTTGTGCGTTTTACTATCTCGGCATTTTTCTGCTGTATATCGTATTGAAAACCGAAGGCTTCTTTTACATTAAACTGTTCCAAGCCTGAAACAGGAGAAGGGTCTAGGGCTGAAAGTTCAAAGAAATTTACAAGGTTTCTTCTTTCCTGATTGCAGTCCTTTATAGCCTGTCTTAAATCGTCTTCGGTTATTGTTATGTTATAAAATTCCTCGATTCTTTCTTTTAGCTTTTTTACCTCATCAGCCCAAAAGGGGTATGCCTTCGGATCAAGGTTATTTTGAGGAAGATGCATCACATAGGTCGGCTTTATATCGTTTAAAAGTTCGAACATCTTTTTTTTGCCGTCACAGGTAGTTTCTCCCACAATAAAATCAGAAAAATAAAAGAACGGACAGGTGTCGGTTATGGCATGTCCGTAAGAAGCTTTTATAAGAGGACATAGGTTCTTAGGTAAATCTCTCTCGGCTGCACTTATGGGCTTTTCACTTGTTGCACATAAAGAAACGGGAACGGCCCCGGCTGCATATACAAGTTCGGTAGGTACATAGGAACAGTAAAGGCCGATAACCTTGCCGCCTCCATCTTTTAAACTTTTTAAAGCTAAAAATTTTTTCTGCTGAGCTTCAGCCAAGCTGTCAAAGCCCTTAGGCAAATTGTTCATAATCATACTCCAAAAATAGTTTAGATTGAGACACTCTATATTTATTATAATATATTAATATTTATTAAAAAAAATTACAAGTAGTTGAGGTAAATATATAAAATTTTATTGTTATGTTTGAGCAGTTTCGTTTAAAAACTCATTACGGTAGTTTGAGATATTTTTATAATATAATCTCACTTTTTATTGCATTTTTAGAATATTTTTGCTTATAGTATTTTTCGGATAATATACCCGGTAAAATTACCGTTTGATAATAAGTTGTTTTTCTACTAAAGAAATCTTCCTTATCCGTGATTTTATTCTCTTTTATGTATAACATAAAACTGAACATTGAGGTAATTATTATGTGGTAAGCTATATTTGCCTTAATATTCGGATTAAGCTGCGCCTTTTGCTGCATTTCGGTAAGCTCATCAAGAATTGAGCGGTAAAGCTGCTTTGCATGCCCTCTAAAATAAAATTTGTACAGTACGTCTTCGGGAACATTCAACCATGAAGTACTGAAATCTATCTCTTCCTGCGTCAAAATTTCATGCAGATCAAGCAGTTTCGCCGGGTAAAAAAAAGACGCATTCCGCCTTTTTTCCTCTTCAAAAATTTTTTTTTCTATCTCAGAGAAGAAAAATAGGTACATTTCCGCCTTATCATCAAAATATTTATAAAAACTCCCTATTGATATGTCCATCTCTTTTACTAAATCTCTTATCGAAATAGATTCATAATCTTTTTTTATAAACATATTATATATAGTTTTACGTAATTTTTCTTTCCGTTCATCGGATAATTTTAAAAAAGTGGATTTAGGCATTTTTTCTGAGATTCTCCAATAATTTGATATACGTTTGACATTAGCTAACATTGTATAATAATTTAGGAAAAAAAGCAATATTTTTATTTTTTTTGTTGACAGCCATTTAAAACCGTGTTATACTTTTCTTAAAGTGAACATGTTCACTATGCATTATAGGAATGTGATTGTTTTAAGATTTTTTTATGAGTAGGTGGCTTAATGAAAAAGTATATTTTGAAAAGGAGTTTTTCAGCTTTTATAACGATTATTGTCGTTTTTACCATTAATTTTATAATTATTAATATTGCCCCCGGCAATCCCATTAAGACTATGATGGGAAAAGAAACCGATAATATTGAGCAAACTAAAGCTCTTGAAGAAAAATATGGCTTAAACAAGCCTCTATATGAGCAATATTTCCGATATTTAAAAAATATTTCAACAGGAGATTTAGGAATTTCAATTATATACAATAAACCCGTTTCAAAAATGATTTTAGAGAAAATAGGGCCTACAATCCTTCTTGTACTTACAGCTGCAGTTATATCGCTTCTTCTTGGTACGGCTATGGGAATAGTCGCTGCTCGGAAAGAAGGAGGTTTTATTGATGTAAGCTTATCGGGTATAAACTATGTTTTAAACGCTTTACCGTCTTTTTGGCTGGCATTAATGCTGATTATTTTATTTTCTACAAAATTGAAATGGCTGCCGACATTCGGAATGACCGATCCCAGAGCAGGATATACCGGAATTAAATATATAAAAGATGTAATTATCCACCTAATTTTACCTATAACAACTTTAGTCTTGATAGAGCTTCCGTTGTATTTTCGAATTGCGAAGTCTTCGGTTCTACAGGTAACAAATGAAGATTTTATTATGACATTAAGAGCTGCGGGTATGAATGAAAAAAAGATTTTTAGAAAATATATTTTTAAAAATGCGATTTTACCTACAATTACCGTTTTCGGCATATCGTTGGCATATTTAATTACAGGTGTAGCTCTTATCGAAATTGTTTTTGCATGGCCGGGAACGGGAAGGCTTGTATTAAATGCCATTAATCAAAGAGATTATCCCGTTTTAATGGGTATTTATCTCATTATGAGTATTGCAATTGCTGTTATGATGATGGTTGTAGATATTGTGTATGCAATAGTAGATCCCAGAATCAGATATTAAGGGGATGAATTATGAAAATCGAAAAAATACGGGAACTTTGTAAAGCGGCTTATTCTGACAAGCAAATGAGGCTGGGACTTATCTGTCTTTTAATATTGCTGATAATCATATCGTTTGCTCCTCAAATTGCAAATTTTAATCCCTATGAATACGGGAATGATATTCTATCCGGCTTAGGAAAAAACGGACATATTTTAGGAACCAACCATATGGGACAAGACGTTTTCAGTATGATTATTTACGGCACAGCGACATCATTAAAAGTTGCTATCATTTCAGCCTTAATATCGGGAATCCTAGGTGTAATAATCGGAGGGATAGCAGGATTTTTTGGAGGCAAGGTAGATCAAATAATATCCGAATGTATAAATATTTTTATGATGCTCCCCACCTTCTTTTTGATTCTATTGATTATAGCTCTTTTCGGGAGCAGCATTTATAACGTCATGGTAGTTATCGGAATAACAACATGGCCGAGTAATGCAAAACTAATGCGGGCTCAAGCCCTTTCAATACGGGAACGCACATATGTTAAGTCGGCAAAAGCTCTCGGAGAAAACAACAGACAAATTTTATTTAAATATATTATTCCTAACGGCATTTTTCCTGTGATTGCAAATACTACGGTAGGAATGTCCAATGCTATTTTAACGGAAGCGGGCCTTTCTTTTCTAGGATTGGGAGATCCGAATATTATCTCGTGGGGACAAATGATATATCAGGGAAAGCCATATATCACAACCGCATGGTGGATATCGACATTTGCAGGGATAGGGATCGTAGTAACGGTAACTACATTTTATCTTTTAGGTGACGGATTAAATCACATCCTAAACCCGAAAAACATATCAAGCGGAGGCAGGTAAACATGGAAACCGTTTTAAATGTAGAAAAAATAAACATCACATATAGAAACAAACATAAAAGCGTGTATGCGGTAAAAGATATTTCGTTTATGCTGAATCAAGGAGATTCGCTGGGAATTGTAGGTGAATCCGGTTCCGGAAAATCCACATTAGCTATGGGGCTTTTAAAGTTATTACCCGCCCGCAGTACAGCTATTACAGGATGCGTCGAATTCGATAAAAAAAATTTATTGGAATTAACCGACCGGCAATATAACGAACTGCGATGGAAAGAAATCTCTGTTGTGTTTCAAAAATCAATGAATGCATTAAGTCCTGTACATAGAATCAGCGTACAAATAGAAGACATTTACCGCGTACATTATCCAGACACTCCGTCCCAGAAAATTAAAGAGAGGGCATTATATTTATTTTCACTGGTTAATCTTTCCAGCCGTGTTTATAATTTATATCCTCATGAGCTAAGCGGCGGAATGCTGCAGCGCATATCGATTGCAATCAGTCTATTGTTTTCGCCTAAACTTTTAATTTTAGATGAAGCTACGACGGCTCTGGACACGGTTACACAGGGACAAATATTGGATGAAATAGTTAAGCTCGAAACCGAAATGAATATGACTCGTATTATGATTACTCATGATATAAGTGTTGTTTCGCAATCATGTAATAAAGTAGGAATTATGTATGCAGGAGAATTAATGGAAATAGGAGCTACGGAAACCGTTTTAAAATATCCGAAACATCCTTATACCAAAGCGCTTATAGAATCCTTTCCCTCCTTGTACGGAGAAAAAAAACCGCTTAAATCCATAGAAGGGTTTATTCCCGATTTATCGCAGCAATACAAAGGATGCATTTTTGCTCCGCGTTGTAAGAATGCAATGGATATATGCAAATCCCATAAACCTCAGAAAACCGAATTTAAAGACGGGGATGTGTATTGTCATCTTTATGAGGAGGCGGCAAAATGAAAGAATTTATCAGTATTCAAAATATAAAAAAATTTTATCCGGTAAAAAAAGGAAAATCATTATTTACAAAAAGCCGTTCATTTGTTAAAGCTCTTGATAATATCAACTTGGAATTAAAACAAGGAGAAATTCTGGGTTTAATCGGCGAAAGCGGCTGCGGAAAATCTACATTAGGAAGAATATTAAGCCGCTTGGAAGAACCGACGGACGGTGATGTATATATAGACGGACTTTCAACAAAGCAGATAATGAAAAACGACTCTAAAGGTTTTAGAAGATTAGTGCAAATTATATTTCAAAACCCGTATGATTCCTTTACACCGAAAAATACCATAGAAGAAATATTGTTGCGTCCGTTAAAAATACACAATATTGCAGAAAATGATGCTGAAAGAAAAAAGATTCTCATAACGGAATTGGAAAACGGAGGCTTACATCCTGCTGCCGATTTTTTAAAACGATATCCGCATCAATTATCTGGCGGCCAATTACAAAGAATTTCGATTATACGCGCAATGCTATTAAAACCGCAATTTATAATTGCCGATGAACCCGTTTCAATGCTGGATGTATCGGTTAGGGCAGATATTATAAATATGCTTCTTAATTTAAAAAAGCAATATAATGCAACTATTGTCTTTATCAGCCATGATATAAGTTTAACTCGGTATATTTCGGATAAAATTGCTGTTATGTACTTAGGGCGAATTGTAGAATATGGAGATGCTGATGATATAATCAAAAATCCCAAACATCCGTATACAAAAGTTTTAATATCAAACTGCGGTTCGTCCGACCCTACGGAAAAAACCGAAAAAATTTTTATACAAGGAGAGCCGCCAACTCCGATTGACCCGAAAGATATGTGTTATTTTGCACCGAGGTGTTTTATGGCGACGGATGAATGTTTCGGTTCTTATCCGGATACTAAAAAATTGTATGAAGGGCACATTGCTGCTTGTCATAAATTATAAACAATAGGAGAGAAGAAAATGAAAAAAAGAATTGCAATGCTGCTTATGGCAGCGGTCTTGATGGTTACTGTATTGGTAATTTCATGCAGTAAGGATGAGGCAGAAATGGGAACCGGTGGAAAAACAACGGAAAAAACTACCCTCATTGTAGGAGCAGGCGGAGATCCGATGAGTTGGAATCCGGACAGCTTGCCCGATGACAACGGGTATCCGATTTTCCAAAATATATTCAATCGGTTGGTCAAATTGGACGCATCAAAAAATATTATACCCGATTTGGCCGAATCGTGGGATATTTCACCCGACGGAAAAGAGATAACGTTTTATCTTCACACGGCTGAATGGCATGACGGAAAACCTGTAACGGCCGATGATGTAAAATACACATTTGATTATATTGCAAAGAAAAATACATACTTGTTATATTCACGGCTTCAAATTATTGACGAAATAGTTGTAAAAGACAGTAAGACAGTTGTGTTTAAATTAAAAGTTCCTGATGTATCGCTTGTGGCAAATCTCGGCTGGTATGCGTCATTTGTTCTCCCGAAGCATATTTTTGATAACGGACAGGAATGGGAAGATAATATTGCAGCCAAAGAAAAGCCGATAGGTTCGGGGCCCTTTAAACTCTTAAAATTTAAACAAGGGGAATCGGTTACACTTGAAGCAAATAAAAACTATTTTATGGGAGCCCCGAAAATAGACAATGTAATTTTTACAATAATTCCCGATAGTGCTACAGCAGTACAAGCTCTTGTAAACGGCGAAATAGATGTATTGGAAAATATACCGGCAGCAAATAATAGAGAACTTTTAGCAAATCCTCAGCTTAGACTGGTATTCAATGAATATCCGTCGCCGATGAGAATTATCTTTAATATGCGGAATGAAAAAGTTAAGGATGTAAATTTAAGAAGGGCGATTGCAAGTGCAATAAATAAAAAAGAAATTTCCGATAAAATTTTCGACGGAGTACAAAAGCCTGAATATGCTATGTATCCTCAATTTATAAAATGGGTAAGCAATACGGAAAATGTATCTCCTCAATTTAACATTGATGCCGCAAGAAAAATTTTACAGGATGCCGGATACAAGGCTGATAAAGACGGATTTTTTGTACGCGGTTTGCAAATAGAAGTTTTTGAGGGAGGAGGATATCCCGATGCTGCAAAATTAATGCAGGCAACACTTGCAAAAGCCGGTATTGAATTAAAGGTAAACGTATCTGAATATAATGCATGGTCGGATAAAGTAGGGGCAAATAGAGATTTTATGCTGGAACTACAAGGCGGCTTTATGGGGCCTGATCCGGCAGCTCTTTATTCCAGATATGGTACTGATGAATCAAATAATTGGAGCGGGTATTCCAATATAAAGTTTGATGAGCTATGTAAAAAAGGTTTGACTGTAGGTAATAAAGAAGAACGAGCTGCAATTTATAAAGAAGCCCAAAAAATTTTAGCCGAAGATTTACCTTTTATTCCTATAGTAGGGTTTGCATCCTACGATGCAAATTCAGTAAATTTTAAAAATTTACCTATAGACGGAACAGGAAAATGGGGTTGGCAAGAATATACATTTACTGAAAAAGTGAAATAACAGGGAAGGGTAATCAAGTGAATAAAATATTTGAAGATGTTATCAACCGGGTACCCGATTATAAAGAGTTTATGACCGTCGATGAAATGAATTCGGCAAGTAAAGCCCTTGCAAAAAAATATCCTGATATAGTGGAAGAGTTCGAATTCGGGACGACCAGAGACGGTGATAAGATCATAGGTTTAAAAATAGGAAAAGGAAGGCAAAATGCTCTTGTTTTCGGCCTCCCTCATCCGAATGAACCTATCGGTACTATGATGTTGGATTATTTTACAAAAGAATTGGCTGAAAATAACAAATTGCGGGATGAACTGAATTACACGTGGTATATTGTAAAAGCTTGGGATTCCGACGGGACCAGACTGAACGAGGGCTGGTTTAAGGGGCCGTTTACGCTTTATAACTACGCAAGAAATTTTTTTAGGCCTGCAGGTCATCAACAAGTGGATTGGACATTCCCGATAGAGTACAAGGAATTGAAATTTACCGATTCCATTCCCGAAACTGTTGCAATGATGCATCTAATCGATAAAATTAAACCTCGATTCATTTATTCGCTTCATAACGCAGGATTTGGTGGGGTCTACTGGTATTTATCGCGCGATATCCCGAAAGTATATGCCGGCTTAAAAGAAGCGGCAAAAAAACAAAATGTACCGCTGAATTTGGGGGAACCTGAGGCTCCATACTGCAAGGCCTTTGCCCCTGCAATTTATAAAGAACTCGGTATTCGCGATAATTACGATTACTTGGAAAAATACGGTGTAAAAGATATTCCGAAAGCAATCGGCGTCGGGACATGCAGCGCAGACTATGCCGGGGAAAAGTATAAATCTTTTACAATGTTGACTGAACTTCCGTATTTTTATAGCGAAAAGATTATTGACCTATCGGACAGCGGAGAAAACCGAGGTGAGATAGTGAGAAAATCTTTAGAAGAAAACAGAAAAAGCGAAGCGTTCATTTTGGATTCTTTAAAAAAGACAAGGAAGCATATGGCAAAAAATAATCCGTTTTTACTTGCCTTGGATGCTTTTACAGGAAGAAAGGATGATTATGAAGCTGCCGTTAAGATGACTTACGAAGATGAAAATTATAGTAAAAAGAATGCTACGGTTGCAGAAAAATTTGACAATGAATGGATTAAAAAATTTTATAAGATGCTGTCTTTCGGCCTTTTAACAAGAGCCAATGAAACAGAGCTTTTTAAAATGAAAAAAGCAAAGGAGGAAAATAAAGAAAAAGAAAAAGCTTTATCTAATGAATTTAACGCAGCGGAAAAGAAACTCCAGGTATTAAGCGACGAATTGGAAGCCAATATTAAGTATAGTGTTGTTCCCATCAAAAAGCTGGTATCCATACAGTTGGAATGCGGCTTGCTCGTTGCCGAATATTTAAAAAATGTATAAGTAAAAATATCTGAAAGGGCCGTCTAAAAAATTGAGTTGCTATCGCTTTTAGACAGCCCTTTCACTGTCAAGTAGTTTTTTCTTCAATCGCTGTTTTTACCTTAAAACATTCCGTGCAGTTTAAAAAGTCTTTGATATGGCTTGCGTAGTTTATTTTTTTATTCCATACCAGATAGATATTGCGGTATTGGTGGGGAACATCACCCAGCTCAAAGGCTATCAACTTTTTATTTTTTACCATGTCTTCAACTGCTATTCTCGATATAAAAGATGTACCCAGTCCTTCTGCAGTCAATTGCTTGATGACCTCAGTGTCGTTTATCGAGGCGCTTATATTTATCGAATCTAAATCTATCTTTTGCGATTTTAAAATCAGCTCCATATTTTGCTTAACGGCCGAGCCGGCTTCACGGATAATAAATGGTTCTTCGGCAATGCGTTTTAAGTTGGGATTTGATTTTTTCAGCTTTTGGTAATAGGAATTATTTGCACTTATAAATACGAATTCATCTTTATAAATTGGAAGAAACTCGCAGTTTTCATCTTCTATCTTCATTCCGACAATGCCTATATCGACGGTATTCAGTGAAACCTTTTTTATTGTTTCAAGGCTGTTTTTTTCTTCAACCTTTATATAAATGTCGGGATGCTTTTTTTTAAACTCTCTCACTATTGAAGGAAGAAGGTAGCCTGCCGGAATGGTGGATGCTCCTATGGTTATAACCTTCCTTTCAGGATGGATAAATTTTTCTATCAGCTTATCCCTTTCGGCGAGAATGTTCTTTGCTTCGTTGTAAAGTTTATTTCCTGCCTCGGTTAATTTTAGCTCTCGGGTAGAACGCAAAAAGAGGGGAGTATCGAGCTCTTCTTCAAGCTGCTTTAAGGTGAGGCTGACTGTGGGCTGCGATATGTTCAACTCGCTTGCAGTAGTGGAAAAGCTTAAATTTTCTACAAGTTTGATAAATATCTCAAGTTGTTTAAATTCCATGAAGACTCCTTTTCGGTGTAAACTGAGCCGATTTTATTTTACGTTCATTACAAAAACGCCGCTCCATTTTGGTTTCGGCGGAGAAACCTGATAGTGGGTAACTCTTCTTAAAAAGACTTTAGAGGGTGCATCATTATACTTTTCTGCACATTCAGAAAAATACTTTTCGGCGTGCTTCCATTTTCTTTTTCTATAATAAGAAAGTCCCGTTTCAAATAATTTTTTTATATCATAAAGTTTTTCGGTTGTAAGTTTCTCGGTAGGCTGAAGGATTTCGTAAATACGTACAGCTTCCGTTTTTCCCTTAACTGCAATAAAATCGAGTTCTCTGCAAATAAAATCTTTGCTTAAATTTTTATAAACCTCTTCCGATATAATCGACTTTGAGCCGTATTCTTTGTTTGCACCTTCAAGCCGGGCTGCAAGATTTACCGTGTCTCCTATGGATGTAAAATCTTTGCGTGTTTTTGAGCCGACAGGTCCGAATACTACGGGCCCCGAATTAATACCTATTCCTACTGAAACTAAAGCGGATCCTTCTTTTAAAGCTGCCTTCTGTTCTCTCCTCATTGCCTTGCGTATTTCCATAGCGGCCTTACATGCATTGATTTCTTTTTTAGGTCCTGAGAAAAAGGCCATAATTTCATCGCCGACGTACTTATCTACATCTCCACCGTTTTCGAAGATTATCTTTGTTTCGATATCGAGATATCGGTTTAAAATATTGATGACTTCACGAGGCTGCATATTTTCACACATGCTTGTAAAACCTCTTATATCGGTAAACAAGAAACAGAGGTCTCTTGTGGCGCTTTTACTTGAAAGATTTTTTTCTGCATTTTGAATAGTATGAAAAGATACATAGGGTAAAATTCCGCGAATAAGTGAGATAATATTTTTTAATTCTATTGAAAGAGTTTTTATTTCGTCATGGGTTTTGATGTTTTCTTCAAAAATAAGCCGGTCGGCTTCAACTGCAGCATTGCTCGAAATCATTCCGCGTAAAATATTTGCGGTTTTTCGTATATTTCCGCATAAGAAAATAATCGGATTTGCAATAAAGTCCGCCAAAAAAAGAACAATGATTATAGAAGCATAGAAAAACACGGCCGAAATTGAAAACACAAATACCTTTGCCTGAAAATAAGGGCGGTCGAGAATTTCTTTAAGATATGTAACAACGGAAAAGCCTACAAGTCTTTGGCCCTCCTTGCGGGTAAAGGTTACGGGATAGATATAAAGGCAGGTTCCATTATCCTCCTTGTAAATAGGTGTACTGACCGTAGCTTGATTTTTGAAATGTTTTATATAAAGGGCTGCTTCCTCAGGACTTATGTTCTTTTCTTCATCAGAGATAAGACGTACCTGCCCTGCGGCTGTAGTATAAGAAAATACGTCAAAAAAAGGCAGTTCGGTAGATTCATCGATTTCTTCAAGAAAAACAGGCTGTTTATTGCTTGTGGTTATTATATCAACCCTTTGAAAGGGGAAGGGCGAAGATAGATTGGTTTTTCTTATTCCTTCGATGAAGGCGTTGATTTTAGCGTGAAGACCGTCCGAAAAGCTGTATATGGCTGCGACCTGCTCGGCTTGGCTTTTTCCTGTCGTGTTGACATTTTGGGTGAGAAGCATATTATAGTTTCTCAAATCCGTGTAAATAAAGGTTGAAAGAATCACTAATATGGTAAAAATAATAACTATTGTAATTTTTATTTTTATATGCGACCTTTTTTTTCTGTTTTTAAAACGGGTTATGTATTGTTTTAATAGCTTATCTATAGAAAAAGCTTCTTCCTGTATGGGTTCGGGATTATTTTTTAGTGATTTTTCTTTTTGTTTTTTTAATTTGTCGGCTATTCGTTTGTTTAACAGTTCTTCCTTGCTTTCCTCTTCTTTTAGCAGGCGTTTATATTCAACATATGATTCGTTTTGCCTTTTTATGGAAATTATGCCGTGTGCTATCAAGAAAGCATGAAAGATAAGGGCTATAAAAAAAGCAAAATATGTAAGGGGACTCAGAGAATAGAACCATCTGGGAGTGTTTGCAAATAAATTCATGCCGGAAATCGAGGCTGAAAGATAAAGGCTTATAGGCACTAAAGCCGAAAAATAAACAATTTTTGAGGATATTCTTGTTTGAAAAATAGATACAAAGATGATTATAAATGCTATAGGCAATAAAAACAGCAATAAGCTGCTTACATAAAAAAAGTTTAAACCGCTTTGTATAAGGTTCGAAAATAATACCGTCATAGGGTAAAGATTTACCGCTTTCTGCGAGGTATTAAACAAGTCCATTTTAGTCATACTGAACGGCAAAACCATAAGTCCTGCAAGAATTATAAGAGAAGCTATTTTTACCGTATCGGGGTGAACATAAATTTTTTTTATCCGGTTAAGGAATTTATCTAGGTCATTTATCATCATAGATAATAGTTTACACACTAAATGCTTTTTGTCAATACAATAAGGGGAAGGGACAAACCCCCGTTCAGAGCGGTGGTTTTTCCCTTCCCCTTTAACCCCATCCCTTTTCCTCGCGCTGCCAAAGGGGATTTCCCCCTTTGGAAACCCCGACTTTTTTCAAATTTTACTATTTATTGCAAACTTTGCGTACAATAATTATGAAAAGGGGAAAATTTTTCTTCTCTAAAAAAAATTATTAACGAGGCTTAATTTATGGAAAAATTATTTAAAATAACTTTACGAAACGACTATGCTTTTAAAAGAGTCTTTGGAGTGGAAGAAAACAAGGACGTTTTACAGGATTTATTGGAATGTATCTTGGACATTCAACCTGAAGATATCGCAGGTTTGGAGCTCTTGGATAAGGAGTTTCATAAGGATTCTATAAGCGATAAAACCGGTGTCTTAGACGTAAAATTACGCCTAAAGAACAACACGATTATCGACATCGAAATTCAAAACAGGTGGAACAGTGAGTTTGTTCAAAGAACAATCTTTTATTGGGCTAAAATGTATACTGAAAACTTAAAAACAGGTGAAGTATATACAAAATTACCTAAATGTATTACAATAAACATAGTGGGTGAAGGATTTGATTTGAATTCACTTATCCATAGTGAGTACAATGTAGTAGAAAAACACCTAAACGACAGGCTTTCCGATGAGCTTGAAATTCACTTTTTAAACTTAGCCAAGGTTAAAGAACAGGATGAAAATATAGAATCCGATGAAAAGAAAAAGAAACTTTACAACTGGCTGAAATTTATCGAAACTGATGATGAGGAGGTACGTAATATGCTGGCACAAGAATCCCCTATGATGCGGAAGGCAAATTCCACTATTGAGTTAATGGAAATGAGCCCAAAAGAGAAGTGGCTTTATGAAAACCGCATGAAATATGAACATGACAAAGCCTCGTGGAAACATGTGGGTTATCAAGAAGGTATTGAACAAGGCTCTTACCAAAAAGCTCTTGAAACTGCACGATTGATGAAACAAGCAAATTGTGAGCTTGACTTTATCATACAAATGACAGGGCTCAGTAAAGAAGAAATCGAAAAGTTATAATTAATTAGGTGGATAAATAAATTATTCATTGTTTTTGTTGTTAATATGCCGAAAAAAGGCAAAGAAATTAGAAAAATTATAAAAAAAATGCGAATTTTGTGTAACTTTTTTGTATTTTTGCTTGACAAGTGATTTTGGCTGTGTTACAATAATGGCAAACAAATAACAAGGAGGAATTTTTTATGAAAAAAATTCTGGCGATTTTGATGATTTTGGTGCTCGTGGGCGGAGTTGCTTTTGCTCAACTTACACCTCAAGTTACAGCAAAGGCTTCTGTAAACTGGGGAATTGACTTTGGCGCAGGAAAGAATGCAAAGGCTCAACATGGTTTTGAGAATCTTTTGGATGCAAAGGTCGTAATCCCTCTTTACATGGGTACTTTAAACTCAAAGACCGAAGGTGACGTTCGCATGAACTTTGATCTTGGTGTAAACTTAGCTTACAGATTCTATGACCAGTTGTCAAATAGTGCATCACCCCATGTGGCTTGGGATTCGGATGCCGAGTTTAAACTCTGGAGAAAAACATTAAGCGATATGTCTGCATCTATTCATTTCTTCGGCGGTTACATGAATGTTTATGGACGACCTGACTTCTCTACAAACTATGCCCAGATTTGGTCACCTATCCGCGACAATGGTGTAGCATGGGGCCCTGAAACCTCAGGCGATATCACTGGTTTTGGTACAAAACTCGGTTATGCAAGCGATGACCTTGCAGGAACAGGGCTTAAATTTGATGCCGGCTTAAAATTCGGATCAAACGGTTCATGGAAAGCTAAAGGAACAACAGCTCAAGATAAGTTTAAGGTTGTAGATTTGAAAGTTGGTGACACACTAATTGCCGGTGCTACATATTATAAACAAAATGGTATCGATGCAGAAGGTAAGCCGATATTTAGTTCTACAGCAGCTGTTTTTGCTGCTCCTCCTACCGTAGGTGCTGGTGAAGACGGAAAATATTTGGTAAAGACAGCGTCTACTGCAACCGGTCCCGCAGCAAACAAATATGCTTTCGGACTTGATTTAAGCTTAGGTTATGATAAGTGGGTTACCCTTGATTTCGGTATCAATGCAACTTTTGATAACGTTAAGGACTTTGGAAAGGCCGGTGTTCATGAAGATGTTGCAGCAGGATCAAATCCGGATAAGCCGTATTTAGGTATGGGATTGAAACTCGGATCAAAGCCTGTTGACGGTCTTGCTCTAACCTTAGCCATGGATGCTTTAATGAATGTAGGCACGGATTCAAAGGTCGCTTTTGATCTTCGCTTTGATGCTTCTTATAAGTGGGTAGCTCTTGGTGCCTATTTCGGTAATGATTTGTCTGCTTATGCCGGAAAAGACAAGAACAATAAGGCTATTGGTGATATGGCAGCAATGATTGCCTTTAAATCAGCAGCTTCAGGAGATACGAATTTTGTTGAAGGTTTGGCATTTGGCGTAGACTTCAGACTTAACCATCTCTTAAGCGCAGTTCCCACCGGTGATAAATCTACATTACCTATGGGTATAAGTGCTTGGGTAAACTACAAGTATGCTCTTACAGATTCAATGTGGGTAAAGCCCTATGCTAACTTCTGGGGTGAAACCAACAGAAAATCTATAGATGCTAGCAAAACCGATAAGTTCTTCGGTGTTGCCTATAAGGTTGGTGCAACATTCTCTCCTGCAGAGAAAATTGAAATTGACACCTACTGGTCACAGGGTAAACTTTCCTGGAATAAATATGAAGGTACTGAAGGTATGATTAGCGCTCCTGCTTTTGATGCACACAATGGTACTTTTGTAATCGGTGTTAAAGTTATCTACTAATCTATACCTAGTATAGTTTAAAACCCGCCGCAAGGCGGGTTTTTTTGTGTCTAATAGACTCTGCTGCTATTCTCAAAACATTGAATAATCATGCGTCTTATGCTATAATCGGTTTTAGGAGGCTTAAAATGGATTTTGATTTTTCGCGCAAGATACCGATAGGTATTCAAAGTTTTGAAGATTTACGCAGAAAAAACTTTTTATATGTAGATAAAACTCTATATGCTTTTAAGCTGGCCAACTTAGGGAAGGTATACTTTTTAAGCCGTCCCCGCCGCTTTGGAAAAAGTCTTTTTCTCTCGACTCTCAAGGCTTATTTTTTAGGACAAAAAGAGCTTTTTAAGGGCTTGTACATCGAAAAGGCTGAAGAAAAGCGGGCCGAAATCGAAAAAAACGAAGCATGGGGTGAGTATCCTGTTTTCTACTTGGATTTTAATGTGGGTCGATATGACTTGGATGGTGCTCTTGCAGAAAGCCTCGACTACTTTTTAAAAAAAGAAGAAAAAATCTACAGGCTAAAAAACGAAGGCGATTCTTTCGGAAAACGTTTTCAGTCACTCATAGAAACCGCCTACAATAAAACCGGCAAGCAGGCGGTTATTCTTGTGGACGAATATGATAAACCCCTTTTACAAACAATGGGTGTAAACGAGGCTCTAAATGAAGAATACCGCAATACCCTCAAAGCCTTTTATTCTGTAATAAAAACTTGCGACCAATATATCCGCTTTGCTTTTTTGACGGGAGTTACAAAGTTCAGTAAGGTAAGTATCTCTAGCGACTTAAATAATCTGCAAGATATAAGTATGCTCAATGACTATGCTGAAATATGCGGATTGACTCAAGCCGAGATAGAAAAAACCTTTAAGCCTGAAATAGAAAGACTGGCGAAGAACACCAAAAACAGCTATGATAAAATGCTTGAAGAATTAAAAAAGCGGTACGACGGCTATAAGTTCAGTGTTTTAGGAGAATCTGTCTATAACCCATTTAGCATATTAAATACTTTCAACTCTGGTGAATTAAAAAACTATTGGTTTGCAACAGGCACACCAACCTTTTTGGTAAATTATCTAAAAGCTGCTCATTATAATATTCCAGACTTAGATGGAAAGGTAGAGCTTGATGAGTCCATGCTGAATGAATATAGAGCCGATGCAAAAGACCCCATACCTATACTTTTTCAATCGGGTTATTTAACGATAAAAGAATACATAGAAGAAGTTAATATGTATCGCTTAGGCTTTCCGAATGATGAGGTACGTTATAGCTTTTTAGAAAATCTTGTACCTGCCTATTCTTCGCTTAGAGCCGATGAAACGGGAGTTTCAATATGGAAATTTGTAGAAGACATAAGGGCCGGGAATGTGGATGATTTTATGGATAGGATGCAGGCTATAATAGCCGGTGTGCCTTACGATAATCTTCCAAAAGATAAACTTAAATTGAGAGAGCAAAACTACCAGACTGCCGTTTACCTAATCTTTAAACTTATGGGGCAATTTGTGCAAACGGAAATACACTGTTTAAAAGGCAGAGCCGATTGTATAGTGCACACTAAAGATTCCATATACATCTTTGAGTTTAAGTTGATGAGTGCAGGTACGGCAGAAGATGCAATAGTCCAAATAAAAGAAAATGGCTATGCCGCTCAATTTAAGACAAGCAGCAAAAAGATAATTCTGATAGGTTCGAGTTTTAATGAGGAGGAAAGGACTATCGGCGAATGGAAGACGGAAGAACTTTAAGCAATTAAAAATCTGTAAGAAGGACAATTTATAGAAAAATCATAAAACAAAAAAGCTGCCCAAGCATTTGAACTTGGACAGCTTTTTAATTATCGGTTTAAAGTAAAAGACTTATTTTGTCTTTAAATATTCGTTAATTGCAGCAGCGGCTTTTCGGCCTTCGCCCATTGCAAGAATTACGGTAGCAGCACCTAAAACAATGTCGCCGCCTGCCCAAACTCCCTCGATTGAGGTTTTTTGGTTTTCGTCAACAACGATATTTCCTTTTTTGGTAACTTCCAAACCATGACTTGTTTGAGCCATAAGGGGGTTGGAGTCGTTTCCGAGGGCAACAATTACGGCATCTACCTTTATTTGATGCTCGGTCCCGGGCTTTGCTACAGGCTTTCTTCTGCCGGATTCATCGGGTTCGCCCAATTCATAGTCTAAAACTTCTATTGCACAAACCTTTCCTTCTTTATCTCCGATTATTCTTGTGGGGTTTTGAAGGAAGCAGAACTCTACGCCTTCTTCCTCGGCGTGGGCAACTTCTTCGATTCGGGCCGGCATTTCTGCACGGGTTCGGCGGTAGATACAGTAAACCTTCTTACAGCCAAGGCGGTAGCCCATTCTTGCAGCATCCATAGCAACGTTTCCGCCTCCGATTACGGCCAAGGTTTCAGCCTCATAAAGAGGAGTATCGGAGTGTTCTGCATCATAGGCTTTCATAAGGTTGGCCCGTGTCAGGTATTCGTTTGCACTAAAAACACCGATTAGGTTTTCGCCTTCAATTCCCATAAATTTGGGAAGACCGGCACCGGTTCCGATGAAGGCGGCATCATATCCGTCTTCTTTTAAAAGCTGCTCAAGGGTTTCGGTTCTTCCTACCAAGAAGTTGGTTTTGAATTCAACGCCCATCTTTTCGAGGTTTTCGACTTCCTTTGCAACGATTTCTTTCGGCAAGCGGAATTCGGGGATTCCGTAAACCATAACGCCGCCTGTTTTGTGGAAGGCTTCAAAGACTGTTACCGAGTGGCCTTCCCTGCGGACATCTGCTGCAACAGTCAAACCGGCAGGGCCTGAACCGATGATAGCAACTTTTTTTCCGGTTTCGGGAGCAACGGGCGGAATGGTAATCTTATTATTGTTTCTTTCCCAGTCGGCGACAAAGCGTTCAAGACGGCCGATGGCTACAGCCTGTTCCGTGGATTTGAGCATCTTACCTACAGTACAAAAAGCTTGGCACTGCTTTTCTTGTGGACAAACGCGTCCGCAAATTGCAGGTAAGAGGTTTGTTGTTTTTATAATATCGACAGCCTTTTTATAATCGCCTTTTTGGATTTCGGCAATAAATTCGGGAATCGGTATACCTACGGGGCAGCCTTTAACGCAGGGCTTGTTTTTGCAGTTTAAGCATCTTTCCGCCTCAATGCGGGCCTGTTCATCAGTGTAGCCCATGGCAACCTCATTCATCAATGAGGCCCTTTTATGGGGATCGAGGGTCGGCATTTCCTGAATAGGAATCTGAGCCCTTTCTTTAGGGGTTAAGGTTTTGCCCTTTAAATCGGCCCAAAGCTGTTTGGCCCGATCTGAAAGATCTTCATGGGTTACATGTTTATGACATTCTTTATTTATATTTTCCATATTTTTCCGCTCCTTAATTAAAAATACCGGACTTGCACTTATGCCTATCCTGATCTTCGCGTCCGCGGAAGGCCTTCATTCTCATCATCATATTATCGAAGTCAACCTTGTGGGCGTCGAATTCGGGGCCGTCAACACATACGAACTTGATTTGATTGTCTACGGTTACACGGCAGCCGCCGCACATTCCCGTACCGTCAATCATAATCGTGTTAAGTGAAACCGTTGTTTTTATTCCGAATGGACGGGTGGTTTCGGCACAGAATTTCATCATTATGGGCGGGCCTATTGCAAAAACTTCATCGGGAGGAGTTTGACTTTCACAGAGTTCTTTTAAGGGTACGGTTACAAGAGCTTTTCTTCCATAAGAACCGTCATCGGTTGTAATGATGAGCTCATCGGCGATAGCTTTCATTTCATCTTCAAAAACGATTAGATCCTTGTTTCTTGCTCCGATGATAACTATGAGCTTGTTACCTGCCTTTTTAAAGGCTTGAGCTATAGGATACATTGGGGCAACACCAATACCTCCACAGACACAGGCAACGGTTCCGCACTTTGTGATGTGGGAGGGGCGTCCAAGAGGGCCTAAAATTGCAGCGATAGAATCACCTACGTTTTTATTGCAAAGTTTGATGGTTGTGGCTCCTACGGCCTGAATAACGAGGGCGATCCAGCCTTCTTCGGCATTTGCATCGGCAATTGTGAGCGGAACTCTTTCACCGAAGTTGGTATCTATTTGAACGATTACAAACTGTCCCGGATGTCTGTTTTTTGCGATTTCCGGTGCTTCAACGCGCAAATAAAAAACCTCAGGCGAATATTGCCGTTTTTCAAGTATTTTGTGCATAATCATACTCCTTAAGGTTTATAATCTATAAAAAAATAATGATTTAAGATGTTAGACAAGTCTTCAAATCAATGATAACCTTAACAGGTTATTATATCAAAATTCAAAAAATCTTGCAACAGGCAGAAATTTGATTTGTCAATACACCATAGAAATGTCCCACGGAAATGAATTTCACTAAAAACTGCCGATAATAAAAACTGGACAAGCGGCTTTTTTTGTGATACAATTTTCACATTAAGAAGGAGGTTTTTATGAAAAAATCTAAGATATTGTGTTTACTTATGTTTTTTGTTGTTTTGGGAATACTGACGGCGGAAAAATCCTCTAAAAAAATGTATGTGAATATAAAAGAGACTTGGATAAAATCCGATTCAGGTTTTTTTGCTAAAGACCTTGTGAGGGTAAGGTACGGGGATCAGGTATATCTTTTAGAAGAAAAAGGAAAATGGATGAAGGTTTCTCCCGTTTCAAACCCGAACATTGTAGGCTGGCTTCCGAAGGCAAATCTTACAAAGAAAAAAATAGTCGGCTCTTTTGATAAGAAAACTTCTGCGGAAGCAAAGGAATTGTCGCTTGCAGGAAAGGGCCTAACTGAAGGCTCGGGCTCAGAGTTTTCGTCCTCAGGTAAAAAAAATTATGCGGCAGTTGACAGTGTTGAAGGCATAAAGATAAACCCGTCGGATTTACATTTTTTTATTAAAGAAGGCTTATTGGAGGACGGTGAATAATGAAGAAAAAATTCGGATTATTTGTAATTATAAGTTTAATACCGGTAGTTGTTCTATCTTGTGCCCTATTGGGGAGTTTGGATGATCCTCTTGCCTTTACAAAAAATGCTATTGATGCTGCAGCCCCTATTGTTGAAGCCTCGAAGCCTATTGAAAATGAGGAAGAGTATTATATAGGCAGGGAAGTGGCTGCCATTATTTTAAGCAATTATAAACTCTACAGGAACAAGCCATTGGAAAACTATCTTAACTTGATCTGTATGACCTTGGTTTTGAATTCCGACGTACCCGAATCCTATAACGGCTATCATGTTGCGATATTGGATACGGACGAAATAAATGCCTTTGCAACACCCGGCGGTCATGTGCTGGTTACTAAGGGACTCTTGTCTTGTGCGGATTCCGAAGATGCTCTTGCCGGTGTCATAGCCCATGAGCTTGGGCACATTCAACTAAAGCACGGTATAGGAGCCATTAAGGCTAATAGAATAACGGCTGCCGCTGTAGAAAGTTCGGCAACAATGGCTGTAGGTTCCGAGAAAAAAGCGGAACTTAAATTTTTAGAAGATGCATCAAAAGAAATCGTAACAACCTTGGTAAATTCTGGTTATTCTAAAAGCCAAGAATATGATGCAGACCGTTTTGCCGTCAAGCTGATGGCAAGGGCGGGATATGATCCCAATGCTATGACCGAAATGCTTAAAATTATGAGTGAAAAACAGAAGCATGACAGTAGAGGCTTCGGCAAAACTCACCCATCAGCAGTTTCCCGTATAAAATCCGTAGAAAAGGAATCGAAAAAGCTTGCAGGCGATTATAACCGTCCAGCGAGGCTTAACCGCTATCAAAAGAACAAACTGAAATAAGGAAAAAGTTTATGAAGAAAATACGAAGGCTGTTTTTTATTTCCATTCCGGTTTTTTTCATTGTGCTTTTTTTTATTTATTTGGGAGTTTTTAAGCAGGCGGAATATTTTTTTTATGATGATAGAATGAATAGGACGGCTTCGTATTTTTCTCCCTCCGATGAGATTGTTTTAGTTTTGGTAGATCAAAAAAGCTTAAACTATGCAGCTTCAGAAAGAGGGTGGACCTGGCCTTGGCCGCGTGAAGCCTATGCCGATATTATCGATTTTTTTTCAGGCGGCGGAGCAAAGTCTGTAGCCTTTGATATGCTCTTTACGGAGCCTTCTTCCTATGGGGTTGCTGACGATAAAAAATTTGCTGATGCGTCAAGGGAAAGCGGCATAGTTATTCAAATCGTTTTTTTTGACAAGGTCCAAGGGAATACGAAAAGCTGGCCTGACAGTGCGCCTAAGCCTGAACAGTTAAGTAAAAATGGATTAGGCCCTGCTAAGGAATTACCCGGTATTTTTCCTATAGAAGAAATTGCTTCGTCTGCCAGACTTATAGGGAATGTAAACAGCCTTTCCGATTCTGACGGAACTATCAGACGTGCCCGTCTTTTTTATTCGTGGAAAAATTATAAGATTCCTACTCTGGGAGTTGCTTCTTATTTTGTGGGTGGGAATGAAGATGAGGCCTTGCCTGAGGAGCTTAATCTCCGCTTTACAAAAAGTATTGATGATTATTTGCCTTACAGTGCAGGCGATATTTTAAAGGCACAAGCCGACATAAGGGCGGGAAGGGAAAGCGAACTTAATCCTGAAGATTTTGAAGACATGTATGTTTTTTTCGGTCTCTATGCTCCCGGTCTTTTCGATATTTGTCAAACCCCCGTTTCCGCTTCATACCCGGGAGTCGGCATTCATATAACTCTTTTAGATAATATTCTTTCGGGTAATAGAATTGTAAACACCGGCTTTTTGATTAATGCTTTGATTATTTTAATTTGTATTATTCTTGCAGGTTTGCCCGAAATTTTTTCGGAAAAAATAAAATCCAGAACTGCTTCGATAATTGTAAATGCTGTGAGCTTTTTGGTTTTTGTTGCCCTCTATCTTTTTATCGCATATTATCTATTCCGTTTAGGAATTGCGATACCCGCGGCTTCGGTGCTTGCCGGAATGGCCTTATCTTTTGTTGCCTCCCTCGCAGTCAGTTACATGGTTGAAGGAAAACAAAGGCGTTATTTAAAAAATGCCTTTAAGCAGTATCTAAGCCCTGCCGTTATTGAACAGTTGATTGCCGACCCATCCCAATTAAAGCTCGGCGGGGAGCGTAAAGAAATATCGATTTTCTTTTCGGACTTGCAAGGTTTTACTTCAATCTCGGAGAGTTTAACCCCTGAGGCCCTTACCGAGCTTTTAAACGATTATCTTTCGGATATGAGTAAAATTATCTTGGATTCGGGCGGAACAATCGACAAGTATGAAGGTGATGCTATAATCGCTTTTTGGAATGCTCCTGCACGAGTGGAACATCATGCCCGTTCTGCCTTAGAAGCGGCTTGGGCTTGTCAAAAAAAACTTGAAGAAAGGCGCGCCGATTTTGAAAAGCGGGCCGGAGGCAGGCCCTTTAAAATGCGCATAGGGCTTAATACGGGCTTTGCTATCGTCGGCAACATGGGCTCGGTAAGCCGCTTCGATTATACAATGTTAGGTGATTCGGTAAACTTGGCCGCCCGCTTGGAAGGTTTAAATAAGCAATTCGGTTCTTACACAATGTGCGCGGAGGCCGCAAAAAAACAAGCTGAAGAAAGCGGTACGGTTTTAAAATTCAGAGAGCTTGCCCGTGCCGCAGTTGTAGGAAAATCCGAACCCGTAGTTGTTTATGAAGTCATGGACGAAAAAACTTATAACGAAAAAAAAGCCTTGCTCGATTCCTTTGATAGAGGTTTAAAAGAATTTTACGCCGGAAACTTTAAAGAAGCCTTAAATATTTTTGTTCAAACGGAAGAAGCCGATCCTCCTTCAAAGCACTATGCAGAAAAATGTAAAACCCTTATTTCCCAAAAACCTGAAGGCGAGTGGCTGGGCATTTGGAAGGCCGATACAAAATAATTTTTTAAATTATGAAACTCTAAACATGGAGAATTCCTTAATGCAAAAAGACAAATTAAAACTCATTTTTATCTTAATGTTAGCGGTTCTTTTATTTTCTTGTACAAAAGAAATAAAAGAACCGGCAGAAGAGCGGAACTCTGTAGTTAAAAATGAAGTTATGGAAAAGAAACCCTTATTAATACTTGAGCATACCATTCCTTCAAAAGAAGAAGATGATGAAGATATTGATTTTACTGAAGAAGAACCTCCGATTGTATTAACCGACGAAAACACTCCTAAAACAGAGCTTATAAAATTACTGGAAAGCAAAAAAAGACATGCCTGGAGTCTACATAAAATCCAGTTAGAAATAGATATGTACGATGTTCATGGAAATTCGTATGAAGAGTTTGAAAAAAGCGGTATTGACTATCTAAACAGACAAAAAAATACAGAGATAGTCAAAGTTGATTCGGATAATAAAAATATTTATTGTAAGCAGACATTAAACCTTCCAAGTGGAAAAGAATTAATATATGATGCTGTTTATACTTTTTATCCATATCCGAAAAATTTTGCTTATACAAATTATGAACTAAGAGATAAACCAATAATAGCATACCGGCATGTACCGGAAGCAAAAAGAGTACATGGAAAAATAACGGAAGCTGCAAAAAACCCAAACAAAAATAAAAATATTAAAATATTTGAAAGATACATAAATAAATACACTAAGGAACATCGGCATAAAACGGGTGACAAACCGTATAAGGTATTTGATTATGTAAAAGGAAACTTCACCGGTTCAGGAAAAGATGAATATATAGTTTTGTTTACGGCTCCTTTTACTAAATCTGAGTTGGAAGATGGGATATTTCTTTTGGAGTATAGCTATATAAAATATGTCGAGTGTTTTATCATGGAAAACGATAAAGTAATTAAAATGTATAAACTCCCGGGGCATTGGGGGCATGTTGTACCGAGGGATAAAACAAAAATAGATTTGGGCGAGCAATTTTCTTTTGGGTGGATTGCAGATTTTAATCAAAACGGAATAAACGAGATATTTGTTCACCGCAAAGAGGTATTCGGTTCAAGTTTTTTCTCAATAGAATTTATTGATAATAGATTTGTTGAAATACCTATCACTAATCGAGGAGATATTCTTAAATCGGTTGACTGGGAACAATCTAAAATAGTAGTTGAAACTAATCCATTTCGGTCACTGGTATTGGATTCTAAAGATACCAGACCTAAATATTTTGCAGAATATCAGTGGTGTGAAAAAGAGCATTGTTATGTTCTTTTATCAAATAAACAATATAAGTAAGGATGTTATAATGAAAAAAAACAAATTAAAACTTATTTTTATCTTAATATTAGCGGCTTTTTTATTTTCGTGTTCTAAAGAAATTAAAGAACAGAAGCCTGAGGAGACAAAAGTTGAATCATCTGCAAAAACAGAGCTTCCGACTCAAGAAACTCAGGCAAAAGAAGAAGCCGATTTAAAAACTAAAAATTTGACAGAAAAATTAGCAGAAGAAAGTAAAACTTATCTTTTAAGAAATCTTAACGGCGGACCAAGCAGCGGATTTATGTCGAGGAGCACTCCATATCGTTCAAATGATGAACACTATTACAAGGAAGGAAGTTTGCTCTTTTATAATTTAAATATAAATGACACTTATGACGAAGTTGTATCAAAACTACGGAAGTTTGGCGTAGACGGATTCTATCCTGCCTCAATAATTATGCCCAAAGAATTGCAAGAACTTGGTTGTAAAGCATATATACCCGATGATTCATCTTATAAAAGAGACTTAAGTAATGATTTTTATATAATTTTCAAAGATAATAAAATAATAAGATTTATAAAATATCAAGCGGAACATACGGCGTTTGAGAAATTTTATAATGCCGGCACTTCTAATAAATTAACCATAGTTGATGATATGAAAACAGATTCAAGCGGCTATGATTATTATAAAAAGGAAATGGGAGGTGTTATTTATCATAATCAGCATTACTTGCCTACAGCTTTAACTACAGTAGTTATGACAAGAGTCGGTTATGAATCTTATTTTGAAAAAGCAGATAAAATTGCAGATGAGATTTTTGAATTTGGTGATTTATATTTTTACGGACTTAATATCAAAGATAATATTGAAATAGTCAAACAAAAAATGAATAAATTCAATGTAGATTATGAAGATGAATTCTTTTCTTATCATTCGACTTCTGTAAATCTTGATGATTTTATTTATGCACTTAAAACCAAAAAAAAAATCTGATTGGGTTGCCTGTTGCGGAAACAAGATAGTTTTATTGGATGTATATACAGACGAAGAAGATTCATATATTTTAATGCAGTATTTTAAAAGAAAATATCCTCTCATCAGTGCCGACGATCCTTTTTATTATTGTTGCGGCACTATGATGGGCCCTTATATATTTATTTTAAGGCGGCTTGAAGGTTACGGCAGTGATAGAGATGAAAAAGATTATTTATTTTCATTAAATCTTGTAAATGCAGGTATATTTAATTATGGAGGAAGCGAGAGATGAATATAACTAAAAGTAAAAAGAGGTTATCTGAAAAAGAATTTAAATATAAAACACTTGACGGTTTTTATGTATAGATGTTAAAATCTTAAAGCATGGAGGTTATAGTGAAAAAAAACAAATCAAAACTTATTTTTATCTTAATGTTAGCGGTTCTTTTATTTTCGTGTTCTAAAGAAGTTAAAGAACAGAAGCTTGTTGAAGCAAAAGTTGAATCATCTATAAAAATTGAACCGAAAGAAAATGAATTTTTATCAAAGCCCGAATATAACACGCACGTGAAGAGTCCTGAACAAATTAAGGAATTAGAAGAAAAATACAAAAGAAGTAAAGCATACGAGGAAAGTCTTAAACAGCTTAGAACCGAGCTTGATAAGAAAGAAGACATCCTAAGATATAAATGTCCGGTATTTATGAGTATTGATAATCTGGCACAGCAAAAGGCTTCGGCACTTTATAGTCATGCAGATAATCTTGACTTTATTCATTTTTATGAGGTAAAAAAAGATGGTGAATTTTGCTATTGTAAATATAAAGCTCCTACCCAAAACGGAGGAATTCTTGATTATCAGGTTACCTATAAGTGGTATAACATTGAACAGATGTATCTTCCTCTCTCTTATGACCTTTTAAGTGAGACTAATATGGTAAAAATAAATGACGAACTTATAGAAAACCAAGTGCACGGCTCTTTATATGGTATGGAAAACGATGAAAAAAAAGATGAAATGATAAAACTGTTTGAAGATTACGAAAATACACGATATCCTTTATATCTTGAGGTTGTCAATACGGATTGGGACACGGGGGTCAAAACTAAGAAATATAAACAGTATGATATGCGAATACTTGATTATGTAAAGGGGAATTTTACAAACTCAGGATATGATGAATATTTTGTTATGTTTTATGAAGAGGACCCTGATCCGGAAATATATGATCAGTTTATAGAAAGAGTGAGATGTTTTGTAGTTGATGAAGATAAGATAATCAAAGATTACTATATTACTGTTCCTAGTGCATCATTTTTTCCACCGCATATTGAACGAGGCGGTCTTTTTGGGTTAAAAAATTTTGGATTTGAGTTTTCTCAAGGGTGGGTGTCGGATTTTAATCAAAACGGTAAAAATGAAATATATTTTGTAACTCATTTTAGCACAGGTAGGAATTTCTTATTTATAATTGAATTCAATGGCGAGTTTTTTGTTACCGGTTATGTATATGGTAATGATTACGATATAGTAGGTATTGATTGGTATAAAAAAAAGATTATAATAAAAGATGAGTCGAGGAGCGGTAAATGGATAGATGATTATCAATGGAATGATACTTTAAAAGAGTTTATTTTATTAAAAAGAAAATATAGGAGGGATTAAAAAATGAAAAAATTTATTAAATTGACGGATGAAGAGTTGTTAAAAATAAACGGAGGAGGAGAAATTAATGATGCTATAGATGATGAGGTAGTATTATCGAGAAAAAGGCGTATTAATCTTGAAAAGTCTCAAGATACTGTACGGGAAGCTGCAATTTATCGGCCTTATGCAAAAGGAAATTTTGACTATGAAGGCGCCGCAGAAGGTGTAACATGGTGTAACCAATCAAGTTATGATGTAATGGAAGCTACCGGTGTACATATGAAACCATTTTATGGGAAACCGGATGGGTATAAAGGAAAAGAAGGGCAAAGAGGCGCAGGATATTGGGTTAATGCAAATACAGCCTGTAAAAATGTTGAAAATTATATAGATAAATATGCAAAAGAATGGGTTAATGCTAAGATAAAGGAGGTTGGATTAACAAATATAGAGGCGGAATTTGATTATATAGGGCCGAACTCGGTTAAAAATTATAATGAAGCTTATACAAAAAAGTATAACTAATTATCCGCCTTACAGCCTATAACAAGTTTAAATGTTGCAGGGTTCCCTGTAAATGATACTGCAATAAAAGAAGATCCGTTTGGGGTGTAAAAATTTCCATCTAAAAGACTTGACAACTGTTATATACGGATGTTAAAATCTTAAGATATGGAGGTTATAGTGAAAAAAGACAAATTAAAACTTATTTTTATCTTAATGTTAGCGGCTTTTATATTTTCGTGTTCTAAAGAAGTTAAAGAACCTGCGGAAGAACAGAAGCCTGTCGAAGCAAAAGTTGAAACATCTACAAAAACAGAGTCTCAGTCTAAAGAAACTCAGGCAAAAGAAGAAAAAACGGAAACAAAAGAAGTTATAAACGAAACACCCGCTAAAAAAGCCGAAAAAGAGGGGCTTAAATATCTTTCCGATGAAAAGCACTATATGGCAAAGGGAAGTTTATTATTTTATAACTTAAATATAAACGATACCTATGAACAGGCATTAGCCAAATTAAAAGATTTTGGAGTTAACGGTTTATATTCTACAGCAATGATGCCTAAAAGCTTACAAGAGATGGGCTGTAAGGCTTACATTCCTGATGATAAGACTTTAGAAGAAGATTCAAGTAATGATTTTTATATAATTTTTAAAGATGACAAAATAATAAGATTTATCAAATTTTTTGCTTACAATCTGGGATTTTATAAATTTTATCTTCCTGATTTAGAATATATCTACCCTAAAATATGGGAATTAGAAGAATCAAGCGGGAAGGGGTATACATATTTTGAAACACCGGATTATTATTCACACACAGCGGAAAATAATGTTATTTATCGAAATGAGATATACTATCCGACAGAGGCGACAACCATTATAATGACCAGAGACGGGTATAAAACTTATTTTGAAGAAGCCGATCGAAGATCCGACGATATTTTGGAACTTGGCGATTTATATTTTTATGATCTTCACATAAAAGATGATATGGAAACAATAAAAACAAAACTTTTCAACAATTACATTATTTATAAAGGGGCGGGTTTTTCACCAGTTTCTGATTTGTATTATTCTGTTTATAAGGATAACCCGGATGGTTTTGAAAGTAGGGATGAAGAAGTCTGCGTTTGGTGGTATAAAGGTAAGGTTATACATTTTAGGACCCGATCTTCTGATGAAGATACATACATATTAATGCATCATTTTCAAAGAAAGTACAAAGTTTTTGAAGGGCCCGGATATACAGGTACATGTTATGGCACTAGAATGGGTAGATATAAATATAATGTTTGGGTAAGGAAGGGTAAGGATTTTATGTTTACAATGGAAGATGAAACAGCATATATAGAAAATAAATTATGGAGGTTGAAGTATAAAAATAAAAAGTATTGAGATGAATATAACTAAAAGTAAAAAGAGGTTATCTGAAAAAGAATTTAAATATAAAACACTTGACAACTTCTATATATAGATGTTAAAATCTTAAGGTATGGAGGTTATAGTGAAAAAAGACAAATTAAAATTTATCTTTATCTTAATATTAGCGTTTCTTTTATTTTCGTGTAAAGCTTCTGATACAAAAAGCGGCAGAGAAATGCGAATAGAAAAATTTTCTAAAATGATAGAAAGTAATAAAATATCAGGAGTATCAGGGAAGGGAAAAGAAGATGAGTTTGTAGGAACTCCTTTTGTATTAGATGACTATGATTTGGTATACATTCAAGCATTGTATACAAGGACGAATATAGGAAAAGATAACAGGATTTATTATACCGATGTTGAGGTTATAAAATTCGAAAGAGAAAAAGAAATAGAATGCAGACAAAAAAGAACGGCTAAAAACGGCAAGGATTTTTTTTATAGTATAAAATATGAATGGGATAAAAGAGCAAAAAAATTCGTAAATACAAAATACGAACTTGAGCAAGAGTTAAACATAGGTGTAATTGATGAAAAAATAATAAAAGAGCAAGTACACGGGATTGTAATAGAATCAAAAGAAGATCCCGATAGAGAAAGCTTAATACCTATGTTTGAATCATATATGACAAAACTTGATAAAAATGATAAATATCATTATACATATTATGTGTTGGACTATATAAGAGGAAATTTTACAAATTCGGGATATGATGAATATATAGTTTTTTTTACCAATGATTCTAGAAAAGAGATGGAAGAAGCCGGAGAGCATCATCCTAATTTTTATAGTAAGGATGGAAAACTATCTGATATAACATGGAAAAATAATATATGCGATATAGCTTGTTTTATTGTTGAAGGTAGTACATTTAAAAAAGTATATAATATTTATTTTAGAGGCAGTATTTTTTTACCTGCTTATGAAAAAAGTTCAAGCCTATATGGTTCGTTGAATCCGAGACAAATGCCTTATATAACTAATTTCGGTAAACAATTTTTTCAAGGGTGGGTAGCCGACCTTAATCAAAACGGAATAAATGAAATATATATATATTTTCCATGGAAGGGTACTGTACGTATTACTATGGCCGAATTTATCGATAAAGACTTTGAATTTAAGTGTATAGAAATTTTAGGAGATGAATTTAACAATGTAGATTGGCATAAAAAAACTTTTAACGGTAACTATTACAGTATAGAATTGAGAGACGACACCTACGGTATAATATGGTATAAAGAAATCTTTCAATGGAATGAAGATGATGATAACTATTGGCTTCAGTCATGTAATATATCTCCGAATAGGTCATATAAGATGTCATGGGATTGGACTAAAGATGATTGGGTAAATATAAAATATTAGGGGCAATTATTGTGAAGCTAAAAATATCTTTAATAATCTTAGCCGGTATTCTTTTATTTTCGTGTTCTAAAGAAATTAAAGAATCGGCAGAAGAGCGGAAGTCTGTAGTTACAAATGACGTTACTGAAGAAGAACCGCCGATTGTACTGACCGATGAAAACACACCTAAAACAGAGCTTATAAAATTACTGGAAAGCAAAAAAAGACATGCCTGGAGTCTGCATAAAATCCAGTTAGAAATAGATATGTACGATGTTCATGGAAATTCGTATGAAGAGTTTGAAAAAAGCGGCATTGACTATCTAAACAGACAAAAAAATACAGAGATAGTCAAAGTTGATTCGGATAATAAAACTATTTATTGTAAGCAGACATTAAACCTTCCAAGTGGAAAAGAATTAATATATGATGTTGTTTATACTTTTTATCCATACCCGAAAAATTTTGCTTATACAAATTATGCACTAAGAGAAAAACCCGTAATAGCCGATAGGCAAGTACAGGGATCAAAAAAACTTCATGGGAAAATAACAGAAGCCGAAAAAGATATAAACAAAGATAAAAATATTAAAATATTTGAAAGATACATAAATAAATACACCAAGGAATATCGGCATAAAACGGGTGACAAACCGTATAAGGTGTTGGATTATGTAAAGGGTAATTTTAGTAATTCAGGAAAAGATGAATATATAGTTTTATTCACGGCTCCTTTTACTAAATCTGAGTTGGAAGATGGGATATTTCTTTTGGAGTATAGCTATATAAAATATGTCGAGTGTTTTATCATGGAAAACGATAAAGTAATTAAAATGTATAAACTCCCGGGGCATTGGGGGCATGTTGTACCGAGAGAAAAAACAAAAATAGATTTGGGCGAGCAATTTTCTTTTGGGTGGATTGCCGATTTTAATCAAAATGGAAGGAATGAAATATTTGTTCACCGCAAAGAGGTATTCGGTTCAAGTTTTTTCTCAATAGAATTTATTGATAATAGATTTGTTGAAATACCTATCACTAATCGAGGAGATATTCTTAAATCAGTTGACTGGGAACAATCTAAAATAGTAGTTGAAACTAATCCATTTCGGTCACTGGTATTGGATTCTAAAGATACCAGACCTAAATATTTTGCGGAATATCAGTGGTGTGAAAAAGAGCATTGTTATGTTCTTTTATCAAATAAACAATATAAGTAAGGATGTTATAATGAAAAAAAACAAATTAAAACTTATCATTATCTTAATATTAGCGGTTCTTTTATTTTCGTGTTCTAAAGAGGTTAAAGAACAGAACTCTGCAGAGACAAAAGTTGAATCATCTGCAAAAATTGAACCGAAAGAAAATGAATTTTTATCAAAGCCCGAATATAACACGCACGTGAAGAGTCCTGAACAAATTAAGGAATTAGAAGAAAAATACAAAAGAAGTGAAGCATATGAAGAAAAACTTAAACAGCTTGGAGCCGAACTGGATAAGAAAGAAAAAATCCTAAACTATAAATTCCCTACAGGTATTACTATTGATGAATTGGCACAGCAAAAGGCTCCGGTATTGTATAGTCCGGCAGATAACCTTGAGTTTATTCATTTTTATGAGATAAAAAAAGATGGTGAATTTTGCTATTGTAAATATAAAGCGCCTACTCAAAACGGAGGAACTCTTGATTATCAGGTTACCTATAAGTGGTACAACATTGAACAGATGTATCTTCCTCTCTCTTATAATCTTTTAAGTGAGAACAACATGGGAAGAATAAATGAAGAGCTTATAGAAAACCAAGTACACGGTTCTGTATATAGTATGGAAAACGATGAAAAAAAAGATGAAATGATAAAACTGTTTGAAGATTACGAAAACACACAATATCCTTTATTTAAGGAAGTTGTGCATACAGATTGGGATACGGGAGTCAAAACTATAGGATATAAACAATATGATATGAGAATCCTTGATTATGTAAAGGGGAACTTTACAAACTCAGGATATGATGAATACTTTGTTATGTTTTATGAAGATGATCCTGATCCGGAAATATATGATCAATTTATAGAAAGGGTGAGATGTTTTGTAGTTTCTGAAGGCAAGATAATAAGTGACTACTATATTAGTAATTCCGGCGGTTTTTTTTATCCAGGTCTTAGTAATGATAAACTTTCTGAAGTGGAAGCTTTCGGGTTTAAATTTTCACAAGGGTGGATAGCCGACTTTAATCAAAATGGAATAAATGAAATATATCTTGCTGCTTTTTTTAATATAGAAGGCGGCGGGCTATTAATGGTTGAATATAATGATGGATCTTTTGTTACTGGTTATGTATATGGTGATCGTTACGATATAGTATCTGTTGATTGGTATAAAAAAATAATTATAATAAAAGATAAGTCGGGAAACGGTGAATGGATAGATGATTATCAATGGAATGATACTTTAAAAGAGTTTATTCTATATAAAGAGCAAATATTAGGAGGATTAAGAAATGAAAAAAATTATTAAATTAACTGATGAAGAGTTGTTAAAAATAAACGGAGGAGGAGAAATTAATGATGCTATAGATGATGAGGTAATATTATCGAGAAAAAGGCGTATTAATCTTGAAAAGTCTCAAGATACTGTACGGGAAGCTGCAATTTATCGGCCTTATGCAAAAGGAAATTTTGACTATGAAGGCGCCGCAGAAGATGTAACTTGGTGTAATCAGTCAAGTTATGATGTAATGGAAGCTACCGGTGTACATATGAAACCATTTTATGGGAAACCGGATGGGTATAAAGGAAAAGAAGGGCAAAGAGGAGCAGGATATTGGGTTAATGCAAATACAGCCTGTAAAAATGTTGAAAATTATATAGATAAATATGCAAAAGAATGGGTTAATGCTAAGATAAAGGAGGTTGGATTAACAAATATAGAGGCGGAATTTGATTATATAGGGCCGAACTCGGTTAAAAATTATAATGAAGCTTATACAAAAAAGTATAACGAGTTATACGCTGAAGGTAAAGCTGACTGTCCTATACAAGAAATTACTGTTGAACAGGCTCAAGATTTGGCAAATCAAGGATATACGGTAGTTGCCATGTGGGAAAATCCCCCAAAGAAACTAAAGAACGGTAAAATCATCCAAGGAAGCGGACATATTTCGACTGTACGCCCGGATCTAAATTATGATAAATATAAAAATAATCCAAAAATAAGTAATGTAGGAGGTTTTAATGAGATAACAGATGTAGTAAAAGGATTTGGTTTGGATGATTATCCTGATAGGACTGTTAAATATTACTATGATCGCAATCAAACCTTTAGAGCAAATGAAGGCTTTGAAAGATACGGGCTTGCTTATAATGACTTAACAGGAAAACAATCTATTTCAATACATGATTCTACTTATGATGAAAATAATTATATAAATTATGGAAAAAGAAAAGCAGAAGAAAATGAATATCTTGGAAAATTAAAAGAAGAAAGACTTGAAGAACTAAAAAATTCTGTTATGTTTTCTGAATTCAGAACAAAAGAGGATGTCTTTCCTTTTCCTATTGGAATGGTTACAAATACGGCCAAATATATAGTTGACAATCTAGATTCTATTGATAGAAGAGCTAAGGAATTAAGAAATAATAACATGACTTTATTATCAATAATAAGAAAAGGAGATAAAAATGTAGATGATGTTCTTTTAGGAAGAATAACAGCCGGTGATTATATTGAACAGAAAAAAGCGGAAAGAGCAGCACAAGAAAGAGCAATAGCCGAAGCCGAAGCAAAACGGATAGCAGAAGAAAAAGCGGCTAAAGAAAAGGCTGAAAAAGAAAGGCTTGCGAAAGAGGAAGAAGAGCGGAAGAAAAAAGAAGCTTCCGATAATTCCGATTCTGGCAGAGATTCTAACGATTCTGATGAAAATACTGATGAGTCTATAGATGACCATGAAGATAATGATGAAGGAAGTGTAACTACTCCACCTGAAAATACCGGCGATGGAAATCAAACACCTCCTACAGATGGTGACGGCGAAAACCCGGCTCCTCCTAATGAGGACTCCTCTCCCGGAAACGGAGGCGGTGGAGGAAATAACGACGGCAGTAAACCTAAGCCTCCAAAAATTCCAAAACCTGGCGATATGATACCTCTAAGTATCGATACAAACAATGAATATTATTTAGGCTCGTTATACGGTACAAAACCTTTTAGTGCACAAGAATCAAGTGCATTTAATTCTACTATTATAAGTAATGAATTATCCGCCTTACAACCGATAACAAGTTTAAATGTTGCGGGGCTTCCTGTAAACGATACTGCAATAAAAGAAGAGCCGTTTGGGGTGTAGGGAATTTAAATATAAAACACTTGACAACTTCTATATATAGATGTTAAAATCTTAAGGTATGGAGGTTATAGTGAAAAAAGACAAATTAAAACTTATTTTTATCTTAATATTAGCGGCTCTTTTATTTTCGTGTTCTAAAGAGCTTAAAGAACAGAAGCCTGAGGAGACAAAAGTTGAATCATCTGCAAAAATTGAACCGAAAGAAAATGAATTTTTATCAAAGCCCGAATATAACACGCACGTGAAGAGCCCTGAACAAATTAAGGAATTAGAAGAAAAATACAAAAGAAGTGAAGCATATGAAGAAAAGCTTAAGCAGCTTAGAACCGAACTGGATAAAAAAGAAGATATCCTAAGATATAAATGTCCGGTATTTATGAGTATTGATAATCTGGCACAGCAAAAGGCTCCGGCACTTTATAGTCATGCAGATAATCTTGACTTTATTCATTTTTATGAGATAAAAAAAGATGGTGAATTTTGCTATTGTAAATATAAAGCTCCTACTCAAAACGGCGGAATTCTTGATTATCAGGTTACCTATAAGTGGTATAACATTGAACAGATGTATCTTCCTCTCTCTTATGACCTTTTAAGTGAGACTAATATGGTAAAAATAAATGACGAACTTATAGAAAACCAAGTGCACGGCTCTATATATAGTATGGAAAACGATGAAAAAAAAGATGAAATGATAAAACTGTTTGAAGATTACGAAAATACACAATATCCTTTATATCTTGAGGTTGCTAATACGGATTGGAAGACGGGGGCCAAAACGGAGGGGTATAAACAGTATGATATGAAAATCCTTGATTATGTAAAGGGGAACTTTACAAACTCAGGATATGATGAATATTTTGTTATGTTTTATAGGGATCATCCGAATCCTGAAATAGATGATCAGTTTATAGAAAGAGTGCGATGTTTTATAGTTTCTGAAGATAAAATAATTAATGACTACTATATTAGTAATTCCGGAGGTTTTTTTTATCCGGGGCTTAGGTATGATAAACTTTCTGAAGTGAAAGATTTCGGCTTTAAATTTTCACAAGGGTGGATAGCCGACTTTAATCAAAACGGAATAAATGAAATATATCTTGCTGCTTTATTTGATATATACGGCGGAGGACTATTAATTATTGAATATAATGATGGATCTTTTGTTTCCGGTTATGTATATGATAATCGTTACGATATAGTAGGTATTGATTGGTATAAAAAAATGATTATAATAAAAGATAAGTCGAGGAGCGGTGAATGGATAGATGATTATCAATGGAATGATACTTTAAAAGAGTTTATTTTATTAAAAAGAAAATATAGGGATGATTAAAAAATGGAAAAATTTATTAAATTGACGGATGAAGAGTTATTACTGGTAAGAGGCGGAACGGATAAAGAAAAATATAATTCTGTGGGTGAAATTGTAAGAAGAACTAATTTAAAATATGCACAGGATGTTGTGCGTGAAGCGGCAATTTATCGGCCTTATGCAAAAGGAAATTTTGACTATGAAGGTGCAGCAGAAGATGTAACTTGGTGTAACCAATCAAGTTATGATGTAATGGAAGCTACCGGTGTACATATGAAACCATTTTATGGGAAACCGGATGGGTATGAAGGAAAAGAAGGTCAAAGAGGCGCAGGATATTGGGTTAATGCAAATACAGCCTGTAAAAATGTCGAAAATTATATAGATAAATATGCAAAAGAATGGGTTAACGCTAAGATAAAGGAGGTTGGACTAACAAATATAGAGGCAGGGTTTGACTATATAGGGCCGAACTCGGTTAAAAATTATAATGAAGCTTATACAAAAAAGTATAACGAGTTATACGCTGAAGGTAAAGCCGATTGTCCTATACAGGAAATTACTGCTGAACAGGCTCAAGATTTGGCAAATCAGGGGTATACGGTAGTTGTTATGTGGGAAAATACAGAAACTGATAAAAAAGGAAATAGATATAGCGGTCATATTTCTACTGTACGCCCGGATCTCGATAAGAATACGCCGACTACAGACCCTCAAATATCAAATGTGGGCAGTAAGAATGAACTTAGTACCGTAAGTAAAAGCTTTCAAAAAGGATTTGAAGACGGAACTGTCAAATATTACTATGATCGCAATCAAACCTTTAGAGCAAATGAAGGCTTTGAAAGATACGGGCTTGCTTATAATGACTTAACAGGAAAACAATCTATTTCAATACATGATTCTACTTATGATGAAAATAATTATATAAATTATGGAAAAAGAAAAGCAGAAGAAAATGAATATCTTGGAAAATTAAAAGAAGAAAGACTTGAAGAACTAAAAAATTCTGTTATGTTTTCTGAATTCAGAACAAAAGAGGATGTCTTTCCTTTTCCTATTGGAATGGTTACAAATACGGCCAAATATATAGTTGACAATCTAGATTCTATTGATAGAAGAGCTAAGGAATTAAGAAATAATAACATGACTTTATTATCAATAATAAGAAAAGGAGATAAAAATGTAGATGATGTTCTTTTAGGAAGAATAACAGCCGGTGATTATATTGAACAGAAAAAAGCGGAAAGAGCAGCACAAGAAAGAGCAATAGCCGAAGCCGAAGCAAAACGGATAGCAGAAGAAAAAGCGGCTAAAGAAAAGGCTGAAAAAGAAAGGCTTGCGAAAGAGGAAGAAGAGCGGAAGAAAAAAGAAGCTTCCGATAATTCCGATTCTGGCAGAGATTCTAACGATTCTGATGAAAATACTGATGAGTCTATAGATGACCATGAAGATAATGATGAAGGAAGTGTAACTACTCCACCTGAAAATACCGGCGATGGAAATCAAACACCTCCTACAGATGGTGACGGCGAAAACCCGGCTCCTCCTAATGAGGACTCCTCTCCCGGAAACGGAGGCGGTGGAGGAAATAACGACGGCAGTAAACCTAAGCCTCCAAAAATTCCAAAACCTGGCGATATGATACCTCTAAGTATCGATACAAACAATGAATATTATTTAGGCTCGTTATACGGTACAAAACCTTTTAGTGCACAAGAATCAAGTGCATTTAATTCTACTATTATAAGTAATGAATTATCCGCCTTACAACCGATAACAAGTTTAAATGTTGCGGGGCTTCCTGTAAACGATACTGCAATAAAAGAAGAGCCGTTTGGGGTGTAAGGAGCCGTGTTTAATAAAAAATCCAATTTAACCGTGGTCTTGCAGCAAGATACTCAGGACTGCGGTCCTGCCTGTCTTGCAACTCTTTGCAAATATTACGGGAAAAGAATACCTATTTCTTATATACGCAAAATAGCAGGTACGGATAGAGGCGGTACCTCAGGATACGGAATTGTTCGCGGTGCAGAAGAATTAGGATTTTCATGTCAGGGAGCTTTAAGTCCCGAAAAAGAATTTTCCGAGGACATCGTCTTCCCCATAATTACTCATTTAAAAAGAAATGATTCAGAACATTATGTTGTAATTTTTAAAATTAAAAAAGATAACGTAATTATAGGAGACCCTGCTTCAGGGCTTTTGAAAATACCTATAAGTGAATTTAAAAAAGAGTGGAGCGGTGTCTTTTTTGTTTTAACTCCTCAAGAAAAATTTAAGTTAAATAAAGATTCAGGCAGTATTTTAACCCGTTTTTTTTATCTTTTAAAGCCCCATAAAAAAATAGTAGGCGAAGTTCTTACGGCAAGTATACTCTTAAGTTTTTTAGGTATAATCGTTGCTTTTTATTTTCGGTTTTTGGTTGATGAAGTTTTATATTCAGGTACAAAAATAACGCTTAACTTGGTTTCTTTAGGATACCTTGTTGTAATTATTTTTCAAACGCTGTTAAATATTTCGCGTAATCAACTTATGCTTCATATGAGCAGTAAGATGGAAGCTGCTTTAAGTTTTGAATACTTTGACCATGTTATTCATCTTCCGATGGATTTTTTTACTACACGCAAAACAGGAGAGGTCCTTTCCCGTATTCATGATGTAAATACTATAAGACAGGTTCTGTCTTCTACAGGAATGAATATTATCTTGGACTCTCTAATGTTGGTTGTAGGCGGAGCTTTTTTATGTGCATCGGGCGGTATACTCATGCTGATTGCCGTTATTCCGGTTATTATTTCCGCTATTGTAATATGTTTTTTTGTGCAGCCATATAGGAGAATGATAAAAGAAAAGGCCGTAATAGATGCCGAAAAATATTCGGGTATGGTAGAGTCCATAAACGGAATAGGAACGGTAAAGGCTCTTTCAAGTGAAGATCTTGCATTTGAGCGAACCGAGGTAAAAATGGTAGATTCCGTAAATAAGGGGATTGAAATAGGTACGCTTGCAAATATAGAAAATGCCGTGCAAATGACTCTCTCACAGCTTGGAACTTTAGGCGTTTATTGGGTAGGCAGTTTTAAAATATTAACCGGAACTATGAGCCTCGGGCAGTTGATAGCATTTTCTATTTTATCGGGATATTTTTTAGGCCCCTTAGGGCGTTTATTAACCTTACAACCCACTTTACAGGAAGCCTTTGTTGCAGCAAACCGTCTTTCCGAAATACTTGATATGCCTATCGAAAAAACAACCTATTCGGGAAAAACTAAAATAGAAAATATAGAAGGTTCTATCGACATTAAAGACCTTTGTTTTGCCTACGGTTTACATGGTAATACATTAGAAAATATTAATTTAAATATAAAACCCGGAATGAAAATTGCTTTTGTAGGAGCCTCCGGTTCAGGCAAAACAACACTTGTAAAACTGCTTATGAAATTTTATAATTTTCAAAGCGGGGAAATCCTTATTGACGGTTTAAATATAAAAGATTTGGAAACCGAATCGTATCGTAAACTTATAGGTTATGTACCTCAAGAAGTTCTATTATTTTCAGGTTCAATTCGAGAAAATATTTTATGGGGAAACGGGTTTTTACCTGAAAATGCCTTGTATTATGCTGCAAAAGTTTCCCGCTCCGATGCTTTTATCAATAAGCTGCCCGATCGTTACGAAACAATTATAGGAGAACGGGGAGCAACTCTTTCGGGCGGTGAACGGCAGCGTATAGCCTTGGCCCGTATTTTACTTAGAGAACCTAAAATACTGATACTTGATGAGGCGACTGCAAGTTTAGATGCTATTACCGAAAAAGCTATAATGAACACAATTGAAGAAATAATTGAAAATAAAACTACAATTATTGTTGCTCACAGGCTTTCGACAATTATAAATTGCGATAAAATTTTTGTTTTTGATGGAGGTAAAATAAAAGAAGAAGGAACACATAAAGAGCTTATTTTAAAAAACGGAATATATACCGATCTTTGGAATGCTCAAAATACAGGTGTTTAACTTTTATTCTTAACTATGAACCCTATACGCCTTATACATCTTAAAGATTTACGTTATAAACACGAAATATTTTTACAAAAACCGCCTGTAGTTTTAACTGTTTTTATTTACATAATAGGTAGCTTGATGCTGTTTGCTTTTTTATATTGCATATTTGGAAAAATGGAAGAAGTAGTATATGCAAAAGGACAGGTAAGGCCTGTACAAAATATATCATTAGTAAAAAATATAATTGCAGGTGAGATTGTACAAATAAATTATTTGCCTGGACAAAAAATAGAAAAGGGTGTAGAACTTGTAAAAATTGATGACAGTATTTATTCGGCAAGAAAAGAAGCTCTTCAAGCCTATTATGATGAAATAAATAAAAAAATTGAAGGACTCAAAAATTTAATTAAAAGTTATCATGCCGATAAAAATTTAATTTCTAAGACAGACAGCTCAACTTATGCACGCTTTAGAGTTTATGTAAATGAAAAAGAAATTTTGACAAAACGTTATAATATGGTGAAAAAATTATGGCTTGAAGCACTTGAATTACCTGCAACAGCAATTCAACAGGCTCAGTTAAGAGAGTTAAAATACAAGGCAGATATGGCAGAGCTGGATTTGACTACTTACAAAAATAAATTTATTAATTCTCTTCTTTCTGAACTGGATAACTTTTTAATAGAAAAAGAAAAAATATACAGTCAATTAAAAGATGCGAATCTTTCTTTAAAAAACACTTGCATTAGATCACCCATATCAGGTTATGTACAAGAAATTTCTTCCTTAAATAAAGGCGATTATATTAATGTAGGGCAATCGATTCTTAATATTGTTCCGGATGGAACAGATAACTATAAAATCGAAATCCGTGTTCCTGCAAAAGATGCAGGTAAAATAATGGAAAAAATGAAAATAAAATACCGATTTACCGCATTCCCATATCATGAATTCGGCGGCGGAACAGGGGAAGTGGTTAATATAGAACCGGATTCATTTGTAGCCCGTGATGGTTCGGTCTATTTTGCCGTTACAGGAACTCTCGATAAGAATGTATTACTTGATAAAGAGAAAAAAGAATACTTTGTAAAACCCGGTTTTGAAATTGATGCCCGCATTATTTTAAGAGAGCAAAGTATCTTATGGCATTTTTTAAAAACGATGGATCTTGTATGGTGAAAAAATTTTTTTATATATTTATATGCTGTATATTATCTTCACTATATGCAATTGAATATGAAGAATTTATTGCCGGGGTTTTAACAAACAGTAATGAATATCAAAAAGCTCTTAGTAAATATAATATAAAAAAAACGACAGCACAAAAAATACAATATAGATGGATTCCTAAATTATCTTTAAAGTTAAACTATATTAGCAATGTGGAGATTAAGACTCATGATCAAATACATGCCTTTACAACAGGTCTCAATTTAAAACAAACCCTACCTATGGGAATGGGCTTAACTTTTAATATTGATAATACATTTGCTTTAAGTAAAATAAAAGGTATAAAAAATGAATACAGCTCTTCCGCTAAAACTCAATTTTCAATGCCGCTTTATTTTTTTGCTCCGGCTATTTTAAAACCGTATTCAGAGCATGAGTTTTATTTGGGTGAAAATAGTATTAGTTTTGCCGATTTGGAATTACAACGAATAAAAGAAAAAATAATTGCAGAGGCAATATATGTTGCTGTTTCTTATTGGCTTCAAAAAAAGACTATAGCAATTGAGGAAGAAAAGTCACAAATAGATTTACAACTGGGCTTAAATGATGAAGCTTTATGGAAGCAAGGAAAACTTTCTACGCTTGAACTTTCGGAAAGAAATACAAAAAGATATAATAATCAATTAAATTTGTTAAATTCAAAAAAAAGATACCTTCAAATGCTTCATACTTTAAATTTGACAGGGATGAGTGCAGATGCAATGCCGAGTAATATTGAATCTTGGATAAAAAAACTTGAAAGCTATATTTCTCATGAGTATATAAATACCGATGCCGAATTTTTACTTAAACAAAAGCAATTGAAGGTAAATCAATATTATACATTGAAAGAACAGCTTAATCGGCTTCCGTCGTTTATATTTTCATTTACACTTGATCCGGCTTCTAAATCAAAAGGCGGTGTGAAATTTAAAGATACTATTCAAAATTACTGGAAGGCCGAGAAGGACTGGCTTTTTAATTTTGCTATTGGAATAAATATTCCGCTGTCTCCACTTGATGAAGTCTATGATATAGATAAGACTACTAAAGAACTGCTTAATTTAAATAAACTGGAAATTGAAGCTCTTAGTATGAACTATCAAAATAAAAAAGAAGTTCATGAAATAAATTTAAATATCTTAAACGAGGTTTGTATTTTAGCAGAAAAGAATAAAGAGAATATACAAAATCGTTTAGCTTCTTCAGAAGTTTTACTAAAACAAGGCTATATAACCGAGATCGATTTTAAAATTCAAAATCTTGATTATCAGCTTTCACAATTAAATAGTCTAAAAGCCAGGCTTGATTATATAATTGAAGTTTTAAATTATTAATAATTATTTTTCTCCCATTTCAGCTAGAGCTTCGTATGCTTCTTGTTTAACTTTATCAATATTGTCCGAATCCAATTCAATAGCCCTATCAAAATCTTCTATAGCTTTTTTGTATTCTTTTAGGGCTAAATAAGCTTTGCCTCTTGTCAGATATGAGTCTGCAAAACCTGAATTTAGTTTTATTGCTCTATTAGAATCGGATATTGCTTCATTATATGATTGCAGCATTAAAAATAGATATCCTCTTGTACTATATAATATCCAAGATTGTTCAATATTAATAGCTTTATTGGCAACTTCAAGGCCTGCTTCATAATTTTGAGTCTGTAAATATATACTTAGTAATGATTTGTAGGGTGCTATAAACTCAGGCATAAGTTCGATGGATTTGTTATAATCGATAATTGCATCATTATATTTATTTAAATATTTATTTAATAGACCTCTTAAACTGTATAGTATTCCATTATTTTGATTTAATTTAATTGCAACATTTACATCGCTATAGGCTTTATCATATTCACGGAGTTGTTTATAAACCAAGCTTCTAAGCTCATAATATTTGTAATTTTTATCGTTGAGTTGTATAGCTTTATTTAAATACACAAGTGAACTCTCGTATTGTTTTAAATATTCATATACTAATCCTTTCCAGTAATAAGTTTTATCTTCTTTCGGATTAAGCTCAATTACCTTATCAAAGTCAGCTAGAGCCTTTTCGTGTTCATTTACATAATAATACATTTCTCCTCGATTTAGATAGGCTTCAATATAAGCCGGGTCTGCTTCAATGGCTTTTGTATAATAGTATATAGCTCTTGTTCCGTCTTTTTTTCTTTTGCAGTGCTCTCTGCCATGTTAAAATACTCGGCTTGACTGTAGTTTTGTTTTTTACTTGTATCGGTTGTTTTACAGCCGTAGAGTAAGATTAAGATAAATATGATTGCGATAAAAAAGCGATTTTTAGATTGCATTTTTTAACTCTCCGTTTATTTCTTTTGTTCCATTTCGGTCAGAGCTTCGTAGGCTTTTTGTTTGTATTCGATGGCATCTTGTTTTTCTGTATTTTGGTTTTCTAGAGCAAATTTAATAGCCATATCAAAATCTTTTATTGCTTTTTTGTATTCTTTGAGATCAAAATAAATTTTTCCTCGGATATTGTATAGAGAGGCATTATGAGGATACATCCTTATACCGGTATTACAGTCTTCTATGGCTTCTTTATATTGCCCTCTCATTGAAAATAATGTTCCGCGTATTCCATATAGTATACCTATCCATGAAGGCTTCATTTTTATCATCTTATTGACAATTTCAAATGCCTCATTATTTTTATCCATTTCCAGATATATAAAAAGTAGTCCATTATACGGCCATATATCATTAGAATCCAATTTAATAGCTATTTTAAAGTCGTTTATTGCATCATCAGTTCTTTCAAAATGTTCGTGCAATCTCCCTCTTAAATTGTATAGTTTTGCAGATTTCGGATTTAATTTAATTGCAGTATTTATATCCTCAAAAGCTTTTTCATATTCATTGATTTGTTCATAAGCTCGGCTTCTTGCTTCGTAATATTCATAATCTTTATCGTTTAAGTTTATCGCAGTATTTAAGTTTTCAATAGCTTTATTATAGTTACCTGCATCATTAAACAATAAACCTTTAAAATAATAGGCTTTATCTTCTTTCGGATTAAGCTCAATTATCCTATCAAAGTCAGCTAGAGCTTTTTCGTGTTCATTTACGTAATAATACATTTCTCCGCGGTTTAGATAAGCTTCAATATAAGCCGGATCTGCTTCAATAGCTTTTGTATAATAGTATATAGCCCTTGTTCCGTCTTTCTTTTCTTTTGCAGTGTTCCCTGCAATGTTAAAATACTCGGCTTGACTGTAGTTTTGTTTTTTTTCTGTATCGGTTGTATCTCTATTTGTTGTTTTGCAGCCGTAGATTAAGATTAATAAAAATATGATTGTGATAAAAAATTTATTTTTAGATTTCATTTGCGCCTCTCCGGTTAGTATTGGATTTGTACACCGATGTCAACTTGCAGAGTTGAAAAAGGATTGTTATCTTTTCCGGTCAGTTGTGGAAATGGTCCTGTTTTAGTCGAATATACATCCAAATTAGTTCTTATTCTGTTTTCTACATAAATATTACCTGCTCCCGCACCTGATTTAAAAGGTGTTTTTATATCTATTCCAAACTGAGGTTGTACATAATATACAGTTTCACCCTCTTTTGTGTTAGATGTTCCCGGTAAGGAGCTAAATGAAAAATTTGAATTTTCATTTAAGGGCTTGGTAATTGTACCCCTGGTCTCTATCAGAGAGTTAATTCCGTTTCTTACCGTTTCATTGCCTAAATACAAAGCGCCTGCAATGAGGCCAAACCCTCCCAGTAGAGGAAGTTTTTCATAATGGTTGGTTACAAAATTAACTATGGTATTGGTTAGAGATTTTGGATCTTGGCCTTTAAAAATATTGGCATCGGGATCATATTCATTCTTATTTTTATGCTCACCATCCATTATATCTTGTGTGATTGTTTTTAGATTATTTAATTGATTTTTAAATTTTTCTGAAGTATCTATGGTTTTATCATTATCTATTTTTTTTAATTTATTATCTTGTTTAAAAAAGCCCTTTTTTGTTTTAATATCTGCGATAGAAATCCCAAATGATGACTCTTGTTTGTTTGAGTTTTTCTCGTCTGATGAATGTTGCCCATTTCCGTTTACTTGCTTTTCTTTACCATAGGATTTTTCCTGTTTATTTGGAGTATTCTCCGTCATATCCGGTTCGGTATCCCCTCTTTCCGAATAATCGGTTTTGTCCCCATATTCTTCCTGTGATGTTGTCGAAGAAGAATCCGTTTGAGTCTGCGACGGTTCACTTGGAGTAGAGGAAGACGACGATACGCTGCTTTCTTTATCGCCAAATACTATTTTTTGCCCCGGCCGTATCAGGTCAGGGTTTTCTATACCGCTGTTTTTTGCAATTTCTTTAATTTTTTCGGATAACTCCTTAGTGCTTGCATCAGGATAGTGTTCCCGTGCTATCTTACTTAAAGTATCTCCTTGTTTTACTGTATAATCTCCTTCATTCTCATCTTTAGATGTCTGTTTACCGCCGTTTATCATATACAGCTCTTCAATGGTTAATATTCTGATTCCTGATTTTTTTATGTTTGAATTTTCTTTCATACTTAATCCTCCTATAGTATATGGTAAGATATAAATCTTTTCTTGTCAATATAGTAATTTTTTTATTTTCTCTCCATTTCAGCCAAGGCTTCGTAGGCTTTTTGTTTGTATTCGATGGCATCTTGTTTTTCTGTATTTTGGTTTTCTAGAGCAAATTTAATAGCCATATCAAAGTCTTCTATTGCCTTTTTATATTCTTTTAGAGCTAAGTAAGCCGTTCCTCTAATATTGTATACAATCGCATTATGGAAATTTATTTTTATACTGGTATTGCAGTCTTCAATAGCTTCTTTATATCGGCCTTGTAGTGAAAATAAGCTGGCTCTAAACCCATATAACATATCTATGTATGGAGGTTTTAGTTTAATTGTTTTATTGATGGCTTCAAATGCTTCATTATGTTTATTTGCAGACATATAGGCTAAAATTAGTCCATAATATGCTTGCATATAGTTAGGATCTAATGAAATGGCCTCATTCGCAGAATTTATTGCATCATCATAGCGTTTTAGCTCTATGTAAAATGATCCGCGCAAATCATATAGTTCTGCAGATTTCGGATTTAATTTAATTGCGGCGTTTACATTTTCAAGAGCTTTTTCAAATTCATTAAAGTGTATATATAACCTGCTTCTGGTTTCGTAATATTTATAGTTTTTATCATTAAGTTCTATTGATTTATTTAAATTTTCAAGAGCTTTATTCTCTTGCTTTGAGTATACAAAAAAGACGGCTTTCCAATAATAGGCTTTATCTGATTGAGGATTAAGCTCAATTGCCTTATCAAAATCGGCTAGGGCTTTTTCGTGTTCACCCAGATAAACATATGCTTCTCCGCGGTTTAGATAGGCTTCGGCATAAATAGGATCTGCTTCAATAGCCTTTGTGTAATAGGTTACTGCTCTTGGTATATCTTTTTTTCTTTTGCAGTGCTCCCTGCCATGTTAAAATACTCGGCTTGACTGTAGTTTTGTTTTTTACTTGTATCGGTTGTTTTACAGCCGTAGAGTAAGATTAAGATAAATATGATTGCGATAAAAAGTCTATTTTTAGATTTCATTTTTTAACTCTCCGTTTATTTCTTTCCTTCCATTTCGGTCAGAGCTTCGTAGGCTATTTGGTTACAATAAGAATATTATAATAGGCAAAATTTGTGTTGTCAATTATTTTTCTTGCCCTCTTTTACTCTTTTAAAAATAGAGTTATACTAAAATATAGGCTTTTGTTTTTAAAGAATGAGTTTTTTACTCTGTGCCCCTTTTTAAGAACATTAGTCACTTTTATACTAATAGGAGAAGAGTATGCAATCATTAAAAGGAACAAAGACCGAACAGAATATTCTTTCGGCTTTTATCGGAGAGTCTCAGGCTCGTAATAAGTACACATTTTGGGCAAGCACAGCCGAAAAAGAAGGCTTTGTGCAAATCGCAAGGATTTTTATTGAAACGGCAGAGCAGGAAAGGGAACATGCAAAACGCCTCTTTAACTTTTTAGAGGGCGGAGAGGTTACCGTTTCGGCTGCGGCTCCTGCAGGCGTGGTAGGTACAACTTTGGAAAATCTAAGGCAGGCTGCCGCCGGTGAAAATCATGAATGGCAGCACATGTATCCGGAGTTTGCTAAAACTGCAAGGGAAGAAGGTTTTCCTTTAATTGCTGCCGTTATGGAGAGCATCGCTGTTGCCGAAAAATACCATGCAGAAAGGTATGAGGCCTTTATCAAAAGGCTCGAAGAGAATTCTATGTGGGTACAAGAAAGTCCGACAACATGGAAGTGCTTAAACTGCGGCTTTATCGTGGTAAGTAAAAACGCTCCCGAAAAATGTCCTGCCTGTGCTCATCCCAAAGCTTATTTTGCCCGTTTGGAAGAAAGTTTTTAAACTTATCAAGTTTTAAACTTAATCTAAACACTAAGCTTATCCTTCCAAAGAGGGGTTTTCAGTTTTTTGATAAGCCCCTCTTGAAGCAGCTCTGCACTTAAACGCTTTACATCCCCAGCTTCCCAAAATATTTTCTTTGAAGAAAAAAAATCGATAGCTTCATTTTGAGTAAAAATTCTTTTATTTGCTTTTATAAGTTTTATAAAAAGCTTTTCGTCCTCGGGATATTGAACAGCCGTTTTATTACAAATATCGCAGCCCGAACAGGCTATTACTTCTTCGTCGGGATTGGAAGCTTCTGCCCTTGTTTCACCGAGGGCCTTTAATAGAACTGCCCTGCGGCACTTTCCGCTTTCGGCAAAGTCTTTAAGAACACCGGCCCTAAGACGCTGTTTTTCGGGTAAAAGCTCTATCCTTTTTTTATCGGCAGGCGACCATAGCAGAACTGCTTCGGCAATGCTCCCGTCCCGCCCGCCTCTTCCGGCTTCTTGAATATAGGCTTCGGCAGTAGGAGAAGGATCCATGTGAATTACAGTTTTAACATCCTTCTTATCGACACCCATCCCCCAGGCACAAGTACATATCAGTATACCGCTTTTATGTTCATGGAACCATTTTTCTGTTTCGGCTTTTTCTTCTCTTTCGAGGCCTGCATGATAAAATCTTATATTTTCATCATTTAAACGGAGCCGCAAAAATGAAGCTGTCTGTTCCGTTCCTTTCCGGCTGGAACAAAAAATGACCATAGGTCTTTTTCTTTTTTGCACCTCTTCAAGAAGGGCAGGATTTTTTACCCTGCAATGCTTTACAAAATAAATTATATTTGTTCTATCCGATTCGCCTCGAACCAAATGAGCCCTGCCCTCAAAAAGAATTTCGGCTATACGTTGTAAAACCGGAGGACTCGCTGTTGCCGTAAAAGCTGAAACCGCATAAGGATGAAGCTTTTTGATTATGTTTGTAAGCTCAAGATAGGCAGGTCTAAAACTGTCTCCCCATTCGGTAACGCAGTGTGCTTCGTCTATTGCCAAGTGAACCACATTGCAGGCTGCAATCCTATCTATAAGAGTTCCGCCTGAAAGAACTTCGGGATTTGCAATTATGAGCTTTGCAGGAGGTTTGCCGTCGCTCCCTTCCATGCGTGCAAGCTGGGCTTCTCTTTCTTCTTTAGTTTGCCCGCCCTTAAAGATGACAGGCTCAAGTCCGCCCTCCGCCATTCGCCTAAACTGATCGCTCATAAGGGCTAGGAGGGGATAGATGATTACTGTAGGCCCGTCCAGCAGAAGGGCCGGAACTTGAAAGCACAAAGATTTTCCGGCTCCTGTAGGCAGGAGAATAATTTGCCTGCCCCGCATAATTCCGTCCTCATCGTAAAGTGAAGTTATTTTTTCATCTTCGGTGTTTGAGGTAATTTTTTGCAGCAATTTTGTTTTTTCCTCTTTGTCCGAATCTTCCCCGTCTTTATTTTTAAGTTCGGTTTGTTCGGCTTCAATGCGGGCTTCCACTGCGTGAACCGCATCTAAGATATTGGCTATTGCAAGCCTCTGCCAAGGATAGAGCGACGGAATACCGAAAACGTTTTTTGCACAAACTGCAACGGCATCTTCGGTTTTTTCCAAACTGTATTCGGGGTTGTCGGTCTCGCAGACAAAGGGACAATAAAGGTCATCCGGCGTATCCTCCCATCGGTACAGCTCATCGGTTTCTTGTAAATTTTGATTTTTCATTTTCACCTCTCAATATTATTGTATGAGATAGATGAAAGAAATCGTAATTTTTTAAAAAGAAATTACAACAGAAAATCACAAGATTCAAGGGTTTTAAAATTTGAACCTGCGGCAAGTCTTATAAGATAGAATAAAAAATCTTTTAACTCGGCATAGGCTTGATCCGAGAGGTTTAATTCTCTTGAAATTTTAGGGATAAGATTTTGAACTGCAAAGAGGTATAAAAGGCTTTCGCCTGAAAGGGGAAAGGCCGGTTCGTGTTTATCAAGGCAGGAACTGCAAACGCAAGAATCCTCATGCGGAACGAAAAAAAAGTTTTTTTCAGCATAAGAAAAGGCCGAAACGCTTTTATTAAGGTAATCCGTTTCCGGCATTTTACTTGAAACCCTTATTCCGCAACGGCAGCAATGTTCCATATCTGGGGCAAGACCAGATAAAGAGATTACACGCCACAAAAAACGGAGCAGGGCTTTTCTACATTCGTTTTCGGAAGAAACGGCAATTCCCGTTAAAAAGGAATTTATGATTTGCCAATCGATGTTTCCCTTAAGCTTTACGGCTAATTCGGCTGCAAATGCGGCACACCAAATACGGGTCAGGTTATCGCTGAGGCCTATGCGGTAGTCGCTTACCTTAAAGTCGCTTATCTTGTTTGAATTTTTTATGGGGTTGGAATAAATCCAAACTTCTCCTGTATGATAAGGGATGACCATGCTGCGCAGTTTGCTTTTAGGCCCGCCGAAGACGGCTGCATCTACCAGCTGGCAGGAGTGTTCAGTATAGGGTAAGAGGAGGAGGGCGTTTCTGTGTCCCTCCCCGAATGTCTTCAATGAAAGAACAAGGGCTTCGGAAGACCAAGAGCGGTTTGCCATTTTTATTTAGTGCCTGTTTGATTGTTTTGAGCGCTGTTTGTATTACCTGATTGTAAGAGGTCTTTAGCCCTTCGGCTCAACGCTCCGTTTTTTTCGTCTTCGGCAATTAAGGAAACAAGGGGCACCAGCTCGGGATATTTATTCCGTTTGAACATATCAAGCCCTATACTCTTAAAAATCGGATCCTTATGGTTTAGATAGGCCTCGGCTATAGGCGCCGTTCCTCTGTTTTCGATTGTTGAAATAACCTTGCCAAGCTCTGCGGAAAATTTGCTTTTTTGTTTGTCCGAAATAGCTTTTAATGCAGCCTTCTTTACATCATCGAAAATTACATCAAAGTTATTCTTTAAAAGGCTTTCGGCAATTTTTAAGCGGATGGATAAGCCCGTTCTTTCTTCATTAAAAGAATCTATGAGCCATTCGTTTGCTTCCGCATTGTTAAAATGAGAGAGGGCTTCGATGGCGGCCAGTTTTACAACATTTTCAGGATCTTTTTTTGCACGGTATAAAATAAATGGAACGGCATCTTCGGCTTTTTCTTCTTTTGCGGACTGAACGGCTTGAAGCCTTACTTTATAATAGGAATCCTTAAAGGCTTGAGTCAGGACGCTTTTGGCCTTTACATCCTTAAAGCCTGCAATACCCTTTATAGCAGCAGTTCTTAAAATCGGATCTTTACTTTCAAAAATTTCGGATAAAATCGGGATAGCCCGTTCATCGCCTATTTTTCCTAGGGCTGAAACGGCAGAACCTCTTATGATGGAATTTTGATCGGAATCTTCCGCCGTACGGATTAAAAAATCCCATATTTCGGGAGTGTGCAGATCTTCCAATGCAAACATTATGTTTTGCTTTATTATCAATGATTTTTTTTCATCATCTGAAGCCTCGGAGTCAAAAAGCTCTGTAAGAAAAACGGCATCCTCCGGTTTTCCTATCTTTCCTATTGCCGAAATACAAAGGTCCCTGTACTCGCTTTCTTCATCTTTTAAGATTTGCCTTAAAAAATCTATACCTTCATATATCTCAAGGTCCCGTATGTAGGAGATCGCTGAACGGACAGTTTCTTGGGGGGCGTCATCTTTATTTTCCAAGAGCATGAGGGCATCGGCCTTTAAGCAATCATTCTTTTTTTCGGCAAAGTAAGCAAATAAGGCTTCTCTGATTGCAGGAATCTTGGTCTCGGCAAATACTTTCTGTAAATCGGTATCAAAGCGGTCATCTTCATCGGCTTTTAGTCTTTTTATAAGTTCCAAGATATCGTCGCCTATGCCGTAAAGAATCGTATCTCTTTTTTCTTCAAATTCCGAAACTTCTTTTTTCTTTTTTTCATCAGCTTGAGCTGCCTTATTTTCTGAAGGAGGCTGGGCGGTTTCTTGGGCTCCAAGTTTAACTGCGAAGCTTAAAATAAATAAGAGGCTTAGTACGCCGGGTTTTAAAAAAAAGTTTAATTCTTTTTTTAGGGTTTTCATAAATTATCCTCCGTGATACAAGTTTTTGCCTTGCAAAACACTACCGGTTTTAGACTTACACAATACTCAGTCTAAACGATTTTCATATTTCTTTAAAAAGTTTTTATAATAATCGTTAAAAGAATCATTTTGGATGGCCTCTCTTATGTCTTGTACCATACTATATAAAAAAGCCAAGTTATGATAGGTTGCAAGCATTGAGTATAAAATTTCTTTTGTTCTAAATAAATGCCGCAAATAGGCCCTTGTATATTGTCGGCAAACCTTGCACTTGCATTGAGAATCGATCGGGTTAAAGTCAAATTCGTACTCTTTCCGTTTAATTGAAATGGCTCCTTCATGGGTAAAAAGGTTTCCGTTTCGGGCATTTCGGGAAGGCAGTACGCAATCAAAAATATCGACTCCGTTTTTTACAGCCTCTAGGATGTAGTCGGGAGTTCCGATTCCCATTACATAGAGGGGTTTATTTTTAGGGATGTGCTTTGCGGTAAAGCTCAAATATTCTTGGTAGAGGTCTTTAGGTTCTCCTATGGAAAGGCCGCCTATGGCAATTCCCCTAGGCTCATGCTTTAAGATAGCTTCAAGACTTTGAAGTCTTAGGTCTTCAAAGAACCCGCCTTGTACTATAGGAAAGAGGGCTCCGTCATATTCATGGGGGGTATTGTGCCAAGCTGCAAAGGCCCTGTCGAGCCAGTTCATAGTTATTTTAAGGTCGGCAAGGGTTTGGGTTTTGCTTATCCCAAAAGAAGAGCAGATGTCCAGCTGCATTTGAATGTCGCTGTTAAAACCCGTCTGCAATTCTACCGCAATTTCAGGGCTTAAAAATTGACGGCTTCCGTCTATATGGCTTTGAAATTTTACACCCTCTTCGGTAATTTTTCTTAATTGTGAAAGCGAAAAAACTTGAAAGCCCCCTGAATCGGTTAAAAAGTTTTTTTTCCAGTCTGAAAAGCCGTGTAAGCCTCCAGCCGCTTTTATAACTTCAATTCCCGGGCGTAAAAAAAGATGGTATGTATTGGCCAAAATAATTTCAAAACCTATTTCGTCTAAGTCATCCTTTGTCATCGCCTTTACGGTAGCCGCCGTTCCCACAGGCATAAAGGCCGGTGTAAGCACCTTTCCATGAGGCAGCTCCAAAACTCCCGTCCTTGCAGGAGAAGCCGCATCTTGATGTAAAAGTGTAAAAATTTCTTTTTTTTCTTTCATTAAATTTTCAATCCTTTAACCGCTTGAAAGTTTATCACAAAGACGGGAAAAAATCAATTAAAGGGGAAAGTTGCCGGCAGGGACAGCTGGGGGTCGGTATTTAACCGCAGGGGGCGCAAAGAACGCAAAGAATTTTTTGAGATGCGAAAAACTGTCGGATTGGTTTTGTATACCTGTATAAATTAAAATACGTCTGGCAAAGCAAAATCATAAACATCTATTATATCGACACCATAATATTGACAAGCGTCTGCATACATTACAGAACTTTTGTGTATGCAGACGCTTGATGTTAAAGTTTAAATGTAGGACCTATCTTAAATGTAAAAACATTAACAAATGCAGGCGTTTCGGGGCCGTAACCTGTACCTAAATATGGTAAAGGCGACTTATCGTTATACCACTGCCAGCCGGCGCAAAAACTATTCAAAAAACTGACATTTATGCCAATTTTATCAGTGAAATAATAACTTGCGCTAAAATATAATGGAATTCCAAAATTAGCCGTTTTTAAGGAAACATTAATATTTGGTACTGTAATACCTGATGTCGATATTTCTTTTATCGTATTTACTCCACCGCCAAGAGTTAATCCGGAAGCAAAAGTTAAATATAAATTGGGAACACCCTTATATGTGTATCCAAATAAAAAATTTCCTTGTGCAACAGCTCCTCCGCCGATTTTAGCTTTGGCTTTGAAGTTCAAGACCTCCGTATCCCTTACAAATTCTTTGTAATTTGCATTAACATTCCCGATAAACAAAGCATCAACTGAAAACAAAAAGGTGAAACCTTTTTCCTTTACTGTGCCGAGTAATATTCCGAAATTCATTGGCGTCCATGACAGTGAGCTCTTCTCTTTATGTGAGAGACCTCCTATGTATACGGTTGGAGGGAATACATCTGTAGAGAATACATTCGAAGCTCCTAATGTAGGGCTGATTACGAATTCTGCAAAACTATTTACAGAAATAAACAACATACAGAAAAAAACAATAATCATTTTTTTCATAGTCTAAACCTTCCTTTTTGCAATACCTTTTTACATTGCAATTATTTTTTTGTTGAAAATGTTAAATTGGTTCTGTACACCTGTCTTTAAACAGGTCAATCTAACTATATTTATGATAATATCATACTATATTTCATTGTGTCAATACTATATTTAGTTAAAATATTATGAATGAGTGTGTTTCTAAGAGAACAACAAAATCTTGTTATCAATAGACTTCGTAAAGAAAGAGAAAAAGCAGGTTTATCCCAGTTGGAATTGGCTTTGCGGGCGGATATTTCCCAAAATATGATAAATTATATTGAAACGGGTAAAAGGACTCCCAGCCTTGATACTCTTTTAAAAATTTGTCATGCTCTGAATATAAATCCTGCTGTTCTTTTTTCCGATACGGAAGAAGAAAAGGAAAAAGCAAAAAAGCAGGTTCTTGATATCATACAAAGATGGATGTAGGCTGCGCTTCAGGTTCATATTGATTTCTTTTGCCACTCGGTATGCAGAAATACCCATCACATCTACTTTAATTAAAGAGCCTAAGCTATTAATTGGGGTTTAGGCTCTAATCTTAAATACCTCGATATTTGGAAAATCTTTTACATCATAATACGGTTCTTCATTTTCCCATAATTGATGAAATCTTAAAATATGAATATGATTTTCATATGCCTCTAATTGTGTTTTATCAGATACTTTATCCAATGAATTTATCATTGAATCTTGAGTTTTTAAAAATATATATTCATTATTTTCAGAATCCATTGCTGTATAAAATTTCGGGAAGAGAATATCTTGTAATTCGATAATAGTCTTAAAACAATTCATATCTTTTTATAAAGCCTCGCATCCCAGCTTTGAAGGTCGCTTACTATTTAATTTGTATTTCTGCAATACAAGTATCGGAATAACGGTTTCCTTTATATAATTCTACAGTTTGAATATAGATGTCGGAAGAAAGCGGAATACCAAAAAATACGAAGTCTTTTGAATGCACATCTTTTAACTCAAAAATCTTATCATTAATATACATTTCTCTTATACGGTTATTACTTTCATATAAATTAGAACTTTTTACAAACCCATTTATTATGCCGACTCGTTTTATTTTTTTATCACTAAATATTGAAATAGTAATTTCATTATCTTCGGTGTTTTCTACATAAGCTGTTTCAGGATTTTTATCGAATGCATTTTGAATTGTATACATAAACGGACATTTTTCATCAATCAATGTTCTTCCACAACTTACAGATTTATAGTCTTTCAATTCTACTTGCACTATACTACCTGCCTTACTATAGTTTTTTTCTATTGTTTTAAGAATATCCGACAATTTATAAAAATATGCTTTTCCATCTCCCGACACTTCAACAGTTGATTCGGAATCGCTTTCCCCATCATCATAGGACTCGGTTTTGTCTTTTGTTTTATGCATTATAATTTCAAAATCGTCATCCTCTTGAATGACAGAATAATTTGAATATATATTTTCTTCAGCAACGTGAATCGTTTCCTCTATCAAATGTGCTTCATGTAAATAAGAAGAACCCAAGACATAAAGTTTGTTTTTGTATGCAAGACAAAAAATCTGCAAATAGTTAAAAACAAAAGTTCCATACGAGTGATTATCGGTAAATAAAAACCTATAAAAAACAAATGAATTATGGACTTCCTTATAAATACCATGTTCTACCAAAGAAGAGTCTGAAAAAATATGAAATTTATTTGCAAAAGCAAGCACCTCCGAATAGGAATCTTTTATTATAGATTCCCTTTCTTTTGAGATTTTTTGAATTGCCTGATAGTTTTCACCAAAAAGGATTCTTCGCTCGTCATAACTTTGTGAAAATAAATTCATACACAAAAATCCAATCAATAAGATTGATAAACAATTCTTTTTCATTTTTCCTCTTCCGGCAATAGTTTGTTTTTCTACTAAAATGTCTATATTTCAAAATTTCAAACAAGCAGCTCACCGAGCTGTTCATATAACTATATTTATATCATGCTATTTTTCTTGTGTCAACATTATATTTAATTAAAATATAATGAAATTTTACTCAATGAGCCTTTTATAGCCTCCATTGAATAAGATATAATTTTGTGTTATACTCAAGCCGATTAAAATAAAGTGATTTAATCGGCCGATATGGAAACGAGGAATGATATGTGGAATTTTTTTACTAATATTAAAGAAAAGTTTTCAGGTATAAACAAAAATTATTCTGAAAAGGTTTTAAATTCATATACTGCTAAATTGGTTCAAGTGCTGCAATCTATTGATAATCATATAGAGTATGAAATTGAGCTTGCAAATAATGTAGGCTTAAAGCAGGATATATTGGATAAATATGATCCTGTTAAATACATCATTGAGCTTGATACTCAAATATTGAAGAAAATTAAAAATTCGGAAAAAACTTTCTACGGTTTTTACAAAAAAGCAATTTTTTTGGATTTATCCGGATTTAAACATGTAAATGAAAAAATATACAGTGAACTTTTGTATAGAATGTTCGAAATGTCGGCAAGTAATAAAAATATGGATGTAAATAAATTTATAAGAGAATTCTATGCCTATTGCAACAAGAATTCTTTCGCCTATGCCGGAGAAGAAATTATTAATCGGTTAAAAAAATATCTACAGTTGGCTGAACCCTATATAATAAAAACAAAATATGAAGATAGCTCACAAGAAGATTTTAGAAGTAATTCCGGTCAGCAAGAAAATACAGACTTTTTTGCTGAAACAAAAGAAGACGCTTACGGCGTTAAATTGATTATAGACCTACTGTTTCAATATAATATAGAGGATATGAAATCATTAAATAAAATGCTAAAAAAAGCAGGCTGGTTCCATTTTTTTGTATGGATTACTCTTCCGTCAGTGGTAGTTATTTTAGCTTTAATTGCAGCATGCAATGATTATGATCACTCGATTTATATTGGAATTATTCTTATATGTGCAATAATTGTTTTAATCAACTCGATCTTATTTGCCTACATGTCGGCAAAAATAGAATATCTTAAAAAATCCATCATGAAAATTGCAATTGCTGCAAAGATAGGTGAAAATTATATCTATTCTTCTTTAAAGGACCAATACGGAAAAAAAATAAAAAAGCTTTTAAAGTGGAAGTAATCCGGATACAATAGGATTTTTTAATCCTTTAAAAACTATTACAGGAGTTTATTATGAAAAAACCGCTTATAGGAATTACAGGCAGCTGCCTCTATGAAACCTCACAAAGTCTTTTTGCAGGTTATGAAAGAATGTACACCAATGCCGACTATGTGAATTCGGTGCTGGCTGCGGGAGGAGTTCCCCTTATGCTCCCTATAATTGATGACGAAGATGCTATTCAAAGACAGCTTGAAAATCTTTCAGGGATTATCATTATGGGCGGGCATGATGTCGAGCCTCATTTTTTTAATGAGGAGCCGCTTTCCTGTCTTGGAGAAATTCTTCCTAAGAGGGATGTTTACGAACTGAGCCTTATCAAAGCAGCTAAGGCTTTAAAAAAGCCTGTTTTGGGGATATGCAGGGGAATGCAGATTTTAAATGTTGCCTTCGGCGGCTCACTTTATCAAGATCTTTCACTCATAAAAAGAGATATTCAAATACAGCATGTTCAAAAAGCCCGCCCGCAGGAACGCACTCATTCTATCAAGACCGAAGCTGCTTCAATTATGCAAAAAGTTTTCGGCAAGGAAGATATGGTTAATTCTTATCATCACATGGCTGTAAAAGACCTTGCAAAGGATTTTAAGATTACGGCTTATGCTCCTGACGGTGTGGTTGAAGCCATAGAATATACGGGAGAAGGTTTTATAATGGGTGTTCAGTTTCATCCTGAAATGATGGCGGCCGTACATAAGGCGTCATTGGATCTGTTTAAAGAATTTATAAATCGTTGTTAGCTGATTCCGGCTGTTTAATCTATCTATCATATTTCAGTATAAGGAGTTGAAAATGGAAAATAAAGGTAAATTAGGGCTTTTAAGTATTTGCCTTCTTGGAGTAAATGCCATTGTCGGTACCGGAATATTTTTGCTTCCGGGAAAGGCCGCCAAATTGGTCGGTGTATCGAGTATCGGAGTTATTTTATTCGATGCCGTTTTGGTTATTTTGATTGCACTTTGTTTTGCTGAAGCAGGAGGCTTGTTTAAAAAGAACGGCGGTCCTTATGTTTATGCAAAAGAAGCCTTCGGCGAATTCGTCGGTTTTGAAGTAGGCTTTATGAAATGGGCAATAATGGTTATTGCTTGGGCTGCAATGGCTGTAGGTTTTCCCACAGCGTTAGGAAGTGTATTTCCTTTAGCAGCAACACCTTTTTGGCGAAGCGTTATAGCCGTAGCTATTCTTTTGTTTTTAGGATTGATGAACATTGCTGGAGTACGAATTTCAAAAATCGTAAACAATGTTATTACAATCGGAAAATTGGTGCCCCTTATCTTCTTTATTCTTTTAGGTATCTTTTTTATAAAAGGCGATAATTTTCAACCTATGCAGTCGGTAGGTGCCTTAACTACAACGTCTTTCGGAGCAGCTGCTCTTTTAATCTTTTATGCCTTTACGGGGTTTGAATCTATTGCCGTTGCCGCTGAAGATATGGATAAGCCTGAAAAAAATGTTCCTCTTGCTATTGTTTTGGTAATCAGCGGTGTTTCCGTTTTTTATATACTTATTCAAGTAGTTGCTATAGGTATTTTGGGTGATGGACTTACAGCAAGTGAAGCTCCTGTTGCAGATGCTGCCGCAAAGTTTTTAGGCCCCGTTGCAAAAGCCGTTGTTACAACCGGAACCTTGGTTTCAATAGGCGGAATAAATGTTGCTTCTTCTTTCTTAGCTCCTCGAAGTGCCGTAGCTCTTGCCGACGACGGTTTTTTACCCAAGTTTGTAACTAAAAGAAATAAAAAAGATGTTCCCTACATTTCGGTTATTTTAACAACCGCCTTGACAGCCTTGGTTTGCTTAACGGGCAGTTTTTCAAAACTTGCCGCAATTTCGGTTGTTTCCCGCTTTGCTCAATATATACCGACCTGTCTTGCAATCTTAGTATTCAGAAAACGCGGTATGAAAGGCTCTTTTAGAATTCCCGGTGTTTATGTTGTTTCTTTTTTGGCGGTAGGAATAAGCCTTTGGCTTTTATATAATTCAAGCTGGGACAAGATTTTATTCGGTTTAGGCGGTCTTGTAGTCGGAGCCGTTTTTTACGTTATAATGAAACTTACACAGAAAAAAGCTAACTAAACATTTCAATTTAGAAAAGATTTTGTCTTTTTAGTTTTAAACCAAACCGGCCGGATAATTAGGCAGTTAAAGCTTAATTTAGGCCGGTTTTTTATTCGTGCGGAGGTTTGTTGATTCAATTATTGCCGAAAAATATTCTAAATCTATAAAAACGCGGTTATTTTATTGACCTACAGGGCTTTTTTGCCGATAATAAATGCAGATTATGTATAAATTTAAACTGAATTTACGAAAAAGCTCTGTTGTGAGCCTTATATTTTTTAATCTTCTCTTAATTTCCGCTTTTTCTGAAGATGCGGTACTGAATTTCGGCGGAAAATTGGGTTGGAATAATCTTTTTTATTCCCGCAATATAGAACAAAGAAACGGGAAATTCGGCTTTCAGTCTTTGGGATTGACATCCGCTTCTCATAATATTACCGAAACTACGGATATGTACCTTAGCTTCGATTTTAAGGATACGATTGAAGAAACCGGAAATTATACTGTAGCTAATTCATCGATTATCCATCTTGGTGCTGAAAAGGCAAAAATCGGAGAAGGTGCGGCTCTTTTTCATTATAATTCCAATAATGAAAGTTTGACATTAAAACCCTCAAAGACTTCTTTTTTTGCAGGCACTAAAATTCTAAAATCCTTTACAATAGAATTCTGGCTATGCCCTCAGACAACGGAAAGCGGAAGTACGATTTTGCGCTGGTGGACTTCCTTAGTTGAGGGCAGAAAAACAATGTATCAAAATATTGCGGCAAGTATTTTTAACAATAAGCTCGAATGGTCTTTTTTAAATATTTGGCAGGACAAAAACAATAAGGGACTGGATGTCAGACTTTCAGGAAAGTCAAACATAATCCCCGAAATTTGGAGTCATCATCTTATTACTTATGATGAAACTACCGGTCTTTTGGAATATAGGATGAACGGTAAGTCCGAAGCCATTGTTTATATGACCGAGACGGGAAGAGAGAGCAATCAGGTGTTGTATTCTGCATTGGGTACTTCATCGGATGTACTCATAGGCTTAAACTATTCCGGTTTAATCGATGAACTAAAAGTAACAAACTTTTTTTCCCAATTCGGAATGCCTTGGGAAATATCTTCCTTGTTTGAAAAGTACCCTCAAGACGGAGGCCGTATAGAAACGAATATAATCGATACCGGAGGAAATAAATCGCAGCCTCGTGTTTTAAAAGCCTTATATGATAAACCCGAACAAACCGATGCGGAATTTTTTATCAGAGCTGCCGATAGTCCTTTTAATTGGAACGGAACCTATCCTGAATGGAAGAGTATCAGACCGAATGAAGAGATAAAAAATATTTCGGGCCGTTTCTTTCAGATTGCTTGTAATATTTATCCCGATGCGGAAGGGCTTAAATCTCCCCTTATCCATTCATTTTCTTTGGAGTATGAAAAAGATAACCTTCCTCTTCCTCCTTCAAAGCTTATTGCAAGGGCAGGAGATTCATCGGTTGAATTATTTTGGTCTCCTTCTATAGATACGGATGTAAAGGGTTATCTTATTTATTTTGGAAATAAAAAAGGTGAATATTTCGTTGAAGGTTCTCCGATTGATGTAGGAAATGTGATAAGTTATAAAATAGAAAATTTAAAAAACGGCAAAATATACTTTTTTGCAATAGCCGCTTATGATGAAGAGAATGGAGAACATGCCGGAGATACATCAAAAGAGGTGTGGGCTCGGCCTCTGCAAAGTAAAAAGGAAGGAAAGAATGTCGAGTAATTTGAACATTATAATTGAGCAGGCTAATGCAGCTATTTTATCTCGTGACTATGCTTTTGCAGAAAAAATTTTATTAAATCAATTAAAAAAACAAAAAAATACACCTGATGAGTATTATCAATTAAAAAATCTTTTGGGAAAACTCTATATCCGATCGGGCGATATGAAAAAGGGCTTGGAAATATACAAAGAACTAAATTCTCTTAATCCCAATAATTCAGATATTCTAAACAATATGGGCGTTATCTACCGCCGTCTTAACATGTTTAATGAGTCGATAGTTATCTTGGAAAAGGCAAAGGCTATAGACAGCAAAAATGAAACAACTCTTTATAATCTAGGCAATACATATAAACAAAACGGCGATTACAAACATGCAATACAATGTTTTACCGATGTATTGGATATAAAACCGGATGATGCCCTTGCATATAACCATTTAGGAAGCGTATATTTTTTATGCAAAGATTACCCTAAAGCTCTTGAAACTTATAAGATCGGTTTAAAAGTAGATCCCAATCATCCTTTTTTGAATTTTAATCTTGCAGAGTTGTATAAAGAAGAAAAGCATTATAAAGAAGCGATTAATTCATATCAAACTGCCATGAAAACAAAACCTAATTGGTATGAGGCTCTTGCGGCTATTGCCGATTGTTATGTAGAAATGGAAGAACTCGGAAAGGCGATTGAAACCTATAAAATGATTATAGGGTCAACAGGTCAATCGGAAGAAAATTTTACAAAATTAGCTAAGCTTTATGAAAAAATTCATGAAGATAAAGATGCCGAAGATTTTTATAAAAAAGCCGTTTCTATAAATGGAAACTTTTTGCCTGCAGTACTCGGATATGCCAATATGCTTAAAGCACAAAAAAGATATTTTGATGCTTATAATATTTTGATAAATAATAAAGAGAAATATCCTAATAATAAAGAACTACTATTGAGCACGGCAGAAGTTTGCTTGATGCTTGAAGATTATGCAAAGGCTAAAGAAATCTTAAATCATTTAAGTAAAGAAATTAAGGGCGATAAAGATGTTCTTAAAATGCAGGGTAAGCTTTATTCGGTATTAGGGGATACAAAAAAAGCAGAGCTTATTTTTGAACACTTACTTCAGTTGTCTCCGAGCGAAATAAATATGAGGGCCGAATTGGCTGATTTATATTTTCATAACGATAAATATAAAGAAGCCGCAAATGAACTTATCAAATATCTAAATGAAAAGCCTCAAGAAATTTCTGCAAGGTTAAAACTAGGAAAAGCTTATGAACAAATGAAAAGGTATGATTTAGCCAAGCATGAATATAATAAAATAATAAAAAATGATGCAAATAATACCGAAGCTCTTGCGGCAATTTTGGAGCTGAACAAAAATGAAGGCAATACTGTTGAAGCTGTTCGTCTTGCAAATAAAATTGTTGATATTCAAACCGATAAAATAGAAAATGACGATATAGGCAGTTTGTCCAAGTCCGTTCAGTTATATGAAGATGCCGTTAAGTCTTACGGCGATGACGGTATTCTGAATAAAAATCTTGATAAGCTGCGCCCTCCTCAAGAAGAACTTGATATAAGCCCTGAACCGGATTTAGAAGATTTGGGGGCGGTAAATTTTGAAGATGATGATGAAATAACTCTTAGCGAAAGCTTTGAAGATATGCCTGATTTAGAGATGCCTTTTGATGATTTAATGGAATTGGCTGATGATGAAGTTTTTGATCGAGGAGAAGATGAAGATTCTTTAGATAATTTGGTCTATGTTGATGCACCCATTGACGATAGTCCGGACATAGGGGCCGAGTATGATCCTCTTGAGCTGGGCAAGCCGGGGCCCAATAGGAATCGAAAGAACGATATACCTGAAGAAGAGTTACAACTTCAAGATACTTCATCAAAAGGAGATGTTCCTGCAAAAGAAACAACACCTACAAAGGACTTTGCTCCTTCCCAATCTAAGCCATATCAATCTCCTTCAAGTGAATCGGCTCCTCTTCAATCTCCGCCGTATCAAGTACCTCCAAATGAACCGGCTTCTTATCAAGCTCAGCCGCAGCAGCAATCAAGTATACCGGAATCGGATTATCCCCAAGATCTTAGCTCTGCCGCAAAATCCGGAAAGCCCGACACAGCCGATATGCCCTTTTCTGCAGCAAAGCCTGACACAGCTGACAGCTTTGGTTCGGAAGATGAAGGAATCGAAATGGAACCGGAATTGGAAGCAGTACCGGAATCAAGGGACGCTTCTAGCCCTCTGTCTGAAAAACCGGCAGATAAAAAAACGTCTCAAGCTTCGGGTAGTCCAAACCTTGATGAGATGGATCTAAGTGCTGAAGATTCTTTAAGTAATGAAGATGAATTAAATAATGAAAATGAGTTAATTGATGATCTGCCTGCCAGCTCGAATGTGCCTTTGTCCGAAGAAACAAATTTAAGCTCTGATGATGAGGATTTTTTAGATCCTGCGGGTACGGCTCCCGACTCCCTTATTCCTTCTTCCTTTGATGATGATTTGGATACTTCCGATTCTGTTGATGAAATTGTAAATAAACTTTCCGATAAACCGTATCTTTCACTTCTGCCTCACAGCTTAAAAGAATCTCCTCGATTTGAAGAAGAGTTGGATATTATCGAGGGTTATGAAATAGTTAATCTCTTTGTCTATTTGCGTGACTTGATGGATAATCTTCCTTCTATCGAATTAAAAGATTTTCTTATAAGTAATGAGCGTATTCAAATGGAATATGTTATAAATAAATTGTCCGGAGAGGTCGGGTTAAAACGCAGGATGATTCTCTTAAATGTAAAAGGTGCTTTGAAAAAAACAATAGACCCTAAAACTTCTACGGATAAAACTTTAAAGGATGTTTTGGGCTATCTTAGAATAATTGCATCTCAGTTGCCTGATAAGGGATTTGCTTCTGCCTGTATAGGAAAGATCAATAGCCTGATAGAACAAATCGAATAAGGCGTTCATAGCTGGACAAAAGACAAAATATATATTATTTTTAAATGAGGAGTTTAAATATGGAATTAAATAAATATATAGATCATACCCTTCTTAAACCGACAGCTTCCGAAAAGGATATAATCAAAATTTGTAATGAAGCAAAAGAGTATCATTTTGCTTCCGTTTGTGTAAATCCTTGCAATGTTTCATTGGTGAGAAAGGAGCTGAAAGGTTCCGATGTAAAGGTCTGCAGCGTTATTTCTTTTCCCTTTGGGGCATCTTCAACGGAGGTAAAAGTAGAAGAGGCTAAAAAGGCAATTGAAGCCGGTGCTGAAGAGATAGACATGGTTATAAATGTAGGGAAACTTTTAGAAGGAGATTTGGAATATACTCAAAATGAAGTGAGTGCCATAACAAAGGCCTGCCATGAAAAGAATGTTCTTCTTAAAGTAATTGTCGAAACCTGTTATCTTGAAGAAAAAAATATTGCGGATATTTGTGCAATTATCGAAAAGGCCGGGGCGGATTTTATAAAGACCTCGACAGGCTACGGCTCCCGCGGGGCTTCGGTTGAAGATATAAAACTATTTAAAAAATACTTAAAAAAAGATACGAAGATAAAAGCTTCCGGCGGGGTGCGCACCCGTGAAGATGCGGAAACCTATATCGGTTTGGGCTGTTCAAGGATAGGAGCTAGCAGCGGTATAGCAATAGTTACCGGCAAGTAAATTGTTAGAAAAAAAACGGCCTCCAAGGGCCGTTTTTTTTACGTCTTTAAATTTAAGCTCTTTTGCCTAGTTCCTTATCCAAAATCATAAGACCTGTATTGTTATCGATGTATTTAAACTTATCCAAGATAGCCGTAACATTGGCCTCTTCTTCAACCTGTTCATTGATAAACCAAGTTAAGAAGCTTTGAGTTTTATAATCTTTTTCGGTTAGAGCCAACTCGTAAAGGCTTGTGATAGAAGCGGTTACAAGTTTTTCGTGTTCTAAAACCTTTTTGATTACATCGATGGGTTTTCCGTATTCGGTACTTTGGGCACCGATGGCTCCCAAAACAGGCTTTGCTCCTATCTCAAACAAGTATCTGTATATCTTAAGAGCATGTTCCATTTCTTCCTTAGCTTGCTCCTGCATCCAATGGGCAAAACCTGTAAGAGCCTCAGTTTCAAAATGTACAGCCATTCCTAAATATAAATAAGCCGATTCCATTTCCTTGTTAATCTGCTCGTTTAAAGCCTTTGTAATTTTTTCGTTCATAATATTTACCGCCTTATATATGTATAATATATTAAAGATACTACTATTTTTGTCTACAGTCAAGTTAAAATTTATTCATTATTCGTACAAAAAATGCGAGAGTGCGTTTAAACTCATTCAAGCGTATTCTTTCGTCATTGCCGTGAATTAAGCCTCTTTCTTCTTTTGTTAGGTGCATCGCAGAAAACCTATAAACCTTATCCGATATTTTTGAGTAATGGCGGGAATCCGAACAGGCCATCATCAGATAGGGAGTTACTAATGTCTTTTCCCAAGTTTGTCTGATTGCATCGCTTAAAAGCTCGAATTCGGGGCTATCTATTTTTGAATAACGGCTGGGTTCTTCATCGTATTTGACTTCAATTTTTACATCCTCATTTTTTATCACTCTTTTAAAATGAGAAATAATGTTCTCTCTTCCGTCTTCGGCTAAATAGCGGATATTAATTCCTATGCTGGCTTTAGGCGGGATAACATTAAAGGCATCGGAGCCGGACATCTTTGTTACAGCCGTTGTGGTGCGGAGCATGGCGTTTAATTCTCCGCCTGTTTTTTTGGTAAGCATGTTAAATAGGGGATAAAAAACTTTTAGGTTTGCAAAGACTAATCTCATTCCAAGGCCTGCATGACGGCCGAGAACATCGAACATAGCCGAAACCGGAGGTGTTACATGCATGGGGAGAGGATTGTTTTCGATATTGCAGACGGCTTGAGCTAATTTACCTACAATCGTGTGTTTAGGAGGTGTTGAAGCATGTCCGCCCTTACTTTCCATCGAAAGCTCCACATCCATCTGTCCCTTTTCTCCTATACCTATTACGGCAAACCTTTCTTTGATGCCGGGGAAGACGCCTTCAACTACGGCCCCTCCCTCGTCAAGAACGAACTCCACATTTATATTTTCTTTTTTAAGCTCTTCGACTATTGCAGGGCAGCTTGGGCCGTGCGGTTCTTCATCCCCCGAAAAAGAAAGATAGATATCATGTTCGGGTACAAAACCCTTTGAAAGAAGATACTCGGCAGCTTCCATTACGCCGCAAAGGGTACACTTAGTATCCAAGGTGCCGCGTCCCCAGAGTACATTATCTATAATTTCAGCCCCGAAGGGATCTCGGCTCCAGCCCTCCCGATTTACGGGGACTACATCATAATGGGCCATAAAAACCGAAGCCTTTTCGGAGCTCTTGCCCTTCCAATGATAAAGGAGTCCTTTAGGTCCTAAGATTCGGCGCGGGCAGGTTTTTGTAACAAGAGGGTAGGCATCGTTTAAATAGTCTTGGAATTTCTTAAAAACTGACGGGTCTTCAAGACTGACATCGGCGTGAGATACCGTAGGAATCTTTATCATCCCTGAAAACCGGCTTATGGCCTTATCAAAATCCATATCGACATTTTCTACGATAAGTTTATTCGGTTTTTTAGGTTTAAATGTGAGAGCCCTTAGCAGCAAAACTAAGGGAAATACAAGAAGTAAAAATAATAGGTAAAAATAATTCATAAGGTTTCTCCCTTTTTTATGTTTAATATTATAGCATAAAGTCTCGAAATTGACAAAGGCTTAAGTGTAAAGTACGCATGACAATTCGACCTTAGGTATCTGAATCTTCCCTATTGAATTCTTTGTCTTTATCCTGTACAATCATCCGGATTATTAAACTTTAGGAGAATTGCATGGCTGTCATAAATGTTACAAGCGAAATAGGAAAACTAAAAAAGGTGCTCCTGCACCGCCCCGGAAAGGAACTTTTAAATCTTACCCCCGATAAACTTGACGAACTATTGTTTGACGATATTCCGTTTTTAAAAATGGCCCAAAAAGAACACGATGCTTTTGCCGATATTCTATCAAAAAACGGAGTTGAGGTTGTATATCTTGAAGACTTGGCGGCTGAGGCTGTTTCTCAAAGTGCGGAAATCCGCGAAAAATTTATAAAGCAGTATATTAACGAAGCTGACATCTATTCCGAATATTATCAAAAAATGATCTATGATTTTCTTAATGCAATCAAGGATCCGAAAGAGCTTATCCTAAAAACAATGGAAGGTGTAAACGCAAACGAGATACCTTTTAAGAATACACATTCGCTTTCGCACTATGTTTTAGATTCGGGCTCTATGGTAATAAACCCTATGCCCAACCTCTACTTTACCCGCGACCCCTTTGCATGTATAGGAAACGGGGTCAGCTTAAATAAAATGTACTCGGTAACAAGATGCCGTGAAACTATTTACGGAGAATACATCTTTGATCACCATCCCGAATATGCCGGAAAGGTAAACAGATTTTACAACCGCTATGATGCTCCCAGCATTGAGGGCGGAGATATCTTAAATATCGGTAAAGATGTTTTGGCGATAGGTCTTTCACAGAGGACATCTGCCAACGCTATCGATTCTATAGCAAACAATATCTTTGATAATGAAACATCTCCTATAAAAACCGTCCTTGCCTTTCAGATTCCTGCAATCAGGGCCTTTATGCACTTGGACACGGTCTTTACTCAAATAGACTTTGACAAGTTTACCATTCACCCCGGAATTCTAGGGCCTTTAAGAGTCTTTGAAATTACACGAGGAACAAAAAAGGGAGAACTCAATGTAAAGCAGATTGATTCTACCTTGGAAAAGGTTCTTGAAAAATATACGGGAGCCGGAAAGATTGAACTCATCCAATGTGCCGGAGGCGACAAGATTGCAGCTGAACGCGAACAGTGGAATGACGGCTCCAATACCCTCTGCATAAGCCCGGGCACAATAGTCGTTTATGAAAGAAACGATGTTACAAACGAAATCTTAAACAAGAAGGGCTTAAAAGTCCTCGAAATGCCCTGCGGTGAACTTTCCCGCGGCCGCGGCGGCCCCCGTTGTATGAGCATGCCCTTATTAAGAGAAGATATAAGGTAACTTTACATAAAGACTAAAACTTATGGGCTATACCGCTTTGCTTCATGATAGCATTAGCGGTATGCCGTGATTTTATTTTGGAATCAACGGTAAAACGGCAATCGTTTATTGGACTATACCAAATGTCATGATCGCCCTTGCCGTGCCTTACAAAAGCACACCCGTTTTTACGCAATATTTCTCTCACAATTTTTTCATACTGTGCCATTATGCATACATCCGTTCGGATTTTTCGGCACAAAAGTGCAATGTGGTTTGATTGTGAGGAATCTGATTATTCTCTTGGAGCAGATCAGGCACGGCGTATCGTACTCTTTCCATAAGGGCATCAATAGAACCGCTTTCAAGAACAAGGCCTCTTATATCATCGCTTGTTGCTATCCATACCCCGGCTTCATTGTCCCAGTTTATTTTAATGATATATTCCATGATTATAAGTTTATCATAGGCGGGATATTTTTACAAGTGTAAATTATTTCACGGCAGATATTCAGGCAAGATATTCTTTAGAGAATTAAAAAGGTTTATCTTGAGCTTGTAGGAGCCGCCTGTCAGGCGGTCGAGTCTTGAGCGGGCTGTTTTGCGGGCGGAGTTTTCTTGAAAGTTGCAGGTGCAGGTCGAGCATATATAGCCGGCCTGCTCCGAATGGCGGATAATCATGGGGAGGTCTGCAAGGCAAAGCGGCCTTATCATCGTAACGGGATATTTTTCGAATTTTAAGACGGGGGGCATTGTAGACAATATTCCCTTTTCTAAGGAATTCATCAAAAGGGTTTCCAAAATATCATCCAAGTGATGACCCAAGGCTATCTTATTAAAGCCTTCCTCCATAGCAAATTTATTTAGCTCGGTTCGCCTTTGAGTTGAGCACCACCAGCAATTCATCTTTTCATTAGGTTTTAATCTTCCCAAGACGGAAACGGTTTTTATTGTGAGCGGAATATTCCAGTTTTCAAACATTTTTATTAAATCAGGAGAAAGGGGCGGGGCTACATCGGTTGCTATGTGCATAGCATGAACTTCAAATCTAGGTGAGGGGCGTTTTAAGCGCATTGAAAAATACTCGGCTAAGGCCGTAGAATCTTTTCCGCCTGAAGCAGCAAGTAAAATTCGGTCTCCTTCTTCTATCATCTTATAATCAAAAACAGCCCTGTCGATTGTTCTAAAAAGTTTGGGGTTTGCCATGGATATGAGAATAATATTTTTTTTAAAAAAAGACAATGGCTTTTGTTTTAATAAGCTGCCTGCCGATAATGAATAGAGGTGTTGTATGAACTTTAATGCGGATATAAAAAATTTGGAAAACATGGACGAAGCCGAATTAAAACTTGAACTTAAAAAACTTTTTGATGAGGTTTATGACGCTTCGCCGGAAGAAGGAATTTTAATAGCCTCTCCTCTTAGTTTGACCCTCATGGGCGAAGAGCTGGATTATAACGGCGGAAATGTTTTAAATTTATGCTGCGATAAATCTATTTATTTTTTTATTAGAAAAAACAGCTCGGATAAAATTTCTTTGACGGATTTGGTTTTAAATAAAAAATTTGAAGGCCTTATAAGCGGGCAAGCCGGAAAAAATCAAAATCCGGACAGCAGGAAAGAAGGTTTTGCAAGCTCCATATTCAATATTATTCTTTTAACGGCACAAAAAATTAATAAGCATTTTGAAAATCCTTTAAGCGGTTTTGATATAATGGTCTTCGATAAGTTACGCTTTAAAACAGGGCAAACCTCCTTACCGGCCTTTGAAGCGGGCTTTTGTACCGGGCTTTTATCTATATTTAAACTTAAAGAGAACTTTAAAGTTATAGCCTCGCTCTGTCTGGAAGCCGAACATGAAATCTTAAACACAAAGAGAGGGCTGTCAAATCAAATATCTTCCTTTTCGGCAAAACAAGATTCTCTTAATTTGTTTGACTCTAGGGATCTTTCTTTTTTAAGTCTGCCCTTAAATTTAAGAGAATATGGAATAGTAATAATAGGTACCCGCTCAAATAGTGAAGCTTATAGAGCTTCTTCCAATATCCGCTACATGGAGTGTGAAGAGGGCTTGCGTATTTTACAAAACAAATTAGACTTGGATCATCTTTGCGAAATAACCGAGGCTGATTATACGTACTATCAACCTAGTTTTTTGGATAAGACAATTATGCGGAGGGTAAAGCACTGCATTACCGAAAACGCAAGAACCTCCAAGGCGGTAATGGCTTTAGAGAAGGGAGACATGGATCTTTTGGGGAAACTCCTTTGTGAATCCCATATTTCGATGAGAGATGATTTTGAGCTTATGAGTACCGAACAAAATATTCTTTTTGAAACTGCCATTATTCAAAGAGGATGCCGAGGAGCAAAGTTAGTCGGAAATACCGAAGGCTGCTATATTCTGGCCTTGGTAAAAAAAGATGCTCTTGACGAATTTTATCTTGAGGTACATAAAAGGTATTTTGAAAAAACCGGAGGCAGTCCCGAATTTTTTGAATTTAAAAGTGCTGCAGGCGTCCGTATCTTATAAAGATAGGTGTAAAACGAAAAGAGGTGTTTTAATGAGTCTAGAAGCTCGATAAAACACCTCTTTTTTGTTTAAGATTGAGAAAAGCGGCTTACACGCCTCTTTCGCTCATTATAACTTTTATTTCTTCTTCGTTGATTCCAACCATGGCAGGGCCGAGGTTTTCTGAAACCTCTGCTAAGATTGCAGGATTATCGTAATTCTTTACGGCCTTTACGATGGCGGCAGCTCTTTTTGCAGGATCGCCTGATTTAAAAATACCGCTTCCAACAAAAACGCCGTCAGCACCGAGGTGAACCATCAAGGCTGCGTCTGCCGGGGTTGCAACTCCTCCTGCCGAAAAGTTCGGAACGGGGAGCTTCCCGTGCTTATGCACATATTCTACAAGGGCATAAGGTACTTGAAAATTCTTTGCTGCGACATAGAGTTCATCTTCGCGAAGGCATGTCAGCTGCCTCATTTCGCTTTGGATTTGGCGCATGTGTTTTACAGCCTGAATAACGTCTCCGGTTCCGGCTTCACCCTTTGTGCGGATCATCTTTGCGCCTTCTTGAATTCTCCTTAATGCCTCTCCCAAATTTCGGGCGCCGCATACAAAGGGCACCTTAAATTTGTTTTTATCTACATGGTAAACCTCGTCTGCAGGAGACAGAACTTCGGACTCATCAATAAAATCGATACCGATGGCTTCCAAAATTGAAGCTTCTACAAAGTGGCCGATTCTGACCTTTGCCATAACGGGAATTTTTACGGCCTTTATGATTTCTTTAATCATCTTAGGATCGCTCATTCTTGAGACCCCGCCTGCAGCTCTTATATCGGCCGGAATTCTTTCGAGGGCCATGACTGCAACGGCTCCCGCATTTTCTGCAATCTTGGCCTGTTCAGGGTTGGTTACGTCCATAATGACGCCGCCCCTCAGTTTATCTAAAATATCCATAAAAACCTCCATAAATGTTTAGAACGGGTGCAATTATACCGCAAAGCAGGGATAAGTTAAAGTAGGGTATCATTTTAAAACCGGGCTGTATTTTTTAACCGTGTTATTTAAACGGTTAAAGATAAACCTTGACATTTTTCCTCATCTTTTGTATAGTTTTTAAGGTTGGTTTTATATTAGGAGCCGTTTTATGAAAAAAAAATTATCGATACTTTCTTTTATTTTTATACTGATTTCTTATCTGTCATCTCAAGATTATTATATGGATGACTTTAAGGATTTTACCTTTGAAATGCCTGACGGTTGGGAAACAATGACTTATCCGGGGCTGAAATATAAGATAATATACGGCGATTCGGTAAAGGGGCAAAATCAAAATATGATTTTTGTTTCCGAAGAAGTTTCCGGTTCAATGGAGGAAGTAGTCAGTGAGTATTTATCCGGTCAAAAAGAGCCCGATGACTCTGCCTCCGCTTATACAGTAATAACGCAAGAAAAATTTGAAAATAATTATAATTTGGAATCCCGAAAAATAATTATAGAACTGCCTGAAGGGGAAGGCATTGCAAAACATTATTTTTATTTGTTTAAGCACAACAATATTCTTTATATCTGTGCTGCTACCTTGTCCCATGATGTAGAGCCGGAAATTGTGGAAATGCTCGATGCCTCTATGAAAACATTTCAGGTACTTGATAAAAAAGAAGAAGAGTAATTTAGTTTTCTTTCATGGAAAAAAAAGTAAAAAAAGCGAAACTTATTTTTGTTCTCTTTATAATTTTACTTTGGATAGTTGTAATTTTTAAACTGTATCCTATAATAAAAGAATTTAAAGAAGGAAAATCAGGTTTAAGTAAACATGATGTAAGCATAAAGTCAAAACCTAAACAGGAAAATTCAAAAGAAGAGATTTTTTTTAAAAAATATGCCGATAGTTTATACTCGGAATATTATGATATTTCGGACATTTCCGTTTATGATTATATACCTGATGATGAATCCTATGGTTCAAATGAAAGATTTTATTTTGTTTCGATAGAAAAAAAGTTGAAGTTTAATTCGGTTTATCAACTTCCCTTTGTTGCCGGAATGAAAAAGGCTGTTGAATATTTTAAAGATAATAAAAAAGCTTTGAATCAATACAACAAAAGAACTACGGAATTAAAAAAGTATATAGGTAAAACTCAAATTGAAAACAATATTTTTAAGATCACATTTACCGAAAAAGATAACTTTGAAAATATAAAAATTGAAATAGCAACCTATCTTACAAAAATAGATGCTTTTTCTTTAAAACCTCCGGAGCCTGAGGTTCTTATGCAAAACGGTTTTGATTTTATAAAATATCACGTTAATACAAATTCAAAAAAGATTGATTACAATAATGCAGCTGCCGTCATCTATGCAAATAAATACACGTCTAATCCCTTAAATATGTCGAGTGATATTTCGGTTTGGAATCCCGAATACAAGACATATGATAATGATTGTGCAAACTATGTTTCTCAGTGTATCTATGCAGGCGGAATTTCGCCGACAGCTGCTTGGTATCCTGAAAGTATGATTTGGATCAGGACAGGAAGTCCCCGATATACCAGCAGCGGAATAACCGACTATATGCAGCAAAAAAAAATATTTTATTCAACAAATTATTCTGCTGCAAGTGAGGGCGGTTTTATCTGTCTTATAAAAGAATCTCATGTTGTATTTATTACATCCAATGACAGTATCACCATATTGTTCAATGGTCATACGAACGACCGTAAACAGGTCTCATTTCCTCACTTGCATGAATCCGAAGTAATTTATTTGAACCCGAATAATTAGCTTGAAGGCTTACCCTGTTTGATGGAGGTCTGCTCTCATAAATAGCCGGACTCAATCAAAACTTAATTTTTATGTTCATTTATAGGAAGAATTTTAATATACCTTATTAAGTCATTATCCATTTCGTGGATTATGAATTTATATTCTCCTATGTCGGCTTCCAATCCGAGGTGAGGTGAGCGGCCTTGTTGTTTAAGATAGTTAAATAAATAACCTGCAACCGTGTTTCCGTATGCCTCATCAAAATCCGAATCCAGCCTGTGATTTATCTCATGGATACTCGTTCCGCCGTTTACGATATAATCACATTCATTTCCGGCTCCGTACTCTCCGCCTTCGTTTAGGTATTTTTTTACGGCAAATAAGGCTGCAATGGCTACAACACCTAAAAGTGCATCAAGCATACTTCCGTGATCGGCAATAATCTTTCTCGCAATAGTATAAAGCACAACCTCAAGAGCACTTCCCGGTGTATGTTTTATAAGCATGTTTACAAATTCAAGACCGATTACAAGAGAAAATATCAATGATAAGAATTCGGAGAAAGAAGGAACTTTTTTGTCGTAAATAAATGCGAAAATCATTTCTTTTAAGTCAAAGAAGATTTCAATTGAAAGAATTAAAATTCCAATAAGCATTGCAAAAGATAGAACAATTTCGATTCGTCCTGCCAATCTTGCCGCTCTTCGTCTTAGATTTTGTTGATGAAAAAAAGCTTTAATTTTTTGCATATGCCCTCCTTGTTTCTCCGACTTCCGGTGAAAGTATACCTAAAAGATTTTTTTTTGTCAATATTTTTATCTTTAACTTTTGAGCTTAGGAATATTCGTTTTTATAAAAAGAAAGCAGCCCGAAAAGGAGGAGAAAGGGCTGCTTGTGAATAGAATAATAGTGTGTATCTTCTGTGTGTGAAGGTAATATACTTAATTTTAAAATAAATGTCAAGCACTTTTACGAAAAATATTGTTAATCGGCAAAACAATCATAAGGGGCCGTTTTGTCAAATATAAATCCTTTTTCATTCCATTTCGGAATAACATCGACATGCGCAAAGGCCTCCTTCGCTTTATCCGTAAATCCGTTATGTGAAGTAAATACATACTTAATTCTATTTAAATCCAGTTTTTCCTTTAATGTTTTCAAGGATTTAATATTCATTTCACTGTTGTAGTTGAACAGATCAAAAAAACACCATCCGCCTTCTTGATTCAGTGCAATGGAGTCTCCCGTAAAAAGCAGTTCGTTGTCGATTAAATACATTAAGTGCCCGAGAGTATGACCGGGAACTAAAAACGGCTGAATTGTCAAATCACCGACGGAAACGGATTGGCCGTCTTTAAGAAGGTGATAATTGTCTTTTATTTTCACGGAATTTTTTAATCCGAACGGGCCGATTTTTTTACGATATATGGTATTTGTCAGATAATTTTCTTCAATTTCGCCTAGATAAATTTCAGCGTTAATAAAACAATTCTCACAACGAATATCCAAGCCGCCTGCATGATCCGGATCTGCATGTGTAAGAAACAGCGCCTGAACCGCTTTAGGATCGATTTCGATTTTTTTACACCCCGGCAAGAGAGCATGATGATTTTTGTACCCGGAATCTATTGCGATCAGAGTGTTACCTTTGCGGATAAAAAAGATATTAACATCGTACTCTCTTACGCAACTTACCGTTTCCGTCAATTTTCCGGTTTCCGCAGGATGAAAAGCTCCTTTTCCTCTATACAGTTTCGGAACAACATGAATTGCAAAATAATCCATCAAACTCATAAAAACACCTCCTATATTAATATATGGGCATTTCTAAAAACTGAAGTTTTTAGTTCCTACTTATTATTCTAGCAATCACTTTGTAAGTTGTCAAGTCTGCGCATTGCCTCAACACGGAAATCAATTTTGTAATATTTTTTTAATAAAAGAGGTATCCATGAGAGCTTTTTAAATCCAAGCGTTGTCTTGCACTTTAGTTTTGAATAGGGTATACTTATATTATCGTAGATATATTGGAGGTAAAGATGAGTGTTCATATAGCTGCAAAACAAGGAGAAATTGCCGATAAAATTCTTTTACCGGGGGATCCTTTACGGGCGGAATTTGTTGCAAACAATTTTTTGGAAAATCCCCAATGTTATAACAAGGTTAGAGGTATGTTGGGCTTTACGGGAACCTACAAGGGTGTAAGGGTTTCGGTTCAGGGAACCGGAATGGGGCAGCCTTCTTTTTCGATCTATGCAAATGAGCTGTTTAACGAGTACGGCGTACAAAGGGCTATCCGTATCGGAACGGCCGGAGCCTTGCAAAAGGATATGGGCTTGCGGGATGTAGTTTTAGCTATGGCGGCCTCTACCGATTCGGGTATTAACACGCACCGTTTTAGGGGTTGTCATTATGCTCCTACCGCCGATTGGAGCTTGCTAAAAAATGCCTATGATCATGCTCAAAAAATGGGAATTAAACCCTTAGTAGGCTCGATTGCCAGCTCTGATGTTTTTTATGATGACCTTGAAACATGGAAGATGTGGGCCGCTTACGGGGTTTTAGCTGTTGAAATGGAAGCTGCAGAGCTTTATACTCTGGCTGCAAAGTATAAGCGCCAAGCCCTTGCCGTTCTTACCATTTCGGATAATATAGTTACACAGGAGCAGACAAGTGCCGAAGAGCGGCAAACTACCTTTAAAACCATGATGGAAATTGCCTTAGAGGCAATAATAGCTTAACCGCTCTAAAATTTTAAACTGCGACTACCTCGGTAACTTCGGGGAACATGTCCTTAAGCTGTTCTTCAACACCCATTTTAAGAGTGTAGATAGCCATAGGACATGAGCCGCAGGCTCCCTTTAATTTAACATAAACTTTTCCGGCTTCATCAACCGAATCAAGCTCTATATCTCCGCCGTCAGCCTGTAAATAAGGCCTTACCAGAGCGATGCCTTTTTCTATTTCTTCTTTAACTAACATAATGACCTCCGATTATCTTAATAAATACTTCACAAAATATACAAAAAATAATAGGATAAAGCAAGGTGAAGCAAGCTATTAAATATTTTTAGTTACCAAATAGTTTTTACACTATATTTAGGAATGATTGTATCTTTTGTAATAATTACCAAATTTTCAATTATTGCCTGTGAAATAATCAAGCGATCAAAAGGATCGTTATGAATATTTGGCAGCTTTATTACTTTATCAAAGTATTTGGGTTGAATTTGTAATATTAAAATATCCTTCTCATGGCATAATTCAGCGATTTTTTCTATAGAGTGTTCAAATTCAAGTTTACCTATACTTTTTTTTATTGCTATTTCCCATAATGAGGCAATACTGACATAAACTTTATTTTCTGTAGTAATTATCTCTAAAGCTTTTTTTGATAGTTGTGGAGAATCTCTTAAAAACCATAGCAATGTATGCGTATCCAGCAGGTACATCAAACATAGTCCTTAAAACATTCCGGAGTTTTATCAAAATCTTCCGCCATATAGAATTTACCTTCAAGGCCTCCGGGTTTTCTGCGTATATTTTTTTGATTTTTTGCAGCTGTATTTTGATATAAAAGGAAATTTACATAATCATAAACAGACTGTTGTTGTTCTAAAGTTAAGTTATTTATCTTTTTTTCCAAAGCGATATATGGCATAGTTTACTCCCATAATAACACGATGTTTTGTGCAAAGCACAAAACTCGAAGACAAACAGCGAGGCAGAATTTCTGCCGAACTGTTTATCACACCTCCCATAAAATCATTTTAACATATTTCCAGATAAAATACTACAATTTATAAAATTTTCTAAAACTCATAGCCGATGCTCATTTTTATAAAATGATTGTTTTGGTACCGGCCTAATTTACCGCTTTTTTTGCCGCCGAAAAGGCCGAGGCCTAGATCGAAGTCGATTGTGCCTATAAGCCACGAAAGCTCGGGGTTTATCATAAAGTCCGCATCTTCTATTCCTACGATGGCGTTGAGCTTCCATTCAAGGGAGCCTCGTACCAAGGTTTGAGAGATGGAGAAAAGGAGGCGGGTATCTGTTATAGGGTTTCCTTTTTCCGTGTCGAGGTTGAGTTTATCTTGATTTATTCCCGAATTTAAAAGCCTTACGGTTTCGGCAGCTTGAAGTCTCAAGCTTATATTTTTAGGAAGAGCGTATAAAAGGCCTAAATTCCATGCAAGGTTCGGGTTGTATATATCGGGATTGTTTCCTTTTAAGTCAGCGGTTATGTTTGCGGCAAATTCGGCCTGTACTGTAAACTGCCCGAACATCGCCTCGTAGTCGGCTCCGATTTGATGATAGCGGTTGTATGTAAGTTCTGCCTTATCGAAGACTTGTGTAAATTCCGCTTCGGTATGAGCGGAAGGTTTATAGTCCGATTTAAAATTAGGCTCATGTAAAAAGCCCGTAAAATACTGAAAGCCTAGGTCGTGTTTACCATCTATTGTCAGACTATAACGCAAGCCTCCTTGGGCATAATCAAAGGTGTTTGCCTTTGGGGCCTGTTGTGAAAAAAGTTTTTTCTTTGCTTCAAATAAGGCTTCTTTATCCGCAGAAGAGGGTAGAGATCGAGTAATGTTTGCAAAGGTGTTTTTTTCCCATCGCCCGTCGAGAGCAAATTCATCGGCTTCAAAAACCGGAAGATATACAAGCTCAAGCTTCATTTCTTTTGGCAGATAGGCCGAAAGAAAAAAAATCGGAGAAGCTTTTTTAATTTTTTCGGGATAGAATTCATAGGGCTTGCCGTAGTCCTTGGGGTTTACAATATCCAAAACACTGAAAAAATTAGCCCGCCCCCAGTTTATTTTTTTTATTCCTCCGCCGAAAACTACAGGGCCTGTGAGGGCTTGTACATAGGTTTCGTCAATCCATTTAGGGAAAAGAGGACCGGGAAAGAATTCGGCTGTTTCACCCATTCCGGCCGCAATAGTTTTGGCGTTTAAGTTTACCGAGGCGTAGGCTTCGGCAAGGGGCGACTTTGCTTCTAAATGGAGGCTGCCCCAAAGAGGGAAGGGTGGTTTAAAGTTTTCAGGCTTTTTAAAGGCATCAAAGAAGACCTCTGTGCCCGCATAAAAAGCACCGCCGAAATCTATGCTGAATACGCTTGATTCGGTTCCGTTTTCTTCATCATCAAAACCGAAATCTCCTAAGCTGTCATCTTCGCTAAAAATCAAGGAACTTATAGAAAGGATAAAAACTAACGTAAAAAAAAACTTTTTCATTTTGTAAAATACCTTATAGGAGACCTTAACTAAATTTGAGTTTAAGGTCTCCCTTAATTTCTAAATAATTTATTTTTTGCCTGTTTCCAAGTATTTTTGTGTAAAAATATAATCGGGTATCTTCATACCGTATTCTATTCTTTTTATTGTGATTATGGTTGAAGTATTTGTTTTGACGGTGGACAGTTTTGTTTTATGGGCTGTCATTATTCCGTTTACTTCCTTATAATCGTAAAGCTCAAGAATCTTTACAAGCTGGGAACCTTGATAAAATTCGGCCTTGAGTAAAAGGTTTTTATCCTTTGTGATCCGCATTATGGTTTTTGAATATGTATAATTTTTATCCTTGGGTGTAGATTCTATAAGATAGACGGGTTTCCCATCATATTCTTCTTCACCTAAAATTTTAAAATTATCAAGCTTTGTGTCCCGTTCCATAAACGAAATATCGTTATTTGAAAAGTCCGAACCCATAAATGGCTCATCGGCACTTCCTTGGGCCGATATTTTTTGCACCTTTTTTGTTTGGGCCAAATACATTTTCTGGTCCGTGGAGCCGTCGGCTTTTTCAATCATTAAAAATCTTGAGCCCTTATAAGACGGGGGATTCTTTATTTCGACAAACATTCTCTGTAAACCGTTTTTGTCTAAAGAAGAATATTGTCTAATCTCTAATGTTGAAAGGGTTTTTCCGCCTGACTGCATATCCAAACTTGATTCCGAGCCAAGTGAAGATGCCGTGTTTTTTGTCTTTGTTTTAGCTACAATTTCTTCTGCACTTTGGGCAAAGATTAAACTGCAAAATCCGATAGCAAAAATTAAACTTAAAGTAAATTTTTTCATACTTCCTCCGTATCTTTTACTTCATTAAAAGGATGTTCGTTTTTGACTTCCTTTATATCTACAGGTAAAAGTTTTCTTATAAACTTTGGTTTCATTAAATTTAATAAAACCGGAAGAATAGTCAAGCTGCCTAGAGAGCTGGTTATCATTATCAGGGCAATTAAAAAGCCCAGCTCTGAAAGCATGTTAAATTTTGAGAACATTAAAACTGCAAAACCTGCTCCTACGGATACGGCATTGAATAAAATAGCCTTTCCCGAGCCCAAGAAGGTTAGATACAAAAATTGGCCGCTGCCCTTTGTTTTTAAAAAGCATTTATGATAGGCTGCCAAAAGATGGATTGTATAATCAACTCCTATTCCTATTGCAAAACTTGCAACCATTGCAGTTCCTATGTTGAGCTTTATACCCAATCTGCCCATTATGCCGAAATTAATCAGGATAGAAAGTGCCAGCGGAATAATTCCAAAAAGGCCTGCAAAGGCTGATTTATAATAGACGGAAAGAATCAAAAATACTATAAGAAGAGAAACTCCAACTGAAATCAATTGAGATTCTACTACGAGTTTGTTCAAGGTCTTTTCGACCAATACAAAACCGCCTGTTTCAGCGATTACATCCTTGGGGAATCTAAGGCGTACAAATTCGTTAATTTCTTCCAGAACCTTGTCCGTATCCTGTTGTCCGACGGTGCGGAGCTGAATATTCACTTTTAATGTTTTGGGATTTGTATTATTATCTAAAAAGCCTTCAGTATTTTTTCCTAAAAGGATAAGATAGTTTTGCATTATGGCCGAAAGTTCTTCTTGAGAATTTCTGCCGTATTTTTTAGGATCGGTTGGAATTTCATAGTAGGCAAGTCCTTTGTAGTTTACCTTTTTCCCGAATTCGTAAACGAGCTTTTCTGCAGAAAGATTTTTTTTGGTTCTTTCCTCCGCAGCTTCGTTCAGTATAGCCATAATTTCTTCTTGGCTGTATTGCTTTTTAGGTTTAGAGGTGTTTTTTGCAAGTTGAATATCGGCGTCATCTGATTCTTCTTCAAAATTTCCGAAGTCTCCGAAATCGTCTGAAGGTTCTGTTTCATTTATATCTTCGCCGGCTCCTTGACTTCCTTTAGAAATTTCTTCAGGGGATTCATCGGCATTATACACCTGATTTAAACGCTTAATTAGGGGAACAATGGAGGTAACCTTGCCTACATCTTCGATTTCTTCTTCCAAAAAAGAAGAAAGATCATCGATAGCTTTTAAAATATCCGGACGTAAAATATCGGAACCGTCTTTAGCTTTAATTACCATTTCAAGCACTTTTGAACCGCCGAAGTGTTTACGCATAAAACTATCGGATTGAATTACTGCAACATCTTTATCAAAGTATTCCATTAAAACATTATCGATAACGAGTTTTTTTACTCCTAATACGGAAAAAACTACTATGAGGCCGACAAAAAGAATTACCGAGCGGGAATGTTCTGCAATGATTACAAAGGTACTTGCAATGCCGCGATCCAAGCGGCTGGTGTTATCTTTTTTTGATGCCCAACGCATTGACGGTTTTTTAGGCCCTCTTAATATCAATATTCCTGGAATTAAGGTTATGGATATTAAAAATGCTGCAGCAACACCGAAGCTCGAAAAGATACCGAATTCGAAGATGGGGACGACGGAGGTAAAACAAAAAGAAACAAAGCCTGCGAAGGTTGTGAGAGCAGCCAAAAAAACCGGCCTTATAACCTCGCTTAAGGCCTTAACAACCTGTTCTTTATGTTCTTCCTTTGAGATGGAATCATCTTGTACGACCTCATCATAATAGTGGTTGATAACATGGATGCCGTATGCCGAACCGACTGCAATTAAAATAATCGGTAAAATTGTAGAAAGAATCGACAAGGGAACGTTAAAAAGAGCCATTGCTCCAAGTGACCAGATTACGGAGCATATAACCGTCAAAAGAGGTAAAAATACACCGGTAAACCTTTTAAAAGAAAGAAATAAGACGCCTAAAACGACAATGATAACCAGAGGAACTAAAAAGCTTAAGTCATGGGCAGTTGCTTCATTTACTATCTCGTTAAAAATGGGTGTTCCCGTCAGGTAAATTTTAGAATCGGGAAAATTCCAAGATTCTGTCAGTTTCATAATTTTACGGCAGGCCGCAATGGTTTCGGGAGAACCGCTTTCTTCATTCGTTACATTAAGAAAAACAAAGATTTGGGTTGCATGTAAATCTTCGGAAACAAGGCTCCGTTCATACATATCCCAGTTGCGAAGCTTATGTTTAACGGCCTTAATTTCTTCTTCAGTGCCCGAAAAGTCCGGCGGAATAATGGGCTCGCTTACAATTCCCTCTTCGCCTATGTCTATATGAGTTGTATTTGTTATCAAAGTCGTGTTTTTTACCAAGTCGATTTCTTTTAGTTTTTCATCCAGTTGTTTCACTTCATCTAAAAATTCTTTGTCTATAATGGTAGAAAAACGGCGTTCTATACCTATCAAAATCGGTACATCTTCTCCGAAAATGTCGGCAATTTTTTTTGCACTGATTCTGGAAGGATCATTTTTAGGAATAAAACGGAAGTTGTTATTATCAAAATTTAATCTTATTATTTGAAGAGCGAAAAACAAGGTTATTGCAAGAATTGTTATAAGCATTGATACGGGATGTTTATAAAAGTTATTTATGGAAAATATGCGTTTTTTTTCTTTTTTTTTCATAATGGGGCTCCCTCGACAAAATTTGTTAATTATATAGCCGTCTTATCTTTTTGTCAATACAATGGTTTAGGGGGAGAGAACACCCCGTTCCCTTACGGGCTTTTCAAGTCAGAGCAGGGTTTTCTCTCCCCCTATAACCCCCTCTCTTTTACCTCGAAGCTACGCTGGTTGTACTCGCGCTGCCAAAGGGCTTGCCGCCCTTTGGAATCCGGCATTATTAAAAAGTTTCTATTTTATTCTTTAAGTCGAGATTAAAACAGAAGAAAGGTCAATTCTCTAATTGAGTTTGAAATCAATAGAATTTTGCTATTTATTGCAAACTTTTCGTACAATAATTATGAAAAGGGGGAATTTTTCTTCCTTAGTTAAATAATTTTTACAAGAGGTAAAAAATGAACAAATTATTTAAAAATATCCTCAACGTCGAAAAAAAAATCCGGCTTGAGGGTATTTTTCTATAAAAACGTTTTCCTTAATTAAAATATAAATTTGCCTTCCTATCGACTTTTTCTTATTTTTTATGTATTATAGTAAAATAAATTAGAGATATTATTGGAGAATGTATGAGTAAAGATAATGACGATAAAAACCAAAACGATCCCTTTAACTTTTTTAATTTCGGGCCGGATTCCGATGGAGACGATAAAAAATCACCCAAGAAGCCGTTTTTTTCTTTATGGCTTTTAGCGCCGCTTGTAGTTATCATTTTTATCTTAATTAATCAGTTAATGGTGCTCAATAGTTCCGCCCTGATTCCTTTTTCGGAATTTAAGGATAGAATTACAACGGGACAGATAAAAAAGGTTGTTCTCGGTCCTGTTTATTTTACCGGTTATACCAGCATACAGGATGATGATTCTTCAAATACCTCTTTATTTTCATTTTTGTCGGTACAAAAAAATACTAATGAATATGTAACAGTCGGGATATACACCTCGGAGTTTTTACAGCTTTTAGATGACCATCATGTGGTTTATCATGTAAAGCCTAAGGAAAGAAGCTATATTGTTGAGCTTCTTTTACAGTGGGTACTTCCCTTCCTTTTGATATTCCTTGTTTGGCGTGCCATCATGAGACGGATGACCAAGGGGATGGGCGGTTTGGGCGGAAGTATTTTTTCTCCCGGGCAGGCCAGAAGTGCTGCAATAGACGAGGGAAAGGTTGAAACCCGCTTTAAGGACGTCGCAGGCGTCGATGAAGCTAAAGAAGAATTAATGGAAGTTGTAGACTTCTTAAAATATCCTCAAAAATATACCGAAATAGGCGGAAAGATTCCGCGAGGTGTTCTTTTGGTAGGCCCTCCCGGAACGGGAAAAACCCTTCTTGCGCGAGCCGTTGCAGGTGAAGCAGGGGTTCCCTTCTTTAGAATAAGCGGCTCGGACTTTGTCGAAATGTTTGTCGGCGTAGGAGCTTCCCGTGTGCGTGACCTATTCAGGCAGGCCCGTGAAAAAGCTCCCTGTATTATCTTTATAGACGAATTGGATGCTATCGGAAAATCGCGTCATAATTCTTACAGCTCAAATGATGAGCGGGAACAAACTTTGAACCAGCTTTTGGTTGAAATGGACGGCTTTGACAATAAGACGGGCTTGATTCTTTTGGCTGCCACCAACCGCCCTGATGTTTTGGATCCGGCCTTGTTAAGACCCGGCCGCTTTGACAGGCAGGTTGTGGTTGACCGCCCCGATGTAAAGGGAAGAGAGCAGATTCTCAAGCTTCATGCAGAAAATGTAAAACTCGATGCTTCGGCCGATTTGGCTTCGATAGCCCGCATTACAGCCGGCTGTTCAGGTGCCGACCTTGCAAATATTATAAATGAGGCCGCTCTTTTGGCTGTCAGAAGTAAAAGAAAGACCGTCATTATGACTGACTTGGATGAAGCTGTTGAAAAGGCAATGATAGGCTTACAGAAAAAATCCCGCGTAATTCGTGAAGAAGAAAGAAAAGTAATAGCCTATCATGAAACAGGTCATGCCATCGTAGGCAGCTTTACCGATGGAGCCGATAAGGTCCATAAGGTAACCATAGTTCCCCGCGGAACCTCGACTTTGGGCTATACCTTCCATATTCCCGAAGACGATAAACATATCGTTACCGAAAAACAGCTTTTGGCCGAGATAGATGTTCTTTTAGGAGGCCGAGCCGCAGAACAGGTAAAATTCAATATGGTTTCTACCGGAGCTGCAAACGATTTAACCCGTGCCACCGATATTGCCCGAAGCCTTATAACCGATTACGGTATGAGCTCTAAATTTAAAAACGTAGCCTTGAGCAAGCGTGGTGCCGGATATCTTGGCGATAATGAACCTAGGTTGGTGCGTGAATATGCCGAAACAACCCAGCAATACATCGATGAAGAAATCGCAAAGATAATCAATACCCGCTATGAGGGTGTTATAAAAATGCTGAACGAAAAAAAGCATCTTTTGGAAAAGATAGCAACAACCCTTTTAGAAAAGGAAACCATAGAAAACGAAGAATTCGATGCGATAATCGCTGAGGAGAAGGCTCCTAAACTTTTTGAAAAAGAGAGTGAATAGACGGTAATATTATCAAAATTTAGTCGAGAAATTCGGTAAGTTCAAAGTGCTCATACTAGATAACCACTGCACATCATGTGCGGCGTACATTCTTCAGCGGGGGGATACCCCGTTAAAACCATCCGGCAGTTATTCTTTCCAGTGCAGTTTTTCGTTTTTGTAATATTCTTTTACGCTTGGATCAACGGGCTTGCCTTCCAAATCGGTGTAGGGGCACTGCACGGAACCCGTACCGAGGAAAATAGCCTCATAAGCGCCGTTTGTGATGACATCGATAGGCAGGTTTTTGTAGGCTATGTCGTACTCAAGCCCGCGTGTATTTCTTTCGTATAAAAAGCCGATACCGCCGTCACGTTGTACATCCATAGTCGAATAGGCGCTGTCTCCGGTTTGCACCACGTAACTGTGGCTGTTCCATGTGGCAGCCGAAACAAAATCATGTGCAGTTATCGTATTGTTAGTCAGCTCGCGCCAATGAATGGTAACCTTTGAACGTCCCGGACCGTCGGGAAGTGATTGGAAGGCAAGATAAACCGGGTCTTTTGTATCGGTTTTACGAGCCTTTAAGATAAGAATTTCCCCGTTTGTGCCGCTTCCGCTTCCGAGATTCAAAAATTGTTTTGAGCTCCAACTTCCCGCACCCGTATCGGGATCGCTATACGTAAAAATATTTATCAATCTACCGTTTGCAGTACCGTTACGGCTGGAAAGTATAACGCTGCCGTCCGGCAGTTCTTCCACCTTTGCCTCATTTCCGTCAGGAATGGGAGAAGTAGACGCATCTCCCAAAACATGCCACGTAGAACCGAAGTCGTCGGAATATACGACGGCATTGTCATGGTGGTCATTGCTGTGGATAAAACGTTTGCTTAACAGAGCCGAGTAAATGCGGTAATGGCTGCCGGCTTTAATATAGCGCGACTGCATAATTCTGCCCGAACCGAAAAACAGACTGAACCACGAGTGATTAAACCCGAAAATGGTATTGGAAATATCTTTTTTTTCCGGAAAGGTTTTGCCCCCGTCGTGAGATACAAATTGAATAACCTTCAGATGATTCGAAGCATTTCCGGCTTGATACGTTACGTTACCGTGCACACACAATATAAGCACATCGTCCGATTCGCGGTCGGCAACGATGGCAGCGTCTCCGTAGCCGGTTTGATCGGTAGGTAAAGTTTTTGTAATGTTGACAGCTTCCGACCATGCTTTACCGTTATCTTCCGAGCGTTTAATTAATAAGTCAATCCGGTGGTTATTTCCTAAATCGCTGTTATTTTTATAGCGCAAATCGGTTACGGCAAGCAGGGTTCCATCCTTTGTTACTGCAAGGGCGGGTATGCGGTAAAAATCCTCAGGACGGTCGGTTTTGCTTTGCCATAAATCCTGTACAGCGGGGGGGTATGTATGTGTCCATCTGGCATACAGCGTTGTGTTTTCGGTAACTGTGTCGGAAGCATTGTTCCACTCGTGGGTCTTAAAAGCATCTTTATACCATCCGCCGAATTCCCAGCCCGAAAATTCGAGAGGCGGGGTTTGAGCTGCAGTCAATAAGCTGTCTTTCGGTACGGTTAAAGCCGCCGGTGTTTTTCCGCGGCCTTGCACATCAAATGTTACGGTAAAAGTTGGTGTGCCGGGGCTAGGCGGATTTAGGCCCCCTTGCTGGTTGCCCCCGTCTTTCTTGTTCGCCTTTTGCTGGCAGCCTGCCAGTAAAACAAGGGCTGCAACAACAAGTAAAAAAACTGATATGCTATTTTTCATTTCAATAATTCCTTAAAAGCATAATTTATACAAGTATTGGAGGAATGTCAAGCTTTTTAAAAAATTGATACTGCTTGTAACTATAATAAAAAAATGATAAAATACGCCCTACAAAGATAGGATTATTGGAGGTATATATGACCAGATGGGGAGCATTTGCACTCGGTGTTGTTGCAGGCGGAGCCGCAGTTCTTTTAGCCAGAAACGCTAATTTTAAAAAGGCTTGTGCCAAGGTAGTTGGGGCCGGCTTAAAATTAAAAGACGATGCAGCCGCCTTTGTTGAAACCGTAAAAGAAGACGCTCAAGATATAATGGCAGAAGCGGCATATAATAAAGAAGCCGCAGAAGCAAAATAATTTGATCTCTTACCAATAAAATCTTTATGAATTTTTATATTGCTCACCGCCTCCCTGGGCGTTTGCGTTTAAGATATAGCCGGAGAGGTTTAAGCCGCAAACAAGCCGTTCTTGTAGAGACTCTTGTGTCTTTGCAAGAAGGCATAAGATCGATAAGTGTAAATCCTGTTTCAGGAAGTATCTTAATTGAATATTCGGGGATAAGCGAAGACGAAGCTCTTTCTTATATAAAAGCTCTAAATTCTTCTTACCTTGAAAACGAAGAACTGTTAGAAAATGTAGAGGAACCTATAGTGAGCGAAAGCTTAACGGTTTCTCTGGGGATGCTGCTTGCAGAGTTTTTTATCCGCAGACTCTTACCTATTCCTGTCCGTAGAATACTGGCTCTCTTTTCAATTATGCCCCGCGTAAAAGGCGGAATGAGAGCATTGAAAGGAGGCCGGCCTTTTTGTGCCGAAACCTTAGATGCAACAGCTCTTTCTCTTTCTTATGCGACGGGAGACCTAAACACAGCCGGAACCATCGCAATGATGCTTGAAATGGGTGAAATCTTGGAAGACTATACCCGCCGGAAGTCCTATGAAAATTTAACCCGCAGTTTTTTAAATACAAAAGAAACGGTTCATGTTCTAAAAGACGGAAATGAAACTGAAATTTCCGCCAATCTTCTTCAAGCCGGAGATACGGTTATTCTTAGGATAGGGTCGGTTATTCCTGCAGATGGAACAGTCGTATCGGGCGAGGCTTCCGTTAATCAGGCTTCAATGACGGGAGAAGGCCTTCCCGTGCACAAGGTTTCGGGAGATACTGTTTTTGCTTCTACCGTCGTTGAAGAGGGGGAAATCCATGTATGCGTAAAGGCCTGCGGACGGGAAACCAGAGTGAGCAAGATAGCCGATATGATTGACCGCTCTCAATCTTTAAAGGCGGCTTCACAAATCAAATCCGAAAGGACTGCGGATAAACTTGTTTTTTATAACTTTTTACTTGCAGGCTTGACCTACGCCTTTACCCGTAACTTTGCAAAGGCTGCCTCGACTCTTCTTGTCGACTATTCTTGTGCGATGAAGTTATCAGCCCCTGTCTGCGTGCTCTCAGCCATGAAAAACTGTGCCGAGCACGGTATTACCGTAAAGGGCGGAAAGTTTTTAGAAGACTTTGCCCGGGCGGATACAATCGTATTCGATAAGACGGGAACTCTTACGGAATCCCAGCCCTCTGTTAAAAAGATAATTACCTTCGGCGGCAGGCCGGAAAAAGCCGTATTAAAAATAGCGGCCTGTCTTGAAGAGCATTTTCCACATTCACTTGCAAGGGCCGTTGTACGGGAAGCCGAAAACAGGGGAATTAAACACAGAGAAGAACATACAAAAGTTTCCTATATTTTAGCCCATGGCCTTGCTTCTACCTTAAAAGGAGAGGAGCTGCGTATAGGAAGTGCTCATTTTATATTCGATGATGAGGGTATTCCAAAAACTGAAGAGGCCGAAAAAGCCATTGAAGATTTGTCGAAGAGCGGCTGTTCCCAGTTATATTTATCGATAGGAAAAGAACTTGCCGGTATCATTGCGATAGAAGATCCTGTTCGCTCTGAGGCAAAAGAAGTTGTTTCAGAGCTTCACAAACTGGGAATAAAAAACATAATTATGCTGACAGGGGACGGCCCCCAAACCGCACGCAGTATAGCCGAAAAGACGGGTATCGACCGTTATCATGCTCAAGCTCTTCCCGATACAAAGGCCGATTTTATTAAAGAGTTAAAAGCGGAGGGTAAAAAAATCGTCATGATAGGCGACGGGATAAATGATTCCCCTGCTCTGTCGGAAGCGGATGTAGGAATTGCGATGGGACAGGCTTCTTCGATAGCAGGAGAAACCGCCGATATTCTTTTGCCGGATGACGGCCTAAGGGCCCTACCCATTTTAAGGCGTATAGCAACGGGCTTGATCAAAAGAATCAATGTAAACAATAAGGCGATTATCGGCATTAACTCAGCCCTTATTGCAGGGGAACTTGCGGGCTCAATTCCTCCGGCTACAGCGGCCTTAGTCCATAACGGTTCGACGGTTGCCATAGGTATGTCTGCAATGAGAAGCTATGAGCAGCCCCTTGCCGAATCTATTTAATTGGAGGCCGGAGAAAGTAATGACTGTTTCAAGTTTTTTTCCCGGGCATATAAGGCTCAGGGGCGAGATGATAAAAGATAAGGATATTTTTGAAGCTTTTGAAAAGGCCGCCTCTTCTCATAAGGCTGTCAGCAAAATTGAAAGGAATGAGAGGACAGGAAGCCTTTGCATTGAGTATGATGCAAAGGCCCTGCCTCTGTCAAAGTTTGAAATCTTTAAAGAAGATTTACCTGAGCTAAAAAAACTTTCCGATGCCTATATTTCTGGCAAGGTAGAAAAGGAAATAATCATCGAAAAGATTTCAGAACTTTGGGAAAAATTAAAAAACGCATAAAGAGCAATTTTAGCTGCGATTTTGAAGTTCCCGATTTATCATTCTCCTCTAGCCTGTAAGCCCAAGCTCTTCTCCTGCCCTTAACCTTGTTCTCATATTTTGAATTTTTGCATCCATAATTTCAAGCTCGGCAAGAATTTCTTTTTCTTTTTTTGAAGTTTCTATAACGGATGCTATTCCTCCGTTTTTGATAACTATTCGCTTATCCGCATAGAGGGCCAGAGCCGGATCATGTGTGGCCATTAAAACAATTTTTTCCTTTGAAACCAAGAGTTCCAAGGCTTTTTTGCGGTCAATGCCTGCGTTTTCTATTTCGTCTATGAGAACGATGGGAGAGGAGCTTAAAATAGCTGTATCCGCAATCATAAGAGCCCTCGACTGTCCTCCGCTCAAGGCCGTTATCGGCGTATCCAAATTAAATTTTTCTCCCGCAAGATTGTTTGCCGCCTCTATGATATTTTTTACCGCATCTTCCTTGTTTTGGATAAGACGGCTTTCCGCATGGAGCTCGATAAATTCTTTGACGGATAAATCCATTACAAAGTTCATATTTTGCGAGAGCTGAGCCACAAGTTTATTGTTTACCGAAAAACGGATTGTCTTATCGGGTGTTTTACCGTTAATTAAAATGCTGCGGTTTGTAGGAGTATCCTTTTGAGCAGTCCATTCGATGTCGGCAAGGAGCCTCGATTTTCCGGACCCTGTCGGGCCTACAATCGAAATAATTTGAGAGGTATAAAGGGTAAGCTCATCAAAGTTTTCGGTTTCGCCTGACTTGTTTGTTCCGGGAAGAATTGTGAGGTTGTGAACCTCGTTTGCATTTTCCAAATTAAGGAAAGACTTCATTTGAATTATGTATTCAAAAAATGCAGAGTAAAGTTCTTCTCTGTTTATTGCTTCTTCTTCACAAACTTCATCGGAAAGCGATTGTAAAAAATCTTTTAGAGTCTGCTCTTTGTTTTTTAAAATACCTATTTCAATCAAGCGGTTTTCATTTATAAAATCTTCGATAAAAGGGTATTCGCTTAAAATATCTTGAATCGATTTTTCAGAAAGTTTTTTAACCTCTGTATTTTCATCACTTAAATAAAATTCATTGTTCATTTTTTCTCCCCTGTTCTTCGGCAATTTTCATCTTGCGGATATTTCCCATCTGGAAGTTTTCTCCTATTCTTGTTTCACCCAAACAATAAGAGCAAAGGGCGGCAGGCATGGGAAAGCGGAGTTCCATTCCTTGTACCGTAGAAATATCTTCGGCCTTATCCGTTAAAAGGGTGCTGAGCTCAAAGGCTCCTTGGCCCGTAAGACCGTTTACATGCATGATGACCGCCCTAGGATTTACGGCATTTACCCTTGCCGCAAAAACTTCGCGTTCAGCTTGAGAAACGATGTCTCCCTTTGTGATAACTACGATGTCGGCTGACTTTAAAAGAGGGCCTATTTTTTTTGGCGTATTTATCCCCGACAGGTTATCGATTACGCAGATACCTAAAATATTTTTTATATAGGGGGAACAGCGGTTACAAAGCCCTGCGGACTCGCTTACCAAAAGGTCAAGCCCTTCCTTGATTCCCCATTGCACGGCCTCCTCTATGTTTGACACAAAGAAGTGGTCGGGACATAGGGAGCCGGAGATTCCTTTTTGGACGGGAACTCCGGCCTTTTGATATAGAAGGTCATCATCAGTATAAAGGCAGTCGAATTTTACTGCCCCCGTTTTTATATTTTGTTTTTTTAAGGCATCTATTGTTTTTAAGATTACGCTTGTTTTGCCCGACGATGGCGGGCCTGAAAATATTATTAAGTTCATAAATATAATATAACAAATCTATGTGACGAAGTCTGTAACAGATGTTACACAGACCTTAAATTTTTCCGGCAGCTGTTTCAAAATCGGTTTTGATTTTTTCCAAAAGAGAACCTATATCGTTTTGATAAATAAAGTCCCAACCTACCCAAGAAAATTTTTTATCCTCGCCTAAACGGTTATCGACATCGGGATTCGTTGACGGGAAAAAACCGCTTTCGGAAAACACCCTTCCGGTTTTTTCTGAAAGGAAGAAATCCGCAAAGGCCTTTGTCAAAGCCTCATTTTCTTTTTTTACAAGCATAAAAATCGGAGCCGCTATAGCCCCGTCTTTGGGCCAAACCGTTTTTAATGCCGAATCTTCTTTTATCATCTTTGAAAAAAAGTAGGGGCTTATGTTTACGGCAGGAGGTTCATTGACAACGGATTTAGGATTTTTTAAAACCAGAGACGCTTTTCCCTTTACCATTTGTGCCGGATGAAGAGAGGTGCGGCAAGCTCTGCCCAATTTTTTTATACCTTCATCTCCGAAACGGCTGTAAATATTTAGGATTACCGAATTAAACAAGTCCAAATCGCTGAAGGGAATTGCCGCCGAATTTTCAAATTCAGGTAAAAGGAGGTCTGCCCAAGTTTCGGGCATCTTTCTTCCTCTTAACAGCTCGGTGTTTACAATCATTACTGCGGGAACTACCCCGATAATTGCATAGTTTTTTTTGCCGTCTCTAAGGTCTATATAATCGTTGCAAAAGTCCTTATTCATTTTTTCGATTGAACAGTGAAAATCTTTGTTCTCGATAAAGGAGCCCATGAGCTTTTTGTCGAAAAAAAGCTCAAACCCTGCAGAGAGGAGAATATCGGGGAGGTTTTCCTTTTTTCCTGTTTGAGCTTCTTTTATTATCCAGTCGATTCCGAGGTTTGCGGAACGAAGATCATAGCTGATTTTATAGTTTTGTTTTTCAAGCTCATCTTTATTTTCTTCAATATACTTGGAATGAAATTCTTTAAAGGCTTCAAGCAAGGGGATTCTTATAGGACATGGAAGAACTCCCTCAATCCTTATATTTTTTTTGCCGTCATCATAACCGGTGTTTTGTGCGTTTTTCTTTTCTAAGCTTAAATCTATTTCGGCAAAACCGATATTTTTATTTTGTTCGATAACTTCAATAAGCTCTTTTTCGCACAAGCCGATATCAAGATTCTTCGTTAAAAGGGCTTTTTCAAGACTAATCTTTTTCCCCATTATTTTGCGCATAAGGGGATTGGTAAGAGGGGTAAAACCTTTTTCTGCCAAGTATCTTATCGTTTCAGGAAAGCGTTCGGTAATATCAAAAACACTTTCATCCATATTAAAATATTTATTCATTATAATCCTCCGATCTATAATCAAGTTAAAATCAAAATAACCCGAAATTAAAAGTATGAATCCTATTTTTAAAAATATACCCGCTCAAGAAGCGGAAAAATATTTAAAAAATACCAAGGCTAAAACCCTCAACTATAAAAAAGATGCCTTTATCTTTTTTGAGGGCGATACTCCCGCTTTTTTCTTTGTTTTAAAATCGGGTATCGTTCAAATCGAAAAAAACACTGCCGATGGAAAGCGGCTTATTGTAAACCGCTTTGAAAACCCCGGTACGGTTTTTGCCGAAGTCTATGCTCTTTTGGATTCGGCTATCTACGATTACTCATGCCGTGTAATTAGCGATGCCGAAATTCTTTGTCTCCCCATAGAAGGGGTCTTTGGTGCCGGAGCGTACTCCGAAACTCATTTTAAGGTTCTAAAGAACCTATTAAATATTTTAGCTCATAAGGCTTATTTTTTAAACCAAAAGCTTCTTATCTTTTCTTCATTCAGTCTTCGTCAAAAGATAGCCCTCTATTTATTGCAGCAGGCTGAAGGAAGTTCAAAGGTTGAGCTAAACCTAAACAGGGAGGCTATGGCCGAATACTTAGCGGTTCCTCGGCCATCTTTATCCCGCGAGCTTATGAGCATGCAAAAAGATGGGCTTTTAAAAATCGAAAAAGATACCATCATTGTCAACCTTGATAAACTCGAAGACTTTAGCTAAGGGCTTATCAATAAAAGCCCTTAGCCTGTCCTCCCGATTATGTTTCTAACCGAAAAAATGTTTTATATCATCTTCTATTGAAGAGATTCCCGATAATCCGAATTTGCTTATTAAAACATCCTTTACGTTGGGTGAAAGGAAGCCGGGAATAGTAGGCCCAAGGTGTATGTTTTTTACGCCTAAGAACAATAGGGCCAAGAGTACTATAACGGCTTTTTGTTCGTACCATGCTATATTAAAAATTATAGGTAAATCATTAATATCGCTTAGGTTAAATATTTCCTTCAATTTAAGAGCTATAAGGGCAAGGGAATAAGAATCATTGCACTGTCCTGCATCCAATACCCTTGGAATGCCGTTTATATCTCCAAGATTTAATTTATTATACCTGTATTTTGCACAGCCTGCCGTTAGAATGACGGTATTTTTTGGAAGAGCTTCTGCAAAACCCGTATAATAAGATCTTGTTGTGTGCCTGCCGTCACAGCCGCCCATTACTATGAATTTTCTAATATCTCCGTTTTTTACGCTTTCGACAATTTTGTCGGCAAGAGCAAAAACTTGGGCGTGAGCGAAGCCGCCTATAATCTTTCCGCTTTCAATTTCTTTTGGGGGCGGACAGGATTTTGCCTTTTTTATAATTTCGGAAAAGTCCTTATGTCCGTTTTCATCGGCTTCGATATGAACACAGCCGGGATGTCCTGCTGCATTTGTCGTGTACATTCTTGATACGTAGGAAGCCTTTGAAGGAATTATACAGTTGGTTGTCATAAGGATTGGGCCGTTAAAACTTTCAAATTCGGAAACCTGTTTGGCCCACGAATTACCGTAATTACCTGCAAGATGCTTATATTTTTTTAGTTTCGGATAATAATTTGCAGGGAGCATTTCGGAGTGAGTATAAACATCAACGCCTGTACCCTCAGTTTGCTCAAGAAGCATTTCGATATCTTTTAGATCATGCCCAGATACAAGGATGCCCGGATTATTTCTTACACCTATCGAAACTTCGGTTATTTCGGGGTTACCGTAGCTGCCTGTGTTGGCGCTATCCAGCAGAGCCATTCCCTTAACTCCTGCTTCTCCTGTCTTTAAGGTAAGAGAAATAAGTTCATCAACACTCAATTTTTCATCTATGAGCATTGAAAGCGTTTTTTGAATAAAGGCATCAACCTCTTCGTCTTCATAGCCTAAGGCGTTAGCATGTTTTACATAGGCACATAGCCCCTTTAGACCATAGATAATAAGTTCTTTTAAGGAGCGCTTATCGGGATCTTTTGTCTGCAAAACGCCTATTGTAATGGCCTTGCCCAGTCTTTTCGGTATATCCGAGTCAATATACACTTCAATCTCCGGATCAAAGGGGCGGTTTAAAGAACTATGCAAATCATGGATTGCTTTAAGAGTAATATTTATTCTGTTGTTAATTGCTTTTTCATCAAAATTTGCATTGGTTATTGTAACAAAAAGGTTTGTGCTTACGATGTGGTTAATTTCTTTTTCAACCTTAATCCCGTTTTCCCTCATATAACTTGTCACCTCGGAAAGCTTTTTTGTTCCCCAGATGAGAAAGTCCTGTAATCCTGCAACTAAGGGGTTTTTCCCGCATACTCCGACCCTTACGCAGCCTGAATTTTTAAATGTCTCCTGACATTGAAAACAAAACATAGTGTCCATAGTATTCTCCTATTTTTCAAAGGTTTGAGTAAATTATAAGTATTTTATGAATAGAAGTCGGTAACGGATGTTACGTGGATGTTAAATTTTTGTTGTTTTAAGCCTATTTTTGCTCACTTGAAATCTCTTATCCTATCCTATATACTCAATATTATGAAACCGGATAAAATTACACAGTGGCAAAAATTAGGTTTTGGAATGTTTATTCATTATGGACTTTATTCTTTATGCGGAGGTGTATGGAAGGGTGAACCGGTAAAGCGCGGTTACAGTGAGCAGATTTTAAGTCACGGTAAAATTCCTAAAGAAGAATATAAGGCCTTACAAAATAAATTTACCTGTAAGAATTTCGATGCAGGAAAGATATGTGCCCTCGCAAAAGCTGCAGGAATGAAATACATCATTATCACGGCAAAGCACCATGACGGCTTTTGTCTTTTTGACACAAAGACTACCGATTATAATTCGGTGAAGGCTCCTGCAAAAAGAGACCTTATTGCAGAGCTTTCTCAAGCATGTAAAAAAAACGGTTTAAGGTTCGGCCTTTATTTTTCTTGGATAGATTGGAACTGCGAATTTGCTCTTCCTATAAGCGATCATAACAGCGATAAAATTCCGCCCAAGCATCAAAAAGTTAATATTGAACAGCTGAAAGAATTGTTTACAAATTACGGTCCTCTTTGCGAGCTTTGGATGGATATGGGCTACCCGACAAAAAAGCAAAGTGAAGAAGTAAGAGCCCTTGCTCAAAAGCTTCAGCCCGATATGATGATAAACGGCCGTATATGGAATGACTGCGGAGATTTTTGTACAATGGGGGATAACAAATTTCCTGATAAAAGTTTGAATGTTCCTTGGCAAACCCCTGCTTCAATTTATCATGAAACATGGGGCTACCGTTCATGGCAAAGACGGGGCGATAAAAATAAAAAAGCCCAAGAGCTTATAGAAAGCCTTATAAGGGTAAGAGCCATGGGAGGTAATTATCTTTTGAACATAGGCCCAAAGGGTGACGGCTCCGTGGTCGCATTTGAAGCCGAGGTCTTAAAGAAAATAGGCAGCTTTTTTAAATCAAAAGCGCCTTCTCAAGGGTGCGCAAAAAAACTTTGTAAAGAATTAAATTTAGATATTCCTCAAGATAGTATTTTAGAACTAAGCGGAGAAAAAAACGAAATTCCATTTACAAAAAAACTTTACCGCTTTACGGGAAAAGATTATTACTCTTCTCATTTTATTTGCACAGAGCTTGAACTTAATCTAAAAATTTCAAAAGGCTTATACAAAACAAATTTCTGGACAATCAGCCTCGTCAGAAAAAAGCCCTTATCCCAAGATGAGGTTTTGGAAATAAACGGAAAGGAATTTTGTTTCCCCGCAAACAAAAAAGAATTGGAAATTTTTAAAAACATAAAAATAGAAAGTGTGCTTAAAATTTCAGTATCTACAGGCGGAACACCTTCATTGCGTAAGGCCTTAAAACAGGATAACTTAATTTTAAGAGTAGAAGGAAAATGATGCCGGCCATTCCCTTAAATTTTAAGAAAGTCTATAAAGAACGTATTGGTTTAAGGAAACGCCTTCATGTTCTGCATTTAAAGCTAGTTCTTTGTGTAAAGATTTAGGAAGTCTTAAAAGAAACTTTCCGCTATAATTATTTTCGTCTTGAGGCATAGGTATTGTGAAACCGTTTTCAAGTTTTGCTTCTATCCAGCCTTCCATTGCTTCATATATATTTGTATACACTTCTTCTAATGTTTCACCTGAACTTTGACAACCATCAAGCTCTTTAACTTGTGCATAATAATATACGCCGCTCTCATCGTGTATTTTTTTTGTGATAATTGAATACGGTAAATTTAAATAATCCTTTATTTGCATAAGTACCTCCTACATTCTTTTTAAAATATCTTTTACATAGCATGCTTTTAATGGGGTTTCGGATTTCACGGTTATAACATCCCCTTGAGCATTTATATAGTGCCGATGAGAACCTTTTTGACGGTCAAACCTATAGCCTATATACTCAAGAACTTTGTCAGCCTCTTGAATTCTTATACCATTTGGTTGATTTTTCATTTTTTCAATTATTTTTTCAACACTAGCCATGTTTATATGGTACTATATATAATATCATTTGTCAACATATTTTCAAATTTTAATAGTTATTTTTTTTTATTTATAGTAAAATACTAATATGGCATTGGATTATTTGATTTTATATTTTACTATTTACAGTTTTATCGGATGGTTTTGTGAAGTAGTCTATTGCTCGCTTTTACAAAGGAAGTTTGTATTAAACCGAGGAATGCTTTACGGACCTGTATGTCCCATATACGGTTTTGGGGCTTTGATTTTAATTTTTTCGCTAAAAAATTTAATCCCTTATCCTATAGTTTTGTTTTTTGCTGCCGTACTTTTAACAAGTTCTCTTGAGTATGCGGCAAGTTTTATTTTGGAATATTTATTTGATACCCTGTGGTGGGATTATTCAAAACACAAACTGAATATTAACGGAAGGGTTTGTGCCCTTAATTCGACGCTTTTTGGAATATTGGGGCTTGCTTTAATGTATATAGTAAATCCGTTTATTTCAAAATATGTAAATCAAATACCGGATTTATTTATTCTGATTATTTCAAAAGCCTTGCTTTTTATTTTTATTGGTGATTTTATTTTTACGCTTAAGGCTCTGATCGGTCTCCATGATGCGCTCTTACATATTAAAAATTTGACAGAGAATTTTTACACACATCTTGAAACTCTCAATATACACGAAAGGATAAGCGAAAGCAATATTGCAGAAAGTTTTAATCTTCTGCGTGAAAAACTAAAACAAGACGGATATTCCGCTTATGAAAAAGTACAAGAACAACTTAAACTTATTGCCGAAAAAAACAAGGGGCATATTTTATCGGCCTTCCCGAATATGAGGCAAAGAAAAAATAATTTACACTTAAAACTTTTAAAATATTTTAAGGAGAAGAGGGGAGAATAAAAAAAGAGGAATAAAATTAGAATTTTATTCCTCTTAATTTTTAGACTTTAAATCTTTCAACCTCGTTTACGAGATTGCCGATATTTTCTTTATTTTTTTGCGAAATAATATTGACTTCTTGAGTCGCTTCATTTATTTGGAATGCACCCGCTGCCATTTCATTCATGCTTGCAGTGATAACTCTTGTAAGGTCATCAAGTTTTTGCATTTCAACGGCAATGTTTTTTCCTCCCGCAAGCATTTCGGCAGAACCGTCATTTACCTGAGAAGTTATTAAATTGATATTATGAATTGCCGTCAAAACTTCACGGCCGCCGTTTTCTTGTTCTTTCATTGCAAGCATAAGAGACTCACTCATCTTTTTTACCTGCTCCGATAAAGCGAAGATGCTGTCAAATTTTTCTTCAGCCAATTTTGAAGAAGATGAAAGATTTTCAATTTCTTTGCTTAAAACCTTTAAGGTTGAAGTTATTGTTTTTCCCTGTGAACTTGATTCTTCTGCGAGCTTTCTAATTTCATCGGCAACGACGGCAAAGCCTTTCCCTGCTTCGCCGGCATGAGCTGCTTCAATCGCTGCATTCATGGCAAGGAGGTTTGTTTGACTTGCAATATGCTGGATAACGCTTGAAGCTTCTAAGAGGCCGCCCGACTCCTCCGAAATTTTTTGAGTTACGGTATTTGATAGAGAAAGTGTTTCTTTTCCTTCAGCTGTAGCTCCTGCAAGATTTTTGATTGCGTCATCCGTTCTTGCAAGAGTCTGAGTTATGGAGCTTATGTTTCCTACCATTTGCTCTATTGCCGATGAAGATTCGGCTACATTGGCAGCTTGAGATTCTATCATGCCGTTTAATTGTGCGATAGTTTTAATAATCTGTTCAATAGTCGCTGAGGTTTCGGTAACGCTCGCCGCTTGTGTAAGGGCTTGTTGTTTTACTCCTTCTATGTTTGTACTTATTTGATGGATGGCGCTTGCCGTTTCCGTCATATTACTTGCAAGCTCATTTCCTATCTGTTTCATTTCCTGAGTTTCGGAACCTACCGTTTTGATTGAGTTTCCTATTTTTTCAATTGTTTTGTTAAAGTATTTTGATAAATCGGTTATTTCATCATTTCTTTTGATTGGTAAGCGCACCCTTAAATCTCCGTCCCCATCTGCAATATTTTTAAGCGCTTGAACCGTTGATGTAATGGGCTTTACTATTGTAAGGGCGATAATAGCCGTAAGTATAATGGATATAATCAATATGGTAACACCTATAATTCTGATTGTAATTTTTAAGGGCCGGAGGCTGCCGGTAAGTTCATTAACGGGAGCACTGATTATGACTTTCCAGTTTTTAGTTTTCATAGGAGAATAAGCGGCTATTTCTTGTTGTCCTTCATATGCAAATCTGGCTAAACCTGCTTCAGAAGATGCTAAGACTTTTTGTTCAAAATCGGCAATGCTTTTAAGTTCAGGGTCGGATATAGCCTTTTTAATGCTGTTCTCTTGTCTCTTAACCAATTCTATATCCTTATCGGCAATCGTTGTCCCTGAAGCATCGATAATATAACAGCCGCCCGTTTCTCCTATTACGATGTCGTCGATTAGATCGTTAAGGGCCAAACCGTTAACGCCGGCGCTAAATACGCCCAAAATATTGTGTTCATCATCATAAATAGGCACGGAAAATATAATTTGCAGTTCACCCGTTGTACGGCTTATAATCGGTTCGGAAATAAAATTCTTGCCTTTAATAGCCTCCTTATACCATTCCCTATCACCGACAAAAATGGAATATCCATCAGCAGAATATCTTATCCCGTTTATATCGGAAATTCCAAAGTATTCTATCGTTTTATTCCGCTCTGCGTCTTTTTGTAATGCCTTTACTTTTTCATAAAAACTGAGTTTGGAATCACGCAGTGCCGGAATGCGCGCAAGACCTTCCAAAAAATATAACATGGAATTCGCCCTGCTGTCGACAATTTCGGCCGTATCCTCTGCCTTCATTAGTAGAGCTTCTTCAATTTTTCCCAATAAGGCCTTTTTTGCTACAAATAAAGCAGAGGCTCCCATTGTAAATCCTCCTATCAGGATTAACATACCAAAAAAGAAAACCAATTTTCTTAAAATAGAAAACCGTCTTCCCTCCTTCCGATAATTTTTTTCACCTACCATATTTAGAGTTCCTTTCAAATGTTATTTTAAAAACTATTTATAATTGATTTTTATTGAATGTACATTAAGATTTGGCAGACGCGATTGTACACTAATTTTTGTATTTTTACTAGATGTTTATGTAATAAATAAATGAAAAATATTATAATGGAGAAAACTTATAAAATAGAAATTTAATGCCGATGTTTTTTACGAGCCCGTCGACTTATATTTTGAAACTCCGAGCCGCCACAAAAGATAAGCAGGAATCAAAAACAAAAATGAAAGAAGAGGTAAAAAGGCGAGGGCAGGATTTTTGTATTTGTCAAATAAAAACAAAAGCGGATAATATTGGAAAAGGGCATAAGGAATTATAAATGTGCAAAAGCGTAAAATTTTATTTCCGTATATTGAAACAGGATATGAGGCAAATTCTCTAGCCCCATCGGTAAAGATATTCATAAACTCAAGGCTTTGTATGGTAAAAAAAGAAATAGCTGCATAGATTAAAAAGAGCCCGGAGAATACTGCTATGCCTCCTAAGAGCATAAAGAAAACAGTCAACACCTTTAAAAAAGACCAATCGATATTTCCGAATCTTATGCCGTAAAAAAATAAAACGACGGCTATGAGTAATCTTCCTATCCTTGAAAATTCGAATTTACTTCCCAGCACTTGAAGGGGTAAATTTCGGGGACGCAAAAGAATTCTGTCAAAGTCTCCGGTTATAATCAGTGTAGAAAACGTATCAAAGCCCCTTGCATAGCTTTCGGTAATGGCAAAACTTAACTGCATTATTGAATAACAAAAGATAACTTCGCCAAAAGAAAAACCTTTTATGGACTGAAAGCGCGCAAATAGAAAATAAAGAGCTGCCGCGCTGTTACAGGTTAAAAGAAACTGACCCAAGCAGGATAAAAAAAATGAAGCCTTGTATTGCATTGTGCTTTTTAAAAGAATGCCTAGATATTTAAAATAAAGTTTTAAGCCGTTCATAATTATTTTAAAATTTTAATTTAGCCTCCTTGCACTACCAGTTTTTTTTCTGCTGCTCTTGCAATAATTTTTCCCGATAAAAATAAAACAAGGAGCCAGAAGACTTGCAGGAGTATTTTTTTGCCTGTATCGACAGATGAAATATCGTAAGAAAAAATTCTTAAAGGAATATTTTGAATTCCGGTAAAGGGAGAAAATTCCAAAATCTTTTTTATTGTTTCAGGGAAAAAAGGAATAGGGATTATCTGTCCCATGAGCATCTCGGAGGCCGAGAAAAATACTATTTGAAGCCCTTTGGGAGAAACAGTAAAAAAACAAAGCACGTATATCAGGCAGGTAAAGGCTGCTGCCGTGCAAAGTCCCAATATCATAGAAGTTATAAATATAAAAAAAGTAAGAAGATCGGGCATTATCAAACGGTAAGGCTGAGGTAAAATTGAGGCAATTATTAAAACCGGAAAACATCTTAAAAGACCTCTTGCAAGTCTTAATGCAACCGAGCGGGTAAACCAAAGATTGTATATGTTTATCGGTTTAGACATTTGATATGCGATGGAGCCCGAAACAATCGAATCGGTTATATCACTTTCAAATGTCCACATTGCAAAAAACGCTAAGAATGCCTGCTGCATCCAAATATAAGAAACAAAAGCAGAAAAGCCCATAGGAAAATTTTCCGGAGAGGATTCATAAAAGGCCTTAAATAAAATTATATTTAAAGTTCCCCATGCAAATTGAGTTGAAATGCCGGCAAGAGCTGCTGCCCTGTATTGTAAGTTTGCGATAAAGCGTATTTTAAAAAAAGAAAGATATTTTTTCATAAGCCGTGCAGCCCTTTAACAATTCTCTTTATAAAACTCGGCAAGGCTTTCATCCAAAGATAAAGAATCCTTTTTAATGTCCTTTAATGTGCCGTCCAAAAGAATCCGTCCTTTGTCTATTAAAATAATACGCTCGGTAATTGCTTCGATATCCTGCATGTCGTGGGTTGTTAAAATAATAGTCGTTTTATTTTTTTTGTTCAGTTCCGAAATAAATTTTCTAACCGTCAATTTTGAAAGAGCATCAAGCCCGATTGTCGGTTCATCCAAAAAAAGAATTTTGGGACTATGTAAAAGAGAAGCTGCAATTTCGCACTTCATCCTTTGGCCTAAAGAAAGCTGACGGGCAGGTGTTTTGACAATTTCTTTTAATTCTAAAAGATTGATCAGCTCTTCCAAATTGTTTTGAAAAAGATTTTGAGGTACAGAATAAATATCCTTTAAAAGTTCAAAGGAATCTATAACGGGGATATCCCACCACAGCTGAGTTCTTTGCCCAAAAACTACACCGATGTTTTTTACATATTCCACTCGCTTTTTCCATGGAACAAGACCTGCAATTTCGCAAGTTCCCGAATCGGGAGTAAGGATTCCGCATAGCACCTTTATGGTAGAACTCTTTCCGGCTCCGTTCGGTCCGATGTAACCTACGGTTTCTCCTTCGCTAATTGTAAAAGAAACATCGTTTAAAGCTTTTATATATTCATAGTCCCTCTTAAAAAGAGCCTTTGCTGCTTCCTTTAAGCCTTTATTTCTTTTTGCGACCTTGTATGTTTTGCAAATATTTTGAACCTTAATCATTTTTTCTTCCATAAAAACTTTTTGCAAAAATTATCAAATTTTTTACAGGGGCGGTATAATATCATTAAAAAGAAACTTGGTCAAGAGAAAATTCAAGTGCGATGTATTTTCTCCGAAACTATAACTATGAGAAAGCGGATTTTTTATATCTTTATTTTTGGTTTATCGTTTTTGTTTTTTTCATGTTTGAGTTTTTTTGTACGGCCTCCTCATTTAATAGAAAGCCGAGGCAGATGCTCGGCTGATGATTTAACCGTTTTTTTTATGAGCCAAAACCCCAAGGTCGATAGGGCGAAGGTAAAACGGCTGGCTCAATTTTATATAGAAGAAGCTGAGACGGAAGGAATAAATTCGGATATTGCTTTTTCGCAAATGTGTTTGGAAACAGGTTTTTTGCGTTTCGGAGGTCTTGTAAGCGAGGAGATGAATAATTTTTGCGGACTGGGCTCACTCGGAGACGGAAAAAAAGGAGAAAGTTTTCCAAGTGAGAAGACCGGAGTTTTAGCCCATGTTCAGCACTTAAAGGCTTATGCTACGGCTAAGCCCCTTGTCCGCCCTCAGGCTGATCCGCGATACAAATATGTTAATCCTAAGGGGAAGGCTCCTACAATTTACGGGCTTGCCGGAACTTGGGCTGCAGACCCGAATTACGGCAAAAAGCTTGAAAACATATTGACACGATTGTACAAATCGGTTTATTAAGCGAAGCGGTTTTATTCAATGTGATACTCTTGTAAACTTATCAAATTCTTTCTATAGAGATGTCTGAAAGTTCATTTGCCTTTGTAAACATATCCTTGATTATTCTATAAGAACCTAAGCCGGCAAACAAAAAACCGAGACCTAAGCTGGGAAGGATGGATTTTATAAAGACCGGATCGGCAAAAAATACCGGAGAGAATTTTACAAAGGATACAAAATCTAAGCTAACCTCTTTTTGGACGGCTAAAAATAAGCCTATGTATTCGGCAAAAAGCAGAGCAAAAACTATCGCAATGATATTTATTATAGCACCTGTTTTGGTTGCCTTTCCTTTTCCAAAATTATAACCGTAAAATGCAGAGTAGGCTATAAAATATCCTGCAATGGATGCATAAAAACCGAAATAGCCTATTAAGATCCAAGCTAAAGAGCCGACTAAGGCCCCTATAATACAACATAAGGCTCCGGTTAAATAATTATTCGGTTCATTGTTTACTTTTTCCATCTTAGTTTTAAAATTTTCTACACATTCTGAGCATAAAAATGTTGGAACGTTCTTGATTTTATAAGCATTTGTTTCCCGTATTTTATTACATGAAAAGCAAACATCGTGTGATTCTAACTTTGTTAAAATATCGGAAAGATCTTTTAAGAAAAATTCAAACTCTGAATCGTTGTTATTGCAAGTATAGGTCAAGGATAACAAATCTTCATCCATATTAAAGGTTTTTATCTTTCCCATCTTTTTTTGCTCATCTAAAAAAGCGAATAGGTCTCCCTTTGCTCCGCTTACGGCACAAGAAGTTTTAAGAACAAGTTCTTGATTGGTTGATTTATCTTGCCTAATAAGAAATTTATTATTGCCTATATTTCCTGTCCAAATACCGTTTACATTTTTAAAAAAGAAACGGTTAAGTATTTTTTCCACATTGTCTGTCATTTAAATAGCTCCAAATATTTTATTGTCCTTATTCTATCAAAAAATAAAATAAAAAACAAGATAAAGTTTTTTGCCGGTAAACATTTTTTTTCATTTTAAGCTCTTTGATAAACTAAGCTATCTAACAAAAAGAAAATTTTATATTTAAAGATAATACAATTTATTAAAAGATTCAATCAGGTTTTGCACACGGGTATTCACCCGTGTGCTTTTTTGTTAATGCCATCGGCCGGTTCGTGACAGCTGCAGGTTTGCAAGTTCTTTAGGCAAATCGCTTCCTGTCAGTGTGAGCGTATCATCGGTTATTGAGTATTGGATTTTCCATGTTGCATTTATATTTTCGCGGACTTCTTTTTTTGCACCATTTATCCATGTTTCCGTTTCTTTTGTTTTTACGGTAAAAGTGATTTCGGTATCCGTTGCCGTCCAAAATCCTTCCCATTCCGTTTCCGAATCAAATCCCTGATGCCATTTGATTTCCATTGTACCATCGCGGTCGAACTCTACCTTTTCGGCTTTATCGGTGCCGCGAAATACCCAATCTCCCATGAGTTGATATCCTGCCGTTCCAATATCAGCCTTGCTGTCTGCCGATCTTTTATTATAGGTAAACCCTTTACCGTGACCGTGCTTTCCCTCTTTCGAATTCGGTTTATGCGAATCTGCAAAAACCGAGCCTCCCAACAAGAATAGTGCAATCGTAATTACCCTTGCTTTTTTTTCAATACCTTTATTCATCTGTATGCTCCTTAAAAATTGATACGGTTACTCTCACCGTCCGCAGTAAATATACCGATTTTTTTTATTTGTATCATGAAAGGTGGCTTGTAAAAAGATTAAAAAATTTTAATCTAAAATTACGACACAAGACGGCAAAAATATTGTATAATATGTTTATGGAAAAGAATAGAAAACGTATCGTCTTTATTGCGGCGGCACTTATATATTTTATGCTTTATGCGGCAGCCTTTGCAGAAAAACATGATGATGACTGCAAAACACTTCGATATCGCGGAAAGCGTCTGCCCTCGGCCGTTGAGTTATTTTATGTTACCAAAATAGAAAGCGAAATAGAGTCCGGCAATTATCTTGAAATAGAAATAAAATTCAATATCCCTGTCGAGCCGCGGACCCTGCAAAAAAAGTTTATCCGCATAAACGGAAATCCGCTGCCGGGCGCTGCGGTTCTTTCTTTTAATAAGGCAGGAAACAAAATAAAAATACTGATTCCTGTCTCCGTTGTTTTAGGTTCAGAAAAAGATGAACCCTTTTATATCGATTTACCTGAAGCAAAGAGTTTTAATCATATTCCTCTGTATAGTTCTCATTTCGATGATATACACTGCAACAAAGAATACAGATTTGAATTTGTAAATATTCATCCGCATAAGGATAAAGAAAAACACGGCAAAATAACTCACAATCATTACAGCGAGTATCTGCGTTTTGAGGAGGATGATTGATGAACAAAGTATTGATTGTGGAAGACGATGAAGGAATTGCGGATTTTTTACGGTTCGAATTGGAACATGAAGGCTACAGCGTTTTACACGCCGGCGACGGAAGAACAGCTCTTGAGCTTTTTGAAAGCGATACTCCCGATATTCTCCTGCTTGACATTATGCTGCCTCAACTGAACGGGCTTGAAGTGCTCAGGCGGATTAGAAAGACATCGAGCGTGCCGGTCATTATGCTTACAGCGCGGGGAGAAACCTTCGATAAGGTCAGCGGGCTTGATTCCGGTGCTGACGATTATCTTGCAAAGCCTTTTGAAATCGGAGCATCCAATCTCGATGAAAGGCTGCCTGTTACGGACAAAGGGGATGATTTTGATGAACTTGCAAAGACGTTTAACAACCTGCTTTCCCGCCTGCAAACCGATTTTGCCAGAGAAAGGCAGTTTACAGCCGATGTTTCTCATGAGTTAAAAACGCCGCTTGCCGTCATACTAGGCCATGCGAATATGCTTCGCCGTTGGGGAAAAGACGATCCAGATAGGCTGGAGCACTCGCTTTCTGTGCTGATCCGCGAAGCTCATTCTATGCAGTCGATTATTGAAAACCTGCTGCGTATTGCCCGTTTTGAAAACGGCAGTATCAAGATTAAGGCTGCGTCTCTTTCCATCCCGGCGCTGTTTGAAAGGCTCGTAGACGAAACAAAAACATATGCTCCCGGTATAAGCTTCGATACTCATATCGAGGTTGAAACTATCCATACCGATGCGGAACTGCTGCATCAGGCCTGTACAATAATTATTTCCAACAGCGTAAAATTTGCAGGAGAAAATGCACACATCATTCTTTCGGCCGAATATAGGGATTCTTATATTATCTCGATTTCGGATAACGGTCCGGGAATCGGAGAAGATGCATTACCGCATATCTTTGAGAGGTTTTACCGCGGAGATGCAGCACATGTCCGCAGTGCAGGCGGAGCGGGATTGGGGCTTTCTATCGTTAAAAGTATTATGCAAGTGCTAGGCGGTTCGGTCTCTGCCGAAAGCGAAGAAAGAAAAGGCGCCGTTATTATAATGCAGCTGCCGCAAAATAATATCTATGAATTCTTCCCTTAATTACACCTTCTTTCTCAAGAATTTCCTGCGCTTTAAAAAGGTTCTTCTGATATTTCTCCACTTCAAAACCGGGAAATTCCCAATCAATGATTCTCGCAAACCAGACAAGTGCACCTACGTCATAAAACTCTATCGGCCTATAGACTTCAGCTTCTTCTATAATATCAAATCCGTTATCTGCAAATTCCTGTCTTGCAATATTCAAATAAGCTTCCGGAAACGGAATGTCAATATTGCCAATTAAAAGCTCTACCAGGTCTCTGTCATTTTCAGCGCCTACTTGCTGTGTAAGAAATACTCCTCCTTTTTTAAGAGTTCTTTTAATCTCATTTACATTGTATTTACCGTGTCTGTTAGTAATAATGTCAAAGTAATTATTTTCAAAAGGAAGGATATCTCCGCCGTCACATGCTTTAAAATTTATCCCTAAAGGAAGAAGTCTTTCTTCACATATTTTGATGTTTGGTTCATAGCCTTCAATCGCAGCAGTGTGTTTAGCATTGGTCATAAAAGATAAAAGAAATTCTCCGCCGCCTGTTTCCATATCCAATAAATAATCGGTATCACTCAGATAAGATTTTATGATTTTTCCAAAATCCCATGGAAGATCGTCCTCTTCTTTATACCTTCCTCTAATGTGAGAGAAATCCCAACCTTTAATATGAGCTGTTTCTTGCTCATGCAGCCATTGATTTAAAAGTGCTTGTTTTTCCATATTTTTTTCTCAAAGTTATTTTGTATTGAGGATTGTATCATTTTTAATGGTGTTTTTCTAGCAGTAGGTTATAAATGATTCGATAATTACGAGGATAACTATGACGATTTCATTCCGGAATTCCGATAATAAAGTACATTATATACCATAAAAATATAACATAAAACCGCTATGAACATATTAAACAGCATAGTGAAAAGCAATGTTTGTAAACCCTTAATATACCATAAGAGCTGATACTCTTTTATCTACTAATTCTATAAAGGCTTCTTTCATGTCTTGAGGCATTAGAGAATTACAGCACATATCAATGAATACAGGCTCCATAAATATTAATTGTCCTATCATTTTCTCCGCTGCAAGTTTTGCTATTCCACAACCGGCTGCAAAGATAAGAAAATCTTTACGATGAATATTTCTTTTCTTTCCATTTATCGGCAGAGCAAATTCTTCCTTGTCTTCAGGTATAATTACATTTACCGGAAGCAAATCATATGCAGGGGAAAGATGATATTCTCCTGAGCCCGATTCCGATTCAATCAAGGAAAAATTCTTTAAATGCATATCGGAATTTCCAACAATAAACGAAAATACCAGCCGATAAAATAGTTCGCTCATATCAAGGCCTGAACGGGATGAATACTTTTTAATTATATTTCCGCACCGTTCGCAAGAGCCTTTATATTTATCTTGAGTCAATCTTAAATCAAGCTGACAAAAATCCTCCATTGCAATCAGCTTTACATTGGAATCTTTTGAAAAAACACGATCGATTCTTTTTGTAATATACGCATAAGAGTCTTTGCTTTTTACAAGAGCGTGAGGAACTGTTCTAATCTTAGCTTTATCTGCCATAGACATAACAAGATGTTCAGCCTCAGGCAATGCACGAAATTCTTTTACTTGAGGTTTTAAAATATATCCCGTCGGGTAATTCACAACAGTCAATCTGGGATAAACTTCCTTTGAAAGATGTAATGAAAGTTTTTTTTGAACACCCGGAATAGTATACCCTTTATTGGTGCTTTCTTTTGCCAGTTCTTCCAACACCGAATCTGTTATTTCAATTTCCGGAATAACGGCTGTTGTGAAAAATTTTTTTATACATGTTTTATGCCAGCCGCTACTTTCATTATTGTCTTTTATCGGCTTTCCGCAACACAGACAGTTCATATCTTTTCCTCTCTGATACTGACGTTTCCGATAGGGTCTTTACAAGCAACTAAAAGCAATGCAAATCTGTCCTTAGGATCTATCTTCCAATTACGGCTTACAATATCAAGAAGCCAGCCTTCAGGAATCAGTCCGTCAAAAAAAGAAAATAATGTTTTTGATTTATAAGGTTCTTCACGTATCGGAAGTGTCAATGAAACCGGATGGTTACTTGCCTTGATATAGGTTTTATCGTAAGAAAAAGAATATCCTTCATCAGTCTCGCTCAGTTTTCCGGCAAAGTTATTATATACATAGACATCCGCAGTTCTGAATATGTTTTTCATTTATATTCCTTAAAATGGAACAGTTGAGAGAATATCAATTCTCGAAAACTGTTGCATTGGTGCGCGTAACGCGCACATTGTAATATGCGATGTTTGCGGTCAGCAAACTCGACGGTTAACGAGGCAATCTTATTTGGTTGCCGAAGTTACACCTTCCTTTTTTCCCGGGACGGCCTCCATACCGAACATCGCCAGTGCAACATTCACTTTATCCATGCGTACGGTTTCTTTTCCTTGCTCCAATTCACGGACAAAGCGAAGTCCAAGACCGGCTCTTATCGCAAAATCTTCTTGTGTCAAACCGGCAGATTTTCTGCTGGTCTTAATGAATTCCGCTATCCTATTCATATTGCCTCTTTTGAAGTTATTATAAGAATAATATACACCCTTTAGGGTATAATGTCAAGCAATTAGCACTAAAATACACCCTAACAGGTATAATTATTTAATCAGAGGCGATTATATACCCGATAGGGTGTATCTTGAAATGGTTAATGATTTTATACTCTATCTACATTATGTACACGGCTTTTTATTTTTTGTAAACTGACAGCTCTTCTATTGCAATATCCAAAGAAAGCTGCCTTCTTCTCTTTTCTTTTGTTTCTTTTACGGAGCCGACCAAAACTACTCTATGTTTTGGTATTTTTAATACGTAAGTTTTATACCAATAAGGCTGTGGTTTGGGAATCTTAATATTTAACGCTCCTTGTTTGATGTGTAATTCTTTATTTTTCCAATATAAAACGGCATGATCTTCATATAGTTCAAGCTGTGCTTCTTCTTCCTTGCTGCTCCAACATTTTGCGGCAATCCATGCCGGCAGTGACATAGCAATAGAAATTAAGCCGAATATCAAATAAACAGCATGCATGGGATGTTCTCTGAAATATACCGGTCCATGTTCCGGTCCTTTTTCAATACCGGAAAACACAAGAAATGCATAAAAAGTCAAAAGTCCAAGAGTTACTCCGAATAACACCATAATATACAATACACCGGGTGAATATTTATTGCATTGAAATGTTATTCTTCTCATAATTTACAACTCCTTTTTCAACGCTTTATTCCATACAAGCACTGACTATTGATACATCTCGTCAAGTGATACTAATACTGTCTTTTCATCCTGCAAAGAATCATGTAACCTGATTGTACGAAAGCTTCTATCTTCAATACCGGCTAAAAATACATCCGTTACCTGTTTTGAGAATAACTCCAGATTTCTTTCTTTGCCCACTTTGGTTGCTGTATAAAAAATTACCTTTTTATCTTTCACAAATTCCGAAATAAGGGTAAATTTATCGATGCGTCTGCGTCCGTATATAACTGTCATTCCGAGTCCGGGTTTTTGATAAAATTCATTTAGATATGATAATTCTTTTTCTCTTCCAATGAACATATGTATATCCTCATTAATAGTTTGATTCAAATTAATTTTATTCAAATTGATTTGAATAAAATTATATCATATTCCATTCTATTTATCAATTCAAATCAAACGTCAGAGAGTAGCGCCCGCTCTTATTTTCTTTACATTGTAGTTCATCAAATGCCTTCCTAAATGTTTGTAAGCAAAGGCTTTTATTCCTGACACTTCCTGATGATGATGTTTCAGCAATTCATCCGGAGAATCCCATACTCCAAAATCCTGAGTAATTCCATTTTCATATGTTTACAAATTACGCATCCTCTTATCTATCTGATATTTTTTTCTATCTGGATTCCCCTCACATCTATAAATCACCTTATTTTTTATATCGTATACAGATGACCATATTGTATCAAATCCATTTTTTCTATTATATTGACATAAAAAACCTCTTTCTCCTCTCATTAAAGCAAATACATTATCTAGTGTGTATTCCTCAAATTTTTGGCTTTCTAAAGTTTTGTATCTTTCATGAGAGTAAATATCGTCTTTTCCATCATATTTGTAGGATTTTAATTTATTTGATACAAAATGATTTGTTTTAAGAGCCCTGTTTCCTATTTTTATATCCTGACATCTTGCATTCAGTTCAGCAGATAGAACTGTCCCATACCTATCTATTGCAATGATATTTTGTGAAGATCCTATCGGAATTTTCTTTAAAAAGCTTTTTACTTCTTCTATTGTTTCACATTTTTCCAAAATATACCTTACTAGAAACCCCGCATTGAATCCTACATCTTTTACCGTAGGATATACAAAGGTAAGTCCGCAGGCTAATCCCTTTTCATTTATTCCATCTTCCATTTCGATCATTGCTGTCGTATTTCCAATAAAGGAATATCCCTTATTAAGTTTGTAATAAGCACTGTCAGACAGTTTTTCAACTTCAATCATAAAATCACTGTTTCTGGCAAAATATATTCCATTACTATTTGAAAATGCAATCATAGAACAATGTGTATCATAAGTAAATACATACATTCCTACAAGAAAAGAAAATACTTTATCAAAATCATAGTTCTGTCCATCTGCAAAACCTTGAATTTCTTCTATGATTTCAGAATAATATTCATGATAAATACTAAAAACTTCTTTGCCATATTTCATTTTCTCATTAGTTAAAAACTTTGCAAAATCAATTTTTACATTATTTTTATACAAGCGGCTTCCATAAGAAAATCCGGCTGAATAATGATTGTTTTTCCATCTTGAATGATACAAATTATCACCTCCGCTTTTCAGAGTAACAGAATAAAAAATTTTAGTAAAGATATCTCCTTATTATAATTATTTTATATTGAGAATTACATCATATTTAAGCTGTTTTTCTACTGCCATATTTCCTAATTGTCTCGAGTCTTTTATTTTAAGAGTAACCAAAGTTTTTTCTTTAATTGCGTAAACACTCAATTTATCACTCTATTTGAAATGCGATGTTGCATTTTGAGTTCTTTAAATTTGGAAAGCCATATTCCTCTAATCGATTTAGAGTTTTTTGAATAGATTCGGTTATATTGTTTTTGCTAATAGGTAAATTGCTTATGATATATATAATACCGCTAAGTTTTGCCGGATAAATAATCCCGCACTTAGCTTCATTATTTATAATACGGAGCAGGTAAACATCATATTTTGTTTTGACATAGAAATCAAACTCTTGATTATCATAAATCTCCTCCGGAATCAGGTGGACCGGAGCTATGATACAGTCTTTCATTTGAAAACTATCACTCCCAAAATGTGCTTTACAATTGTGTTTTCGCTTTATTCTTTCTATCCATTCAGTAATCATTATCATACCCATCGTCACTGCCTATAATTTTTGCACCGTCTATTGCCATTTATCATCTCTCCGTTCGCAATTCTAATACATTCCCTAACAAGTGTTGCTTATTTAGTTTTGCTTACTTATAGAAAGGTTAATGTAATCCTTTTGACTTCTTTGTAATATTGATTCATTTCAAATAAAATCTTAATATTTTTATATTGCACACCTTCCATATTCTCTTGCTCTGTTTTTGGAGGAGAAACTCCTAGTATTTCATAAGGCTCTTTCCATTCTCTCCGTTTATCAAAAACAAGATCAATCCATACCGGTTCAATATATATTTCTTTTGCATCATCTATAATTGCTTTGATAATCGTTGCCTCAAGCAAAGAACATGGTGAATCCGATAAGTTTTTAGCTTGTAAAGTTATATTTGTAAACTCATATTGATTATCACTTTTAAAAACATAAGCCTTACTTATTTCCCCCGGTTGCAAAATGATGTTTTTTAATTCTTCAATCGTTCCTTGCTTTATAATAAGGTTTTTAAAGAAACAATCTTCAAATGTATCACTGCCTAAAATAAAAGACCTTCCAATATCTGCATGAAATGTAAATCCATTCGGATTATCCGAATGCGTTTTTAATTGCGGTTTCAATTCCTTACAAATAGCTTCATAGGATTTTATGTTAAGCCCATCTTTTTTTACTTCAGAAATATCTTGATATATCATGCTATCATCATCAGCTGCACCTTTCAGTTTGATGCCGTCAATATCCATTCGTATGTTTAGTAATCTCTCATCAATAAGCATCGGATGTTTTTCAGAAACGAATGCAATAAATTCCATCGCTCTATCATAAGGAACTTTCAATTCTTCAAGTGAATGTACTTTCGTATAGTATATAAAATTTATAGGGATTTCCCAAAAAATCTCATCATTACCAAGTTCATAATTTTTTTTGTATTCCTCAATGATATACTCGCCGAAAATCTCATCAAAATTCGTTTTTATAGATGGTGATGTCATGGAAAGAGGATCACGGGAAACAGTATAAAAAATGATGAGATCGGGATATTCATTTAATGTCACAAGCCAGCGGCGATAATATTTATCTTTCTTAATGGTATATGCATCCTTACCAAATCTATTATCCAAATATTTGATTATCATTTCACTATCTTCTTTAATATGAGAACAGGCATTTAAAAAAATTACACTGCACACAATACATAATAAAATGACTATTGGTTTAAAAATATTCATATACATTCTCCTTTTATGTTCGCATCAAAGTTGTTTTCTTTCTCTTGTTTTTCAATAAGATAATACGGCTTATTCCATCTTTTCCTATTGCTTATTTATAAGAGAACAAAAAATACTTGTATGAGGTTTCCCTCTCATTTTGCCGCCTCAAAGAACTATTTTTATAAGTTTATATTCTCAATCATCTGTTATAATTTGTTTTTCCTAAAAGAATAGGAGTAGGATTTAACAATACCCAGAGAACCGAAAGTTCACGCAAACGCTCTGTTATAACTTCTTCATCCTCACCGTTTGCACGGATATTTGAAATAAGCTCTTTGGTCTCTTTCAGTTCTTCCTCAGAAAGCGGTGTGCCTGAAGCAAAATGATTTGGCAGAGAATTAAGCATATTTCTATAATCTTTATCCCAGTTTACTCCGCCATTTCTATATAGCTCATCCTGCACCCTGCCTGTTATACGGATAACTTCTCCCTGTACTGTTTTTGCAGCTCCGCTTGAAGGAATCAGCATCTCCCAAAGTTCATCGTATTGTTCCTTCCAAGAACCTGTCTTTACAATAATGGGAGAAACGCCGTCATGTATTTTACGTTTTGGAGCAGGCTTTACATCAAATAGTGCATAGAGTTTTTCAAGCCCTGCTTCTGTTTCGGCCAGAGAGTCTTTATTAAAGTTTTCTCTGTGAAATTCAAAATCCTTACCGATTATTTCGACTCTTTCAGCCATTTCAGGTACTACCTCAGCACCTGCCTTTATCAGCATTTCTGCAATTTCCGCTGCCTGTACAACATTACTATTTCTGCAAGTAGCAAGGGCTTCGGCTAGCGGAGTTCGTCCCATATCATTTTTTGCATTAACATCTGCATCTTTTTCAATCAAAAAACTTACTATCTTAGGTCGGAAAAACCCTGCTGCCGTATGCAGAGGTGTACTTCCATATGTATCAGGTTTTTGTATATCTCCTCCTAATTCATACAGCAGTTTTACAGTATCTCTGCCCAGAGTGGCATGTTTATATAATGGCGTACGCCCATAATAATCGAGTGTATTTACATCTAAGCCCTGTTCAACGAGCCAGATCACAAGTTCATCAGGAACACCGCCATAATGAAGTGCCGTATTTAAGCTGTATCTACCGTTATGAGCTGTAAGCTCACATTTATCATAGACGGCTTTAAGAGCTTCAACATCTCCTGCTGTAATCAGTTCATCAAAATTTTGTGGTAAGGTAATTCTTTTCTTTGCCATTTTTCTTCTCCTTATATTTTCTCACCCTTCTATATCAGCCGACACAATCCCCTTCTTTAAGCTTCCGCATACTGTTATACAATGCCCGAAGAAAAGGTCGTCATCATCAAAATAGGCAGAAAATGAATCGCCTGATGTCATACAAATTGAACTGAGGCTAATTCTTTTTGCAAAACTTTCTTCTGTAATTTCAGCAGCTTCTTCATCAGATTCTGCCCATTCGCAGGCAAGCTTAGTAAGTTTCTTGGCAGCAAAACTACGCAGTTCTGCATCCCATTTTTCCTGTTCTGAAACCATTGTTTTCAGGGCTTTTTTCGCCTTTGTTATTCCTGATTTATTATCCTTATCTACATCTAATATAATATTTATTTTTCTATCCTGCCAAATAATACTTCCTTGAAAACTTTTAATTTGTTTATCATAAATCAGTTCACCTAATATATCATCTTGTAAAATTATAGGTTTTCTATACTCTGCAAGTATTTCTTCCAATTCCTTACAAGCCGCATTTTTTTCAAGAACTTCCACAACTAAAAAATGTTTTTTTGTCGGTAGTACACCGTTTGGAACTTCCTCAGGAAGCTTTGCACGCACCTTTAATTTGTAAATGGTTTCGTCTTCAAATTGATATGGCAAATTTTCTTTGTCTGTGACAGGAAATACTATACGCCCTTCTTCTTTATGCAGTTCACCTGTTTCACAGTCCACATAAGCTAAAAAATAAGCGGCCCAGTCCCAAAAACCGTTTCTCAAACTTCCGCCGCCGCCTTCGTGCCTTAGAACAATAATCTCTCGTTCCTTTTTCTCAAAAGAGTCTTCCCATTCTTTTTGTGTCATTTTATTTCTTAGCCGCATGTATTCAATTAATTCCATTAAGTCCTCCAATCAATCCCAAATAATTTTAAAATATTTATAATTTTGATTTGTGGTTATTAAACACATCTTCTATAACTTTCTCGGTTTGGTTATCATATTGCCTTTTGATTAATAGTATTTCTTTTACTGTCATTAATTTTTCTTTATCCTGCCTCAATTTTTCCAAAGCAAGCTCAATATCTTCTCTTGCATTACAGTATTTTTCATTTTTATTGCAACTGCAATCAAGCTCCCAATAAAACTTTGTTTTCTTTACCTGATAGATTTCAAGAAATTTAATACAACTGATTTTACGGTTAAAACGGATTCTTACATCTTTAGTAAAATACAAGCTATTATTAATCAAATACAACTCTTGTCTTCCATATAATTTTTCAGCCTGTACACTAATTATTTTAGAAATCAAATATTGAACAGACATTAAAATAAATAATGCAATTACAGCCAAAAATAGCAATAATATCATATTATCTACAACTAACCAACTCACAGTTCCGATAACTGCCGACATTGCCATAACCGCTCCACATATCGGTATTGCATCTCTTAGCAAAAATATAATCATGTCAATAATAAATCTTTTAATCCGGTTATAACCTCTAAGTTTATACTCTTTCATACTATTCAAAAAACTTAAATCATCCTTATATTCATCCATTCTCAGCATCATTTACACACTCATCAAAATCCATCTGATTATTCATTGTAAACTTCTTGAAACATTTTTTTGTCTTATTTTTTAAAAAGCTCTGAATGTGAGCCAAGTCTATAAAGCATAAGTACGAGTACATCATTTCTAATTTCATATACTAAAAGCCAATCCGGTTCTATGTGACATTCTCTTGTTCCCTTATAGTTTCCTGATAAATCATGATCTCTATACTTAGCTTCAAGTTTTTCTCCATTTGAAAGTAAATCAATAACTTTCAATAACTTATCTAAGTTTTTATTCTGTTTTTTTGCGAGTTTAATATCTTTCTTAAATTGGTTTGTAAATTTTATTTCGTATTTCATATTTCCAGCGCTTTACGCAAATCGTCTATATTTGAATATTTTTTTACGGTATCATCATAAGCAATTTTTCTACCTTCTTCTATTGCCGACGCTGTAATTGCATTGGGAATATCTAATTTCAAAGCAAACGGGATTCCATTTTCTCTAATAGTTGTTCTTAAAAATATATTGATAGCCGTTGTCATATTAAGCCCTAACTCAAAAAAAATAGCTTCTGCTCGCTCCTTCATTTCTTTATCTGTTCTGATATTCAAATTTGTTGTTGCCATAATATCACCCCATTCTTAAGTATATTCATTATTTCGTGCGATGTCAATATATTGTCATTACATATTTATACTTCTTCTTCGCTTAATTCTCTAAAATTTGAAATATGATACCCAAAATAGCATTTCCCCGATTGACCTATAAAAATTCCATGTTCCGGCATATTAGCTATCTCGCCTAAGTAAACCATAGGCATGTCATCGGAAAACGGATATTCCAAAGATATTTCATCTTTAAGAGTAACCAAAGTTTTTTCTTTAATTATGTAAGTGCTCAATTTATCACTCCTTAATATATCTCATAAATAAAATTTTATTACAGTATGAACTAACGAACATGGTCATTTTGTGGAATATCTTTAAACTTTTCTGCAAACCTATCATTCCATATTTTGTAGTCATAAGCAGGCATATTAACAGATAGGAATTCTAATTTTTCAAGTTCTAAAACGGGCGAATAATCTCCGTTCAATAGCCTAAATCCCGTTGTATGAAGATTTTTAATATTCTTCAAACTTTTTAAAAAATCAAAAGAATCTACTTTAATTATATTTCCCATAGAACTATGAATTCCCAGTTGTTTAAGATTTTTTAATTTGCCCAACGGCGAATAATCCGTAACGCCGGTGAAGTTAGATAATATAAGCACTTCTAAATTTTGTATTTCGCCTATAGGCTGCAAACTTTTTACTCTTGATGAAGCATATATTGAAAGAGCCTTTAAGTTTTTTAATTTTGCAATACACTGTATGTCCGAGAAATTGCCCTGAAATATAACGAGTTCTTCAAGTGATGTTTGATTACATATCGCTTCCAATAACTCCTGATTTACAATACCTGTTACTAAAAGCTTTTTAATGTTTGTTTTTGTATTGTTAAAATAATCTATCCAGCTTTTTAAAATGTTGTCTCTGTCTTTTTTTAAAGGATATTTTTCTTCAGATAATCCGTAGCAATATAATTTTAAAATTTCTTCTCCTGTATAATCTTTTAACTCTGTAATAGAGTTTCCTGCCCATTTTGCATTCCAGTTATAGTAATTCATAATTATTCTCCCATATTTACATAACAGTCAGTTCACTACTTGATTTAAATTCCGATAAAGGACTGTTTTATTTCAGACAGCTCTTTTAACTTTTTTTCTAACACCGCCGGATCCATTCCGTTTTTGATTGCAATTTCATAATACTTATCAAATTCGGGATGATTATTTTGTTTTACAACCGCTAAAAGTTCTGCAAAATATCCCCAAACATTATTATAGCTTTTTGTTGAAGTATAATCTTCTCTTTTAGGCATCCACTTGAGTTTTACAAAGAATTTGTAAAGTATCTTGCTCCATGTTTCTACCTCATCATCATAGCAAAAAAACTTGGTCTCAAACAGACTGCCGAAACGCCTGTCCCAAAATTTTACATTGTCAGGCAGATACCAGGTGTTACGGGTATCGCGGCATATCAATTCTATTATTATTCTTTCAAGTATTTCGGATGGAAAACCTCCGGCACAACCGTAACTTCCGGCAACTGAAGTTTGTGCCGCTTCCTCTTTAAGTTCTTCATAGGCTGTGCTGCTATCAAGCAACAACAAAGCAATTTGGGCACGGTGACCAAATGCTTTTCCTGCACTCAATATTCTATATTTCTCAATCTCGTTCATAGTTCCTCCAAAATTCTTACATATCTAATGGTTTGTCTGTTAATCGTCTATTGACATACCCCGACGCTTGCATCGGGGTTGTTGATTGTAATTTTCAATCTCTTCTCTGCTCATCCCCACAAGCTCCATTGTCCATACTCCTACAATATCCGAAAGTATAGAATCACAAATATACTCTTCTTTACCGTCAAGATACTTACAGGAAAATATCGGTTCTCTTGTTGCTGCTTTATAAAATTTCATTGTGATATTCTCTAATTTATCAGGAGAAAAAACAAGCGACAGACTGTTTGCAATATCGCTTCGCACCTTGTCCCAATCCTTATTTTGAGTCTTATATCTCTCCCTTATTTTTGATATATATCCATTACAATAAGTTTTTAATAGCTCTTTATTTTTATAAATATGTTTACAACTAAAATCAGAAATACAGCCGGTATGGATTAAAAATGTCAATAACTCATCTAAGCTTTCTGCCGCTCGCCCAACTTCACCTTCACTTCCGATAAAGCCTATACTTCCGTCTTCAAGAAAAACATATTCTCCTCCGCTGCCATCTTGTGCAAATGACTTACATCCAAGAGAGTATTCTTCATTATTTTCCAAAAACTGAGTATCTCCTGTTTCCTTATAAAAATAAATATCACATTCATTCATAAGCAGAATATTTAACGGTTCATTTTCTCTGATATATTGTAGTTTATCCATTTTAATTCTTCTCCATAAAATCTTTTTTCTATAATCCAAATTTTTCCTGTTCATAGAGTTCAGCATATCCGTCCACTATTAATATTCCGCTGCATTGGATATGAGCCTTGCTATTCCTTATTTCAAGAATTTTTAATTTGTATGAAGCCATCGGTTCGTGTTCATAAATGTAAAATGAGTCTTCTCTGTCATCGCTTGATATTTACAAGTTTCCAGAATTTCGCTGCCGTTCGGGCATTCCGCATTTTTCTTCCATAAGTAAATGAATCATAAAAACCATGCCCGGACGGTCGGCAGTTTGACTCATATCCTGTTTGAGAATCTTGTCATCTCCATTTGATTTTTTTTCATAGTACTTCAATCCATTACCTTGCCTGTTACATAGTTTATATACTGATAATTCGATGTCATTCCCTTAGTATGCTTCTTTATACAATTTATAATTCTAATTTTAATGAGTTCCCATCCAAAAAAACTGCTTTCGACTCTGTGATTTTGATTTTCTGTTCTTCGGTAAATCCTATGGTTTCTCCGTGTTGCAGTGTTACATCCTGCTGTAGGACATAGTCAAGTACAGGCAGTAGGAAATCGTATAGTTCGCTGCCCTTCATTTTTGCATCTATTATTTCTATCTCAGATTTGCCGAACTCCTTCATTCCATAAGTATAAACGCTACTTTTTTCATCGCTATTGATAATACCTATATACACCCAAAGCTGAATTGGCAGTATATCGTCCAACAAGAGATCTGTAAAATCGATATAAAGATTCTTTGGAAGCAGCAGCGTCGAGGCGCCTTGATATATCCCTATCGCAGTTTCACAAGTCCTCAGAATAGAAGCATTCAGTTTGGACAGTAGAGAGTATCTTTCGACTGCCGGTGTATTGCTGCCTAAAAGCGATACGATTGCATGTTGGGTATGCTCTTGTATCTCTTTTTCGGCGTCTTTCCAAAGGTAAGAATAGTTGTATATGGATTCAAATTCCGCAGCAGGTATCGGTGCAGGCATCAATGCAAGAGCCACAAGTTCCTCGTCGATTTTAAATGTGGCAGTATTATCATCTCCCTCTATCTCACCAACCTTAAGTCCCCAATATGATTTTAAATCCTGTATAACCTTATCCAGAGAATACCCTCTATCGCCTTTGAACATCGGCATAGACAGGATAAGTTGTCCTTTATTTTCTGGTTTTTCGTTTTTCTTGCCAAATATGTTATTTAGAATTCCCATAATATCAACCTCCGTTATTTAGTATAATTATACCCATTTTTTATGCAATATCAACGTACTGCCATTACATGTTCTTGTGTTTCTGATTTTTACCGTATTATAGTCATCAGCTGTGCCAAGCATAATACATTCCTTGAGCTGCCGCACGATTAACATTTTCACTATTCATCCAACAATATTTGTTTTCGATCCACTGCTTGCCTTGATGTTGTAACTGTTTATTCGCTGTTTCGTTTTTGTAATCGTATTTGTCATAAAAATACTGCTCGATGGCGTCTCTCGTTTGTCCGATATAATCGGCAATGGCGGTTTTTTCATCATCGGGAATATACGGATAAAGTTCTGCAACAATGTCAATTATCGGTTTGTGGAAATTTTCTCCAAATTCCAGAGATGCACTATAAACCGTATTTAAAATTTCCTCGTTCATTGTCATTACCTCCTCTCGGGAATCATCTATACCACCATTCTGCAAAGGGCGATATGGTCTATCTCATCGCTGATAAATACGTGATTATCCCAAATATCCATAATCCTGAATTTGGAATATCCTCTTGGGAGTGTAATATCGAGAAGCTCCAGGTCAGACAATCTCAACAGTTTTTGTTTCCCTTTCCATTCATCTGTCTTGAAAATCGGGGATAGTATCAGATATTCTTTTTGGGCACTGAATTTCCCTCTCAAGCCATGCTTTTGTGCAAGCCTCTCCAATTTTTCTTTTCCCCATATTTGTCTCTTGTAGATACCGTCTTGGGTGAGTTCGAGATACCAATAATACTTGAATTGTGATAAGCTGCAAGGATTTATCGTATCCGCTTCCACGAAGGCATAAATCGAATTATCTTTTATCATAAGGCTGCCTATCTGGGGATAGGAGTAACTAAAATCCATTTTGTGATGGATACCTTCTGCCCGTCCCAAGGATAGCATAAAATTGCTTCGGACTTTTTCATTTGTAAACACGGTGATGAGTTGCTTGTCCCAGTGCAGCGTATGCGTCTCATTGTCATAATGTAGAGAGGTAAAACTATTTGCGGCAAAGACCTCTCCGTCGACACGGCAAATAATCGGATAAACCCCCTTTTCGCCAAGTGTGGAAATCTCCGTGATATTCTCTGCGGCACACAGGTTTTCACTTACTACTTCGCACGGCTTCTGCTCGGGAGACGACACCCACCAGGCTTTTTTGTCTTCTCCGCTAATAATTAAAATGTCGGAACCTGTATCCAACAAAACGGGCTTATTCCAGCTTTTCTTTTGTGCGGGAGACGGAATGAATGACCATCGCCCCGCCTTTATCCAAACGATACCGTAGCTCGTGCCGTCATCGCCACTGCCCCAGATAACGAATTCGTCTTTTCCTCGTGCAAAATGATTTTTTGCATTGATGGGAGCATATTGATAGGCGCCGTTGTTTAGCTTGAATCCTGTAGTAGTCCACTCTGAAATTTTATCTAATTTTACCTGCATAATTTTCTCTCCTACAATAAAGTTCTATCCTTGTCTTCTGCTTGTATTATTGTAAAATAATTTAGTCCGTTCTTTGGTCAGCAGCCCCTTGTCTGCAAGCTTGTTTACAAAGTTTTCTTCGTATCTTGTAAAATCTTCGGCACAGCCTATGTTTTCTGCAAGGAGTAATAGAGCATTATCTATCGTTTCGGATTTTGGATTTCTACCAAGTTCTACCTCGATGTATTCACACAGACTGTCCAGAGTCTCATAATGTTCTTTGTCCGCTTGTTCAAAATTACCGCTCCAGTCTATCGAATCAAGCCTTTGTTTTAGGTGTAATAAATTAATATTATCCATTTTTTCGCTCTCTGTACTGCTTCCTTATAATCCGAATTTTTCCCAGTCCTTAACCGATTCAATAACAGGTATCCAACTGTCGATTTCAAATTTTTCCTGTTCATAGGGTTCAGTATATCCATCCACTATTAATATTCCGCTGCATTGGATATGAGCCTTGCTATTCCTTATTTCAAGAATTTTTAATTTGTATGAAACTATCGGTTCGTGTTCATAAATGTAAAATGAATCTTCTCTGTCATCGCTTTCTTCTATTGTCATTACAGAAAAGGATTCTCCAATTAATTCTGCTGCTGAGTTTTTGTCTGTACTTATTGGATTTATGCAAATAGAAGGTGCTATTGTTTCGCCCCTAAAATTACCTTTAGCAAATCCGACATCCACTGACCATGATGCAGATCCATCTTCTTTAAAATACATCAGACAGCTCTGTCTTCCGTTCCAGTCATCTTCAAACGTATAATTTTTTCCGATCTTTAGCATTTGTTATCTCCTTTTCACTAATAGTATATGTCATTCAATGCTGATTTATTTGAAAATTCCTTGTAACCATTTCACAATATCATCCGTCGTTTCTGTTTCATTTATTATACTGATAATTAAGATAATAGTCCTCCCACGTTCCTTTTATGTTTTTATTATGCGGATTATTGGGAATAATTATCTTTGATGACGGCAAAAAATAGCGGTTTTTATATTCGTATTTTCCCATTACACAGCCGTTTTGTATACCCGGCAGAGTTTTTAATTTCTGCTGTAAAGCCGAATAAAATTTTTTGATGTTTTTATCAGGCCGCTTATCAATTTGTCTTAAATATATTTGTTCTCGTGTACTCTCCGTTTCATATCCGCCGTTGCCTTCGATTGTAAAAGGAGCTATTTCAGGTGTATAAAAGGCGCCAAACGGAATAGAACTTTTTTCATCATCAAACGGATAACATGAAAAATAAAAAGAATGATAACTTTCTTCAAAGAAATATTCGGTAAATACATTAGGCCTGTCTTCCCGATAAGTATACACGTTCCGATTTCCGGACTTATTGTCAATTACTTCCACATAAGCGGATACGCCGTATTTTTTCATTATGTCATTGCTATACCGAAAGAAATCATCTACCGGTATGGCTATCCAAAAATTCATTGCTACGCTCATATATCCTTCGCAACCTCCAATTGCTCCGACTATTTACAATGCATCTTTTAAAAGCTCACCATAATCGCCCTACGGCGTCGGTTCGTTTTTGCACGTATAGTTCATAGATACATTTTCAGCTTCTCCTCTCATCTCTCTGAACGATTCGTAAAATACATCTATTCATCCTGCAATCAATTCTGATAATTCAAAATATGATAAAACGGAATCCGTATATAGTTTTCTCAACAAATTATCATCGAATTTCATAGAGTAATATTCTGTAACAAATTCTCGAAATCTTTCATACTTATCGAAAGCATATCCCAATAGCCAGTAATCTCCATCATGTTCATCTGTTTGATTTTGGTGAACTGCCCCATCATACCAAATGAAAAATGTTGTTTCCGCCCTTTCGTCTACTGAAAAAAGATTTATCAATTTCTCGTCAAGCCCTTCGTACATCTTGTCTATAATACTTTGATTCCATTCGTCGGCAGCAAATTGGTTCAGACTGTTTTCATGTGCAAAGCCTTTTACCAACACCACTGTTTCCGTAAAGATTACAGATAACGAATCTCCTGCTCCGTTATCAATAACATATTTGAGATTCGAGTCGAGTTTCTTCTTTCTTACCAATCGCAAGTCGTCTTCCGACGGGTCCGTCAAAGCATTATCCAAAATATATAGCGCCTCCAATCTTGTATGCATATTATCCCAATCCATATACTTCATATCGTTTCTCTTCCGTATTTCTTTGTTGTATCTCTTTTGTGAAAATAATGCACTGAGAGAACAACCTAATTTTTGAAAATAAGTTTAATCAATTTCTGCAATTATATCATCAATCAATTCCGTAATACTCGGCGCTGCATAAACCACTTTATCAGGATCATGAATATAGCAGATAATCTGACCTTCTTTTCCCGCTGTATCCGGATCAAAATCAAGCATCAGAAAGCAGCTGTCGCAGTATTCGGCAAAGGGAATCCATTTTTTATTGAAGAGATAGGGTTTAATCCTGCTATCCTTCATATTTTCAATATCTTCGTTTGTAAAATAATCCGTAAATTCCGTTAAGAGCGCATCTCTGTTTTGAAAATGTTCTTTTGTGTTTGTTACAGTCTGTAAACTCATCAGATTAAACGGCATTTCTATTTCATCTATAACGCAGGGTAAAATACTTAAGTATTTACTTCCATTTTTATATCGGTAAAGTTCTTTGAAGTCTTCCGGAAGGGTTATACCGAGCTTCTCCTCAAAGGCTGATATTTCTTCCTCTGAAGCTCCGGAAATTTCCTGATAGTCGTCCAGATATTCTTCTTCGACAGGATCATCCAAATCCCATTCTTCAAAATGCTCACATATATACTTTTCTATCTGTTTAATCTTGTCAATTAGTTGCATAACTTTCTCCTAACTTTTTTGTTCCCAATTTTATTTGCTCGGAGGATTTAACCGCTGATGTTCCTCGTCTATGCTCTGTACCGGAGTATGTTGATTATCTACGGTTGTGGATATATTCTTTTCGTAGCTTATCGGCAATGCCGCTATTTTGAATGTGATGAATAAGATGTGCATGCGGAAACGGTATAGTTCTAATATCTTTATCATATTCCGTAATTTTTCCTGTTTCATTAAAAAGAGTCCGGTCTTTCATTTTTCCCGTCCTTATAAATTCTATCCAGTCCTTCTGAATTGAAATAACTGCTTTTCTATTTTCATCGGTAATGGGTATATTCATTTTATCTATGGTTCCAAAGAAAAATGCCAGCTCCGCCCCATGATACGAACCTCGCAGTCCGTTATACAAATGAGGGATATAGTTCATTCTATAGCCGTATACAGGGCATTTTTTGCTTAACGTTTCCATAAGAAACAACGCGCTTGAATGAAAGATCAGCAATTCCATTATTTGAATCTGTAAATCTACAATTCCATTTGCTTCCGATTTAAATTCGGATTCGAGTGTTTCTGCAAACTCACCGTATTTTTTTAAAAGAACATCTTTTAAATTTTTCTTTTTCTTTGTAATTCCGAGAGCCTTATAAAACATAGGTAATTCAATCATAGAAAATTCATCTTTGTTAGAGCCTATCAAAACTGGCATACAAGGGAATTCTCCACGCTCTAATAATTTCATTGGGTGCTCTGCAAAGAATATACCGTCAACAATATCATTCTGTCCTCCTTTTAGTTTCATCAATTTTTTGGCTGACAGTTTTTTTAGTTCTTCAAGTCCTTTAAGATGATTTTTTGACAGCATTTTTGCATATTCGTTTTTTGCAAAATCAAATTCCGACAATATCGGGACATTCCCTGCACATAGGATTAATTTATGAAACAGTTTATTACTTACAGGATTTAAATAATGATACAGCGCTGCAACCGCACCGCCGCAATGCCCCATAAGCGTAATATTTGTATTATCCCCGCCGAAAGAACTTATAGTATTATAAATCCAATTTAAAGCTGTTTGCTGATCAAGATAAGCAAGAGAAGCTTTTATTTCTCCCTTATCAAAAACAGGCATATATCCGAAATTTCCTATTCGATAAGTAATTGTAACTGCTACAACACCTTGTTCGGCAATATGTTCCATTGTGTATATTGGAACTGTTCCCGACCCTTCGCCTCCGCCATGTAAAAATACAACTACCGGTTTTCTTTCCGTAAAATTCTCGGGTGCCCATATATTTACTACAAATGCATTTTCCGTTTGTGTATCTTTTAACGGTTGAAATTCCGGTCGTAACATATGGTGCTTCATAAAAATATTAAAAAACAGAGGATATTTCCTTTGTGGAAAACATACTGTTTCTTTACGATTAATTATCATATCCGGTGAATAGTCTTGTTTATCAAGAATTTTAGCATATTCAAATCTTTCTGCTCGTGCATAAGGCACACTCAATATAGAATACACAGGCGTGCCTTCTTTCGTTTTTCCGACTACATTCGCATATGCTTTGCCAATCTCTGTCTGTATTATCTTCATTTTGCATCTCCTTTATTCTATGAAATCTCTCTAAATGTTTGCTGATATTATACCATTTTCAATGGTGTTTTTTCTACGGGTTATCAACAATCTTATTTTTTGATATAATGGCAGCGTAAACAAAGGAGATATGATAAACAGTTCGGCAGAAATTCAGCCCCACTGTTTATCTGACGAGTTTTGTGCTTTGCACAAAACATCGCATTATTATATGTGTGTGCTTTTCGGCACACACTTGAAAAAACTTTTTTCGCAAATTGATATTTGCTGCAAAAAGTTTTTATAGGAGAATTATTATGTACATAAAACCTGAAGATCGGCGTGAAAAATCGAATGCAAAAATAAAGGGGATGGGAATTGCCTGTATGGAAGAACTGCCCTTGCGGGAATCATCAAAAGAGGCGAAGCTTAAAAGCTCTGAGGAAATCTGTGACAGAGCCATCGCTTGTCTTTTGTCGATTCAGTTGGCTGAAGATATTCATAATGAGCAAGGGTATGAAGAATCGAAGGAGCTTTTTTTAAGTTTGCTTGAAAAATATGAAGTATCGGGTTGCCTTTTGGAAAAAGAAAAACGGCTTTTTGACGGAACATACAGCGAACAGGATGTCATCGATGTATGCTGGACTTATGAAGCTTATTGGTCGCTTCTGTGGGCTTTGGGCTTGGTCGAAGATATTTCGTATCCGAATGATATCTGTGATGTGGAGCGAGCGATAAGACTGGTCGGCGACGCCGATGGGAAAACTGCGTTTAAAGCACAATGTAAGTTACGTGGAATAGAAGAAATACTGGATATGCTTGATCTTCACTACCGTTACCACTGGGCAACGGAAGAAAAGCGGCTCCGCCCCGAAACGGAAATCAAAGATTTAAATCCCGATGTTTTAATGGAACGAAGGCGCGGACTTGAATGGCTTATTTCCGAAGAAAGCGATTGGTTCGATATTTCGATGGATACATAATCCTTTTTACTGCATCGCTATTTTTATCCGACGAAAATATATTCGATGACAAGCTCACAGATGGCATCGTTTTTATCGTAGCCGAAATATACCGGATATTTCCCGTCACCGAAACCGCTTTGTATCATGGGAACGGTCAAGTCCGTTCCTTCTAAAGGATAGTTAATCCAGTCCCCGCCGTCGCGTTGAAAGCGTGGATTTGCAGCATAACTCTTTTCGAATTCTTTTGCAAAATAATCGTCGTATATATTTTTGCCGGGGTTTTCATTTACCCAACGGCTTTCAAAATCGCAATAGGCATCCCGTGCTTTTACATCGACAACCGTTGCAAGTCCTGCATCTACATTAAACCCGAAAAAACTTTCTTCATCGACGTCATCCAAATCTTCATTACCAATCAAGGCTTCACGATACACGGCAGCCTTTTCATCGGAGAACCTTACCCGTGTTGCAACATACCGGTAATGGTCTTCTTCTATTTCGGCAACTAAAGTTTCTAATGGAAAAATTCCTGTAGGTACTTTTTGCAGATACGGCTCCTCGCTTTTGTTAAGGTAGACAAGCGGATCACGCACCAAAATATTTCCCGTAGGAAAATGCACGGTTCCCATCGGCAATATAAATAACTTTTTCCCCTGTACTTCATCTTGAGAAAACAAGTTACCGTAATGCACAGGAGACTTAAGCAGCTCCTTCACTTTTTCATATTTTTCAACCCATTCTTTTTCCGGTATCATCGTATAGACCTCCATGTAGTCATTGAATAGTATAATATTTATCAGTACATGTGTCCACAGACAAAAGTCTCATTTTTTGATATACTTATAAAAAGCTTTTATAAGGGGTTAAACTATGAAAAAAATGGAACATCAATACTTCGGTCAGTTGAATCTTGCGACAACAGATGATGTGGAAGTAATTTGGGAAAAAGAGATTCAGGGGATAGATACCTGTCTTTGGCTCGGCAAAAATGTAGAACTGTCTACCGGCATACTCGACCTTTATGCACAGTTTCTTGAGAACATAGACGATAAAATAAAAGAAGCAAGAAAAGCACTTATAGCATATTTAAACGATGACAGTTACTATATCGACTTTCATATTGAAGAATGCGGACTAGAAGATTTGCCGACTGATATTATCGAGTTTGTAAGTAAGATGAAGATAACGAATGTAAGCTTATGGATTGACAGTGAAAAGCCGCACATCGCAATGGATTTTATGATTGCACCTGATGAAAGCGATGAAATACTCTGCGTAAAATTCGGTGAAGATGTCAAAATCATCTCCATTGATTGGGAAAGTTAATAATTATTTAATTACTAGGCTTGCAAAATTCCGCTTATTGATGTATAATAAACAAAATAGAATAAGGTAGGTGTAACATGAGAAAAATAATATTGACTATTTTAATTATATTTACAGCCTTTTCTGTAAATATATCTGCAGGGGAACTGAATATCCAGAAAAATACCATAAGCATAAGTTTTGATTTTAGCAAAAAATTAAGGCTTGCGAGTAATCAATTTGCCGTATGGGTCGAAAACGAAAACGGAATGCTCGTAAAAAATTTATTTGTTACCGATTTTACAGCAGGAAAAGGTTGGGAAAAAAGACCCGAAAGTTTGCCTTCATGGAGAAAAGCCGTAAAAGATGCCGACATAGATGGAATAAGCAGTGCGACTCCTAAATCCGGAAAGATTCAATTGCAATGGGATATCAAAAATGAAAACGGGGAACCAGTAGAAAAAGGCATCTATAAAATATTTATTGAAGCAAATATAAAATGGGAAAATACCGTCTTATTTACATGCGAAATAAAGGTAGATGACAATGTTACAATAGGCGAAATTACAGAAAAAATCTCGGGAAAAGATTATAATAAACAAACCTTGATAAAAAATGTAGAAATAAAATAAATCAAGACAAACCTCAAAAACTGGAGTTTTTTGAGGTTTGTCTTTGTGCGGAGATATTATGAAAAACAGTTATTATATACGCACAAAAATTTTCTTCTCATTTAAAAAGTAAAGATTTTGCCGTTTTAGAATCGATCATTTGAATGTAAGGACTTTGATACCTACGGCCTATTTAAATTCTTCGGCGACCTAGCCAAAGGGCATCCCAATGCTAAAGACATTGAAAATGCCGTAACATTTATAAAAGATATTGAATAGGTTAAAATACGGTAAAGCTCAAAAGTATTGCGGCCGTTTCTAGTACATATCCGATTTTGAAATACCCAAAATTGTATTGATGACCTGGAGATTTTATAAATGAAAACAGTAAATGAAAATCTAACAGTAGAAGTCATTATGGAAACGAATAATATAATAAACGGGCTAAAACATTTATCTGAAGGACTATTCCTACCCGAAGAATGGATTGATTGGTGGAAACAAAATGAAAAAATTGCAAAACAATTTTTGTCGCCGCGGTGGTATTTAAAGATAAAACCTAAGATGTCACAAGGTTTAATGGGTGCCGCACTAATATCTCAAAATGCGGCTCGTGAATACTTAAAATCTATAAATCAATCTTATAACGAAAATTCACAAGTCAATTATATGGAAGGATGGAGAAAGCAAATAGATGATATCTCCTTGAACTGTGACAAAGTTGATATTATTGATTTTGACTTGAAATTTACCAAATTGAAGCAAAGTTACCCTAACTTGTTTGCCGTAATAAAAAAACACTTATTGAAAAGTGATGTTGTGGAAAATAATTTAACCGAAGAAAAATTAACCTCATCATTTTTTTATAAATTATTGCATAGTGATGTGATTACATTTTTTTATTGTATTTCGCAATTAAAAATGGAAGGTATTCTTATTGATTTTGATATGTTAGAATTACGGGAGGAATATATTAAAATTGGGGAATTGTGGTTGAATAGTGATGGGGATGAATTATATATCAGACCATATGAAGCTTCTGTATATTTTCATGATATAGGGAAAAATCAAATACATATTATAAATAAATCATTTAACTTATTTATTGAAAATGATTTGAGCCGTTTTGTCTATGAAAATGCATTGCCTAATACTTTTTCAGGTTTTTCAAATCAACAGCCTCGATAAAAAATTAAACCATTATTTTTAAGGAAAGAACGAACTGTGATTTATATTAAATTTTATACTAAAAGCAAAGGTTGTTTAGAGGACATCAACAGAAAACTAAGTGCCGAGATTGAAAAAATAATCAACAATCCCGACGCTGACATTATTTATCAATCTCCTCATACAAATAAGATTATTTGGGCATCAAAACGGCTGAACGAAAATTGCGTAAGCATAATAGCATTTGATGAAACTGCAAACAAAATTGCTTCTATAAAAATGGAAGATGAATTGAGCGATTCAGATATAGCTTTTACAAGTTTAAATGAAGAAAATCGTATAATAGTATCTTTTACAGCAGGACAGGACGGCTCCCAAGATTATTGCATAGAATTAAACAATAATGAGCTGAAAATAATATATAAGTTTCCTAAAAATTTATCTTATATGTTTAGCTTCGATAAATATGCTTTTCTTGCTGATTTTTACAGTTCGGCTTTTTTTAAAATTTCTTCCTCGGATTTTACACCGATTGCTGAAAATACATATTCTTTGTTTAAAGAAGATTCATTATCCAATGTACAGAAAATCAATGATAGTTTCGGAATATTTTGTACCACTGAAGGGAAGTGCTATGTATTTGATTTATCCGCACTTGAATTAATTGATGAGCTTATTATTGATTGTAAAATAGATGATTTAGAAAAAAATTGGACTGTGAATGCATTATTTCAAACAAGGGATGAGATGATATTCCAATATTGCAATTATAAAAATGGGAAAGAAAGCATTGAATGGATCAGCGTAGATAAATTATATTTAGATAGGATTATCAAAGAACAAAAACTGTGATATAATTAAAAAAATGATAAAATATTATAAAATTAATAGGCAATATAGCCTTAGTTGACAGTTTTAAAAATATGAGAGACATAAAAGAGCTGCATAAAATAATGACTGAAGGGGGAAAAAATAAATGAAGACAACGCTTTTTCCAAATTGGACATTAGATGACACAGATGACACGGGGGCAATTTCGGAATATTTTCATAATGAAAAAATACCTTTCACCGAAGAGACAATGATTAAGTGCCTTAAAATGAAGCGTAATAAATACGAAATCTATTGGGCTGTTTTAGCTCTGCGTATGCTAGGAACGCAGAAAGCAATTCAATATTTAAAAGAAGTTAGCACTTATAAAAATTTAGATGTGCAGGGTGCAAGCGTTTTAACGATTGCTTACTTAGCCGAGGGTTCTGAAAATGAATATTTGGCGAGCCTCTTGTTAAATAAGGATTTCAAAGCAAAATGGTATGCCGCTGTTGCCTTCAATCACAAACCCGACGGTAAAGCTGTCCCTTATGCAGCTAAGTATGGGGTTAAGACAATCAAAAGTTCGAAAAACAAACCGGAAGCGGGTTCTTTAATAGTTGAGTATCTTGCAAGATTTGCACCGGAAAATGAACTTGCAAAAAAGATATTTGCAAGGATAAATAAAGACTTCGAGAATCTTTCTCCCAAAGAACAGGAAGTGTTCACAGTAAATTTTCCGCATATCTTTAGAAATTAACATGAATAAAATTGTAACTACAACAGTAATGGTAATTTTTACTCTTTTAATTTTTACAGCCGATATAGTGTTAATCACAAGATTTTTCACACTGATAAAACAAAGAAGATATAATGATTCGGCTCCTCTTTGGGGCGGGCTTCCCGATTTGTTTTCGAAAATTGAAAATAAATATCTTAAAACTTTTTTGAACTACATCATACTGAATATTGCGGTGTATATCATCGGGTACTATTTCCCAAAGACAGGAGTTTTTACCGGAACTCTCAAATTTTCTTTTGATATTGTTATCGAGGGCTATAGATTTTTAGTATCGTTTATAATAACGAATTTGTTTTTAGCTATTAGTCAGCTCACAAGAAAAATAAAAATTTTTCAACAAAATACAGTTTCGGCTAAGCTATACTACATTGAACTTATCATCATTCCCATTATTGTTATTTTTTCTCTTTATTTTTTTGACAGCGTTTTTGATAATCTTGCAATGAAGGTAACAATATAAAAGAATAGTACACTTACAAAATTGCTAAAAGATGATAGAATAAATATGAGGAGACAGCAATATGGAAGTTATTTTGAGTACGGTAATCGGCGGTGAAATTACGGTTGAGGTTGATGGTGGGAAAATTGTTCATTCATTGATAATAAAAATGAGAAACTCCTTGAAAGAGCATTTTAAAAAAATATTTTTTGAAGGGCTAGATAGAATAAAAATCAACGTATATATCAGCGGAGATGTTTCTTCTTATTGCGATAAAACGGGTATTACTGCAACCCGATATTTCCGTGCAAAGACAGAATATACGACAGAGTTTTGTATCGATAAAAACTATTGGTCGTTAGAACCTGTTCTTCCAGTGGATAGAAAGTTTATTCTATTCATGGAAAACTCGTTGATACAGTTAGGCGGAATTATTGAAAAAAAACTTAAAGCAGCCGGATATAATTTTGATGGCGAGCTGTTTAAAGAAATTGTTCTTAAAAGTTTAAGAGGAATTAGTTAAGAATATGGCAAAGTATTCAAAAGAAGCATTAGATGAAGCATTGCTGCAAGCGCAAAGCAGCGATATTAGCATGAAAACAAAAGGGATAAAGTTTTTAAGACAAGCCTCTTGTTTGGAAACGGGTACAAAAAATACTTATCCGATAAGGGATTGGTTTTCTGAAACTAAGAATTACACAAAGCTTTTTAAAATAGTAAAATCAGAAAAAGATCCGAAACTGTTATGGGAATATTTATTTTTGATTAAAACATATTGTGAGCGTTATATTGATTTAGCTTATTTGGTAAAAGATTCTCAAAACTTTATCTCAAAAAAAGAAAACACAGAATTCAAAATAAAGGCTTGTGAGCTCGGAAAATTGTTTTTAGTGCATCAGGATGCCTCTGTACGGCAAGCTGCAGCAAGCCTGCTTTGGTATTTAAAGAAAACTTCCGAAGTTTGGCCTGTAATCATAGAGCTTATGCAGAAAAAACGTGATTATATAACACTTTCTCATATCGGCATAATGGTTCGCAATTGTTATTTACTTTTGAATGATGATAAAATTATTACAGACTCGTTTGGGAATGCTGTGGCGAAAGAAAATCTTATTTCACTAAAGGATGCAGAAGCTTTAAAAGAAGCCGTATCATTTTCATTGGAAAAAACTCCTAAGGCTGCAAAAAAAGCCGGTTTTAATTCCGTATCTGAAATACTGGACAATATAATTACAGCACTTACAAAAACGGTAAAAAAATGATAAAATAAACATTATAGGGGTAAAAAGATGAACGGAGAATTATATCTAAAAAAGGGTCTTCTTCAACTAAACAAAAAATTGTATGATGAAGCATTGGCGACTTTGAATAAGGTAATCGAACTCGATGATGATCTTGCCAGTCTTACATCTGCAAAATGTATTTTAGGTGAATATTATTTTATTCATCAAAACTATGAAAAATCAAAAGAATTTTTATCATGGATTTGCGATAGACAAGATGAACTTGAAGAAGAGTTTGACGATTTACTTTCAGAAGAAATTAATACCGCGTCTGTGCTGATGGAGCTGATTGAAAAATATAAGCTGTAAAACAAATTTACCATAAATACACAGGGAGTTATATTGTATGAAAAGCAATTCTTATATTCATAATTTAAAAATAGAAGATGTCCCTTGGCATCGGCTTCCTACAACTTATGGAAGATCGACTTTGTTTCCTCAATATTTTAAAATATTGGAAAAGATGCAGGATACGGATAAAATAGAAAATGCATTGTATGAAATAGCAATAAATATTGAACATCAAAGCACTTTGTGGTATGCAACTCCGTTTGCTCTTATATTTCTTACAAGAATTTTTATGAAAGCTTTAACTCAGAGCAGTACAAATAAGAATGCTCACTACATTGTAGAAGAACTACTGGAAGTTTTTGCCGTAATAGCTGAAAGTTTTTGTGAAGGAGATGAATTGGAGCATGCGGCTCCCTTACCTTTTTTTGAAGACATGTTAAAGGAAAAATATTTATGGTCTGAAGTTTATAATGAAGATGATGATTGTCTCCGGTATGAAGATGAGAATGTTTTTCCTGATAATCTTTTTTACAGTTTTTATTATTATTCTTTTGAGGTATTAAAAATATATCGGGAAGAATTTGTTAAATTAAAAGATACGGAATTTGAAGTAAGAGCAAAAATACTTTCTTCATGGTTTTAAAAAAGGAATAGACTAATGCCGAATTCAACGGAAAAAATTTTGCAAGAACTTGAAGCGGAACGGTTACGCCGTCAAAATCTTACAAAAGAAGATTTGCAAAAAAAGTATGCCAAATTACAAAGAGCCGGTTTTCCTCTTAGCGAATGTATCGGTTTTATAGCCGATTTAGGCGGCAGTAATCAGCTCGCTTATCATTACGAATTGATTTGCAAAGACTGGGAGCGAGATGATCCGTTGCATTTGGATAACAGTTTCGATAAACACGATTTAGCGGGGATTGATTTTCTTTTTGCGGCTATAAACAAAGCTTCAACCGAAAAAATACGGGTATTCACCGCCTATCTCATTGCCGAAATTCTTGTGAGGTCGAAACATCGAGATTTTTATACGGCTGCATGCAATCGTCTTGTGCCGATACTTGTCTCGCATATAAATACGAAGGACTGTGTTCTGAGGCGCAAAGTGCTGATAGCTGTCGGGTGGGTTGGAGCAGTGCAAGAGATCGGTATTTTCAATGAGAGAATGCTCCACGACGAGGATAGTCTTTGCCGTGCATGGTCAGCTTCGGGCTTAATGCAATTATCGTTTAACAGATTGAATACTCAAACAATATTACTGGAAGTAAAAGATGTTTTTAGACAGGCAATTGCTGTGGAAAAAGACCTTTTTGCATGTGGTGTAATGATAGAGTCGGCACAGAGTTTATTCGGTAAAAAATGGATATCGTCTATAGCTGTTGAAAATAAAGATTCGGTAAAAATAGAAAAGGCTCGCAAATCTGCTGTCAGATTTTTAAGTAAGGATTAAATAAAAGGAGATGTAAAAATGGGCGAAACTATTATCCGTATGGAAAACGTTACAAAATTATATGAAATGGGGGAAAGCATCGTGCATGCCCTGCGAGGCATAAGTTTCAGTATAGATCAGGGAGAATTTGTTTCGATAATGGGGCCGTCAGGTTCGGGAAAGTCTACCTGTATGAATATGATAGGCTGTCTTGACCGGCCGACAAGCGGTATATTGGAAATCGGCGGAAAAGAAACGGCAAAGATGACGGAAAAAGAACTTGCTGTGCTGCGTAATAAAACGATCGGCTTTGTGTTTCAGCAGTATCATTTGCTTCCAAATATGACGGTTTTAGAAAACGTTATGCTTCCGTTACGCTATCAGGGTGTGGAAAGAACAAAACGCATTGCACTTGCAAAAGAAGCTTTGGAGCATGTCGATATGGGCGATAGACTTTCCCACGGTCCTAACGAACTTTCCGGCGGTCAAAAGCAGCGTGTCGCCATTGCACGTGCAATGGTAACAAAACCGCACATTATCTTGGCCGATGAGCCGACCGGTGCTTTGGACAGCAAAACAGGAGCTCAGGTTCTTAACCTCTTTAAAAAAATAAATGAAAGCGGAACGACAATTGTTATTGTTACTCACGACCCTGGAATCGGAGCAAGTGCGGATCGATGTATAAAACTTTTTGACGGAAATATTCAGTCGGATGAACATCAGGTTCCTGTTACTTAATTTCTTTTATCAAATGATACGTTTCCATAAAGCGAAGATGCCAGACTTCCTTATCGGCGGTAATTTCTTCATATATATTTTCCAGCGTATGAGCAGGCGACAATGACCACAGAGCATAATCCTCGAAAACGACTTCGCCTATCTTTTCAAGTTTATCTAATAGAAGTCCTAAGTCTTTGTGATTAAACCAGCAATCCGTATCCAGAGCATATTTTGTGTTTTGCTTTTTACAAGCAATTTCGCTGTTCAAAAAATCATCCATAGTCGGCTTATCTTTTTGCAGCAAACGCGTGCAGGCTAAATGATATTCTATTTTTCTTGGGCTCTGATCAACATCTGAAACAAAAACGGCGCCGTACTCATTTTCAAATTTAACTGCAAGCACTTCTCCTACTTTAAAATATGGGTCCCGTTTAATTTTTGTCTTCGGTACTTTAATCGGTTTAGGATTTTCACTTTGTAACTGAACAGCCAGTTTATCAAGCTCTTTCTGCCTTTGCTTCAGAGCTTTGCCGTCAATTTCAAGCCAGAAATCATCAGCACCTTTTGCAATTATTTCTAACGCTTTATTCTTTATCTTCTCAGGTAAATGCCCTACCTTCCATAAAGAATAGGCAAATGCAGTCCAGTAAATTTCCGTGTAAAATGGATCTATGCAGAAGTTATGCTCGTCATTTAAAACGTCTTCAATTATTGCATCGATATTTCCACCGTCTTTATATCGTTCGACTATGGTATTGTAAATGTCATACCCGTCATCACTGTCTATAATTTTTACACCGTCTATTGCCATTTATCATCTCTCCGTTCACAATTCTCATTGCATTACATATTTGATACCATTATATCCTTTTTAAGGTATTTTTTCTACTGTCAGCTTTTCATCTTTCCCCCTTAAAAACAATAATGAAAAATGATATAATTAGGATATAAAAAATATAGTTGATGAAGAAGATCGGCTGAAAGGATTAAGTATATTGAAACAAATAAGGAGATAAAAATATGAATAACCTAAAATTAAGTTTATTGAAAAAATGGGAATTGGATAGTGAGCTTTCGTTTGTGCATGGCTCTGTTTTGTTGCCGGATGGAACTGCTATAATTCTGACTAAAGGCGAGAAGAGCGATTGGGGTAAATTTTACCTCCTTGTGCTTTCTGTCGATGGCATAAAAAAGATTCCGATTGAATATGCGGAAACATCAGGCAGAGATTATCCTGTGCTTTTTCGATATGGTGCAAGTTTCGGACTCATCATTTCGGCAAAAGAAGTGCGGTATTACTCCGGCATTCATTCCTCTCCGGAAATAATTCCGATAAAAAATAATTCACGGCTAAGAGGAAGCATTGTACCGGAAAAAGCTCAACAGAGGTGTTTTCAAAATATATCCGACAGCAAGACAATTCCCGTTTGCTTTGAAAATGAATTTTATTGCGGGGACGCAAGATATTTTGCTCTTTTTGAATTTGATGTTGCTGCAAAATCTGCCGAATGGAAATGTTTTTCTACAATAGATAAAAAGGCATTTACACATCAAGATGACAGCTGCGTAGACGCACCTAAAATAGACAGCATTAAAATATCGGATAAAGAAATCTATGCCTTTATTCCGGGCGACAGCCAAACATCGGTTAATAAGTGGGGAATGAATTATTATGCCCTTGCAAGAATTTCCGAAGATGGGAAAGTAATCAAAAAACTTATCGAATCAGATGACTTAAAAAAAGACGGTAAAAAAGGCGGCATCAACGGATGCTTTACTGATTCTCAATATGTGATAATGACTCCTCTTTTTAAAACTGATGATTGGAAAGGCAAGCAAAAAGTTTTTTCACTCAACACACGTGAATATTCCGATATTACCTTTCCAAGAGGAATGTCCAAACACAAACTCGAAAACATCTCAGGCGAAATATGCCTTACCTCGTTTTACGATAGAGGACTAAAAGAAATAGCATTATGCAATATAAATTCATAAATCAACATACCCCGCCGCAAGCGTCGGGGTATTAAACCCTCCGCACGAATAAAAAAAGGAATGGAATATGAACGGAAAAAATATCGGCCGAACTGTATCGTGGGTGTACTACAAAGACGAAAAACTCATAGGCGGGCCGGCATTTGATATACAACTCTTTCGGCAGATATTGGAAAACAACGCAAAGTTTTCGAGTCAGGCTCAAGAAATGATAGAGACACAAATTAAAGAACAAAATATTTTTGATTGTATTTCACTCAAAAGCTCAAAATACACCAATCGCTTTTACGAAAATAGCGGCCATAAAGCATTTATACCCGAAAGTATCTGTATGGTTGATTATTGTGAAGGTGAAATCTTTGCCGTTGTGAGAATCGGAGATCGTTGTGAAATTGTTTCTTATGATTATGACATCACAGGCGAGGCGGGACAAGAGTGGTTCAATTTTATAGGAAAGAACAAGCCTATTTTTGATAAAAAAATCATTGAGAATATAAAAACGGTTTTAACGCAATACGAACAACTACAAATAAAAATACTTGAAGAAGAAGACAGACGTATTTGGGAGGAAAAAGAAAAACTTGCTTGCCGGAACAAAAGCTTACCTGCCGATACGGAACAAACTTTTTTATCGCTTTGCAAATTACTCGGCATATCTCCGCAAAAAGCCAAGAAAATATACCATACAGCATTGGAGCAAGAAAATATTTGTGTCTCTTTGATAAACGATTTTATAGATTTGAACTATTTGGCAATGTTCGATTGGAAGGCGGATGTGGGAGATATTGTATACGGTTACAATCTAGTAGCAAAAAAGATAAAAGCGAATATGCTTCACTTGGATAAAGATACGGAATTTGAACCGCCGGAAGTTTTCCGTAGGCTTGCTTCGATGAGTGACAAGGTATTATATCTTATCGACACAAATAGCGATTGCTATATTTTAGGTTTGTCAGATAAAGAAAATAGAGAAAAAATCATAAGTGCTTATAAACAACTGTTCAGCCTGCTTCAATCTGAGAATACGATTGAAATTGTGAACACTCTGTAATAAAGGGAAAAATGAAACAAGTAATTGCATTTTGTATATTTATATTAACTACTTTTGCACTATCTGCCGATGAAGAGGATCGAGTTATGACTATTTCAAAACAATGTATTATAAACCCTGACGGTATTGTGTCAATGCAGTTTTCCGATAATACGGATACAGCCTTACGAACAATTAAGCATGATGATATAAAAGCAATAACGGATATTTTAAATACTGCAAAATATGATGATGAGCGTAATGACGGAAAGATGTTTAAGATGACTGCACCGCAGTTAAGAATAGTAATACGATATAGTGATGACAGTGAAGTAAAAATCCAATTATGGGATGCACTTATGTATGTTAATAAAACATGGTATAAACTTGACATAAGAGCTATTAAAGAAATATTATATGGTAAGGAGATATAAAATGAGTATTATAAAAAGCAAGGAATCGAACAAACAGGATAAACAACCGGCCATGCCGCAACAGAAACTTCATATCAATTTAACTAAAAACGGTTTGCATATTAATGGTGAGTTTATTGAAAACCTATCAATAGATATTCTTGCGGAGAAATTCGGTGAATATAGAAAAGTATTGCGTAAGCCGCCTGATGGAACAGTAAGTAAAGATGATTTAGAGGAAATATATATCTGGGATAATATGGGAATAAGGAGTTTTGTTTCCAAAGGACATATCAGCGAACTAGACATAAGAATATGTGAAGATAATGAATGGGAGAAAAAAGCAAATTTTTCGTTTTTCGATGTAAATCCCAAGCAGGTGTTTCCCGGCATTTTTACGATAAACGGTAAAACTATTTTGGAAGCAATACCTCAAAAAACATTAAGAGATGCTTATATATTTTTAAAAATGAAAGTGGAAAATTGGGAAATAAATTGCTCATTGTCGAGTAAATTAAACTCGGTTCTGGCTGCAATATCTTTTCAGGAGCGTTTGAAAAAAACAAAAACCGATGAGATAGCTGATTTGGTGCGAGCCGAACCTGAACCTATACGGGATATAAGTTTTTGGTATAAACCGCCGAGGGTGTCAAGCGGTAAATGGAAACAGCCAAAGGCAGAAAGTAAAGTACTGACATTTACAAACTTCAATTTTAAACTTGCTGTTATCCAAGAGCTGATGTACAAACAAGAACTGCTTAAACCGAAATTTGATGTATATGATTTTTGTAATGATTATGCAAAAAAAAGAAATAGATCCCGATGATTACTACGATAAAATGATACCTGAAGTAAAAAGCTGGTTTCAGCAATTGGAAATTCCTGCTGAATTGGCCCCAAAGGTAACACAGCTGTTTCTTGATGGCGGAAATGAAATTAATATGCAGCTTATTCCGCAATGGGACGGCGAAGATAATTTATTTGATATTAAATCTATTTCCGATGAGGAGTTGGCACAGTTTCCAAACTTAAAACTTATTGACGGCACAGTTATTTATATTTCCGAAAAAACAAAGAAAAAACTTATCGAGAAAGGAATTAATATTGCAGAATAAATTTAAGTCAAAAAGGATATATTATGCTTCATTTGGAAAAAGTAAACGGGAAAAACATTTGGGATATTTTGAAACTGCAGGTATCGGAAGCACAGAAAAGCTTTGTTGCTGCCAACGATATAAGTATCATTGAAGCCTACATTACAATCACCGCAAATGGTTATGCATTTCCATTCGGGATATATGACAATGAAACACCGGTCGGATTTTTGATGATCGGTTTTGATGTTCATGACGATTGGATTGATGCACCTGAAATAGCAAAAGGGAATTATAATCTTTGGCGGCTGATGATTGATAAAGCGTATCAAAACAATGGATTTGGGAAAGATGCAGTTAAATTGGCTCTAGATTTTGTTAAGACTTTTCCTTGCGGAAAAGCTGAATATTGTTGGTTGTCTTATGAACCTGAAAATCAAGTTGCGCGTAAACTATATAGCTCATTCGGTTTTGTTGAAACAGGAGATACGGATGGAGAAGAACTTATCTCAGCGTTAAAGCTATAATATAAAAAGATAGAAAAGCGAGTATTTATATGAATTAAGCGAAAAAACTTATGGAGGAAAACGTTGATAATAAACTATTGCAGCATATATGGCGACAGTGACGAGCGTAATCTGTATTTCGACATGGGCGATAAAATAAAAATAGACTATTGTGAAGCATGTAAGATGGTATTAAACCGTGATGAAGCAATTTCACAAGCGGCAAAGATAGTTAAAATACGAAAAAAGAAATTTTTCTTTAGTACTTTAGATGGTGTATCTATCGCAAGTCAGCGGTTTTATGATATATATCATACATATAATATGCAAGGAATTGAATTTATTCCGTTTGAAAAATCGTATGGATACTATGTTTGCAAATTTTTGTATACAATGCACTTTGATATTGTACGGTCAAAGTCGGTGCGTATCGAATATCAGGGTAAAGTTTCTTACGGCATCTTGGATAATGGAAGTTGCAGTGTTTGCAAAAGAAGTTTCGGGCATCACCATCCATGGCCGTATCGAATGACAGTTGAAGATGAGAAAAAATTAAATTCAAATACATTTTATCGAAGTGATATTGAATTTGGAGAAAGGAATTTTCAACATCCTCTTTTGTGGGCAACCGACGGAATTATCCAAGCTTTTACAAAAGAAAAATGCAGAATATTCTACAAAAATGTTGAAGGTAATTTTGGGAAAGGAGACTGTGGTAAAGCAGTATTATAAAACCGAAATATAAATTATAGATATGTTCAGAGGAAAGAAAATTGAATAAAACATTATTTTTAGGAGCGGCACTTATTGCAATGACAGGCGGCAGTGCCGGTGTAAATGCCGAAAATGCAGGCATGCTGCCTACCGGTAAGACGTATACGGTAAACGGCGTATCGTTTACGATGATCGCCATTCCTGCCGTAACGGACGGTACCCTCGGATACGGAGAATACGACGTAAACCCTGCACATACGGTCAGCTTACCAGCCTACCGGATCGGCGAAACGGAGGTAACGCAGGAGTTGTGGCAGGCGGTGATGGGCAACAACCCGAGTGGTTTTAACGGTAATGACGAAGAAACAAAACCTGCCGGCGGCGAAGAACAAAAAAAACGGCCGATAGAAATGATAAACTGGTATCAGGCAATCGCCTTTTGCAACAAGCTCAGTTTGAAGCTCGGCCTTGAACCCTGTTATACGGTAACGGTTAAAGGAAAACCGATAGACTTTGCCTCACTTCCGTTTGATAAAATTCCTTCTGAGGATGAATATATGCCCCAAAAGGATCGAATTATAAAGGCATGGGATGCCGTAACTGTGGATATAAGCAAAAACGGATTTAGGCTGCCGTCGGAGGCCGAATGGGAATGGGCCGCAAAAGGCGGCGTTGAAAGCCGATGGGCGGGCTCCGATGACGAAGAAGAAGTCGATCGATATATGTGGCATGATGGGAATAGTGAAAACCGAACCCATGAAGTAAAAAAACTGAAACCGAACGGATACGGGCTCTACGATATGAGCGGCAACGTGTGGGAATGGTGTTGGGACCGCTTTAAAGATTTTTTGCCTGACTCGCTTGTAGAAGCAGGTGTCGTTGACATTGACGATATTCCCGATTCCTGCCGTGTCTTTCGGGGCGGCGGTATAGATATCGATATATATAACGCAGCGCTGCCGATCAGGCTATTTTATACTCCCGATTTTCATGCAGGTAGTCTCGGATTACGTTTGGCATGCAGGTTGTAATTTTTGCATCTTTCGAATCGCTTATCATACCGCAAGAAAAATATACGGCGCGGCTTGTGAGCGATATTGAATTTGCAGAAACACTGCCGCCGGAACATTATTAAAACAACAGGAGATTTTATATGAAAAGAAAAATAATTAGGCTTTTTCTATTTTTTTTATTATGTAATGCTTATGGAATCAACAATAAGACTCTGGTAAATACTCAACTATTCGAAACGGACGGTCTTCTTGATTATTATGCTTGTGAAATCAAAAAAAATGAAATAGTTAAAATTTTAAAACCGAATATTTATTATGGAGTATCAAATTGGAAATATTCTGTTAAAGTCTTATATCGAAATAAAGAATACCTAATTAATATTGAAAATTTGATACCTGAAAATACTCAATTTTGTTTAGACGATAATATATCTTTGCTATATTCTGATGATATCAAATGGTTACCGGTTCATTGTTTTGATTCTTTGCAAGAAAAAAATCGGGATGTTATTATAAAAAAGCAACCGAAAGGATTTCAAAAATATCAGAAAGAAAAAACAGAATTTGATGATGAGTGGTACGAAAGCTTAAGCAATATTGTACCGACATATTTTTTTAATTCTGTATTCAATATTTCAAACTTATTCAATCGCAGTAGTTTTTTGATAAAAAATATAAAAAAATCCGAAGCAACCTATATAATCGAGGCAGAAGTATATGATTGGTTTATGCCGGATTCAATTTTGAATTATTCAAAAGGTGATTCCGTTTTATTAACAATATCTATTGATGGTGATTATTTGAATTTTTTTTGTAATAATCAACAATTAGGACAATTTGTAAAAACAAATAGTAAAACAAAAAACGAGATAGAATCTTTAATTAGGAATAATACTTGTGATCTTTCAAAAATCACCTGGCCCCGCCACGCCGACGGCTCTTGCGATTACGACAGTAGTAAAAAATATTAAATTATTTCACTATCAATTCAAAAGGGATATAAACTGTCTTATATAAACCGGCAGACAAAGATCCTAATCTATGCCGGATGTAGATTATAACCTTCGCCAGTCGTAGAGCATAGTCTATATCAGCCGCGGTGTACACGGATGTGCATCCTTCATTATAATGAAGAGTAGTCCTTCACACTTTTCATTCATTCCAATCACGTGCTATTTCGGTTGAAATCTCAAAGCTGGTCATATCATTGCTTTCATTAAAATGAATATAAGCAAAGTATTCATTCCAAAAGAGATGATCGCTTCCGGTTGACCATTTAATGCCGTAGTGCAGCTGAGTTATGTCTGTCGTATTTTTCGGCGGTACTAACCATAGTTTTTTATCGAATGTTTTTTGCAATGTTTCTTGTTGCAATGGAACCAGCAGCTCAACATCATCAAGACAATAACGAATTGAATTTGCTCTTGCATCGGAAATGCAGTATTCATCAAGTTTTAAATGAATGATTTTACAGTCTTCTAATACCGTATCTTTTTTTTTATGACCGTAAAGACCGATGCTTCCGATCACAAAGCCGTCTTTTACAAGAAGATAATTAGCATAAGGTATAGCAGTATTATTTCTTCGGAATCCCTTTTCAACGAGAATACTTCGATCAACGGGATATTTTTTAAAAGCACCCGAGGAAAGAAGTTTTTTATAATCTCTGCCGGAAGGATTATCCTGTTTTACATAAATATCGAATCCGTTCGCTACTATATCGGCAACAGTTGTATATGCCATCTTAATCTTTGTGTTGTTAATCGTAAAAACCGGAGCCCTCACCGGAACACTGATTATGATATATACCAAAAACATATAAAGTGAAAATATTGCGACAGCCATAAATATAAAAATACTTCTTCCGGTACGCTTCCGTGCATTAAAAAGAGCCATAACCGGAGGCAGGAGGATAGCTGTTGCCAAATTAGAAAATCCGGAGCCTCCCTTTTTTATCACCTGTAAGGCAAATAATACCGCCCCAAGTATGACAGATGCATATACCAAAAACTCACTGAACCTCATTTTTGTAGTATCGGTCTGTTTGTTTACAGGTTCTTCCATTAGTGATTTTCCGCCCGATACGTTCGTTTCATATAAATATACATTCCGAATATAACCGCTAAAAAAATAAGTCCTGAAACGGAAAGCAGTAAAATAAAAATTAATCTTCCCAATCTATCGTCTCCTTTTAGGTTTTGGGGCAGGCAGTTCATCAAACATAGTTTTAAATAAGCCTGTCAAAAAATCTTTGCTGTCTACATCATCAACTAAGAGCATTTCTTTTGCACCGTCATACGGCAGCTCATAGCCGGCATTCGGCATATAGGCTATCGCCGATTTTACAGATTTAACAAGTAATCTGTCATCATAAATACCGCCGACAATCTTACCTTTGTAGTATAAAATATATTCCCCCATCATCGCTCTATAGCTTATGTCTTCCAATTCGGATAACTGATTCAAAATAAAATTCAAATATTCTTTACTTGATGCCATTTGTACCTCAATAAGTTTAATTTGCTTAACTTAAATTATTATATCGCATTATCTAATTTTGTGCTGGATTATTAAAAAATGTTCCTTCTTTTCCCCAGAGCTTATTTTTTATTTCTTTTTCTGTTATGCTTTCTAATTTCTCATATACCGGAGCTCCTCTAATACAAGCTCCCAAAAAATAGAATGCTCCGCAAGCCGGACATTGCAAATAGAAGCATACTGTATAATGTATTTCCTCATCTATAATCGTAAGCATATCTTTAAACTTACAGTCGCCTGCATAAATCGTCAGCTGTGCATTTTCAATCTTATTTAACAGAAGTTCATAAATCTGCATAAAACTTTTACGCGGGTCCGTTTGATCATTTTTAAAAGCTATATCTATATCATCGCAGTATTTGCACATAATTATTCTTATAGCCTTCCTATTCTCTCAGCCTATTCATTTCTACTTTATACTCATCTTCAGATACGAATAAATTAAGAAAGTCAGAGAAACGCCCCAATTCTTCAATCTCTCTAAAGAATACTTCGTGATCCGTAGTATATACTTTGGGATTGCTAATATCTTTATCGCTTAGGCATATAAAGTAATAATTGGGATAAGAGTTGGATTCGCCAATAATTAAAAACTCTAAATCATTACAAGGAATTACTGAGCTTACATATTCTTTATGAATAAACCCGGAGTATTCATCATAGTCGGCTGTTCCTTTTGTAAAAGGAGTAAATTTTTCAGTTTTGTATTGTATCCTTGGATATGGGATTTCCGATTCAGGTAATATCCCTTCAGCCTTTATTCTATCGAGTAAATCATTTTCTAAGTAATCGCTAAAGTCCTGCATAAGATAACTCTTAGATAGGCTAATGCTTTCCATATTTCGTAGCAAGTTCTCGCTTTCAAAGGCAGATTTGCCGCCCAGTTTAGTGATTCTATCAATTATTCTTTTGTCCATAGTCTCCTTATATTCTCCCTTTCAGATATATTTTTATCAATCTCATTATCGGTCATTATTCCAAAATCAGGTTCATATATTTTGTCATATCCTCTATAAAATCATCAAAGCCTGCCAAATCGATGAGCTCTTCATGTTCCATATCATAGCTTGCAATTTTTTTTGTTTTCGGATTCCATACAATATAAATATGACTGTAATCTCCGAGAGAGCGGGAAAGTCTTAATAATTTTTGTCGGCCGAATTTAAACGGAATAGTATCAATCAGTTTGAAGAACTCAAGATATCCAAAGTCGGAATCCTCTAAATCAAAGTGTAGGTTTTCACCGGTTAAAAATTCAATTATTTTCTTTGGCAATTTATACGGTTTTAATTCATCCAATTTATTTTGTGTTTGATGAAACTCGGAGGGCTCTAATGATTTAAAATATTCCGCCATTTCCTCATCGCCTTTTTCCAAGGCTATACTATATGGACGCATTCCGTCTTTTTCGGCAATCTTAATGTCCGCTCCATGCTTCACTAAAAATTTACACATTTCCAAATCAACATATCTTGCAGCTACACACAATGGAGTCGATTGATCGGAATATACCATATCGGACTTATTGTAATTAATATCTGCTCCGTGCTCAATTAGAAATTCCAGAATTTTATAATTACGGTCAGAGACTGCGTGACGCAAGAGCTGTCCGCCGTATTTAGCTGCGGTATGCCCAAGTTCTTGTATAATCGAAAGATTATCAAAACGTTTACCATAGTACGTTTCTAAAAATGCTTCCGAACCTACGTTGTTCGTTACATCTATCTTTGCTCCATGGGAAACGAGAAACCTTATTACCTCTTCATTACAATATCTCACTGCGAGAAGAAAACTTGGATGCTCCTTTGCATTAAGGTTTGCTCCTTTTTCCGTCAGCCATTTTATAGATTGAAACTTTTCCATTATCAATGCAAAATCCAAAGGAGAGAGCTCGGTGTATTTGCCGACGCTGATTGCTTTATTAAGCTTCCATTCCTTTAATAGATGTTCTTCCAATGCAGAAATATTTTCATTTAGTACATCATTTAAAATTTGCGGTATAGATTCAAATCTGCCGATGTTTCCGATTGTTATCATACTTAAATCCTTGCTTATCTATTTCCCGAAGCGTATTCGCCCGTATTAATGTCTATGACTTCTCTTATCGGCTGTATGAGAGAATTTTCATATTGCACTTTCCATTTTATATCTGAATTCATATTGCCATCCGTAAGACCCGCTATTGTATTTCCGTCTTCTATCGGATTATCATTATCATAAATGTAGGATAAAACATTATATGCATGGTTTACAACATCATTCGGGTTTAAGTCGTGAAAATGATATTGAACATCAGGTAGAAACAAGGTGCTCATACCGAGTGAATCGACCAGCATATCGTTTGTCCCTTGAATATTAAAAAACCGGATGTTTACTGCATAATGGAGGAAGCGCATTTCTTTGGGCAATGTGCAGTTTAGAATATCTTCTCTCGTCAGCATTTTTTTAGATGTTTCGAAAACTACTGCCTTGCAAGACGGATATATGTTTACTAATGCTTCAACATAATTTACCAGCATCTCCGCTCTTTCTTTATAATCTAAACCGGCAGCCAACATATCCGTTGCCATTACTTGATATTTACAAGTTTCCAGAATTTCGCCGCCGTTCGGACAATTCCATAATTGCGTCGCTGAAACATCATCCATAATCGGTTTTTCAATTTCAGAACAGTTCATAATAATGAGCTGCGGAGGTACATTTAGTTTTTCCTTTTCATAGTGCACGGAATATTTTTGGGGAGCAAAACCTGCCATATTACCGTCATAACAAAAGCAATCCGTTTCGCCTAAATGTTCACACATAATTTTATGTATATGCTCTTTTTCGGGCATTTCACATTTTTCTTCCATAAGTAAATGAACCATAAAAATCATACCCGGATGGTCGGCAGTTTGACTCATATCCTGTTTGAGAATCTTGTCTTCTCCATTTGATTTTTTTTCTTTCATAGTATTACCTCTCTTTTAATCTGAAATTGATTCATATATTTTTCTCCCTCGGCACATTAAATTTATAAGTACCGTCTTCATTATCACATTTTGTCACATTATTATTTACTGCATTTTCATTCTTTTTGAACACAAAGGCATAGCCGTAGTTTTTGCTTTCTCTTTCAGTTTTCTCGATTTTTTCCAAGCCTATGAGGTCGAATTCATATTTTCCTTTGGGTATATCAAAACCTAAACGGTAATTATATGGCTCCATAATATCTTTCGGACCGGTTTTAATATATTCCGTGTGCTCTGTAATATTTTTTTTAATGTTTTCAAAATCATAGTCCAAATCATCGAAGCAGGAAAAACATATCTTATTTAAATCCCCCACTTCAAGATAAAATTTTTCAAATCTGCATACTTCTTTAAATCCTTCAGGTATGACAGCTTCTTCATTTATAGAGGCGAATATATGATAATCAAAAGAATTGATTCGATAAAATGGGACAAGCTTGCCTTTTTCTACAAGCTCCGGAAAAAGCTCGAAGTTCTTTTGCAGATAGCTTAAAAGCTTCTTTGCCCTGCATTTTTTTGAAGCAAGATATCCCGTAAGCAAATCAATAGGTATAATAGCCATTCCGTAACCGTCTGTTGTTAATTCTCCGATATAGTGCATTATCATCTCCTCCGTTATTTCTTTTCTTCGATAAAATCAATTACATCCGACCAACCGTCATCTTTTGCATCATAAGCCCAGCGTTTATCCGTCAAGGATTCAAGAGCATCAATGCTTTTATGCAAAGTCTCGGACATTTCTTTTCTCTTATCTGCAGGAATCGAATTTAAATATGTATCGCTTATTTTGAATCTGACATTTTGAAGAAAATTGACCGTATCTATATAGGTGCTGGAATATTCAAAAACCGTATTTTCAGGAAAACATTTTATCACGTTTTCAAAGGCCGCTTTCATATCGGGTAATTTTAATGCGGCCAATGTGTCGGGAACATAACGGATAAGCTGAGGATAATTACAGATAAATTCCCACCAACCGTCACCCTTCCAATTTCCTATGATGTTAACGGCAATATAAAAAAGAAATAAATCCTCATCGGTTTGATTTTTAATTTCTTCTATTTCTCCGATTTTCCATAGTTTATCCGACACTTCTGCAAAGAAGCTTTCATTAAAATTTTTTTGATTTTTAATCAATTCTTTCAGTGTAAGCATTTTATTTCTCCTATTTTAATATTTCGAAACATCAAATCCTATTTTCTTTAAACTGCTCATTTGTTTTTGTTGATGTTCTGCAGTGCCGGCTCCGGTTAGAACGTCGCTGTAAATTTCACTTGCAGGCCAATCATCGTAATAATTATTGAGGAACTGAGGGACTTTTTCGTACATAGGTTGAATGATTGAAATAAAGCCCTGTTTAAGGAATTGAATATATGTTTTTTCATCAAGTATTTCAGTATGGCCGTATTTGTCAAATGAAGTTCGGCGGTTGAGTGCACCCTCAATGTCCCAAGGTGTAAATACAACTAAATGCAGAGGTCGGCTCCAGCGTTCAATATCCGTTTTATCGGGCGAAGGAAAAAGCTTTTTCCAAAAGCCTCGTTTTACTGCATAGCTGCCGGTAGAAATATACAGGCGGTACGGTGTATTTTCAAACGCTTCTTCTGATATTTCACCGGAAAGGGGGGCGAATACTCCGTATAAATCGCAATTTAAAAGGCGGGCATAATAGGATTTTTTGCCTGCATCTATTTCGTAAATTGCACCAAGTTCGTATCGTGCCATTTCATACCTCCCATAAAAACTTTTTGCAAGGATTAGCAAATCTTGAAAAAAGCTTAACTTTCCCCGAATATTCGGGAAAAGAGTTTTTTCATTTCTCTTGCATATTTGACCGCATCCGGAATACGCAGTCTTTTATAATAATCTGCTAAAATTTCAGGATGATTTTTTAATATATCGAATTCCAGCATATACATGGCTAAACATGACTTTGTATATTTGCCGACTGAAATAAGTTTTGATTTTTCATCTTCATCAAGTTCTTCTTCCGGAGCAAATTCGCCGTCAGGATATTCATCCGGCGTATCATTACTGTACTTCCAAAATTCTTTTGTCCAAAGAACAATATCGCTTTTATTTTCTTTGATTAGATGCAAATACCATTCGGCCAGTTCTTTTTCGGTAGATAATTTACAAGTAAAACCTTCCAATAGAAATTGACGTTGTTTTAATCTATCATGTAATCGGGAAATTTCAATATCCTTGATTTTTTCTTCAATACTTGCCGGGTCCGTAAGCCGAATCAGCTCCGAATAGATTTCGCTGTCTAAAAATTTTTTTAAAGTATTTGTTTCTTTTGCCATGTAAAAGCCCTTCACCAATTAAATATTGTTTATATTATATCATTTTAAAGCTGTTTTTTCTATATATTAGAGTAGTTGTTTTTATATTTTTACTATATAGAAAAATACCGTAAAATCATGTATAATTTGATAAAGTAAAACCGGATATTACTTATGTTCGGATTAGGAGAGAGGAAATAAATGACCGCTAAAAAATTTGCTCAGTATATGGAAAAACAATGCAAGGGAATAAATAATTTTTCACTGGAAGCCATTTTTGAAGAGTATATTGTACTTGTGTCAGGGAAACGAATCGGAGTGCTGTATCAGGAAAAGTTTTATGTCCTTTATGCACCAACTTTTGAAAAAACTGAAAATATATTGCCTTGTTTTAAACCGGTAAATTTATTTAATTGGAAGTATTATCAATTTATTGAAGTTACAAATCTTGAAGATAAGGAGAACCTTGAAAAAATCATACATTATGTCTATCATGAATTATATTTTCTAAAAGAAGTTGTCATTGATATAGGATTTATATTTCAAAGTTATAGAGGCTATCCCGAAACCATTTATACACTATATGAAGAAAATCTTACATTTCTTAATTTTGCCTATGAAAAAAAGCTGATAAAGGAAAATCCTGTAGACAGAGAAGGCCGAATTATAAAACTCTTATATACGAATCTCGATTTAACCGAAACCGGACAGAAAATTTTATATGACTTATATAATAAATGGCTGACCTATACGGATAAAAATGATGCCGATTCTTTAAAAAGAGCATGGAATATAAAACAATTAGAAAAGTATTATCAAAAACTGGAGGTATAAAAGTAGATAGATGAACACGATAATGGATAACTCAAATTGTAATATTCAAGAATGGGTAAATTTGAATTCTTATACCGACAGTAAAGGCTGGAAGGGATATTGCAGAAGAAATAAACCTTTCACTATTTTTCGTGCAAATAAAATAGTCAGGTGTTTTATGCATTTTTTTAGAAAATATACAAATAATATAATCATAATTTCTAATATTTTCAAAGTAAAAGAATATAATCTAAATAACAGCAACATAAACAATTACATAAAATACATAGAAAAGTATTTAATTGATTTTGGATATATAGAAACAATTAGCGCTTCTATTTACGATAATGATAATTGTTTATCTTTGGGATTCAAAAAATTTCTCACTACGGATTATGATATTATATCTATGTTCTCTTTGTTAATGATGATGGATGAAGGAATTGACGGGCATTGTTTTTTTGTTTTTGATGAATTAGGATTTATTGCTTATCCTCATGATGATACAGGTTTTGGATTTATACGCATCAAAAATACGAAAGTTCACTATGAGGATATGTTTCTTAAAAGTGTATCTCAATTTTCAGATTTTACTAGTGTTGTTAAGGGCAATATCTTGATACCGAAATAGAATTAGTATATAATTACAAGCGTTTCGATGGTGTGGAGTTGATGGAACAGGGTAAACTACCTATAATAAATTAGGCAAGGGAAAAAAATCCCTACTCTTCACGTAAATTTAAAAAATGGGGATGTTTGAGAACCTACTGATGATAAATTTCCAAATAATGAACGATTTAAAAATAGAAATAGTTGTAAAGGATAGGATATGCGCAGTATAGTAGATTGGTTACAAGACTGGACAAAAACTCAAATTGACGGCGACTGGGAACACGAGCAGGGTATTTCTATTGGTATGTTAGATAATCCTGGCTGGATTTTAAGGGCTGATATAAGTAATTATGGCGATTTTTTAAAAGCAAGCGAGCCTTTGGGCAGAGACAATGATGAAGATTGGATAGATTTCGAAATAAGAATAATTGCTAAAACTTATGTCTACATTGAAATTTTTGGGGATATTAACAAGCTGAATCAAATACTTCACTCTTTTAAAGCAATTATCGAAGAATTAGAAGAAATAGAGAAAAGAGGTATTGGAATACTTTCATCTCAAAGAATAAAAGAAATAATAGACTCTGTATCACAATCATTGAAAAAGAAAAGTTGACGAGATTTTCATATCGTTTCTATATCAAGGGCAATATCTTGATACCGAGACGGAATTAGTATACAATAGGTTAGGTACTATGCCCCAAGTACAGGATCATACATAAGTCAAGACCCGATAAGATTGTTAAGTGGGGAAAGTAATTTTTATGCCTACGTCAAAGATACCAATACGTGGTTTGATATTTTGGATTGTCTGCTACATATTTACATCACACAATTCCAAGAGAAGTATATAATCCAAGAAGTGTAAAAAATGAAAATATATAATATAACGAGCTATGCGGGAAAAGATAGTTTTGCCATTCTTCGACCAAGTAATAAACAAAACATTAAAGAAGTTGATGTTTTGGATGTTTGGTGGGACGATTGGTGTAGCGGTGGAGATAAAATTGGTGATTTTGTTTTTTGCTATGCGATAAATGTCTGTAAGAACTCGATTTTTAAATTGCTAAAAGAAAATTTCAAAGAGCTGAAAAGTGTGGAATTGAGATACAATAAAACAGATAAAGAGTTAAACGCAAAAAACATCAAACGTTTAAAATGGCTACCCAAGGAAGCTATTCCCTTAACCGCTTTTTTTAGTCCGATAAGTTTCGACTGTCTTCCTCAAAGTACGATAATAAGGAGTGAACGGGGGATAGAAGAAATAATAGGAGTTGCAGATTTAAGAGGCGATGTCATTATCCCAAGAGAGCAAGGCAAAGGATTGTTTTTCAGTTCCAATGTAATCGGCGACTTTGACTTCTTTACCCTTACAAACTCTGGTTTTTTATTGTGTACAGAACGAGTAAAAGAGTTTTGTAAAAATCAAAATTATGAAAATGTGATATTCTTAGAAATGGGTGAAATTATATAATTCACAAACGCTTCAATCGAGGCGTTTTTTTGCTTTCTGTTCTCCGCCTTTGGCGGAATATTGGCGGGTGGTAATCCTACTCTGTATGGGTATGTATTTGATAGTAATATAGAAATAGCCCCATTCGGATTGGCGTGTAGTCTCGATTGACATTATCTTAATAATGGAGTACAAAAGACAAGAGTATTCACAAGAATGATAATTTGGATAACAGCTAAGGAGAATTTGATATGGGAATGATTGCAAACTATCAACTCATAAGTGATAGGGACTTAAAAAAACTTATGACCGAAAAAGACATTGCGGATTTTACGGAAGAACTGCAAGAAGCCGAAAACTGTATTTTATTCGACATGGATAAAATGTGGGACGTTTTACATTTTGTACTTACCGGTGTTTCAGCAGGAGAGCCGATAGAGGGTAACCCGCTTAGTGAAGCAATTGTCGGAGTAGATTCTTTCGAAGGATGCGAAGATTTTATCGGATATACAAAAAAGGAAACCATACCATTAATCGTGAAAAAATTAAATGAAACCGATATTGATTCTCTTTTGGAAAACTTCAGTATGCAAAAATGTAAGAAAAATAAACTGTATCCGAATATCTGGGATTATGAAGATGAAAAAGAAGAAATTATAGATGAACTTAAATGTGCATTTGCCGGACTTAAAGATTTTTATAACGAAGCAGCCCAAGCAGGTCAAAATGTTTTGGTTTCCATTTATTAAAATGTGAAGATTTTGAAATATTAGAATTTTGCAAATGAGTTTTTAGGAGGACGTTATGAAACCAAGAGAACTTTGCGAAAAAGCATGGCAAGAAATAGCACGCAATTTCCCTGACTTTAAAGTGCTAGGTAAAGGAAAGACTTTACGAAAAATTGCAAATAACAAAGACATTATTTTTGAAATATATTTTCAAGCCAATAGATACAACTGTGAATCTAATGTTGAGTTTATCCCGCATATCAACATTTATTCAAAGGCTATGAAAAAAGCAGGCATAACCGGTGAAGGAATTATTTACGGCGGAGAGCTTAGTTCTTTAGCCGGAAGAAAAGCGGGCGCTTGGTGGCAGTTGGCCGGAGCAAGCTATAAAGATACCGTAACGCAAATTACGGGGTTATTACATAAACACATTATGCCTTTATTTGCAGACTTTGAAGATACAAATAAAAATATCGAAAGAATTTTAAACGGCTCATTAAAAGGGTATGCTTTGCTCTACTATATCTACTATTTTGGCGGCAAAGAGCCGGCTGAAAGATATTTTAATAAAGTCATCAAAGAAGATAAGTTAAAGAAAAAATATATTTCGTTTTATAACTCATTAAAAGAAATTCCAAAAGAAAATATAGATTTGCATTTTGAGGACTTTTACGGTGCAAGTTTAATTAAATTTGCATATTTACATGGTTTAGAAATTATTCAATAATCTTTAGAAAAATGGGACAGGAGGAGGTAAACTATGGACGAGCGTATTGAACATTGGGATTGGCTGTATGCACCGGACGCACACTATCAAAGTAAATGGGGATGGGGCAGATAAGCCGTTATTTGGGCCGTCCTGTTGCCCGCATAATAGGTTTTGCAGGCAGTATTTTCTTTGCTGTTGTCGGCGGAATTTTTGTCTATGGTGTGTTTAAATAAAAATGAAAAAAGCGTCGCTAAAAGGAGTATAACAATGAAACAAATTCCGGATTTTCTAAGAGAAAATGATAGATACTATATTTATGCATTGCAAGCTTTAAAACAATTGTTTACCGAAACGTCCTGTACTTGGCGAAAATGGATTGAAACCGATATTGAAGAATACTTAAGCACAGGCAGCGTTGAGCATCATCTTGGGGCTTACGGAGGAATGGGCAGTATAAATGATATTTGGATTTGCAAGGTAAATAATCATACTATAAACGACGAGGCTGAACCATGGGCAAATGAGTTGATGGAATATTTTAAATGCCTTTCTTACGGAATTGCAAATATAATAAAAGCAGGGAAAAAAATCAATATTGAAAAAATATTCGCAGAAAGCCGTACACGGAAAATCTTAACCGGCATTCAGTGTGAGTCTTGCGGTTTTTCACAAATACACAAAAGAGAAACGGATTCATATTTGGCTTCAATTCTTTTACCTAAAATGGTAAAAGAGGCTGTTTTACAAAACAAAACGGAAGAATTGATTTCCGCTTGCCTCATACCGGATATTCCGAACTTGGTTGAAGAAAGAGAGCGGATTATAAAACTTGCAGAACAAAGCGGAATCGGTTTTTCGGTATCTAAAAATTATTGCTGCAAAAAATGCGGCGGCGATACAAGAATTAGATATTGGAAATTAGACGGAAAACGTATATGAACGAAATTTATGCAATTAACGACTTATCGGAACTGGAAGATTTTTTACATTCTCAAAACTCCATTGAAAACATACGTGAAAAACTTTTTGCGGAATTTTTAAAATATGCGGATTATAAAAGCGTATCGGAGTGGAACAAGGCGGTGCGTCTTTGCGAATGTCTTGCCGTAATCGGCTGGGGAAATCATGAACCTTTGGAAGCGTCAAGAGGTGTGTTTTTTAACGGTAATCCCCGCACCTTTTTTTGCAACAGATTCGGAGAGCTCCGTTTTGTCGAGGCAATATGGTCAAAAAGAAAAACGGGCTTTACGATGGAGCAGGGCAGAACTTCCTATTATCCTGCTCCCGATTGCAAAGACCAGAAGCAACCGGTGTATTGGGATTACCCCGTAACCGAAAATATAGAAGACATAAAAATTGAAAGTCAACGCAATTGGATTCCTAAAAATCCTGTTTGGATTGTGCGTACGATATCCAACTGTTATGAAAATTCCAAACCGGTTATAGAAAGTATTGAGGAAAAGCTTCAGGATGAATTGAATAAAAAGATGCGTCCCGAAAAATACGGCAAAGCCGTAAATTGTATTTTCTTAAAATGTGCTTTCAGCTATTATGATAATGCTCATTGTAAAACAAACTATGTCATCGATGAATCGGGACGCAAATTATCAAGTCAAGAAGCCGCAAAAGAATTACAGAAATTATACACAAAAGAAGAAATTTCCGAAAACGGATATTACTTGCGTCCCCGATTTCAATACGGGCCTTTTAAAGCAGATACGGGCAAGATAGAGGTAGTCATTCATCTTGAAAAAGAATTCAGCCTATTAACACATCATCAGCAAAAAGAAAAACTGGCAGAGTATTTTTTAATTGCTCTTAAAACCATTGCAGAAAAACAAAAAAAGAAAACACCGAATTATGATTTCAATTTAATGATTTCCGATTTTACCGAAATAGCAAAAAAGTGGATGAATTAGGGAGGTGTAAATATGATACCGATTCAAGGTTTAGGACTTCTTTATGTTATGGTAATTTATATAGGTGGAATATCTTTGATATCGAAATTGTCTTTTATCAGCTCGCAAAGCAGTAAGGTGCAAACAATTGTGATATTGATAAGCCACATAATTCTTTCAACTATAAATTATTTTCTTTCACGATTTTTAAACCGAAACGGAGTAAAGCACAGTGTTGCAGGTGCACGTTTGGAAAACTCCGTTATCGCTTTAAGCCTGATACTTTTGTTTGTGATATGTCTTATGATATACGGAGAATTTTTTAAGGGATAGAAAAAACGAGATACTAATTTATGATGTAATCAACACCCCTGATGCAGAACTTTTCCGAGAAACAGCGATATTTCTGACTTGGGACAACAGGACTTTTCCAGCAGCGCAGATTCAAAAAAAACCGCCAAGCCCGCCAAGGGTAAATGAAAGGATATGTCATCAAAACATCATTAAAAATTCCTTTGCGCTCTTAGCATCTTTGCGGTTATATAGTATGAGCACTTTTGCAAATAGGCGGAGCAGATTCAAGGCGCAAGAAAAAAACACCCGCAGGCACGCTAAAGAATGAACGTCCGTGTTCATTCTTTAGCTGCGAGTTCGCAGTGCGAACTCGATTCTGCTTGGAGCCACCGCCATCCTGGCGGTACTGATACGTCGAGGATTGTTTTTTTTTGAAGCAACGCAGCAAGATGCCCGTATATTTAAAAAAAAAACATTGAAATCCGCATAAAAACGGGCTATAATGTAAATAATGATAGAAAAACGCTTGAAAGGCACCAACAGCAGCTACAACCATTCTCACCAAAAAACGTATAAAAGTGAAGCAAAGCACTTGACACGCAGCAGTGTGCCTGACACAATTTTTAGCAACAAGCAACAAGCAACAAGCAACAAGCAACAAGCAACAAGCAACAAGCAACAAGCAACAAGCAACAAGCAACAAAGCGGCATAAATTTCCGCTCCGCCCAAACAAATTCACAGCTAAATACAAATTTTCTCACAGTAAACCGCACGCACAAGAGCAAATCCCCGTCCTTGTGCGTTTTTTACATTACACATTCAATAAAACCGCTTAGGGGCTCTGCCCCTAAGAACCCCACCTATAAACGGGGTTTCCAAAGGGGTGTCCCCTTTGGCAGCGCGGGTACAACCAGCGTAGCTTCAAGGTCAAAAGAGGGGGTTATAGGGGGAGAAAAAACTGCTCTGACTTGAAAAGCCCGTAAGGGAACGGGGTGTTTTCTCCCCCTAATCGGGGGGATTTTTAAGGGGGCACCCCCTTAAACTACAGGAGGTAAAAGATGTTAAAGTATTGTTTACGCGAAAACCTACTCACGCCTGCGCCGGATGACTACATGGCGCAAGTTACGGACAGTCAAGTATTCACACTTGAAGATGTAATTGACCGTATGGTAAAACGAGGTACAACCGTTACACGCACCGACTTGGTCGCAATAATGCAGCTGTACACCCAAGAATGTTCATTTATCGTCGAAGAAGGCGGCACACTTAACACGCCGCTTATCAACACTTCAATGAGCATATCGGGCGTTTTTGACGGAGCGGACGACGCTTTTGATAAAAAACGGCACACGGTCAACCTGAACATCAATGCGGGAACGGCACTTAAAACCGCAGTCGGCAAGGTAAAAACCATAAAGACTGAAACGGCAAGCACCGACCCGTACATCACGAGCGTTTTAGACAAACTGAACGGCTCGTCTGACGAAGTCAAAATCGGCTCTGTAATGGAAATAATCGGCAGCCGGTTAAAATTTGACCCTAAAGACGATGAACAAGGCGTATTCGCCGTATCGGGCACCAAAACCGTCCGCTGTGCCTCGGTAGTCGAAAACAAACCGGCCCGCATCATCGTTCTTTTGGACGCAAGCGTCCCCGCAGGCGATTTTACGCTGGAAGTACGGACAAAGTTATCGAGCGATGGCAGCAAAAAATCGAAGACACTCAAAAAAGGATACTACCGTAAAACCTTAAAAGCGGTAGTCTAGCAAAATGTACGCTCCTGCCGTCAGTATAATGACGGGAAGACCGTTAAGCTGATAACGGAATGTACATCAGCATAATGACGGACTAGCCGTCAGCATAATAACGGTCTGACCGTTAAACTAATGACGGAGCGTCCGTTACTGTGCTTCGGAATGTCCTTGAGGATTGGGACAAGTCAATCCAATTCCAATGGATAATGGGTAATTGGTAATTGATAATTGAATTGCAAATTAAAAAGACTTTGACAGGAGGAGTCTATGATGAACTCAAACAACAACAAAAAGGTTCACGCCTTTAGAGGGGCGGCGCTCATCACGGCCGCAGTTTTGGCAGTTACTTTGCTGTTTACCGCATGCCCGAACAACGCGGGAGGCGGCGGGAGCGCGGCTACCGTCAACATCACCGTAACGGGCGATGCGAACGTCAATGTGCCGTCGGAGCCGGTTGCGGTACGGGCGGGTGCTAAGTGGGCGGAAGCGAAGTCGACGGTTCAAGGCAAAATCAGCCCTAAACCGAACTTTTTGATCGACACGTGGCATTTGGGCGAGGACGAAAACGCACCGGAGCTTAAAGACGCGGACATGTTTGTTAAAGACACCACCGTGTTCGTTAAATCGCGGGCGGACTTACCCGATTTAAGCCCTATACAGGGCTCAGGAACACAAGTCAAAATCACTTTCGGCGTAACGCCTGCGGGAGGAGGCGCCATACTGGGGCCGAACCCTATCAGCGTGAACAAAAACACGCCGTGGAACCCCCTGCTCAAAGCCTATGCGAAAGCCGCGCTCAAAGTGAGCCCGGGCTACGAGCTGACGGGCTGGAAAAAGAACGGCACACTGCTTGACGACACATTCAGCTTTGATGACGATGCGAACATCTTTGCCGAGCTGGAAGACCGACGCATTTACCTAACGGTTAAAGGCGACGGCCACGTTACCGTCAACAACCCGACGGAAACGATTGTCATTAAAAGCGGGGTAAAGTGGCAGAGCATTAAAGGAACCGTTGCCGCCAAAGTAACGGTGAACGACCCGGCAAACTACGCCGTAACGGCGTGGCACAAGGGAACGAGCGCAAGCGACCCCGTGCTGACCGACGACTACGAGTTTACAATGGCCGACGCACCGAACTGCACCGTGTATGCCGAAACGGGCGATAAGCGCATAACGGTTACCGTAAAATACGGTACGGGAAGCGGCAGCCCGACACCGGCAGGAAATATAACCGTGTACGACGGCAAAAAGTGGAGCGAGGTAAAAGCGCAGGCCGCAGCTAAGCTGAACCTTCCCTACGGTGTTGTCATACAAAAATGGCACTGGAACGATGCCGGCGGGCAGGAGATAAACGACAACCATATATTTAAGGCGAGCGACGGGCCGCGCACCGTGTATGCCAAAGTATTCGACAAGCGCATAACGGTTACCGTCAAATACGGTAAAGTAGGTACGGAAAATCCGCCTACGGCAGGCACGATAACCGTGTACGACGGCGATACGTGGAGCACGGTAAAACCGAAGGCTCAAAATAAACTGCCCTCATCCGCGCTTGCTCACGGGGCGACAATTTTAAAATGGCAGTGGAACGATGCCGACGGGTGGGAGATAAACGCCAACCATACCTTTAAGGTGAGCGACGGGGCGACGAAGACCGTGTATGCGCTTATCAGGCCGCGCATAGTGTATGGACAATATGGTCCGGCTAGAAGATTGCAGTTTTACGCTCCGGAAAGCGGCATCGTTACCGAGCGCCTCTATTATCTGGATAAAATTTATGGAGCAACAAACGGCACTCTCGGACGCAGCGAGCAAACGGACAACCAGGAGCATCAGGTAAGCTTGGACGCCTACTGGATGGCAGACGGGGAAGTAACGCAAGAACTGTACGAACTGGTAATGGGCACAAACCCGAGCTGCTTCCAAGGTCCGAGCAAACCGCCTGCTTCGGGCGAAATACAGGAGCGGCGCCCGGTAGAACAAGTCAACTGGTATGAAGCGGTTGCCTTTTGCAACGAGCTGACGCGCTGTTGTCCTGCGTTGGGAGAAAGCGAATGCGTATATACGTATGCCGGAAACCCCTACACCGTACGGTACGCAAAGCAAAAAAAAGTGCCTTCGATGGACAGGAGCAAAAAAGGCTTTCGCTTGCCCACCGAAGCCGAATGGGAATGGGCCGCCCAAGGCGGCATCGAGCATTACCAATATCCGGTGCCGTGGGGAACATCCTCAGCAGAGTATGGCGACTATATATGGTATGAATCCAACAGCGGCAGCAAAACCCACCAAGGATTAAAGAAGAAGAGTCATCCGAAATTCCCCCTCGATGATATTGGCGGCAACGTTTCCGAATGGTGCTGGGATTGGTACAGCTCCACTACGCCTACAGGCGGGGATAACCCGACCGGAGCGACGTCTGGCACCAAGCGCGTTCGTCGCGGCGGCAGCTATGGTGACCATTACTCTCGCTGCAAGTGCGCATATCGGTCGCGCAGGGAACCTGAAGTGCAGAATGACAAGACCGGCTTTCGTATAGTGTGCAGGGATTAATTCAATGGGTAATTGATAATTCAATTGGATAATGGGTAATGGATAATTACAAATTAAAAGTAGGGAGGTTTTCAAGATGAAAACAAGTAATGCAAAGACTAAGGCTTATGCCTTTAGAGGAGGGTCGGCGCTCATCACAGCCGCAGTTTTAGCGCTTGTTGCGCTATTTGGAATGACCGGCTGTCCGAACAACGCGGGCGGGGGCGGTTCAGGAAGCGGTAACTCCGGCGGAGGCGGGACGCCTGCCGGTAGTTTTGAAGACACAGGTGACGGCTTTATAAAAATAATACCTACGACAACAGGCATTGTAGGCGTTGACCCTGACTACACCTTACCCGGAACTGAAGCTAATCGGAAAGGCGTATTCCGTGCAGGCCGAAAGGTAAAATTAAGTCCCTACAAGCTCGGTAAAACAGAGGTAACGTACGAGTTATGGTATCAAGTGCGTACGTGGGCAGAAGGTAAGGGCTATACCTTTGCAAACAAAGGGCTTGAAGGTTGGGACGGCACAGGCGGCGGAGGTAGTCATCCCAATTATACAAACATAGGCAAGCCTCCTACAGGAAACAAAAATCATCCTGTAACAATGGTAATCTGGCGGGACTGTATTGTGTGGTGTAATGCGTATACGGAAAAGACGATGGGCGAGGGAGAATGCGTATACCGCAAAAGCAAAACCGATACTACCGTATTAAAAGATGCAACTGATACAGCTGCTTGCGATGCAGCCTATGCCGATATGGATAAAAAAGGCTTTAGACTTCCGACTGAAGCTGAGTGGGAATATGCTGCCCGCTGGCAGGGAAGCGATAAAACAAATGCGGCACAATACGGCGATGTATGGTTGACCAAGCTGAACAGTGCAAGCGGAGCAAAAGCCGACTGGAATGATGCGGATGAGACAAAAGCCGTTGCATGGTATAGCGGAAATGCGGGAGGAACAACACATCCTGTAGGAGAAAGGAGAGCAAATGCACTCGGTTTACACGATATGAGCGGTAATGTCTGGGAATGGTGTTTTGATAGGCATGATAATAACCCTGCATCAAACGATAGTGCTTATGAGCAAGGCGGTATTGTTACCGATCCTCAAGGTGCCGCGTCAGGCCCTTACCGCGTCAGGCGCGGCGGCAGTTGGGGCGGCAGCGCGGGCGGCTGCACTGTAGGCAGACGGGAGGACTACAGTCCTGACAGCAGGTACAACTATCTTGGCTTCCGCCTGGCTTGGCGCCCTTGAGCTCAATGGGTAATGGCTAGTGGGTAATGGGTAATTTTCCAATTACCAATTACAAATTAAAAAACCGTCTTGAGTGCGGAGAAAGCTCCGGCTCGGGGCGGTTTTTTATACGGAGGGGGCACGCCGATACCTGCCTACGTGCGGGTACCCTACGCAAAACTTGCCGGTTACCTTAACACCGCTTCAGCGACGGACTTAAACTACATCGAACTGACCGGCGTACCGAATACAGTCCCCGGAACCGCTGCCACAAACGGAAAAGCCGGCCGCTTGGGAGAGATAATCAAAGAGAGCGATAAAAGGGTTGCCCTTAAACTGCCTGCAAATGTTACCGAAATAGATGATAGGGCATTTCTGGGCTGTACGCGCTTGGAAAGTATAGACCTGTCCGCCTGCACTTCTCTTACTGCAATAAAGCTGGCGGCTTTTAAAGGCTGTACATCCTTAAAAGCGGTGCAGCTGCCCCAGAGCCTTACCACGATAGGTCATTTCGCTTTTGAAGGCTGTACGGCATTAAAAGAGGTAGAGCTGCCCCAAAACCTTACCGTGATAGGAACTGATGCTTTTAAGGGCTGCTCTATTGAAACGCTGGTTATACACTGCGATATCAAAGGTACGATTATCGAAAATTTTACGAAAAAGGATGAGGTAAATAAGAACGTAAAAAAGCTGACTCTCGGAAAAGGCGTTACTACGATAGGCAATTACGCTTTTTATATTATTGGATACTCCAAGCTTGCAGCCGTCGACTTTTCCGCCTGTACCGCTCTTACCGAAATAGGCGAAAATGCTTTTGCCTACTCTAAGTTAACGAATGTGAATCTGTCCGCCTGTATCAAGCTTACCGAAATAGGTAAGAGTGCTTTTTCCAACTGCACTGACTTAACGAATGTTGACCTGTCCGGCTGTACCGCTCTTACCACAATAGGAGAGCAAGCTTTCAACAGCTGTTATGAGGCAACGGTTAAATTGCCGACCGGTATAACTGCAATAGGAAACGAGGCTTTCGGTGAAAACGACGAGGACTTTTTGTGCAAAAACGTGCTCATACCGCGCTCTCATGCTGCAACCATAAAGCCCCTTGTAACAGCTTCGGATTATCCTGAAGACAGGATAAGAGAGTATTAGTAACGGCTAATGGTTAATTCCAATGGATAATGGATAATTGGTAATTGGTAATTATGTGGAAAAGTCAATTACACATTAGCAATTACCAATTGAGTTACAAATTACAAATTAAATCGACCGCTCTCAAGCCGGGGAAAGCTCCGGCTCGGGGCGGTTTTTTTTGCACCGTATTTTACATTGCCTGCAAAAGGTCTTCGGTAATTTACCGGTTTTTAGGGATATGTTGATTAGAACAATCGGAATGTTCGGGCAGTATGGACAAAAATGGGTGCTGCTTCAGGTTCTAACCGTTTCGGTATCTCCGAGGATGACGATTGTTCTATGCGGAAGTACGGTAGATGCCATTCAAAACTTTGCAAAACAGTATTCATACACCGTAAATATAATAAAGCAAACTTATGAGAAAAACGGCTGTAAGTTTACTCTGTCAGTCTTTTATTCACAAGGTCAGCCGCTTGTTTTGGGTTGGCCTTGCCGCCTGATTTTTTCATAACCTGCCCCATAAGCCAGCCTGCAACATTGGTTTTTCCGTTTTTCCAATCTTGGACGGCTTCGGCATTTTCGGCAAAAACTTCTTCTACAATTTTTTCGATAAAGGAAGAATCGCTTACCTGTTCCATGCCTTTTTCGGCTATTACGGCAGAAGGTTTTTTACCGCAAGCTATCATCTCGGCAAAAACATCTTTGGCCTGCTTGCTTGTTATCTTTCCTTCTTCAATAACATTTACAAGCTCGGCTATAGCCTCAGGCCCGAATTTTAAATCCGAAAGAGAAGAGTTTGTTTCGTTTAAAATAGCCAGAACTTCCGCCAATATCCAGTTGGCACATTTTTTGGGAGAAGAAGATTTTTTAGCCGCCTCTTCAAACCATTCCGCCAGCTCTCTTTCAGAGGTCAGGGTTTGAACATCGAATTCCGACAAATGATATTCTTTTTTAAAACGGAGCCGTTTTGCTTCCGGTAATTCTCCGACCGAATCACTTACCTCTTTGATAAACTTATCGCTCAGCTCCAAGGCTCTTAAATCCGGTTCGGGCATAAAGCGGTAATCTTCCGCTATTGTTTTTGTACGCTGTACTACGGTCTGCCCCGAAGGTTCGTCCCAGCCCATGGTGCGTTTAAAGCCCGTCTTAAAAGCGATGCGGTCCTTGCTGTTGTATTCTTCCAGTTGACGGGAAACCTCATAGGTGCAGGCATCCTTTACAGCCTTAAAGGAGTTCATATTTTTTATTTCGGAAATAGGAGTTCTAAATTCTACGCCGTTGTCGATGATTTTTAGGTTGACATTTGCATCACAGCGCAGGGCTCCTTCTTCCATGTTTCCGTCGGTAACGCCGATAAATTTTAAAATCTCTCTGATTGTCTGCATATATTTTGCAGCCTCATCGGGGGTAGACATATCGGGCTTTGAAACAATTTCGATTAGAGGAACGCCTGAGCGGTTAAAGTCAATATAACTATGCGAGCCTTCTATGTGAAGACTTTTGCCTACGTCTTCTTCCAAATGGATTCTCTCAATTCTTATCTTTTTGAATTTCGGCTCTTCATTTTGAGCTGCAAGGTTCACCTCAACTTCACCTTCTTCGCACAGAGGTGTGTAAAATTGAGTTATCTGATAGCCCTTTACAAGGTCGGGATAAAAATAATGCTTTCTGTCGAATTTGGAAAAATTATTTATCCGGCAGCCGAGGGCGTGTCCGGCCTTAATTCCGAATTCTACATATTCCTTGCTTACTCTGGGAAGAGCTCCGGGCAGACCGAGACAGCAGGGACAGACCCTCGTGTTTGGAATTCCGCCGTAACGGTTTTCACAAGAACAAAAAGCCTTTGTCTTTGTTAAAAGCTGGCAGTGTATTTCGCAGCCTATAATTATTTCGTATTCTAAATTGCCGTGTTTAAGCATTTTGTTCCTCCCAGGCCTTTGCAAGTTTTAAGATACGGTCTTCAGAAAATTTCTTTCCGCAAAACTGAATGCCTACCGGAAGACCTGCCTTTGTTTTTCCTGCCGGAACCGAAAGGGACGGAATACGGGCAAGGTTTACAAAGGTTGTAAAAAGGTCAGAAAGGTACATAGCGATAGGATCGTCTACTTTTTCGTTAAGCTTAAAGGCCGGAGCCGGAGCCGTAGGACAGATTATAAAGTCGTATTTTTGTAAAACTTCATTTACTCCCTGAGCTATTTTTGCCCTTACGTTTAAGCTTTTTTCGTAACAGTCTCCTGAAAATTCTTTTGAAAGAACATAGTTGCCGGTTATAATCCGTCTTTTAACTTCTGGGCCGAAGCCTTCGCTTCTTGTTTGAATATAAAGTTCGTCATTTCCCTTGCCGGTATCTTTGCGGAGGCCGAATCTTATTCCGTCTATGCGTGAAAGATTGCTTGCTGCTTCCGAGATTGCAAGGGTATAATATGTCGGAATGGAAGCCTCTAAAACAGGTATGGAAACTTCTTCAAGTTTTGCTCCGTTTTTGGTAAGCCAAGCGCAGAGTTCGTCAAAGACCTGTTTTACTTCCTGATCCAAGCCTTGGGTATTTAAGAATTCCTTGGGGATTGCAATCTTTAATGAGGCTATTTCTTCTTTTGAGTAGGCAGATAGTTTTAATAACGAAGAAAAATCGGCTTCTTCCGAAGTTTCGTCCTTTTCGTCCTTTCCTGCCATAACGGCGAGACCGAGGGCTATGTCGGCGGCTTCTTTTCCGAAAAGGCCGACTTGGTCAAGGGAAGAGCTGAAGGCGACTACCCCGTACCTGCTAAAAAGACCGTATGTCGGTTTAAGGCCGTAAATTCCGCAATAAGAAGCCGGAAGACGAACCGAGCCTCCCGTTTCAGTTCCTAAAGAAAAGGGGGCTTGATTTCCTGCAACTACGGCTGCCGAACCTCCTGAGCTGCCGCCCGGAGTTCTAGCCCTGTCAACGGGATTCCTTGACGGGCCGTAGCATGAAAATTCGGTTGAAGAACCCATAGCGAGTTCGTCCATATTTATTCTTCCCATTAAAACGGCTCCCGCTTCCAATAAGCGGTCTATTACCGTTGCATTGTATGGAGCATAGTAGCCTTGTAATGAGCGGCTGCAGCAGGTGCAAAGCTTTCCTGCCATTGAGATGTTGTCTTTTACTGCGATGGGCAGGCCCAAAAGAGGTTTTTCATCAAAGGAAACGCCTTGAGCTATAAGCTCATCTGCCTTTTTTGCATGTTCTTCTGCATCTTCAAAAAATTCTACAAACCCGTTCAATGGGAGAGGATGTTTTAAATCTTTTTCATACTCATCCTTAAACGCTCTAAGAATTTGAAGGGAAGAAAGTTCTTTATTTTTTAATTTGTCACGTAGCTGTGTAAATGTCAAATCAGTTATCATGAAATTTTATCTCCTTAGGCTCCTGAGCCTAAAACCTTTGGAACTCTAAAATAATTATCCATATATTCCGAAGTCATTTTTTTAAGGTCGCTTTGAGCAAGGCCTTCTTTTACTTCGGAGGAGCGTAAGTCTGTTTCGCTGTGTTTGGCATACATCGAAGAATCCAAACTGCTGTCCGCAAATTTATCCAAGATTTCAAAATAACCGACCAAGTTATTTACCTGTCCCGATAAGCGGGCTTCTTCCTGTTCACCTAAAGAAAGGCGGGAAAGATACAAAAGAGTCGAGAAGACTTCTTTTGATATTTTATTATTGTTCTTTTCCATAAGTAAATGGCATAATATCATAAATACAAAAGGATGTTAAGTAGGGCAAAGGAAGGTAAGCAATACACCAAAAAAAGGTCGGGAAAATGGAGAGTTTATCGGCAGAAAACTTGGAAAAACCTTACAAAAAGTACTTGACAAAAGTTTGAGAAAGGGGTATATTCGCTCACACCGTCTGTTAAGACGGTGTGCCTAGAAAAGCAAAGAAAACACTAGAAAAGTTTTGCAAGTCTTGCATTTTCAATGAAGGTAAGACTTCTTAAGTTTGGCAGTTTAAAAGCTGCAAAAAAGGTTAAAAAAAATAAAAAAAACTTTTAAAAAGCTCTTGACAAAAAGTGAGAAAATACTGTATACTCCTTTTTGCTCGCTACATAACTTTTACGAGTTTTTAGCGGATGATATTTGAAATTAAGAGGGAAGGGAAAGAACAAAAATAGCCAAAGCGTAAAGCTTTTGGTAAGGAAAGTATCAAAAACCGGTAGGGGTTAAGCTGATTAGCCTTTACCAAATTCCTTAACAATAATAAGTAAGGGACAAACTAAAATTAGAAATCAACCGCTCTTTAAGGGCGGCTTGAAATAATAATGATGGAGAGTTTGATCCTGGCTCAGAACGAACGCTGGCGGCGCGTCTTAAGCATGCAAGTCGAACGGTAAGGGAGAGCTTGCTCTCCCCTAGAGTGGCGGACTGGTGAGTAACGCGTGGGTGACCTGCCCTGAAGATGGGGATAGCTAGTAGAAATATTAGATAATACCGAATGTGCTCATTTACATAAAGGTAAATGAGGAAAGGAGCTACGGCTCCGCTTCAGGATGGGCCCGCGTCCCATTAGCTAGTTGGTGAGGTAAAGGCCCACCAAGGCAACGATGGGTATCCGGCCTGAGAGGGTGAACGGACACATTGGGACTGAGATACGGCCCAAACTCCTACGGGAGGCAGCAGCTAAGAATCTTCCGCAATGGACGAAAGTCTGACGGAGCGACGCCGTGTGAATGAAGAAGGCCGAAAGGTTGTAAAATTCTTTTGCAGATGAAGAATAAGAAGAAGAGGGAATGCTTCTTTGATGACGGTAGTCATGCGAATAAGCCCCGGCTAATTACGTGCCAGCAGCCGCGGTAACACGTAAGGGGCGAGCGTTGTTCGGAATTATTGGGCGTAAAGGGTATGTAGGCGGTTAGGTAAGCCTGGTGTGAAATCTACGAGCTCAACTCGTAAACTGCATTGGGTACTGCTTGACTTGAATCACGGAGGGGAAACCGGAATTCCAAGTGTAGGGGTGGAATCTGTAGATATTTGGAAGAACACCGGTGGCGAAGGCGGGTTTCTGGCCGATGATTGACGCTGATATACGAAGGTGCGGGGAGCAAACAGGATTAGATACCCTGGTAGTCCGCACAGTAAACGATGTACACTAGGTGTCGGGGCAAGAGCTTCGGTGCCGACGCAAACGCATTAAGTGTACCGCCTGGGAAGTATGCCCGCAAGGGTGAAACTCAAAGGAATTGACGGGGGCCCACACAAGCGGTGGAGCATGTGGTTTAATTCGATGATACGCGAGAAACCTTACCTGGGTTTGACATCAAGAGCAATGACATAGAGATATGGCAGCGTAGCAATACGGCTCTTGACAGGTGCTGCATGGCTGTCGTCAGCTCGTGCCGTGAGGTGTTGGGTTAAGTCCCGCAACGAGCGCAACCCCTACTGCCAGTTACTAACAGGTAAAGCTGAGGACTCTGGCGGAACTGCCGATGACAAATCGGAGGAAGGTGGGGATGACGTCAAGTCATCATGGCCCTTACGTCCAGGGCTACACACGTGCTACAATGGTTGCTACAAATCGAAGCGACACCGCGAGGTCAAGCAAAACGCAAAAAAGCAATCGTAGTCCGGATTGAAGTCTGAAACTCGACTTCATGAAGTTGGAATCGCTAGTAATCGCACATCAGCACGGTGCGGTGAATACGTTCCTGGGCCTTGTACACACCGCCCGTCACACCATCCGAGTCGAGGGTACCCGAAGTCGCTAGTCTAACCCGTAAGGGAGGACGGTGCCGAAGGTACGTTTGGTAAGGAGGGTGAAGTCGTAACAAGGTAGCCGTACCGGAAGGTGCGGCTGGATCACCTCCTTTCTAAGAGAAAGGGTAATTTGAAGGTTGTTCAACCTTCTAACATATACAAATAATACTTGTATAATAGTCTTGAAGTACACAAGACAAATTGATACTTCCTTCTGTTCTTTCCTGAAACTCTTTTTTTATAAAGCAACTGAGGGGATATAGCTCAGCTGGCTAGAGCGGCGGCTTTGCAAGCCGTAGGTCAGGGGTTCGAATCCCCTTATCTCCATAAATACCTTGTTTAACGACAAGGTTTTTATTCGCCCAATCGCTAAGAAAAGGCGAACAGATATTTGACATAACTAGGGAAGGGAATGAAGACGCTGGAATGTTTGAAACATAACAGTGTAAAAGAAAACTAAAAATACAAAACTTCTTTTTTAAGCGAAAAGTGTAAAGAAAGAAGGGACAATAATATGGTCAAGCGAGAATAGGTTTATGGCGAATGCCTATGGAGCTAAGAGGCGAAGAAGGCCGTGGTAAGCTGCGAAAAGTTCCGTGTAGGAGCACACATCCTGTGATACGGAAATAGCCGAATGGGGTAACCCGTTAGTAGTGATACTGACATTACGCTCTTGAATAAAATAGAGAGGTAAAGCGATACTGAGTGAACTGAACCATCTAAGTAACTCAAGGAAAAGAAATCAAATAAGAGATTCCGAAAGTAGCGGCGAGCGAAATTGGAAGAGCCTAAACCCTTTAAAGGGAGTTGAAGGGCTGCATCGGCGTAGGACCGACAAGTTACAAATTCGATTTATAGCAGAAAGGTTTTGGGAAAGCCTGGCGCAGAGGGTGAAACCCCCGTAAGCGAAATAAATCGGACTTGTTGATGCAGTACCTGAGTACGGCGGGGCACGAGAAACCCTGTCGGAAGCCGGGTCGACCACGATCCAAGGCTAAATACTACTTAGCTACCGATAGTGAACAAGTACCGTGAGGGAAAGGTGAAAAGAACCCCAGTAAGGGGAGTGAAATAGAACCTGAAACCGTAAACCAACAAGATGTTACAGCCCTTTTAAGGGTGGTAGCGTGCCTTTTGTAGAATGAGCCTGCGAGTTACGATATGCAGCGAGGTTAAGGAATAGAAGTTCCGGAGCCTAAGGGAAACCGAGTCTTAATAGGGCGAATAGTTGCATGTCGTAGACCCGAAGCCGGAGTGATCTAGTCATGAGCAGGTTGAAGCAAGGGTAAAACCTTGTGGAGGACCGAACTATAATCTGTTAAAAAAGGTATGGATGACTTGTGACTAGGAGTGAAAGGCTAATCAAACCCGGAAATAGCTGGTTCTCCCCGAAATGCCTTTAGGGACAGCCTCATACAAAATTATCGGAGGTAAAGCACTAGTTGGACTAGGGGGCGTCAAAGCCTACCAAACCCAGTTAAACTCTGAATGCCGATAATCAACGTATGGGAGTGAGACTGCGTGCGCTAAGGTTCGTAGTCAAAAGGGAAACAGCCCAGACCGTCAGCTAAGGTCCCCAAATACTGCTTGAGTGTGAAATGAAGTGTGGATACAAAGACAGCCAGGAGGTTGGCTTAGAAGCAGCAATTCCTTTAAAGAGTGCGTAACAGCTCACTGGTCGAGTGTCCATGCGCAGATAATGTAACGGGGCTAAGCAGTATACCGAAGCTACGGGTCTTATGCATTTTTGAGCATAAGGCGGTAGGGGAGCATTCCATTAACTGATGAAGGAATACCCGCGAGGGATTCTGGAGGAGATGGAAGAGAGAATGCAGGTATAAGTAACGAAAAGGGAGGTGAGATCCCTCCCCGCCGAAAATCTAAGGTTTCCTGGGTAAAGGTAATCTCCCCAGGGTAAGTCGGCCCCTAAGGCGAGGACGAAGGTCGTAGTCGATGGGAAATCGGTTCATATTCCGATACCTTTTATAATTTCGATGGCAGGACGCATGAGGTGAAACCCGGCCGGCTAACGGATGCCGGTCAAAGTAAGCGAGCCGTTATAAAGAGTAGCAGGCAAATCCGCTATTCAAGGTAAGCTGCGACAGCGAGTGAAACTACGGTGGAACGAAGCGGGCGTAATCAAGGTGCCGGGAAATACTGTCTAAGGTTAGGTTATAAAAGACCGTACCGTAAACCGACACAGGTAGATGGGATGAGAAATCTAAGGCGCTCGAGAGAACTCGCGTTAAGGAATTCGGCAAAATGCACACGTAACTTCGGAAAAAGTGTGACCTCCTTTTTTTTAAAGATGAGGGGGTGGCAGAAAGCAGGCCCAGGCGACTGTTTATCAAAAACACAGCCATCTGCGAACCAGCAATGGGACGTATAGGTGGTGACACCTGCCCGGTGCCGGAAGGTTAAGAGGAGAGGTTAACAGCAATGTGAAGCTTTGAATTGAAGCCCCGGTAAACGGCGGCCGTAACTATAACGGTCCTAAGGTAGCGAAATTCCTTGTCGGGTAAGTTCCGACCCGCACGAATGGTGTAACGATTCTGGGCACTGTCTCAACGCGAGACTCGGTGAAATTTATATACCGGTAAAGAAGCCGGTTACCCATAGTTAGACGGAAAGACCCCGTGAACCTTCACCGCAACTTATTATTGGGACTTGGTTTATCATGTGTAGAATAGGTGGGAGGCTATGAAGCTTGACCGTTAGGTTGGGTGGAGCCGAAAAGTGAAATACCACCCTTGATAAATCAGGTTTCTAACCGCTGTCCGTGAAACCGGAAGCGGGACAGTGATAGGCAGGCGGTTTGACTGGGGCGGTCGCCTCCTAAAGAGTAACGGAGGTGCGCGAAGGTCTCCTCACGCCGGTTGGAAATCGGCGCAGCGAGTGTAAAGGCACAAGGAGGCTTAACTGCGAGAGTGACAGCTCGAGCAGATACGAAAGTAGGTCTTAATGATCTGGCGGTAGCGAGTGGAAGCGCCGTCACTTAACGGATAAAAGGTACTCCGGGGATAACAGGCTGATATTCCCCAAGAGTTCACATCGACGGGAATGTTTGGCACCTCGATGTCGGCTCATCGCATCCTGGGGCTGAAGCAGGTCCCAAGGGTTTGGCTGTTCGCCAATTAAAGCGGTACGTGAGCTGGGTTCAGAACGTCGCGAGACAGTTCGGTCCCTATCTGCTATGGGCGTTGGATACGTGAGAGGAGCTGTTTTTAGTACGAGAGGACCGAAATGGACGAACCTCTGGTGTACCGGTTATCCTGCCAAGGGTAATTGCCGGGTAGCTAAGTTCGGAAGGGATAACCGCTGAAGGCATCTAAGTGGGAAGCCCGCCTCAAGACTACGTATCCCTGAGGGTTTAACCCTCCTAAAGACTCCTTGCACACTACAAGGTTGATAGGTTGGAGGTCTAAGCACAGTAATGTGTTCAGCCGACCAATACTAATAAGTCGTGAGGCTTGACCATATTATTGTTTCTTTTTTCTAGTAAATAAAAAAAATTAATTTTTTTCTTCGTTCTCTTTTTTAGTACACTTAAAACTTATTTTAAGTTTTAAGTCCTTAATTTGTTTATTATTGCCAGGTGGCCATAGTGGAGAGGTAATACCCGTTCCCATCCCGAACACGGAAGTCAAGCTCTCTTACGCCGATGATACTGCTGATCAAGTGGGAAAGTAGGATGCTGCCTGGCTTTTTTTATTCGTGCGGAGGCTTTAATACCCTGATGCTCTGCGTCGTAACAAAGGGTATTAAAGCCGACTGTAACCACCTTATGAGAACAACATACCCCGATGCTTCGTGTCGGGGTTGTTGATTGATTTTTTCTTTTAAAAATGATAATATGCCGTTGATGAAGGTTTTTAAGTTTACGGTTTCCGGAACTATTTATATTATATTTTCAATTCTCTTGTTGACGGGAGCCGCTATTCGAGGCGAATTGTTTGCAATTGTTTGCGGCGTTTGCTTATGCCTTTATGTTGTGCTTTCCTTAATTTTTATTAGTCTTTCCGTCTTGTTATGGAAGAAAACGGATTTATTGGTAGAATTAAAAAATGAAAATATTTCCATTCTACCCTCAAGAGTCCGAAAAGGGAAAAAACTTTTTTCGATTATTTTACCGGGGGTTATTGTATTTTACGGTTTTGAGTTTTTATCGGATTTAAAAAATAAAAAAAGCAGAAGTTTAAAATTTAATATTAAACTTAAAAGGTTTGCGGCCCATTTTCCTCTGCCAAAAGAAGAAAGAGGTAGATTTTTTTTGGAAAAAGAGTATATCGAAATTTCCGATCTTGCAGGATTTTTTTCATTTCGATTGTTAAAAAAAGAAAAATCCATACCTCAACTTTTTATTTATCCGATGTTGACAGAAATAAAAAGCTTTGCGATTCCCGAAATTTTAAATGAAACATCAGCTCATACTATAAACTTGAGACGGACTGATGAACTTTATGATTCCCGCCCTTATTTTCCTGGTGATGATATAAGAAAACTTAATTGGAAGCTGTATGCTCACACTCAGGAACTTAGTATAAAACAGGGAGATTTTGTTCCTCCGCCAAGAAGTTTTTTTACAATATATGTTGAAAGTCCGATTGTAAATAACGATATTGAATTTTATAAAAAGAAATTCGATGAGTTTATTAATTTGAGTACGTCGATAGCTTTTTATTTACATCAAAAAGGAATAAGTTTTAATATTCGTTTTTATGATAACGAAAAAAACTCTTATGAAACGGGGAGCGTTTACTCGGATGATAGAGATGTGGAAGAATCGATAAAAAGATTTTTTTCCATTCCGCAAATTAGGGTTCAAAAAAAATCAAGCGAGGCTGAACCTAAATTAAAGAGGAATTTTTTTATTGATGGGGAAAACAAAAAAACTTGTTTGCTCTATTTTTTTATGCCCGTACAATCAAGCAAGAAAATTTTAGATAAACTTTTTGGAATCTTTTCAGATCATAAAAAAGAATGTGTTTTTTATACCGGACCGGAAAGTATAATTATTGAACCTAAAAATATTTTACATTCTTTTTTGTTTTATACTTCGTCTCAAAAAAAATATAACCGCTTGTCAAAAGAAATGAACGAAAAAATTGAGATTCTAAAACACGAATTGAAGACCGGAGGATTTTATGCTTACTCGATATAAGTTTAATTTTCTTTTACGTATACTCTCATTGCTAATGCTAAGTATTATTCCTTCATTATACTTGTTTGAAATTTTACCCCATTTTATTCTTCCTGTCTGGGCTGTGATTATAATTTTTTTGTGTTATCAGTTCCAAAAAAAACAGATAAAACTATCGGCATCTATTATTTTGATATGTTTAAGTTTGATTATTTTTTTGTTTTTGCTTTTATTTTTATTTAAAATTATTTCAGCCGAACCTTTCGATATACTATATTTAAGGCTGGGTGTTATTTTCCCTTTTTTGATATTACAAACTGTTTTTATTTCTACTTCTACTATTAATTTTTATAAAAATGAAAAGTACCGCCGTTATGAACCTATAGTTTTTTTTAGTATTTTTGCTCTTCTTTTTTGGACTCAAGGAAATTTTTCGATGTCCGTTTTTGAACACCCGATATATGCGGTTTTATTTTCGCTTAGCTTTTCTGCAGTCGAAATAATCCGTCTTTTTTTATCTTTTAATTTTGAAAAAAAGGTTTTTACATTTTTTTTGTTTTTTTTATTGTTTTTTACTTTTATAATGACCTTTGTATTAAAAACCTACAATGAATCCTCATCGGTTAATCATGGAGGTTTATTGCAGCCTACTCTTTTTAGATTTGATTTTTCCGATTATTTAAAATTGCAAAGTGAAATTAAAATGAGCGATGACCTTATTTTGGTTGCTCATTTTGATAATGATTTTTCTCACAATATGTTGAGGAGGATGTATCTTTCAGGCTGGGATTCTGCAAAAGGGTTTTATGAAAAAAAAGCTCCATCCGAAAAAGCTCAAATTATTTCTCTACCTAAGGGTCGAAAAGATATTTTGCATAGAGCCTTTTCTATGCGTGAAAAAGTTGCACAAGAATATTTTTTTGTAAATTTATCTCCGTCTTCCTTTATAGCTATGGATTATCCGACACAGGTAATTCCTTATGAGATTTGGGATAGTTCAAAATTTAACGGAGGATATAAGGTTTTCAGCGATGCAATATTTGATTTTGCATCGGATCTTTACGGCGAGGCATTTCCATCAGGAGATGAAGATGAGGGAATGTCGAAAGTAGATTTGGATTTTTATACTAAAATTGATGATGAAAGTTTTAAACTTGTGCATCAAACAGCTGAAGATATAACCGGCGATATTCCCGATTATCTGGATAAAATTTTAGCTCTTCAATTTTATTTTACGGATGGGGATTTTCGGTATTCTCTAAAACCCGGAAAAGCTCCTGATGGTAATCAATTAAAATATTTTTTGACTGAAACAAAAAAAGGATACTGTACTTATTTTGCTTTTTCTTATGCTCTTATGCTTAGAAGCATAGGGATACCTGCCAGAGTGGCGGTAGGATTTTTTGTTCAGCCCGAATCTGAAATTATGAATTATTATCCGGTACGGGCAAACATGGCTCACGCATGGGTTGAAGTTTTTTTTCCGTACATAGGCTGGGTTAGTTTCGATCCTACGACTTCTCAGCTTGCGGAAGGAGAAAATATTAATTTTGGTATGAATGCAGGAGGAGAGGAATTTAATTCTCTTTTAAGTGAGATTCTTGAAAAACGCAGTGAAATAAAAATTACGGAAATTACCGAAAGGGAAGATGATGTTTTAAACATAGGTACTTATATAAAACAATTTTTTAAAGATAACATATCTTTTTTTAGATTTATTATAATTATTCTTTTGATTATAATATTTGTAATTTACAAGGCTCGGCCTCATCTTATATTAAAATTTTCTAAGAATAACAGAAGAATTGTGCTTACCGCCGGTAAGTTATTTAAAAAAAGAAAACGGAGCACTGAAGAGAAAATAGAAATGAATACTCTAATTCAAAAAGCAAAATTTGCACCGGAATGTACAATAGATGATGCAGAGGCTGCCAAAAATCTTTTAAAAAACAAAACAAAAAAGATTATTGTCTTGCTGGCTTTTTGCCTTATATCGTGTTTTGTATTTGCAGAAAGTGCGGAAACTATTGTTGTTGAGGCCGAAAAGGCAGTGGAAGCTGAAAATTGGGAGTTGGCCTTGTCTCTTTTACAGGATGGAATAAAAAAATATCCTCAAAATGACAGTTTATTTTTAAAATTGGGAGAAATTTATCATAATAAGGAATTATATAAACCTGCATATAAAATATTAAAGAATGGTTTGGAAATTAATCCTGAAAACAGCAGTATCTTATTTTATATTTCCGGTTGTGCATCCTCCTTAAATAAATATGAAGAAGCCTTGATGTATATTAAAAATTATTTACGTCTTATCCCTTATGACCGCTTTGCGGCTTCAAATTACGGCTGGCTATGTTTTAAATGTCATAGGCCTGAGGAAGGGATACGCTTTTTATTGGATAATATAAAGCGTTATGGCGAGGACTTATCGGTTTATAATTCTTTGGGCACATTGTACAATGAAATGTTTGATTATGAGAGATCGAAAGAGTTTTATACAAAGGCAATAAAGGGCGCTGAACAAGTTAATAGAACATATTCGGGTTCCGTTTATTATTATAATAGGTCTATTTTAGAGAGCCAATTTTATCGATTTGATAATGCAATAGAGGATGCAAGGGCTGCTTTAAATATGAAAGAACGTAGTTCGAGTTATATGATACTGGGCGAACTTGAAGAAAGAAGAAATAATTTTTCACAGGCCCTGTCTGCATATCTTTCAGCATCCGCTGATGATGATACTCCTCTTTCAGCCTTAAACATTATAAGTTTATATTTAAAAACGGGTCATATTGAAAAGGCCGAACAGTATATTTTAAACCAACTTCAAAACACCAGTGAAGCATGGATTTCAAATTACGGTTTGAGTGTAAACGAATTTAAAACCAATCTGTATAAAATTAAAAAATCATTATACATACGAAAATATAATTTTGAAAAAACCGAACTAAAATCAGGCTTTTTAGGTTGGATAAAAAATTTCAGCAATAAAATAAATTATAAATTAAAATATACATATTATGATGCTGTTTTTAGATTATACTCTTTAAAAGTTGCAAAGGAATATAAGAAAAACAGTACAGGAGATTTAAGCGGCAATACAAATAATCTTTATACAAACACTTACTATTATAATGCCTTTAAAGGAAAAGGGAAAAAGGCTTTAAAATATCTTAAAAAAGCCGAATCTATAGAAACTATGTTTATTCCGCAAAGTGCCGGTGCCTATCTTGCCGACCGGGCAATTCTGGAGGCCGATTTAAAACTACTCAATGAAGGTATTTCAAAAATGGATTTGGAATGGGAAAAACATAGTCTTGCGGACTTGTATGCCCAAGGAAGTAAAATTGCAAAAAACCATTCTTCACAGCTCTATTATCTTTACTTGGAATCTCTTTTTGATTTAAATCCTGCCGTCTTTTTGGAATATGATATAAAGTTACCTGTAAAAATAACCATAGAAATAGACAAAATTGAAAATATAAAAATCAGTGCAAAGAAAATGAAAAAATTAATACTATCATCCCGTTTTATAGAAGACGATAATTCTAAATTTTCTCTTCGGCTGACATATTCCAATAAAGGTCTTACTTTTAAATTAGCCGATAAAAACGGATATACTCTTTACAGCAAGAATTTTCCGATTGAAAAGTTAGATAAAAACGGATTTAAAAATTCCGTTAATATTTTTGTAAAGGATATTTTTACTTTCAAGTTATAAGGCTTTTGATATAGACAAAATTATATTTTCGGTTATACTGTTTGATATGAATACGAAAAATATAATAGATGAGCTTATAAGAAATATCGGTTTAGTAATAAAAGGAAAGGATGAGGTTATTCGCCTTTTTGTTGCGGCGTTTTTGACCGGAGGCAATGTTCTTATAGATGATGTTCCCGGAGTCGGAAAAACAACAATGGTAAAAGCTCTAGCTAAATTAATAAAAAAAGACTACGGCGATCCTGCCGAGTTTAAAAGGATTCAATGTACCCCGGACTTGCTTCCCTATGATATTACCGGCGTTGATGTTTTTAATGCACAAACTCAAAGTTTTGAATTTATAAAGGGGCCCGTTTTTTGCGACATTTTTTTGGCTGATGAATTAAATAGAACTCCCCCCAAAGTTCAGGCCGCACTTCTTGAGGTTATGGAAGAAAAACAGGTTACTGTCGGAAAACAAACTTACAAATTGCCCGAGACTTTTTTTACGGCTGCTACTCAAAACCCTGTAGAAACATTAGGAACTTATCCATTGCCTCCGGCTCAGCTTGACAGGTTTATGGTCTCTATTTCTATAGGTTATCCGGATGATGAGTCTGCTCTTGAAATCCTTGACGGTAACCCAGGTGTGTCGGCACTTTCAAAACTTTATCCCATCATCACTACGGGCAATATAATTACATCCCGTGAAGAGCAAGAAAGAGTTTACTGTCACAAGGCCTTACAAAAAGCTATAATAGATATTTGCAATAAAACAAGAGAACATTCCGACATTGAATTGGGAGCTTCTCCTAGGGCTTCTTTGCAATTTTTACATCTCGCAAAAACTATGGCTCTTTCTAATGGGAGAAACTGGGTTGAAGATACGGATATTGAAATAATCGCTCCCTATGTTCTTGCCCATAAATGTATTTTTAAAAATAGAAAGGCTAATGCAAAAGAATCTATTGCAGAAATTACAAAATCCGTTTTAATAAAAATGGATAAAGAAACGGACTGGTCTAAAGGGATTTAAATAAAACAATTATCGGAAAATTCTTTAAAAAGGATAGACATATTCTAAGGCAGGACGCGGAATAAATTCTATATTATCGACTATGATTAGAGGTTCGAAACTGCCTTCATATTCTATTTTTGAAATTGTTCCTGTAACGCGTACCCAATCGTCCTCTTTTAGCTCATTGGCCTTAAACCATTGAGCTATAAGACCTGCCGGCTGCATATCGGCTGCACAGCAAACCATCAACATTCTTCCTATAGCGAATTCGTTTTCACTTAAAACTTCAGGATTTTTCCAAACACTGCCTTCGATTTTTATCTTCTTATTTACCCATGAGTCCAAATTCAGATAAAGTTCAGGCAGCCAGCGTCCGAAGGTTTCATCATCCATAACCACAAAGCCGTCTTCCAATTCTAAAAGTCTGCTCGGTCTAAAATTGAAATTATAACCGGCCTCTTCTTTTTGCTTTTGAAATAAAAAAATATCTCCGTTAAATGCAAGAGAGTCCGAAGTTAAAGCTTTGTAGGGAATAAGGAGCGCAAACAAAATTGGCAGTAAAAAAATTATTAAGTACAAGGGGCTTTTTCTTTTTGAATGTGTGTGATATGGAAAATAAAAGGCATCCCTCATTGTAAGAATCCCTATTATAAAAAATACAATAGCCGAAAAAATAATTATACCGATGTGCCGGATATGAACATATAGCAGGGCTTTTTGTGAGACTACTGCATAGATAAAAATAAAAGACCCTATCAATAACAATAAGGAGCGTATAATTTTTTCAATAAAAACACTTAAAAATATTTTTTTCATATCTTGATTAGAAAACTCATTGTACTTATAAAAATGATATTCATAATAGTTATGATTATGGTCAATTCTATTACAAACCGTTTTTTAAAAATAGATAAAAGCATGAAGATATTTTTTATATCCATCATGGGGCCGTATACGAGGAAGCCCATAATTGAAAAGAGTGAAAAAGTTCCATAAAAGCTTCGGGCAATAAAGGCATCCGATGTTGAACATGCAGAAAAAATAAAGGCAAAAAGCATCATAATTAAAATTCCGCTCAAAGAATGGGATTCATTAAATTGTATAAAAAAATTACTCGGTACTCCGGCTCGTATTAGGGAAGTAAATAAGGCTCCCAATATAAAATAAGGACCGACATTAAAAAATTCCGTTCCGCTGTGCAAGAACATTTCCTTTATATTTTCAATAAAGGATCTTTGTCCGGAACCATGAGATGCGCTGCAGGAGTCTCCGCAGTTGCAGCCGCAAGAACAATGATTATCGTTCTCTATGCCTTCCTTCAAATATTCGTTTTTAGGATAGAACAAAAGCAACATCCCGATTGAGGCGGCCGTTACTATACCTAAGATTACCCTATATACCGCAATCATCGGAGATTCAGGGAAGGCATATAGGGTAGCCATTATTGAAATAGGATTTAAAATAGGAGCTGCAAGCATAAAGGTTACCGCAATAGGCATGATAACTCCTTTTTTTACAAGCCCGGAAAGAACGGGAACCGAAGCACATTCACATACCGGAAAAACAAGTCCGCCGAATACGGCAGTTAAAAATCCAAGACCGTGTCTGCTCGGAAAAACTTTAACGATAAAATTACCCGAAATAAAAACATGCAGTATTGAAGATATAACTATCCCCAAAAGCATAAAAGGAAATGCTTGAAGGAGGATGCTTAAAAAAATCGTGTTGGTTGTAGTTATAAGACTCAACATAAATTAAGAATACTGCGATACCAATTTTACGATGTAAAGTTCTGCATAGTTCTGTAAAGCCTTTCTCTCCTTTATTTTTAAAAGGCTGGAAGACTCCAGCAGAGTTTTAGCCAGGCTTCTGACCCTGTCGGCAGTAAAGCTGGAAAAGGAAAGGGTTCTATTTATGCCCCTTAAATAATCTCTGATTAATGCATTTACGTCCTCTGTCAGGTTCTCTCTTGCAGGATGTCCCAAAGTTTGATTCCATTCATCCAAGTTTTTTTCTAGAGCCTGCTCCATTGTCATTCCTTGAGGAATAAATTCGGCGCTTATTTTTTCTGCAGCATCCTTTAATTTTAGCTTCGGCTTTTTATAAGGAGTCTCTTTTTTTTCGGGCTGTACAGGCTGAGGCGTCTTTTTCTTTCGTTTAAAAAATGCAATTATTGTAGAAATTATAGGAATCGTATACCAGAATGGAAGAAGTATTTTTGTATCGCTTAAAATTTCATGCCTGTTGAGCATTAAAATTTCGCTATATGCTGCAGGCTTACCTGCCGGAAAAATTCTGTTTATTTCCATGGCTTGAATTTCATTTAAGCGGGGATCTGCGATGATTGATAAAATAAACGGAGCATTTAAAAGTCCGTATAGATTCGGTGCCGAATGAGCGGTTATTTCTTTTAATAATTCATTAAAAGCCGTGTCATTTTTCATTGAGTCATCTTGCTCAAAATTCATTAACATCTCATGCCATTTTTTTATACATAGCTCTCTAACCGGTTTTCTTGCTTCATTAATGAGGGATATCAAAAGAGGAACAACCTTTTCAGTAAGCAAATAGAATCTATCATTTGAAGAATTTGTAAAGGTAAGAATATCCGGAATTATATACTTTTCCGAGGAGCTGGCTTTTTCCTTCATAAAATTCTGTAAGGTTTCCTCAGAGTATTGCCCAAGCAGTGGAACCCCTCTGGAATCGGTAAATTGTGTTATCTGCTTCATTGTAAAATAATAAGGCGCCTTCTGAAAAGCTAGAAGGAGGTTTTTTAAAGCAGTGTCCGTTTGGACATCTTTTTGAGCCTTATTTCTGTAATAGTTATTTAAATATTCCAAGATTCCGGCAGCCTGTAATAAAGCTATCTCATCAGGCAGCTTTTCATTCTTTTTGGCAAATTCCTGTTTTATGAAGGCGCATAACTGTCCCCATAATATATAGTTATCGCCGGATTCTTTAACATTTTGAAAGCTGTTAACACTATGTGCCATAATTTTTGTGATAAATGTTTTAACCGTAAATTCCTTACCGGGATTGGCCACCATGAGCCTTTTTTGCATATAATCCCTGCTTTCATCTTTTGATAGAAAAAGTTTAATCTTACCTAAGGCTAAATTTAAGAGTTTTTCGGTTGTGTAAGAGCCGGGGAAAACGAGGGCAGGGATGTCTCCATTGTAGTTTAAGGCATATAAAAAAGAATTTTCCCTTGATTCGGGGTTTAACTCAGCCAGATCATCTGAAACGCTTATTGTTTTTAAGAGTTTTCCCGGAAAATTCCTAGGTAGATCGGATAAAAGAGGAAAAGGAATGTCGGGGTGCTGCTCGAGATGTGCATATTGTCTGGATATATTGTCTACATGGAAATATGGAACAAATATAATGGTTGTATTGGACTTATCCGTTGTTATTTCGATATCCCCTTCATCTTGTATTTTTTTTAGTTCACTTAAAAGAGTTTCGAGAGAAATTTCAAGAAGAACAGCCAAATCCTGTTTTTGCTGTAAAAAATGCCGTGCGTAGCGGTGGAGATAATCTTGAAAAGGTTGTAAGGTCACTTGAGCATTGTTTCTACGTAAAGAAAACATCCGCAACAAGTGTAGTAAATCCGTATAAATAGTCATCCCCATATTATACACAATATTTCTCAATAGTTCAAGGTTTTTATTCTTAAAAAAATTTTATTTTTTAAGTTCCGCTTTGCTTTGGGAAAAGGTTTTTGAATGTGTAACTTCCGTTGGCTTGACAAAAATTATAATTTTAACTATTATATTAGTGTAAAATAAGACCCTTGATATATGATGATAATGTTACCTATATGTGCATTATCTCAAATAACTTGGTTTAATTACAATCGAACTATTAAGATATAAAAATTTTGCTTATAATTTTATTTAAAGGGGGAGAAAATTGAAAACTATACTTAATATTTTTTCTAGAGGATTTATCGGATTGTATGCAATTCTGACTCTTATTGCAGTGATTGCGGAAATTAAGGGGACAGGTTTCAAAACTGTTCACTTGCTGTATTTTGTCGGATCTATTTTGTTGATTTCGGCTGCGGTTACGAATCTACCATGGCTTGTATATCTTTCTTTAGTGTTAATGATTCCATTAGTAATTTTTACCGGTTATGTGGGTGGGAATTTAGAATGGTCTCATATTATAGTTCGCATATTGATTACATTACTATTGTCTTTACTATACCGTTACTCAATTTGCTGAGTAACTAGAAAAAAATGTAAAATAATTTTTTTTAATATGTATGATGATGATAATCAAGTTTTGGATATTTAGCTAAAAGAGTGGGGGCAAGAATTTAATCGAACTATTAAGATATAAAAGTTTTGCTTATAATTTTATTTAAAAGGGAAATTGAAAATTAACACATAACACCCGCTTCAACCTGACATTTGTTTTGTCACGAAAGTTGCTGGAATCGGTCGCTGCTAGTGCCGGCTCCCGTTTTAAATCCATTGGGAAGAGTAAAAAGCGGTATTTTTACTTTAAGTAAATATGGAATAGAAAATGCGGAAAGGCTTCAGCTTCCCGGAACTTTTTCATGGCCATTAAAAACCGTCAACTTAAAGCGTTGCCTTCTGGTTTCTGAAATCAAAACAGATGTTCCGGATAAAAATCTTTATATAATAAATTTACATCTTTCAGCCTACGATGCTGCCGGCGTATTAAGAAAGCAAGAAATGGAATATTTACGAAACCTTGCTTTAAAATTTTATAATGAAGGACATTGGGTAATTGCCGGAGGAGATTGGAATTCCCTCTTTCCGGGGGTAGAAAAAAATCGTTTTATGCCTTACACTACACCTGAGGAATTTCTTGAATGGATAGAATATTTACCTGCAGATTTTATAGGCAAGGAATGGAAGTGGGGCTTTGATAGCTCTACGCCTACAGTCCGACTTTTGGAAAAGCCCTATGTTAAAGGAGAAAATTACACTACGATAATAGATGGGTTTATATGTTCTCCCAATGTTGAAATTATCGGAGTAAAAACAACAGATTTAAATTTTGAAGTTTCGGATCATCATCCTGTAATTGCAGAATTTACACTTATGAAATAGCTTATTCAAAATAAAAATATAAGGAGCAAAAAATGAAAGTAAAACCAGTAACAGTAACCGGCAGCAGTTTAACAATAGAAGACGTTGTAGCTGTTGCCCGCCACGGAGCGGAAGTAAAGCTGTCCGCAGATGCAAAAAAAAGAATCAAAGATTCAAAGAAGATTGTAGATGATATCGTAAAAAGCGGTAAACCTACTTACGGCATTTCGACCGGCTTTGGAGAATTATCCACCGTAACCATTACCAAGGATCAAAACGGTGCTCTGCAGAGGAATTTAATATTAAGCCATGCCTGCGGTGTAGGCAATCCCTTCCCCGAAGACATAGTTAGGGCTATAATGCTTTTAAGGCTTAACACTCATGCGAGCGGTTTTTCGGGAGTAACCCCGTCTGTCCCGGATATTCTTGTAGATATGTTAAACAAGGGTGTAATCCCCTATGTACCCGAAAAAGGTTCATTAGGAGCAAGCGGTGACTTGGCAAACCTTGCTCATATTGCCCTTGTAATGATAGGAGAGGGAAAGGCCTATTATGAGGGCAAGCTTATGGAAGGAAAGGCAGCTCTTGCAAAAGCCGGTTTAAAGCCTGTCGTCCTTTCGGGAAAAGACGGACTCGGTATAATTAACGGTACACCCGTAATGTCCGGTATCGGAGCCTTAGCCCTGCACGATGCAGAACAGCTTCTCAAGGCTGCAAACATGGGCGCTTCCTTGGTATTTGAAGCCTTTAGGGGAATTACCGCAGCCCTCGACCCCAGAATCCATAAATCCCGTCCGCACAAGGGACAGATTGATACGGCCGCCTTTATTCTCAAAATGTTAAAGGGCAGTTCATCTATCAATACAAGAGAAAATGACGTTCAAGACCCCTATACGCTCAGATGCGTTCCGCAAGTTCACGGAGCAAGTGCCGATGCTATTGCCTATGTGCGCAAGGTTTTAGAGATAGAAATCAATGCCGTAACCGATAACCCGCTCGTCTTCCCGGACAATCATGATGTTATTTCAGGCGGAAACTTCCACGGTCAGCCCATAGCTATTACTATGGACTTCTTGGGGATTGCCGTCAGCGAGCTTGCAAACATAAGCGAGCGCCGAATCGAACGCCTTGTAAACCCGCAGTTAAACGGAGGCCTTCCTGCCTTCTTAATAGAAAACGGCGGAGTAAATTCAGGCTTTATGATCCCTCAATATACGGCGGCCTCCCTTGTTTCGGAAAACAAGGTATTGGCTCATCCTGCCAGTGTTGACTCCATTACCTCATCAGGAAATAAGGAAGACCACGTAAGTATGGGAACAACCGCTGCCCGAAAAATAACCGAAATCGTTAAAAACGTACGCCATGTTCTTGCTATTGAGTGGCTTACGGCTGCTCAAGCCTGCGATTTAAGGGGAGTAAAAAAGTACGGCAAGGGAACAGGAGAGATGATGAAGCTTATTCGAAAGCATATCTCCAAGGTTACCGAAGACCGCATTCTTTATAACGACATTATGAAGGCTCTTGAGATTATTTCAAATGATGAAAACATTGACATGATTGAAAATGCTGCTAAGTAATTCATATTAACAAGTAAACAGGCTTACTTGCAATAAAACCCGTATTGGAAACTAAGATCCGATACGGGTTTTTTAATAAAATTAAAAAAATGAACTATAGGGTTTATTCCGAATACTTTCCTATGCTTCTTATCTTTTTGCTTCGGTATTTTACCAAGACGGCGGGGTCGCGTTTTGTAAGGTCGGCTAAATCCTTTAGGATTTGCTCCTTTATAGCATCGGCGGTTTTTTTGGGATCGGTGTGAGCTCCTTTTTCGGGTTCGGGGATGATGCCGTTAATTACCTTTAGATCAAGAACTTCTTGGCTGGTAATTTTAAGCATGGCGGCTGCATCTTTTGCCCTGCTTGAATCCCTCAATAGAATTGAAGCGCATCCTTCCGGGGATATAACCGAGAAGATGGCGTTTTCAAGCATGTAAATTTTGTCTCCGACTCCTATGCCGAGGGCTCCGCCGGAACCTCCTTCGCCTATGATTATGCAGATTATGGGCGTTTTTAGGCGGCTGAATTCCCTCAAGTTAAAGGCGATGGCTTCTCCGATTCCTCTTTCTTCGGCACCAAGGCCGGGGTAGGCCCCTTGAGTGTCGATAAAGGTAATAATCGGCCGTTTAAATTTTTCGGCCTGTTTTGCAAGGCGCATGGCTTTGCGGTAGCCTTCAGGGTTTGCCATACCTCCGTTCCTGTCGATGGTTTCGCGTAAGTTTCTTCCCTTTTGGGTACCTATTACCGTAACCGGCATTCCGTCGATAAAGCCTATTCCGCCTATCATGGCAGGGTCATCGCCGAAAAATCTATCGCCGTGAAGCTCGGTAAAATTATCGAAAATCAAGTTGATGTAGTCCAAGGTTCTGGGCCTGTCGCTGTGGCGGGCGAGTTCTACCCTTTCCCATGTTTTGGAAAGAGCTGTTGAGCTTTCAAGTTTTGCGTTTATTTTTGCAAGCTCCTCGCTTATATCAAGCCCCGCTTTTTGGGCTATATCCTTTAGGTTATTTAATAGATTCGTTTGATCCTTATTGCTCATAGATTTCTCCTATAAAAACTTTAGGCCTTTTTCTTTTTAGGGGTTTCTTTAAGGCCGAGGCTGTGAGCGTCAATCATGCGGGCAAAAAACTGCCTTTGCTCTTGGCGCGGCACTATACAGTCCACAAAGCCTTTTTCCAACTGAAATTCCGCCCGCTGAAATCCTTCTGGCAGCTGCTGGCGGATGGTGCCTTCGATAACTCTAGGGCCTGCAAATCCAATAAGGGCTCCCGGTTCCGCTGCCGTTATATCGCCAAGCATTGCAAAACTTGCCGTAACACCTCCCGTGGTAGGGTCGCATAGCATTATAAAAAGAGGAACTCCTTTTTCATCCAACTCGGCAGCCGCACTCGAAGTTTTGGCCATCTGCATCAGCGAAAAAAGCCCTTCCTGCATTCGTGCTCCGCCTGAAGTCGCATAGATAATTACAGGTATCCTTTCGGTTGCTCCCTTTAGCATAAGCCGCGAAATCTTTTCGCCTACAACGGAGCCCATAGAACCTCCCATAAAGTGAAAGGACATGAGGGCTAAGAGGGCATCTCTTCCTTTAATCTTACAAGAACCTGTAATAACGGCTTCGTTTAAGGACGCTTTTTCTTCAGCAGCCGAAATCTTTTCTTCATAACCTTCCATTTCGATGGGGTTACATGTTTTGAGGTTCGGATACAGCTCTTGAAACGAATTTTCATCGGTCAGATAGGTAATCCTCTGCCTCGGTTCTATGCGTAAATGGCAATTGCAATGAGGACAAACCATCAGGTTATCTGTAAAAACCTCTTCATCGTATGATACTTTACAACTAGGACAATCCATTTTAAGTCTCCTATAAAAAGTCAATGAAAAAATATCAATTTTCGATTTGACTTTTTACGCCGTTTCGCAACACCTGTGAGAAACGGCAATCAATAATGCGATGTTTTGTGCAAAGCACAAAACTCGTCAGATAAACAGTGAGGCTGAATTTCTGCCGAACTGTTTATCAACTCTCCTTACTTATTTCCAAAAAGCTCTTCATAGAGCCCTGTACCGAAAACACCCGATTTGAACTTTTTTGAGTTAAGTATAATCTTTTGTTCTTCGATATTGCAGGTAATGCCTTCAATTTTAAGCTCATCGAGGGCGCAAAGCAGCTTTTGGATAGCATTGGCCCTGTCAGCCCCGTGAACGATGAGTTTAGCCGTCATCGAGTCATAAAACGGAACTACCGAATAGCCTTGGTACAAAAAGCTGTCAAAACGCACTCCGTTTCCTCCGGGAACCCTTAAATTCTTTATGAGCCCTGGAGAGCGGGCGTTTATTCTAGCCTCGATAGCCCAGCCTTTAGTAGGCAAAATCCCTTGGGCAAACTTCATGTTTTCCCCTGTACAAACACGGATTTGTTCTGCAATTATATCGGTGCCGGTAATCATCTCCGAAACGGGATGCTCTACCTGAATTCGGGCGTTTACTTCCATAAAGTAGAAATTATTGCCTGATACTAGGAACTCGATTGTTCCCGCCCCGCGGTATTTAAGGGAAGAAAAAAGGCTGACAGCCCCCTTACACATGGCTTCCCGCATTTCCTCGCTTACGGCCGGAGAGGGGCTTTCTTCTATCAACTTCTGATGATTTTTTTGAACCGAGCAATCCCTTTCACCCAAAACGGAAACGGCTCCTTTACCATTGCCCAGAATTTGAAGCTCTACATGGCGCGGATCTACCAGATATTTTTCGATATAAACCGTGCCGTCGGCAAAATTGGCTTCGGCTTCGGCGGAAGCGATTTTTAGGTTTTCGGCTAATTCCGATTCTTTATAAACGATGCGCATCCCTTTTCCGCCGCCGCCTGAGGCAGCTTTAATGATTACGGGATAGCCGCATTTTTCGGCCGTTTTTTTGGCTTCAGCCAACTCCTTTATAGCTCCATCCGAACCGGGTGTCACGGGAAGTCCGCTTTTTACGGCTGTTTCGCGAGCGCGGACCTTATCGCCGAGCATTTCGATTGTGTCGGGTTTTGGCCCTATCCAAAAGAGCCCTGCATTTTCTACCTCGCGGGCGAAACCTGCATTTTCCGATAAAAAGCCTACCCCCGGATGCACTGCCTCACAGGAAGTGCAAAGGGCTGCCGTGATAAGAGCTTCTTTGTTAAGATAGCTTTTAGCCGAGGGGGGCGGGCCTATGCAGACTGCTTCATCAGCTAAAAGCACATGAAGACAGTCCTTGTCCGCCGTAGAGTAAACGGCGACGGTTTTTATTCCCATTTCGCGGCAGGAGCGGATAACCCTCACGGCTATCTCGCCTCTGTTGGCGATAAGTATTTTTTTAATCATAGGAACCTTCCTACTTAGCCTTTATCTTAAACAAGACCTGATCGAATTCTACAAGGTCTCCGTTTGAAACTAAGATTTCCTCGATAACTCCGTCATATTCGCATTCGAGGGTATTCATCATTTTCATGGCTTCAAGCACACAAAGGGGTTGGCCTTTTTTTACCGAGCTGCCTTTTTCAACATAGGGCGGAGAATCGGGAGACGGGGCCCTGTAAAAGGTTCCGACAATGGGGCTTTTTACTTCGAGTAGGTTTTGAGCCGATGAAGCTGCGGGTGATGCTTGAGCAGGAGATTCTGCAGCAGGACTTGCTGCTTGAGGCGCTGCCGCTTGCCCGGTTGTTCCTGCCGGAGCTGTCGGGATGCCCGCCGGAAGGCCGGATTGAAATCCTGCCGGTATCGCTGCATAGGGCATAGGATAGGCGGTCTGCACTCCTCCGCACGCACCTGACTGAATGGCAGCTTCTTTTTTAGGAAAGGCTCCTTCTTTTTTTAAGATAAGCTCACAGTCGTCCTGCTTTATCTGCAGGACCACAGCATCGCCTTTTTCAAACTTTTCTATCACTTTCAAAATAAAATCTTCTTTCATAAAATCTCCTTAAAGTTTTATTTATTTAACCGTAAAGGCCGACATTTTATCATTTATACAGGCAGAGTGTCTATCCCTTATAAAAATCCATTTTTAAGCATCTTAAACCTCTTCCTCATTTCCAACTGTATCCCGTTTATAGAATCTCCAGTTTTTTGCTTTTGCAGCTTCAAAAGCAGCTTTTAATTCGGCGGAAGAAGAAAAATCCGTTATAGTTCCTTCCCTTAGATCATTTTTTTTACCATATATCAAAGCTCTGCCTTCTTTTTTTTGCTTCCTATCGGGCAGGGCGGTTAGTATCCGGATAAGGGTTTTTTCGTTAAAAAGGTTATCATAGCAGCACAGTTCCTGTAAACCGTGTAATGTTGATAGTTCAAGAGTAGAAAGTTTATTATGATAACAGTTCAGTCTTTGTAAGGTGTTTATGTCCTGTACGTCGAGTTCAGGAAGATTATTGTTAAAGCACTCCAGGTCACGCAATGCGTGTAAGCCTTTTAGGTTAAGTGTTGTAAGTTCATTATACCCGCAATTCAGCCACTGTAAAGCGGTCAGCCCCTGTACATTGAGTGAGGTAAGCTTGTTTTTGTAACAGTTCAGTTTCTGCAACGTCTTTAAGCCTTGTATTTCGAGTGAGGTAAGCTCATTTTCGGAACAGTACAATTTCTGTAATGTATTCAATCCTTGCACATTAAGCGAGGTAAGTTTATTGTCCCTGCAATCCAGTTTCTCCAAAGCTGCTAAGTTCCGTACGTCTAGTGAGGTAAGTTGATTTGTGGAACAGTCCAGTTCCTTTAAAGCGGTTAACTTCAGTATATTGATTGAGGTAAATTGATTTAAGGAACAGTTCAGTTCCTTTAAAGCGGTTAACTCTAGTATATCGATTGAGGTAAGTTGATTTACGGAACAGTCCAGTTTTTCCAAGGCCGGTAAGTCCCGTACTTTGAGTGAGGTAAGCTCATTGACAGTACAGCTCAGTATCTTTAAAGCCGGTAATCCTTGTACATCGAGTGAGGTAAGGTCATTGCGGCCGGAATCCAGTACTTCCAAAGCAGTCAAACCCTGTATTTCGAGTGAGGTGAGCTCATTTTCGGAACAGTTCAGTTCCTGTAACGCATTCAATCCCTGCACATAAAGTGCGGTAAGTTTATTGTTACTACAATCCAGTTCCTCCAAAGCTGCTAAGTTCCGTACGTCTAGTGAGGTAAGTTGATTTGCGGAACAGTCCAGCTTCGATAAGGAAGTTAAACTTTGTACATCGAGCAAAGTAAGCATGTTTTTGCTGCATTCCAGTTCCCATAAGGCGGTTACGCCATGTACATCAAGCGAGGTAAGTTCATTACCTACGCAGTCCAGTTCCTGTAAAGCACTTAAATCCCGAACATTGAGTAAAGTAAGCCGGTTGCTGTTACAGTGCAGTCTCTGTAACACTTTTAGGTCTTGTACGTTAAGCGAAGTAAGTTTATTGGCGTTGCAGAACAAATCCTGCAAAGCGGTTAAACTCTGTACATCAAGCGAAGACAGATGATTGCGGTTGCAGTACAGTTCCCGTAAACCGGTTAAACCCGATACGTCGAGCGAGGTCAGTAGATTCTCTCCGCAGCTCAAGCTTTGCAAAGCGGTTACACCGCTGACATCAAGCGAAGTAAGCAGATTGTCATCGCAGAATAATTTTTGTAAAGCTGTTAACCCCTGTACGTTAAGCTCTGTAAGCCGGTTGCCTCCACAGTCCAGCTTGGTAATAGCGCCTTTAAGGATAACCTTTGCTCCTGTTGCCGTGAGGATCGTTTCTTCTCCGCTCGGTAATTCCGTAACCGTGCAACCTTCAACATGTACTGCAGAACCGTCTGCCGTTACCGCTGTTACGACTATCTCTTTTTGGTCGTCGCTTATACCGAGTATTGCTCTTCCTGAGCCTGCGGTTTTTGCAGGATTTTCCGCTGCTGCGATACGCGTTGTCAACAATCCTGTTAAAAATAATACCGTCAAAAATTTTTTCATAAATGTTCAGTCCTTTAATTGGTATTGTATAATTACATTATTCATTACCAACTATCCATAAACTTCATTTTTTATCATCTTCTTTTTTCGAATTCTTTTTGAAAGCTTTTAGGGCTGCTTAAAATTCTATACGCTTCTTCTGAAAGGTTTACTTTTAGAACTCCGGTATCGGTTGTTATATTCATTTCTTTTGTGTCTTTGTAAATATACAGCTTCATAATTTTGTCATCATCCATAAATGAATAATGCACAAGGACTTCTCGGCCATCATGAATGCTTTCGGCGGTAAAAAGGCTTTTCAAATTTCTTTCTTCGATTTCGATTTCGGCGATATCTTTTCCAAACAATGTGTCGAACATATCCAGAATTTTTTCCCCTGCAGTAAATAGTAAAAGAGAGCCCTTATCATCATATATGCGGATATAAGAATTTTTCGCAGAATAAGAAAGCTGTTTTTTCACCTCAGCAGGCCTGCTGGCGATTTCGTATGCGTATTTAAAAAGTTTCCATGTTAATTCTTTTGGGATATCCTCCTTTTCCTGTAATTGGGGAATCCGGCAAAGAGGATAATTTTTATATACTATAAAACTGAAATACTGCTCATCATCACCGTAATTATATGAAAGAACATAACGATATAACACTTGTGCGTCTTTAGGTAATTCCATAAAAAAAGCTTCGTCAGCTGCTATCTGCAAAGATTCTTGAAAAAGCAGATATAACGCATTGACTTTGCTCTTGGCGGTTATCTTGTGTACAATATTATCTTGTGCATCATAAACCGTAAAGCTATTGATTCCATAGGCAAAGGCATTTACACCGCCTGCTAATAAACATACTGTAATCGTTATCATTAAAAATTTTTTCATAAGTGTTATTAAAATCCCCCATATATAAATGTCTAATTCTTTGTTTTTACAATCCACCGGCCGTCCTTGGCACTGCCGACATATTCAATTGCCCCGTTATCGGAAATATAATATTCGGGTTGTTTTTTAGGAATATCGATTTTAAACTCTTTATTATAATCTTCCATATTTTATAATTATCCGCTAATGGTATTTTCCAATTCCGCTAAGTATTTGTCAAAATCGGAAACAAAGGTCTTATCCTGAATGATACGGTATTTTTCAAATTCTGATTCGGCAAAACTTTTTGCAATCGCTGTCGATACCTTACCCTTGTCTGTTAAAATAGCTTCTTCGTTGAACTCCAAAAAAACATCCAGCTTTTTAGCCCAGTCTTCCATTGTCATTGGTATTTTCTTTTTTGCCTGCCGTTCAGCATAGTCCAAATACATGGAAACAAATTGATTTAAATCCTGCAATTCCGTTTCAGATAAGTAATTTTTTGCAATGCTGACATCGCTCTTTAATATTTTACCCTTAGGTGAATTTTTCCATGAAGTAAGCCCCATGTTTTTCTTTTGATAATCAGCTCGTGTATAAATAACTTCTGCAGCAGTAGAGCCGTGAATTGCATAGTGCAGTTTATTTTGTACGGTTGCAAAAAATGTCTTTGAGATTATGGAGTTGGGAGAATAATCTGAGGCTGTCGCATAAATATCCGTTATTTTTTGATAGAACTTGCGCTCACTTGCACGGATTTCTCTTATTTCATCAAGCAGATGGTCAAAATAGTTTTCATCGAAAATTTGTCCGTTTTCCAAGCGGGTTTTATCAAGTACATAGCCTTTAATGGTAAATTGTTTTAATACATCCGTTGCCCATTTACGGAACTGAGTTGCTCGAACGGAGTTAATACGGTATCCTACGGAAATAACGGCATCAAGATTGTAAAACTTCATGTTCCTACTCACATTTCTTTCACCCTCTTTTTGAACTACCGAGGAATCCTCGGTAGTTGCCATTTCATCAAGCTCTCCTGTTTGAAATATGTTTTTTAAGTGTAGAGCAATGTTATCGATTGAACAATCAAATAATTGAGCCATCGACTTTTGTGTCAGCCAAATATTCTCGTCATGCAATCGAACCTGTATACCATCTCCGCCCGTTTGCTTAGTAAAAATGAGAAAATCGCTGACACTGTTCCGCACCTGAATATCTTTTGCCATTACCTCAATTAAATCCTGTCGAACCTTTCTACCTCGGCTTCGTAGTTGATGCCTTCTACATCAAAGCCGTTTGAGGCTAAAAAGTCGTGGCGGTAGCCTGCAAGGTCGGTTAGGCTTTCGGCATTTTCGCCGGTTACTTTTTCCATTAAAGCCGAAACCGCCTTTTGAACGTCTTCTTCAAGCTCCCAGTCGTCGATACGGATTCTGTTTTCTTCATCGACGGGGATGGTGCCGTCTTTACGGTAGAGTCTTTCGGCATAAAGGCGGGTAATCTGCTCGATACAGCCCTCGTGGTTTCCTTTTTCTTTCATAACCTTAAACAAGGAAGCGAGGTATAGGGGAATTACGGGGATTACCGCACTTGCCCTTGTTACCAAGCCCTTGTTCACCGAAACGAAGGCCCGTATTGACGGGTTTTCTTTGTTTAGGCGGTGGGCAGTTGCTTCAAGGTGTTCTTTTGCCTTTCCTATGGTGCCCTTTCGGTAGAGGGCTTGAGTGGCCTCAGGGCCGATATAGGAATAGGCTAGGGTAATGCAGCCTTCTTCTAAAAGACCTTCTTTTGAAAGCTGCTTTATCCAGCGTTCCCAGTCTTCTCCTCCCATAACCTTAACGGTTGCAGCGGCTTCTTCATCGTTTGCAGGTTCGGCGGAGATTTCTTTTAGTTCTCCCGTAAAGGGATCGACTGTCTTGCCTGTAAATGTTTTACCGAAGGGTTTTAAGACGGACTTGTGCATTATGCCTGTGTCGGGATCGGTTCTTACAGGGCTTGCCAAGCTGTAAACTATAAGATCGAATTTAATTCCTTTCTTTTTGGCTTCTTCGATTACTTGTGCCTTGATTTCATCGGAAAAGGCGTCTCCGTCTATAGTTACGGAATAAAGGCCTTCCCTTTTGGCAGCCTCGTCAAAGGCCAGGTTGTTGTACCAGCCGGGTGTGCCGTACTTTGTTTCGCTTCCGGCTTTTTCAAAGGAAACGCCGATAGTGGCGGCCCCATAGCCGAATGCTGCCGTTATCCGGCTTGCAAGTCCGTAACCGTTCGAGCAGCCGAGAACCAGCACGTTTTTAGGGGCTTTTGCTCCGGCTTTTACCTCAGCGGTAATTCTCTTTTTTGTGTACTCTATTTGATCCTCAACGCCTTTTTTGCATCCTTGCGGATGAGCGTTTAGACAAATATTGTTCCTAACCATTGGTTTTACAATCATATCATACCTCCAGAACTGTTTCTTGTTTAATTTAACCGCAGAGATCGCAATGACCGCAAAGAATATTTAGGGAGTCTTTATAACTCATTCTTTAAATTTCTTTGTGCTCTCGGCGTTCTTAGCGGTTTCTTAGCTTCATTGCCTGTTATGCTCCCAGTCCGCCGTCGACTCCTAGGACTTGGGCGGTTATATAAAGCGATAAGTCCGAAGCCAAAAAGACTGCGGCGTTTGCTATGTCTAGGGGCAGCCCTGCTCTTTTTAAGGGAATGCCCTCGATCCATGCCTTCCGCATTTCTTCGTTTACGGCGGCTGTCATATCGGTTTCGATATAGCCGGGGGCGATGGCGTTTACGCGTACTCCTCTTCCTGCCGTTTCTTTTGCAAGGCTCTTTGTAAAACCTATAAGGCCAGCCTTGCTTGCGGAATAGTTGACCTGTCCGCCTTGACCGTGAAGGCCTACGATACTTGTCATATTGATAATCGAGCCGGCTCTTTTTCTAATCATATCGGAAGAAACAATTTGCGAGGCGACAAAAACGCCTGTTAAGTTTACGCGTAAAACGTCTTCCCAGTCGGAAAGCTTCATCCTAAATGAAAGGCCGTCTCTTGTAATACCTGCGTTGTTTACAAGTATGTCAAAGCCGCCGGATTCTTCGAGGGCTTTTTTTACCGTTTCGGTAAGGCCTTCCGCATTGCCGCAGTCAGCGTATATTTCATGAAATGTGCTTCCTTTTTCTTTTGCAAAAGCTTCCATTTCCGCCTTGCTTGCAGAAGGTTTTGTACATAAGCCCCAAACTTCGGCTCCCTCTTCAATAAATCTTCTAACAACCTCTTTTCCGATTCCTCGCGAAGAGCCTGTTACCAATGCTTTTTTTCCTTTTAATAACATTCATACCTCCATTAATTACGATGTTTTGTGCTTTAGCAAAAAATTCTTTCTCACAAAACTCTATAGATAAAATTGTTTTACATTTTAATCTATGCCAAAATTAAATCGGTAATAAACCGAAAGTCTTTGATATTTGTAGTATACAACGGCAATCCCAACTCTAATGCCGTAGAGGCAATCAAAGCATCAGGAATCAAAAGTCCATGACTTTTAGTATACTTTTCAATCAGGTGCTTTGCCTTTATAGAAATTGTTTCAGAAATTTCCACAATCTCAAAATCAGAAAAAGCCTTTTTTATAATACCGGCTTCACGCTTGTTCAAAGCCCCAACCATTAACTCCATATAAGTAACGGAAGACATGCCCAAACCTTGCTCTCTGTCTTGTTGAAGTTTTTGCTGAGCCTCAAGTTTCCCTCGAAGGTAGTCTATCAGAATACAAGTATCACAAAGGTAAAGCATTAAGAACGTCCCCATGCTTTATTTCTTATCTCTTCAACTGAAATGTTTCTGTCCTTCCATAATCCAAAGGCAGCGTTAAAGTCTGAATCTTCCCTTTTATGAGTTTTTACAGGTTTGTGTAAAGTCTTAACTATTTTATCAAGCAGCCTAAGTCTTTCCGTATAGGAAAGCATATCAACTTGTGCTGAAAGTTGTTCAAAAGCAAGTTCCGACATAGACATCTCCTTTAAATTTTTTCAAGCTGTTTGTTTATAAACCGCATATTCCGTTTCTATTCGATAATCTTATTTAGCTGTTCCAATGTACCTGTCGGGGAACATGCGAGTTCATCCGATGCAAAACCGCTGTCTCTCCAAAGATTGCACAGGGTGTTTCCCGGGCCTACTTCCAAGAGGCGGAAAGGTTTTAAACTTCCGCTCAAAGAAGCGATTTCCTTTTCTTCGCTCGTCCATAGGACGGGATGGGTAAGGTGAAGGACTGCGTTTGCTTTTGCTTCTTCTCCCGATTTTACTTGCTTGCCCGTAACGTTTGAAAATACAGGGATTTGAGGGGCTTTAAAGTCAAAGCTTTTTAAGACCTCTTCAAATTCTTTTGCCGCTTCTTCCATTAGGGGGGAGTGGAAGGGGCCCGCAACCGCAAGGCGGACGCATCTTTTTGCTCCGGCTTCCTTGCACAAGTCTTCTGCAAGGCTTAAGCCCTCCGCCGTTCCCGAGATAACGGTTTGAACGGGACTATTCATATTGGCAGCAAATACTATGCCGCTTTTGGGGTCGGAATAGGGCTTTAATAGCTCCAGAACTTTTTCGGGCTCAAGTTTTAAAATAGCCGACATGCCTAGGGCACCGGAGCCTTCTGTTGCTCTGGCTGCAATCTTATCGCAGGCTGCCTGCATAATAGTTCCTCGTTTTTGTACGATGCGAATCATATCGTCAAAGCTTAAAATACCGGAAGCATAGAGGGCCGAAAATTCGCCCAGACTGAAACCTGCAACGGCCTTAGGGCTGATTCCTTTTTCTTTTAAAACGGCAAGAATAGCCGTCTCAACCGCAATTATAGCCAACTGGCTCTTATCGCTTCTTGAAAGTTCTTCGTTTTCGGTGTGCCGTAAAAGGGCATCGATATCCTCTCCGGTTATATCGCCGATTTTTTTGATTAGGTCCTTTGCGGCTCCATATTCGTCAACAATATCTTGAGCCATACCCTTAAATTGGGCACCCTGCCCCGAAAATAAAAATATACTGTTCATCATAATCCTCTCTTTACTATATTTATTCTAAAATCTTATAACGGCACCGCCCCAAGTGAGCCCGGCCCCAAAGCCTGCCGTAATTATTGTTGTTCCTTCAGTTAATTTTCCTTGAAGCCTTAAATCATCGAGGGTTATCGGAATGGAAGCTGCCGAAGTGTTTCCGTAGTTTTCCATATTGCATGCGAATTTGCTCATATCGGTGTTAAGTCTTTTTGCGGCGGCTTCTAAAATACGCTTATTGGCTTGGTGGCATACAACCAAGTCTACATCTTCCATATTGATGTTTTCTTTTTGAAGAAGGCTTTTTACGGTTTCGGTTATAACGCCGACTGCAAAATTGTAGACGGTTCTTCCGTTCATTTTTAGATGGTCTGCCATATAAAGAGCTTCATAACCTGTTCCGTCAGAACCTAAAATTACCGAGCCTATGCCCCGCTTTGAATTATCAAAGGTGTTTTCAAGGAGGGCTGCCCCGGCTCCGTCTCCGAATAGTACGCAGGTAGAACGGTCTTGCCAATCGATTATTTTGCTTAAAACTTCGGTGCCGCAGACAAGGGCATAACGCCGGCCGTGCCTTTCCATGAGGGCTGCTGCCGTATCTATTGCGTATAAAAAGCCTGAGCATGCTGCCGACAGGTCAAAACATGCCGCATTTTTTGCACCCAGTTCTTTTTGGATAAGACAGGCATTCGACGGAAAGCCTTGGTATTCTGCCGTGGCTGTGGCGCAGATAATTAAGTCTATATCCTGAGGATTTAGATTTTCATTTGCCAAGACCTGCTTACAGGCCTCGGCACCGAGGGATGCACTTGTGTCTTCTTGGGAAGCTATATAGCGGCTTCCTATCCCTGTGTGGCTTCTGATCCATTCATCCGAAGTATCTAAAGAAGCGGGAAAATCGCTGTTGTGCATTATCTTTTTTGGGATAGACTTCCCTGTTGTCTTTATTATAATAGCCATAGTTTTCTCGCTTTATAATTTTATAAGGAATATTTTAGTATTTTTTTGATAATAATGTCAACCGTCGGGGAAAATTTGGAAATGTCTTTTATTTATTGTAATTATGTGATATGATAGTGCAAATTGGATTTTAACCTAACTTTAATTTTTTATGGGAGGTGTATTTATGAAACCAACTCTTTTAGTTCTAGCTGCCGGGATGGGCAGCCGATATGGAGGAGTAAAACAAATAGCTGCTGTCGGAAGGCATGATGAAACCTTATTAGACTATGCCGTTTATGACGCGATGAATAACGGCTTTGGAAAGGTTGTCTTTATAATTAGGGAAGATATTGAAAACGATTTTAGAGAGCGCTTTTTTAATAGGATTGCACGCAATTGCAATGCCGATTATGTATTCCAATCTATGGACGGGTTTTTAACCGATGAGCAAATAAAAAGGGCCGTTAATCGGAAAAAACCTTGGGGAACTGCTCATGCTATTTTGTCTGCGGAGTTAAAGATAAATGAGCCTTTTGCGGTTATAAATGCCGATGACTACTACGGCCGCTCGGCTTATAAAACGATAGCAACCCATCTTTCAACCCTGTCAAATGATTCTACGGAACACGCTATGGTCGGTTATATCTTGGATAAAACCTTGAGCCGCTCCGGTTCCGTTTCGAGAGGGGTCTGCCAAGTAGGGAACGGTTACCTTATCGGAATAACCGAGCATAAGGATATTGCGTACAAAAAAGAAGGTTCAGTCGAAAAGATTGTTTCCGAGCATGAGGGAAAGACCGTCGAATTTTCAGGCAAGGAAACTGTTTCGATGAATCTATTCGGCTTCTCTCCTAAAATTTTCGATTTTATGAATGAGTATTTTAAAGACTTTATCCACAAATATGCAGAAAGCGAAAAAGCCGAATGTCTTTTGCCTGAAGGTGTAGGTGCAATGATGAAAAAGGGCTTAGGTAAGGTTAAGGTTTATACTACCACCGAAAGATGGTTCGGAATGACCTATCCCGAAGACAGAGAAATTGTTAAAAAAGAACTTGAAAATAAGGTAAAAGAAGGCTACTATCCCGAATTCCTGTGGAGGTAATTTCTTTCTGCTAAGGCCTTTTCGACTTCGGGGGCAAAAAGAGCAAAGTCGTATTTTGCGGGATCTTCGGGACAAAATTCTCTAAGACGTTCCGTTATTTCTTCTACGGCTTTGCGGTCGTTTTGTTTTCGGGTTAAAAGGCCTAGAGCTCTTCCCCTTCGGGCACAGTGAACATCCAAGGGGAGGTAGAGCTCAGACGGTTTAACGCTTTTCCATAAACCGAAATCGACCCCCTTATCCTTAGACCTTACCATCCAGCGTAAAAACATATTTAGCCTTTTTGCTGCAGACCCGCCTTCCATATCGGCTATATGCTTTGTATTATGCGGATCCATGTTTTTGATAAATTCTTTTCTAAATCGGCTCATCCTGCTTATCAAAGGCTCATCTTGATTTTTAGCTTTAAATAATTCTTCAAAATTTGAGCCCGATAAATAAATGCGTCTTATAGCCTTTGCTATGGCGAGACTGTCTTTTCCGTTTAGGGTGCGGTGATAAAAAGTGTTTATTATTTTTAGCTGAGCCGGTGTGCTTTGAGTTAAAAATGCATGAGGCTGATTTTGTAAAATGTCCATTAGTTTATCCGCACTTTTTAAGATGGAGGTTCTATTTCCCCATGCAAAAATAGAAACAAAAAAGCCCGCAATTTCTATGTCTTCTTTTTTAGAAAAACGGTGCGGAATACTTATAGGATCGGCAGGTATAAAGGCCGGCTTTTCGTATTTTACTACCAGCTTGTCAAGAGTCTTTTTTAGGTCTTTAAATTGAGAGCTCATTATATCTTTATCTTAAAATTTGTTTTTAAAAGTTTTATAAGTTCCAGCCAGCGGGGATCGTGGGTGTCGGCAAGTCCTAAATCGCCTACAAAATCTCCTCTCTCTTTGAAGAACCAGTGAATAAGGTTGAGCCTTATCTCATTGTCATCCAGTTTTGCATTTACGATTTTTAAAATACTGAAAAGCTCATCGGCATTTATCAGCTTCCATTTCCCGCCGCTTATTATGTGATAAACGGAACCGTCGCTTGCTCTTTCAATCCTAAAATCTTTTTTGGGCTGAGCTTTTTTTACGCTGACGGTTTTTGCCCTTTTTTCTTCTATTGCCTGCAAGTCTTCTTCAAGAGCTTCTACCTGCATATTATATAAGTGAACGCGAGCCTGTTCTATCAAAAATAAGAGGCCTTCAGCATCCATTTGCTTTGTGAGCTCCGCTAATTCGGTAACGAGTTTTTTTTCGGCAGCCGATTGTTTATAGGCGGAAATAGTTTTTTTAGCCGAGGTCTTTGCCGTTTTTTTTGCAGCGGCTTTTGCCGGTGTCTTAGCCTTTTTTGTAGTTTTTGTTTCACTTGCTTTTTTTGCCATATCATCCTCCAATTTTTTCCGGTTTAAGAGTTTATCTTTTTATATAGCATGTCCAAATCATCTTTTGAAAAGTATGATATTTCGACAACTCCTTTTTTTAAGTTTCCTTTTATTTGAACCTTTGTTCCTAAGGAGTTTATAAACTGCTGTTCAATATCTCTTAATTCAAAATCATCGGTAGAAAGTGATTGCGTTTCTTTTTTTTGTTTTTTTGTTATGCGGCCGATTCCAGAATTAAGATCGGCTGCCATTGACTCGGCTTCGCGTACCGATAGTTCCGATTCTAAAATTCTCGAAAAAAGAATTTTTTGATCGGCAGGATTTACTATTGATAGTAGAGAACGTGCATGACCTGCCGTTATTTTATTTACCCGCAAAGCATCTTTCATTTCTTCCGGCAGCTTTAATATTCTTAAACTGTTTGTAATTGCCGACCGGCTTTTGCCGACCCTCTTTGCAAGTTCCTCTTGGTTTATGGCGGCCAGTTCCATAATCTCTTGGTAGGCAAGGGCTTCATCGATTGCGTTTAGGTCTTCCCTCTGAATGTTTTCGATAAGGGCTACTTCCAGTTTCTTTTTTTCTTCAAAGCTGCGTAGGATTACCGGAACCGTTTCCAAGCCTAAGCTGATGGCCGCTCTTGTGCGCCTTTCTCCGGCTATTATAAAGTAACCCTTGTCCTCATGTTTTTCGGCTACAATCGGCTGAATTATTCCGTGTTCTTTTATTGATTCTGCAAGTTCGCTTATTTTTTCTTCATCAAATGTTTTTCGAGGCTGATAAGGATTGGGTTGCAGCAGTTTAGGGTCAATATTGATAATTGAGTCTTCGGAAATATTCAGTGATTCCACTATCTGATTTGCCGGTTGCTCTTCCAAGAGGGCATTGAGCCCCCTTCCTAATGCCGATTTTTTAGCCACGGTTTAGTACCTCATCTGCAAGTTTTTCGTAACTCCTTGCTCCCGTACATTTTGCATCATAATTGCAGATCGGAACTCCATGTGAGGGGGCTTCGGATAATCTTACATTCCGCGGAATAATAGTCGAAAAAACCTTATCTTTAAAATATGAGGACACCTGCTGTACAACCTCTTGAGCAAGATTGGTTCTTGAGTCGAACATGGTAAAAAATATTCCGCCTATTTCAAGGGCCGGATTAAGATTTTGTTGTACCCTTTGAACTGTCTGCAAAAGAAGGGTTAAACCTTCAAGGGCAAAGTATTCGCATTGAAGCGGTATGTACACTTGATCGGCTGCCGTGAGTCCGTTTAATGTTAAGATACCCAAAGACGGGGGGCAGTCGATTAAAATATAGTCGTATTCGTTTTTTACGCTTTCGATAATATTTTTAAGATAGAATTCCCTGTCGGCTTCGTCTACAAGCTCTACCGTTGCACCTGAAAGGTCTATCGAAGCCGGGATTGCCGATAAGTTTTTTACCGTAGTAGGGTAGATGGTATTTTTTATTGAAGTCTTTTGGGCAAGGGCATCATAAATGGTCGGTCTCTTTTTTTGAATACCGACGCCGGAAGACATATTCCCTTGAGGGTCAAAGTCTATTAGAAGAGTCTTTTTTCCTGCCAGTGCGATGTAAGCACCCAAATTAATTACGGAAGTCGTCTTCCCGACCCCGCCCTTTTGGTTTACAAAAACAAATGTTTTTCCCATAATGCTTCATTATACATGATTTTTAATATTTATGTAAGGGGTTTTTAAGCTTAACAATTTTTTAGGTATTAGAATAAATAATGAATTGAAAATTTTATAATATCATGTTAGAATTATCTAATTTCATCAACCACAAGCCAAGTACCGGCTCTTGAAGACCCTTCCCGTTTTACAATGTTTTCTTCCTGCAAGCGGGCTAAAATACGCTTAACGGTACGAAGTGAGATATTGAGCGATTTACTTATTTCTTGTTGAGTAATTTTGGGATTTGTTTTTAATGTTTCCAATACTTTTTTGTATAAAATTTCGTTAGAGTCAGGGTTGGTGCCATTGGTGTTGATATTTCGATATAAGCAAATTCTAAAGTCTCCTTTTTTAGATGCAGGTAGTTTATTCTATTCCTGCTGTTTTTTACGGCCGTATTCCTGATGCAGCATTGTTACACCGCTATATACTAAAATTGCAGCCACCAGCCATTGCAGCATGGATATGTTCATGGATTTAACCACAAAAACGGCCAATAATACGCCCAATATACCTACAAAAGAAGAAATAAATGTTATTTTTCTTGCATACTGTCCCAATCTGACATATTCCATACTGCCTACAGGTACGGAAAATGTACAGGCACCCATCATTATCGGAAAAGCGATAACGGGATTTAAGCCCATGGCATAGACGGTCAGCATGGTAACCGGATAAGAGCCGATACCGATAGTATTCATTGCACCGAAAACGGCAAAGAGAACTACGGTTACCCATAATTTTATGCCGGTCAAACCAGTCAATTCACCGCCTATTGGTAATAAATTCATTTTTCCTAAAAGAATTAATACGGTAGCCCCTAAAAGACCGAAACCGATAACCCGTCTGATAATTTTAATGGGAAATTTTACTACAAATCTGGGTAAAATATACGAGCCTAAAGTTTGTGACACAATACACAACACTAAAGTTAAAATATCGACTTCTATTGAATTTATGTATGCTAAAGCCATAACCGCAACAGGAAGAACGCATTGTGTATTAAGTGTGCCGGGCAGCTTTTTATCGTCAACCCATTTAGTTGCTCGGTAAAACGCCGTTGACAGAGCGTAATCGGAAACGCCGAAAGTAGATAAAAAATAAAGCACAAACGAACTGCAGCAAATAAGAATAGGGTGTCCGGGTTCTTCTTTTGCTTCCCGTCTATGCTTCCAATAGTCAATAAAAAATCTAACGGCAAAAAGACCGTTAACAATAATTATTCCTCCCAGAATAATGTATAGAATATAATCTTTTAACATAAGCATCCTTTTTTATTTTACATTCTTAGCATTAAAATTGAATAATTGAACAAAGTGTAAACTTTGGAGATTATCCAATTAGTACGCTGGCAGCGTACATACAATGAAGCGAGTTTGCTTGCAGTTAACGCCGCAAGCAAACTTGCAGTTTAAATTAAGTGACGCTATTTTAGTAGCTTAATTTAAACCTCTATTTTGTTTCTTCCATATCGGCAGCAAGCCAACGGAACAGTTCTTTTTTGCGGGCTGCAATCAATTTATCAATTTCTGCCTTTGACCGGTTATAAACTTTTCCATCCACCTTAGCTAAGTCAAACAGTTTTGCAGGCGGGTCTTTATCGTTTGATAAGGATGGCTGAAGATAAGCAGCAAAGTTTACCATAACTGGAAGTCCTGCAACATCGGCGGATTCAATAGGACCGGTAACTGAATAACGGCGGCCTATGCTGTAACGCACGATAGAATCTATAGCATCGGCGGTTGCAACACCGGAATCGTATAATGCCCATGCTTCTCTTAAAGCGGCAAATTGGATTCGGTTACCGATAAAACCGTCAATTTCTTTATCAATAACTACCGGTTTTTTTCCTATACCTTTCAGCAATTCACAGGTTGTGTCAATTGTTGCTTTTGAAGTTTCGGGCGCACCGCATACTTCAACAAGAGGCAGCAATTGCGGCGGGAACCAAAAGTGAGTAGCAATTACTCTATCGCGTTTTTTTACTTGTGCAATTACCTCTGAAACAGAGTGTCCGCTGGCAGTTGCTAAAATAGTGTCTTGCGGACAAATCTTTTCCAGTTTTCCGAATGTTTCGGTTTTTAGATCCATATTTTCCGGCAAGGCTTCAATAACAATAGCCGCATCTTCGGCTTTTTGGATATCGGTGCTGAAGCTTATACGGCCGACTATAGTATCAATGTCGGATGCAGAAACAAGTCCTTCGGCAACAAATTCGTTAAGACTTAATTTAATTCTGTCAAGAGCCGATTTAAGACTTGCATCGTTTAATCCTATTATTTGGACTGTATGTCCTGCTTTTGCGAAGACCTCGGAAATACCGTGTCCCATCGTTCCGTCGCCTACAACGGCAACCTTAATTTTCTTTCCTTTTTCAATCATTCAGGATTCCTCCTAGTTTTTCATCTTTACCCTTATTGCAGCCTATAACCGAACCGGTCAGAGTCAGCAATAGCACGACATCAAATAAAGCCTGTTTTTTCATCAAACAGCCTCCATATAAAAAATTTATAAGAACGGTTTTTCCGCTCTTCTTTTATTCTACCCCCCCCCCCCCGTTTTGTCAAGTTTTTTTCATATTTTTTTCAATAATTTATACTAAAAATAATATGTTGAGCAGGCTGATAAATAGCAAAGTACTCATTTGCACAGAGCTATTATTGTTCCTCTTATAAAATAATCTCACTTTTTATTGCATTTTTAGAATATTTTTGCTTATAGTATTTTTCGGATAATATACCCGGTAAAATTACCGTTTGATAATAAGTTGTTTTTCTACTAAAGAAATCTTCCTTATCTGTGATTTTATTCTCTTTTATGTATAACATAAAACTGAACATTGAAGTAATTATTATGTGGTAAGCTATATTTGCCGTACTCATAGCTGTTTCAATACTAATTGCATTATAGATTGGCAGGGTTTGAAAGGTGTAGATACTAAGGATTTTTATTCGTGCGGAGGGTTTAATAACCCGATGCTCTGCTTCGAGGTTGTTGATTACAAAATTAATTTCCACACCTGTATATTTTAATTGCGGCGATTCATTTTTAGCCGTTGACATAAGGCTTTAAAGAATAGTAGAATAATTCTTATAAAAACAAAAAAGGAAGGTTTATTTTATAAGGAATAGTATGGTTTATTTTGTAGGAGCGGGTCCGGGGGATCCGGATTTAATTACGATAAAAGGGCGTAAGCTGATTGAAAAAGCCGATATAGTTATTTATGCAGGCTCTTTGGTTTCAGCGGAGCATATCACGTTTGCAAAGCCTAACTGTAAAACTTATAATTCGGCTTCAATGACTCTTGAAGAAGTTATCAAAGTTATGGAGGAAAACTGCAATGCTCAGATTGTGAGGCTTCACACAGGCGACCCTTCAATTTATGGGGCTGTCAGGGAGCAGATGGATGAGCTTGATAAACTCAGGATAGACTATGAGGTTATCCCGGGCGTAAGCTCTTGTACGGCGGCGGCGGCGGCAATCAAAAAAGAGTTCACCCTTCCCGATGTAAGCCAGACAATTATCTTAACCCGCATGGAAGGCCGCACACCCGTTCCTCAGGAGGAAAAGCTGGCAGCTCTTGCAGCACACAAGGCCTCGATGGCGATTTTTTTGTCGGTGCAAAATATAGAAAATGTAGTTGCAGAACTTCTTAAAGGCTATAAGGATGAAGCTACCCCCGCTGCCGTAATTTACAAGGCGACTTGGGAAGATCAAGAAATAATAACAGGCACCCTCGGCGATATTGCTCAAAAAGTGAAGAAGGCCGGTATAAACAAAACAGCACAAATCTTGGTAGGGAATTTTATTGCGGGAGATTATAAAAGGTCTCAGCTTTACAATCCTAAATTTTCTCACGAATTTAGAAAAGCGGAAAAATGAAAAAAATAGCAGTTTATTCCTTCACCGAAAAAGGAAATTTATTGGGAGAAAAATTATCAGGCTTGGATTCACAAATCGAGCATTTTTATAACGCAAAAACAGCCGGAGGAATCCGCTCCCTTATTCCCGATGATTTTAAAAATCGGGATGCCCTTATTTTTATTTCTTCTACCGGTATTGCCGTCCGCATGATAAAGGATTACATAAAGGATAAAACCCAAGACCCTGCGGTGCTTGTAATCGATGATTTGGGGCGTTTTGTAATTTCGCTTTTGTCGGGTCACTTGGGCGGGGCTAATGCTCTTACCGAAAAAATTGCAAAGCTGCTCGGGGCAGTGAGTGTAATTACAACGGCTTCCGACGGCCGGAATATAGAAGCCGTCGACTTGTTCGCTCAAAAAAACAATTATGCGATTTTATCTATGGAAGATGCAAAGATAATTACCTCCCTTATGGTAGACGGAAAATCTATCGGCTTTTGTTCAGAAGATAAAACTCCGCCGATAAATTATCCCCATCTTTTTATTTTGCAAGAGAAAGATTTTAATTCGCATTTAAAAGCTTTAACCGAAGAAAAAAAACTCGAAGGCCTTATCATCGTTTCAAATAAAAAAAGAGAAACCGTATCGGCTTTAAGCCGGTTTTTGCCCATCGTTCACTTGGTTCCTAAAAATTTAAACTTAGGGATAGGCTTAAAAAAAGGAGTGGATAAAGAAACCGTTGCCGAGGCGGTAAAAAAAGCCCTCGATTCAATAAACAAGGATTTAATAGCCGTTAAAGAGATAGCTTCGATAGACTTAAAACAAAACGAAAAAGGCTTGCTTGAATTTGCAAAAGAATTAAAAATAAGCCCCGTCTTTTTTTCTAAAAGCCGAATAGAAAAAATAGAAGACAATTTTGAAAAGTCCGAGTTTGTAAAAAAGACTGTCGGAGTTTACAATGTTTCGGCCCCTTCCGCCTTTCTCCTCGGCGGCAAAATAATTTTAGATAAGTTCAAACACGAGGGCGTAACCGTTTCGGTTGCTGAGAGCATGATTTAAAACTAAAAATGATTGAAGAAGTTCTTACAAAGAGACCCTTGTAATTTAGGTTCTAATCCTGTATACTATTGCTATGTTAAAGAGAGGAAATGGAAAAACTTATCAGCTTTACAAAAAAATGCAAAAAAGTTTTTCAAAAGTACTTGACATAAAGCTTGTGTATCTGAAAAAATTCGCAGCTTCGCAGCTTCGCAGCTTCGCAGCTTCGCAGCTTCGCAGCTGAGGGGGGCTTGTGCCCAAATAAATTTAAATACCAATTACTTAAACTACGCCCAAAGACAGCTCGTCAGTAAAATACCGGTGTTATGTCCTTGGGCTTTTTTTATATTACACCGTTTAATAAGACCGCAACGGATGCAAAGGATTATAGAGGCAAGTCCTTTCAGATTGGGACTCATCAATCTAACAAAATAAACTAAACCCTTGACTTTGAAAAAACGGGGTTCTTAGGGGCGTAAGTCCCTAAGCCGCACTTTTCTTTTTTAGGAGTTATAGGAGAGCTTTTTAAAGGGGTATCCCCCTTAAACAACAGGAGATTAATATGAAAAAACGCTTTTCAATGAAGAACAAACTTATTCTTATTTTCGGGCTGTTAATTTTGATAGCAGGTTTTACGCTGGCACTTATAGGAATTCGTACTGCCCGAAAGGCCGTAACCGAAAAGGTTGAAACACACCTGATTGACAAAGCAACCGATACGGCTGAAATCATTGACGGGCGGGTTAATACTATGTTTCAATTTTTGGAAGGCATAGCTCGAATGCCAGTATTGCGTGATAATACTATTACATTTAGAGAAAAAATGGCTATACTTACAGAAGAAGCAAAATTCAATTCAGTTATCAGTGAATTATATATAACAGATAAAAGCGGGCTTATGTATAATTTAGACGGAACGGATTTATCATTTGATGATACACAATGGTTTAAGGCAAGTATAAACGGGAAAAAATATACGGAAGAACCCTATTTCGACACGGAAAATAATATGTTTATAACATTTTCTTTACCGATGTATGATGACAATAGGAACATCATCGGAGTCTTGGGTGCCGATGTTGACGGTTTATGGCTTTCCGATTTAATTGACGACATTGTTGTAGGCAAAACAGGCGTATGTTATATCATAGATTTGAACGGCGTAACGATTGCTGATCCCGACCCCGAAGTTGTAAAAAACCAAGAAAACAGCACAGAAAAAGCAAAAACCGATGCTTCATATTCAAGTATTGCAGCATTTGAAAAACGGGCAATGACGGAAACAAAACCAGGTACAGGGTATTTTTATTGGTACAAACGGCTTGATATAGCAGCCTTTGCACGGATAAAGTCCTGCAACTGGTCGGTCATAATCTCCGCTCCATCCGATGAATTTATGGGAACGGTCAACGAGCTGCGGCTTGAGATGATTCTTATCGGTTTTATTATTTTAGCGACCAGTTTGGTTATTGTTTTCTTTGTCGCCCGCGGGATAGTTAAACCTATAAATATTGTTGTAAAATCCCTGCAAAACATCGCCCAAGGTGAAGGAGATTTAACCGTCCGCCTTCCAGTCCACGGCAATGACGAAATAACCGACCTCTCCGAATACTTTAATCAAACAATCGAAAAGATAGGTTCCTCAATAAAGACTGTCGGAACAAGCAGTACCGAGATGACCGACATCGGGAATGAGCTTGCGTCGAATATGACCGAAACAGCCAGTGCCGTGCACCAAATAAGAGCCAACATTGACGGAGTAAAACAGCAGGCTCTTACCCAAGCTGCAAGCGTTACCGAAACGGCAGCCACAGTCGAAGAAATTATCCGCACTATTAAGCAGCTTAATGGCAGTATCGAAAATCAGGCTGCTTCTGTTGCGGAATCTTCTTCGGCTATCGAGCAGATGGTAGGAAACATAGCTTCCATTACTCAGACACTCGGCAAAACCGATGATATTATAAAAACTCTTGCTTCTGCTACCGCCGACGGTAAAGATACGATTTCAGGGGCAAACAGCGTTACTCAAAAAATAGCCGAAGAGTCGGGCGGTCTATTGGAAGCCTCAAGCGTTATCCAGCACATCGCAAGCCAAACTAACCTATTGGCGATGAATGCCGCCATTGAAGCCGCTCACGCAGGTGAAGCAGGGAAGGGCTTTGCCGTTGTTGCCGATGAGATCCGTAAGCTCGCCGAAGAGTCCAGTACTCAAGGCAAGACCATAACCTCTACTCTCAAAGTGTTGTCGGGTGATATTGAAGCTCTTTCATCATCTTCAAAAACGGCAGAAGAAAAGTTCAACGCCATTTTCTCGCTTTCGGAACAAGTTAAGATGATGAGCCAAAACCTTATGGATGCTATGCGTGAACAAGAGAACGGAAGCAAGGAAGTACTCACTGCAATCCGTGACATAAACATGGTAACTAATCAAGTAAATGACGGCTCTGCCGAAATGCTCCGCGGAGGAGAAAATGTTGCTCAAGAGATGCAAAAACTGGACGGTCTGACACGTATCATTACCGACAGTATGAATGAGATGGCTTCCGGTGCCGTGCAGATTAGCAATGCAGTACAGGAAGTAAATGAGATAAGCCAAAAGAATAAGGCCAGTATTCAAAAACTTGCGGAAGAAGTTAGCAAATTTAAAGTGTAAACCGGTCGTTATTCTCATTTTAAACTCCTCTTTTCAAAAATATAGATAATCTGATATAATATCCTGCCGATGGAAAAAGATAAATGGAATGCTTTTTGTAAATTTAAAAGCGAGTATAAAAACGAGTGTATGCATTACCTTGATATTTTAGGGTATAAATATAAGGAACCTTCTTTAGAAAACTGTGCCGCCCAATCTTTTAAAAAAGAGAATGCTTCATTTTTTAAGGAGGGCTTGGCCGTGCTGCAAGAAGAGGCGGCTTTAGCGGGTAAAACGCCTCCCTATCCTGTAGAAACTCCGATTGTGTATAATCACTCTTGGGATTCGATTAGTCAAGATGATGAAATTAAGCTCATCGTTATAGGCGATAATCCGGGGAAAAATGAGCAGCTTCATAAAAATCAAAAATATCTTGTGGGCCTTGCAGGAAAGATTGCAGATAACTTCTTTAAAAAAAATCCCTCGTTCGGAATCGATTTTAGAAAAAATGTTATCATTCTAAACAAAACACCCATTCATACGGCAAAGACAAAGCAGCTGGATTATATTTTAAAAAAAGATGCGGACGGTTCTTTTAAAAAATTCTATGAAGAGTCTCAAATCTTTACGGCTCAAAAAACGGCTGAGCTTCAAAAAAAACTGGGCTGCCCAATTTGGCTTGTGGGCTACAGCGAGCTTAAGCCCCGCGGCTTATTTTATGCTTATGCAAATGAGATGAAGAATTTATATGCGGATAAAAAAGAACCGCAAATTTATCTTTATCAGCACTTTTCGATGAATAGATTTTTGATTGACCTAAAAGATAATTATGACCAAAGTCTCAGCCTTGAAAAGAATTTATCTCTTTTAGGAATAAAGCATCGAAATGAAATTTTAGATTTTTAAGACGAGGAGCTTGGAAACTTATGACTGTAAATTCAAAACCGGTTGTAAATTTAAAATCGGTATTTTCGGATAAATCTTTTTTAAAAAACTTATTTATAATTGCCGTGCCTATAATATTGCAAAATTTTATAAGCTCCTTTGTAAATATTTTAGACACGATAATGATAGGCCGTTTGGGCACTATTGAACTTGCTGCCGTAGGGCTGGGAAATCAATTGTTTTTTTTATTGAACTTGATTTTGTACGGCATAGGGTCGGGGGGCATGGTCTTTACTGCTCAATTTTGGGGCAAAAAAGATTTTAACGGCTTACAAAAAACTTTTGCCCTTTCTCTCATGGTTGCAGTTTTTTTCAGTGCCATCTTTACACTGGCCTGCACTATTTTCCCGAAAGAAATTTTATCCCTCTATTCAAAAGATGCGGCTGTAATCGAAAAGGGTGTAGACTACCTCGGCATTTCGGCATTTTGCTTTTTGCCCTTTGCGGTAAACTTTATTTTTATGATTACCCTCCGTTCTATAGAAAAGGTAAGGGTAGCGGTTGGTGCAACGCTAGTTTCACTTTTTGTAAACCTTATACTGAATGCCGTTTTGATTTTCGGTTTGTTGGGCTTCCCCGCACTCGGAGTTAAGGGGGCGGCTATTGCAACGGTGGCTTCCAGAGCCGCCGAGCTTATCATTCTTTTTTCGGTAACAAAGAAAAAGAAATATCCCATACTCGGAAAACTCAAAAATCATTTTGACTTTGATTTTAAATTTATCAGACAATACTTTGCGATAGTTATGCCGGTTCTAATAAACGAATCTTTGTGGTCTTTAGGTATTACCTTTCATCATAAAATATTTGCAGGAATCGGTACCTTTGCCTATGCCGCCTACAATATTACAAACACGGTTTCGATGTTGACATGGGTTATTTTTATAGGCTTCGGAAACGGAGTCAGCGTCTTAATAGGAAAAAAAATCGGAGAGAGAAATTACGATGAGGCAAAAACTTATGCGGCAAAGGTTTCAATCTTTGTGCCCTTTGTTGCCGTTTTTGTCGGTGCTATGTTAATTCCGATTTCGTACTTGACTCCTATTTTCTTTAATGTAGAAACAGTGGTTTTGCAGACCGTTATGAAGCTTTTTATAATTTTAGCCTGCTGTTATCCCTTAAAAGCGTTTAACATGTGTATGCTTGTGGGCATAATAAGGGCGGGAGGCGATACCCGTTTCGGTATAATCTGCGATACGGCAGTTATGTGGTGTGTTTCCATTCCTCTGGCATATTCTTTGTCGGTTTATACTTCTATTCCGGCATGGGGAATTTATATTTGTCTTTTTAGCGAAGAACCTTTTAAGGCCCTTCTGGGGCTTTGGCGTATCAAGTCAGGTAAATGGCTCCGCTCCGTTACGGATTAAGGGTTGGGAAATTAGGAGCTTTGTTAAAAGTTCTGTCTAGGCAGTTTTCCAGATTTTGCCTGAGCCGTCAGCTTTTTCGAGGGAAGGAGTACATTCTCCGTTTACAAAAGCGTAATCGTTTTGTAGAGGTTTATAGCTTTCGATTTTGTTTTGAATACTTTTAAGCATTTTCTCCCTGTCTTTTGGAAGAGTTCCTCTTACCCTAAACTCCAGATAATCGTGGAAGCCGTCATAAAAAATAGGATTGTCCTCATCACCTAAAAGCTCGAGCAATCTTTTTTCTTCTTTAAGGTTTTCCATCTCGCTTGCAGCTTCATATTTTCCCGCCTTTATATCTTTATAAAGCGGAACTTCTTTGTGGAGAAACATTGAAAAATTTATGACTCGGATTGGTTTTGTCTTATTTAAAAATTCTGCCGTTGCTTCGGCGTTTGCAATGCTTCTGCCTTTTCCGGCGATACCCGTCATAATGTGGGCTCCGAAAGAATAGCCGTGCTTTTGTATTTTAGATACGGCCCTTTCGGCCTCAGCCCTTGTGTGATCCTTATTCATAAATAAAAGAACATCATCTAAACCGCTTTCTACTCCTATATAAAGAGTTCTAATGCCCTGTGTATATAGGGTTTCCAATTCGGCATCGGTTTTTTTTAAAATGCCTGTGATTGTCGCGTCCATGTTTATGCAATTACAATCGGGAAAATACTTATGAATTAAATTCAATATTTTTAAAAGATGTTCCGTTTCTAAATTGAAGGCACTTCCGTCCCCTAAAAAAATTTTTGAAAGGTTCCCGTTCAAATTTTTTACGCGTATAAGCTCCTCTTCGATTTCTGAAAGAGATAAGTCTCTATATTTTATGTTGCGGAATAAATTACAAAACTTACACTTATTATATGAGCAGCCTACCATTACGGGAAGCATAAAAGAAGAACGCTCCATAGGAGGCCTGCAAATTCTACCTTCATATTCCATAAATTACCCTCTTATATATTATACATTCAAAATAGCGTACTTTCAAGATAGCAATTTTATCTCGGCTTGTACATAAGGGATTTTTGTTATATAATTATAAGTGAGGAAATAAAATTGAGTAAACTATTTGTTGTAGGTATAGGCCCCGGCGGGACGGAATATATGTCGGCTCAGGCTGTCGAGGCCTTAAAGCAATCCGAAATAATCGTAGGTTATTCAGGCTACATTGAATATATAAAACCCTTTATCGAAGGCAAAGAAGTTTTTCAAACGGGAATGACCGGCGAAATTGAAAGATGTAAGTATGCAGTTTCAAAAGCGAAAGAAGGAAAAACCGTAAGCATTATAAGCACCGGAGATGCCGGCCTTTACGGAATGGCAGGCCCCATCTTGGAGCTTGCTCCCGATTTAAATGTCGAAATAATTCCGGGTATTTCCGCCGCCTTTGCTGCAGCTTCAAGACTGGGAGCCCCCTTAATGCACGATACGGCCCTTATCAGCCTTTCCGACAGGCTCACCGATTACGAGGTTATAAAAAAAAGAGTCGGCTTAGCGGCGGAGGGCGACTTTGTAATTGCCCTCTACAATCCCAAATCCAAAACCCGTTCAGATTATATCGAAGAAGCCGTAAATATAATCTTAAAATTCAGGGCTCCCCAAACGCCCGTAGGCATAGTAAAAAATGCCTGCCGTAATAACGAAAAAATTACCGTTACCGAGCTTCAAAAAATAAATTACGATGAAATCGATATGTTCAGCCTGATAATAATAGGCAACAGCAACACCTACATTCAAAACGGAAAAATAATCACCCCGCGAGGATATAAGATTAAATGATCTGGATTATAGGCGGAACAACCGAAGCCGGAAGCCTTGCAGATTTTTTAAAAGCAAAAAATGAGCCCTATATAATGAGCGTTGCAACGGAAGAAAGCCGGGACTTTTTTAAAAATCATAAACTTAAAATCGGCAGAATGGATGCTCTTCAAATGGAACAATTTTGTATTGAAGAAAAAATAAGCCTCATTGCCGATTTAAGCCATCCTTATGCCCTAATCGTTTCTCAAAATGCAAAAAAAACCGCACAAAACTTGAACTTAAAATATTTACGCTTTACCCGAGGAACTTCACAATCTTCAACGGACTTAGAGCAAAATAATTTTTATATCTTTGAGGATATGGAAGGCCTTTGCTCATTTTTAAAAGAATTAAAATCTTCTACGGTTTTTTTTACGACGGGTTCCAAAACCGTTTCGGACTTTGAAGCCTTCCGCTCCTCGAACCGCTTTGTATATAGAATTTTACCTACGGCAGACAGTATCGAAAAATGTAAAAATGCAGGAGTTGCGACTCAGGACATAATTGCCATGACAGGCCCCTTTTCTCAAAATTTAAATGAAGCTATGTTTAAAGAATACGGAGCCTCCTATATTGTGATGAAGGACAGCGGAGATGCCGGAGGCACAAGGGAAAAACTCGCCGCCTGTGAAGCTCTAAATATAAAAGCCTTAATTCTCGGACGCGGAAAAGAAGAGGGTATTATCGAATTTGAAGAATTTAAAAAAGAGGTTTTAAAATATGGACATGCTTAGGATAGAGGATTTAAGCCTTTCCTACGGCGACAAACCTGTTGTTCAAAATTTAAACCTAAAGGTAAAAAAGGGGCAGGTAGTTTCGATAATCGGGCCCAACGCTTCGGGAAAGTCCACCATTTTAAAAAGCATCGCAGGAATTATAAAACCCGTTTCCGGGAAAATCTTTATCGAAGAAAAAGACATCTCAAAAATGGATTCCAAAAAACTCGCCCAAAAAGTTTCTATCCTTTTACAGCAAAATAAAAACCCTGACGATATGAGTATTGAAGAATTGGTCTATTTTGGCCGTTATCCCCATAAAAAATGGTTTGAGGGCTTTGAAGCTTCCGATCAAAAGATAATAGAAGAAGCTATGAAGCTTACAAATACATTTGCTTTGAGGGACAAAACCTTGGAAACTCTGTCCGGCGGCGAAAGACAAAGAGCTTGGATCGCTATGGCCCTTGCCCAAGAGCCTGATATCCTTTTGTTTGATGAGCCGACCACCTATTTGGATCTGGCTCATCAAATAGAATTCTTGGAGCTTGTAAACCGTCTAAACAAGGAAACGGGGGTTACGGTAGTTTTGGTTCTTCACGACTTAAATCAAGCTGCCCGTTACGGCAACTACCTTTTTGCGATGAAAGAGGGTAAAATTTTTGCCCAAGGCTGTCCCGAAGAGGTGTTGAATCCTCAAAATATTTTGAATATTTACAACATTGAAGCTAAAATCTTTAACGCTGCGGGCTATCCGGTTGTTATACCTGAAAGGAGATTGTAGTGCGTTTATGTATAATTAAACTCTAGTCAACGTAAGTTGAAAAACAAATTTTCGGAGGTTAGAAACATGAAAATTAACAAAAAATTGGTAAAAACGGTATGTATGTTTTTTTTGGCATTAAGTCTTTTAAACTGCCGATCGGAAGATAGATTTCCGATTGGACGGATGGAGGTGAACCTAAAAACTCCGGTTCAGCGGGATACTTCAAAACTGTTTTCGGACAAAGATTTTAAAACGGAATACGGATCTTCTAAGGTTGTAAGTGTAAACTTGTCGGCATTATCGGGTATTTCTGCTAAAGGTTTGACCGTAAACGGAAATACGGTAACAATAAATGAGGGAGGACAATACATCATCTCCGGATCATTAAATGATGGACAGATAATCGTCGATGCCCCCGATAATGATGAAGTACACCTCATCCTTGATAATGCGGATATCTCGAATTCTTCTATGCCGGTAATATATGCAAAAAAAGCCGGAAAAATGCTTATTACCCTTGCAAAGGGAAGTAAAAATAAGCTTAATGTAAACGGAAAATTCGCTGATTCGGATGCCGGTAAAACAAATGCCGTAATTTTTTCGCAAACGGATTTGACCTTAAACGGAACGGGAGAGCTGAATATTGAAAGCAAGTATGGAAGCGGAATTGTTTCAAAAAAAGATTTACGTGTAACAGGCGGCTCTTTCACCGTTTCAGCATCAAAACATGCTCTTAAGGGATGCGACAATGTAAGCATTGCAGACGGAAAATTTACTTTGACAGCCGGTAAGGATGGCATTCATAGTGAAAACGAAGAAAATGCGGAATCGGGAAATATTTATATTAAAAACGGAGAATTTACCATTAATGCTGCAAGTGAAGCTCTCGATGCAATAAACGATATAACGATCGACGGAGGCTATATCAATATTGCAAAAGCCGATGAAGGCATGGAGGCTCTTACAATCAATATAAATGGCGGAAAAATTATGGTGGTTTCATCCGATGACGGACTGAATGCTTCATACAGCGACAAAGAAGAGATTGAGGCAAAATTGTCGGGAACTGCTTTGACTGATAATTCTTCAAAGAAGACCGAAAAAAAAGGCCCGCCCGTTTTATCTGAATCTGCTGCAAGTACTTATGTTAATATTACGGGAGGAGAAGTAACAATAAATTCCCAAGCCGACGGGATTGACTCAAACGGCTCGGTTTATGTGTCCGGCGGAAAGGTAAATATATTGGGTCCCGTATCGGATGGTGATGCCGCCCTTGATTATGATCTAACAGCCTTAATAAGCGGCGGCGAATTTATCGCATCGGGAAGCCGTGGTATGGTACAAGGTTTTTCCGATAAATCGACTCAAGCTTCCTTTATCGCAAATTTTTCAAAGACCGTAAAAGGCGAAGTAATAGTAAGCGATAGTTCAGGTGCTGTTATATTAAAGACGAATCAGGACAAAGATTTTCAGTCCATTGTTGTAAGTTCAAAAGGTTTAAAAGTAGGTGAAACTTATAAAATAACAGCCGGCGGCCAAACGCTTACCGTAAAGATGGATTCGATCTCTGTAGGGGATAATATGCACAAAAGACGCTAAGGTCTGGTTTCGGTCTACTTAGAAAAGCCGGATTCGCAAAATGGGTCAGTCAAAAATAAGAAACCTTGAACTTTTTAATGCCGGTTATTCTTATGCGGGAATAACCGGCGTTTTTTATATGTGGTAACCTCTAATACCGCAATATTTTGCAAATTTTCCACTATGATTTTATAAAACCCCTTGACCCTTTTTTTTTCTATTAGTATCTTCTTATAAGATAAAGTTATAGTTGGAGTTCAAATGAAGAAGAATCATGAAAAACATGCCGACAAAAAAGAGGCTGCTAAGGAGGAACTTGAAAAAGACCTTCAGCCGAAAGATGAGTCTGCGGTGAAAGATGAACAAGGAGCCGGATGCGGTTGCGAAACTTCAAAAGAAAACCCTCAAGAAGACAAAGCAGAGCAAAACAGTTCTACCGGCGGCAAGTGTGAAAAAAATGATGATGTGTTAAGTCCTGAAAAGCGGATAGAAGAGCTTGAAGCTAAATGCAGGGACTGGCAGGATCAGTATTTGCGCAAGGCTGCGGATTTTGAAAACTACCGCAAACGCATGATTAGGGAAAAGCAGGAAGCTATAGACTATGCAAACAGCAATCTGCTTTTGGATCTTGTACAGGTGCTCGATGATTTTGACAGGGCTATTGATGCAGGCAAAACTCAAGGCGGAGAGTCCGTAAACAATGCCTTTGTTGAAGGCGTTGTGATGATAAAGAACCAGATGGTTTCTATGCTAAGCTCAAAGTACGGTCTTAGCTATTATCCCGCAAAGGGGGAAGCCTTCGACCCCAACCTTCACGAAGCCGTTTCAATGATTCAGTCTCCCGATGTAAAAGAGGCTGTTGTAGGGGAAGAGCTTCAAAAAGGCTACAAACTAAAAGAAAGAGTGATTCGTCACTCCAAGGTAATGGTACTAATGCCTGCCGAAAAGCAGGATGAAAAAAAGGCGGAAGAAAGCGAAGCCGCCGATAAAAAAAACGAAAATTAGGTTTATAGGAGATATTGAAAATGGGAAAGATTATTGGAATTGACTTAGGAACAACAAACTCTTGTGTATCGGTAATGGAAGGCGGTGAACCCGTCGTTATACCGAACTCTGAAGGCGGAAGAACGACTCCGTCCATTGTAGGCTTTACCTCTAAAGATGAAAGGGTTGTAGGCCAGCCTGCAAAAAACCAAATGATTACCAACCCTGAAAGAACCGTTTATTCGGTAAAGCGCTTTATCGGGCATCGATACAGCGAGCTCACAGACGAATTAAAACGCGTTCCCTACAAAATCGTACCTCAGGGAGAAGATGTACGAATCGACATTGACGGAAAACTTTATTCCACACAGGAAATTTCCGCCTTTATTCTACAAAAAATGAAAAAAACAGCCGAGGACTATCTGGGCGAAACCGTAACCGAGGCCGTTATAACGGTTCCGGCTTATTTTAATGATGCGCAAAGACAGGCAACAAAGGATGCCGGAAAGATTGCCGGCTTGGAAGTAAAGCGAATCATAAACGAGCCGACAGCCGCTTCCTTGGCCTTCGGTTTTAACAAGGATTCTAAAAAAGAAAAAACAATCGCCGTATATGACCTTGGAGGAGGAACCTTCGATATTTCTATTCTTGAATTGGGTGACGGCGTTTTTGAAGTAAAATCCACAAATGGAGATACCCACCTCGGCGGTGATGATTTTGATAACAGAATAGTAAACTGGCTTGTTGACGAGTTTAAAAAAGATACGGGCATTGACCTATCTAAAGACAGAATGGCCTTACAACGTTTACGCGAAGCCGCTGAAAAGGCAAAGATTGAACTTTCTTCGGTTGCAAATACGGAGGTAAACTTACCCTTTATTACAGCCGATGCAAACGGGCCTAAGCACTTACAAAAGAGCTTATCCAGGGCAAAGTTTGAGCAAATGACGGAAGATCTCTTTGAAAGAACAAAGGAGCCTTGCCGAAAAGCCTTAAAAGATGCGGGTATCACTCCCGATAAAATTGATGATATTCTTTTGGTAGGCGGTTCTACGCGAATGCCTAAAGTTTTACAGATTATAAAAGAAATTTTCGGCAAAGAAGGTTCTAAGAGCGTAAACCCCGATGAAGCCGTAGCAATGGGTGCCGCTATTCAGGGCGGTATCTTGGGCGGAGATGTTAAAGATGTTCTTCTTTTGGACGTTACTCCTCTTTCTTTGGGTATCGAAACGATGGGAGGCGTATTTACACCCCTTATCAACCGAAATACTACGATTCCGACAAGGAAGAGTCAGGTCTTCTCGACAGCTGCCGACGGACAGACTGCCGTTTCTATCCATGTATTGCAGGGAGAACGCGGTATGGCCAGCCAAAACAGAACGCTCGGTAATTTTGACCTCGTAGGTATTCCTCCCGCACCGCGCGGAGTTCCGCAGATTGAAGTTACCTTCGATATTGACGCCAACGGTATCGTTCATGTTTCGGCAAAAGACCTCGGAACCGGAAAAGAACAGCATATCCGAATCGAAAGCTCAAGCGGTTTAAGCGAGAGCGAAATCGATAGAATGGTAAAAGAAGCTGAAGCCAATGCCGAAAACGATAAGCTTGAAAAAGAAAAGGTTGAAGCAAAAAATAATGCCGATTCTCTTATTTATCAAACGGAAAAAACTCTCAAAGAAATGGGAGATAAGATCGGTGCTGCCGATAAGCAAAAAATTGAAGCTGCAATAGCCGATTTAAGACAGGCTCTTAATTCAGATAATACGGCTGACATTAAGGCAAAGACCGAAAACCTCCAGCAGGCAGCCTATAAGATTGCAGAAGAAATGTACAAGCAGCAGGGCGCTCAAGCAGGAGCCGATCCTAATGCCGGCAGTTCTCAGGGTGCTCAAGCGGGAACCGATTACGGTACTTCAGGTCCCAAAACCGGCACAGCCGATGATGTTGACTATGAAGTCGTAAATGATGATAATGATAAATAAATTTTAAGACTTAATAAACTGGAACCTCTAGAAGCTGATGTTTTTAGAGGTTCCGAAATTTTTACACTGGGAGTTTTTAGTGCCGGCATCTAAAAGAGACTATTATGAGGTTTTGGGCGTAGATAAAAAAGCCTCAAACGATGACATCAAAAAAGCATATCGAAAATTAGCAATCAAATATCATCCCGATAAAAACCAAGGGGATAAGGCTGCTGAAGAAAAATTTAAAGAAGCAACCGAAGCTTATGAAATTCTTATCGACGAAAAAAAGCGCAGCATGTATGACCAATTCGGCCATGCCGGCGTAGACGGAATGTCGGGCGGCGGAGGCTATGATCCTTCCGCCTTCCAAGGTTTTGAGGATATCTTCGGCGGAAGCTTTTCGGATATTTTTGAAAATCTATTCGGAGGAGGGTTTTCTTCCCGCTCATCAGGTTTCGGCGGCCGCCATGCAGGTCCTGTCCGCGGTTCTAACCTGCGCTATGATCTTCAAATTTCTTTTGTTGATGCCGTTTACGGTAAAAAAGCCGAACTCAGTTATACCCGCAATGAAAAATGTTCCGAATGTCATGGAACAGGCAGCGAAAGCGGAAGCTCAAAAAGAATGTGTCCCGATTGTAAGGGTACGGGACAAGTGCGCCAAAGTACCGGTTTCTTTTCCATATCGAGACCATGTCCTACCTGCGGCGGCGAAGGCTCCATAATCGAAAAACCATGTAAAAAATGCGGAGGAAACGGCTTAGAGCGTAAGAAACAGCGCATAATCGTTACCATTCCTGCCGGTGTCGAAAACGGAAAACGGATTACGATTCCCAGTCAAGGAAATGCCGGTCAGGCCGGCGGAGACTACGGCGACCTCTTTGTATTTATCTTTGTTCAAGCTCATCCTTATTTTGAACGTAACGGAATAGACCTCTACTGTGCTGTTCCCATATCAATGACTCAGGCAGCCTTGGGCGGGGAAATAAACATCAAATCTCTCGATGAAAAAACATTGAGACTAAAAATTCCGGCCGGAACACAAAACGGAAAACTTTTAAGGATTCGAGGCGAAGGTGTTCCTACGGGAATAGGCCGAAAGGGCGATCTTTATATTCAAATTCAAGTGCAAATTCCTTCAAAATTGTCATCAAATTCAAAAAAACTTTTGCAAGAAATTTCGGCGATTGAAGGTGAAAATGAAAATCCTAATCTTATCCCTTTAAAAGATTTACCTTAAAAATTTTTACTTTACACTTTATTTTTATTTTATTTTATGATATAATACCCTTTAAGCTGGAGAAAATCATAATGATAAAATTACGTAAATTACTTTCAAATATTCTAATAAGTGTTGGGATGGGGAGTGTTTTTGCCCTCTTCTTGATATTTGTCAGCCCGAGATTTTTGTTTTTAGGTAAATTTTATTCGGCTAATGATATGACTCTGGCTTTGAGCCGATTGGAAATAATTCCTGAGATAACACAGATTCACCGTTTTATCATAGGATCCTTGGTTTTTGTTATTGTTGCAATCTTTGCAGACTCTCTTATACGCAGCTTTTATAAGAAAATAGAAAGTAGGGCGTATGATAAGCCTAAAACTAAGGTTTTTGCGGAATTTTTGAAAAAAATTCGGTTTTGTTACACTATAGAAAATTTAATAGATACCGTACAGAATGAGCTTGAGTATTCGGGTGACTGTTCGGTAATGCTTGTAGATACCATAGAAAATATTGTATTATATAATAGTGCTTCAAGATTTATTTCCTCTCCTGAAACTTTTTCTTCTCTGCATGAAATTACAGTAGAATACAAGCCCGGAGTTTATTTTTTTAATGCAGATATGCAGGGATGCAAACTTAAAGATGCCCGTATTGCTGCTGTAATCTTAGAAAAAATACAATTTTTTATTATTTGCGGATATTTTAACGAGGTGGAACCTGAGATTTTTAATACACTGTTTTCGGAATTTTTGAGTTATCAAAACAGGGTTACTACTCTTGAACAGCTTTTATACTTTTCGGAATTAAGCCAAGAATGGAACATGGTTGCCAACACACAAAAAGCCTTCTTACCTCAAAAGCTCCCTGAGATGCCTATGCTTGAGTTGGCGGCTTATTTTAAACCTCTTGTAAACGTATCAGGGGATTATTATGATGCCATAAAAGTTGATGAACATAAAACCCTCTTAGTTGTAGGGGACGTCTCCGGTAAGGGCCTTTCGGCTGCATTGGTTATGGGTATTGTTGTAAATACAATCAAAATAGCAAAAAATAAAGAAGACCTTCCTGCTCTTGTTTTGGCGGTAGACAGCGCCATAAAAAGAATGGGCCTTTTGGATAAGTATACGGTTTTATTTTTGGGTTTAGTTGATACCGAAAAAATGACTATAAAATATGTTAATGCCTCAATGGAAGATCCGATGATTCTTACGGAATCGCCGGACGGCTACAAGGTAAAGGTTCTTGAATCTACTTGCAGTATTGTAGGTATTATTGACTTCGATAAAATAGAAGTTCATGAAAGGCCTCTCTATCGAGGTGATGTTATTTTGATGATGACTGATGGCGTTCCCGAGGCTATGAATAATGAAGGTGTTGAATTAGCTGAGACCGATATGTACATGGAATCTATAAAATCCTTTGTTCAATATAGTGCAGATGATATAGTGCAAAAAGTTGCCGGTATGGCTTATGCTCATGCAGGTAATCAGCCCATGAGAGACGACATTACTATAATGTGTGCTAAGGTTAAGGGGTAAGGTATGGGGCTGATTGTTTTTGAATTCTTTTTTCTTGTTGTTTTAACTATATTGGCTATAAGTCTTATTTTTAAAGAAGAGCCTTATGCAAGAGGCCTTTTTATGGTTGCCGGAATGACGGTAATAACGACCTTGCTTTTTCTGACCTTAATATTAGCATTATATTTTAATTTTTCCGGTGTGGTTTTTATTATATCTAAAATTTTCATGATAGGGATGGTTTCGATTTCATTCTTTACCTTGCAGTTTACTGTTAAAATGCCTTATTTTGAGCGTAAGAAGAATGTTTCTTTTACAGTGTTTAATGGTATTTTACATTTAGGGATTGCAGCATTTGTAATTTTCTTTGTAAAAGGTTTCTTTTGGAATCCTCTATCAGGTTTTAAATTCACATCGGTTATGATAGCGGGAAATCCTGCCTCAGATATTTTTGAAAGGATAGTCCTTTTGGTTGTACCTGTTTTGGCGATGTTGATTTCTATATATAAAGTTTTTAAGGAAGAAAGTATAATTTACAGGCAGCAGATGATAATTTATTTTCTGGCCCTTCTTTTTAGCGTAATTATTTGGAGCTTTGTATATTATCTTTCTACTATTTTTTCATGGGCAATAGCTATAACACCTTTTGGATATCTACTTTTGCTCTTCTTTGCTTCATTCGGATTTTCAACCTCAATGGTATATGATAGAAAACAGCTGTTCCTTGCCTTATTGAGGTTTTTGGTTTTTATCTTAGTGTTTGCCGCAGTAACAGGTTATTGGGCTTCATGGGTTCTTACCTATGTCCGTAATTTTTATCTTCAGGTTGTTTTGTTGATCGTAGGGGCTCTTATTTTCCTTGCTATTAGGAATTTCGTTTCTCAAAGATTTAAATGGCTTTTGGGTGATACTTCCGAATATGCGAAGGCCATAGAAGAAAAATTGCAACAAGTTGACTATACGAAAGGCCGTGAAAAAGTTATGGAAGATTTTTCTAATATTTTATTGGATCAGCTAAATGCCGACTCTATCAATATTTTGATTGCCGGTGAAAATGAAATATTGGAACCTGTTTATTCGACGCTGAATGTAACTTCTACTTTTGATGCCGCTCAACCTATTTTTAACTTTTTATTGAATGAAAATATTCAGGTTATAATGAGATCTCAAGTTTTGACAAACCCCGTTTTTTCCGATGTAAGAAGTGAATTGATAGGCTTTATGAACCGGATGTATGCAGAAATATTGATTTGTGTACGTGAGGGGCAAAAATTGATAGGTGTTATTTCCATTTCTTCTAAAAAAAGAAAAGAGGCTTATACTACATATGATTTTGATGTTTTAAATAGTCTTTATTCTTACTTCTTTTTAGTTGTTTACTATTTAAGAAATATTGCAAAACAGGATATAGTTCTTATTCTTGATAGAGAAATAGAAATGTCCGATCAAATTATCGGTTCAATTCAAAAAAACATAGATATTGTCGAAAAAAAAGTTATTGATGTGGATTCGGTCGCTTTTTCGGCTCATCAATTGGGAGGCGATTTTACCGACTTTATTAGATTGTCTGAAGATAGGTATTTATTTTTGATAGGAGACGTTTCCGGTAAAGGCTTGAGTGCAAGTATGTCAATGGTTATTTTGAAGTCTGTTCTTCACACATACCTTTCAGAAACACCTGATTTTAAAGAGCTTGTAATAAAAATAAATACGTTTATAAAGGAAAATTTGCCAAAGGGAACGTTCCTTGCGGGGCTTTTCGGTATTATAGATTTTAAAACCACAACAATATATTATCTTAACTGTGGTATTCCCCTCATGTCTATGTATATTGATTCTTATAAAAATGTTATCGAAATACAGGGAGAGGGAAGGGTATTAGGTTTCGTAAAAAATATACGCCCCTTTTTAAAGGTCCGAAAAATCACAATGAACCGTAATGATATTATAGTATTTACGACTGACGGTTTGTTGGATTCCAAGAACTTAAAAGGCGATAAATTCGGAAATGATAGAGTAAGCCGTTTAATTGCAGTAAATAGAACTAAGTCTGCTAAAGAGATTTCTAATGCAATATATAAAACATTCTTGGATTATATTGCTCATGAAATTGAAGATGATATTACTATTATGACATTTAAACATATATAAGGAAGTTTTATGGAGAATTTAATTATTAATGAATCGGAAGTATCCGGATGCTTATTATTGTCTATAGAAGGCTCTGTTAATTTATATACATCCGGTGATTTTGAAAAAAAAGTATATTCGGCAATTAAAGAGCATGATACAATTTTGGATCTATCAAAGGTAACATCATTGTCGTCGTCGGGAATTGGAGTGCTTATGTCTGCTCATAACGATAGTGAGGATAACGGACACAAGATGTATATATTGAATCCGGCTAAAGATGTCAAAATGGCTCTGGATTCAACAGGGTTTTCCGATGTGTTTAATATTATCCATTCCATTGATGAGATATAAAAAGTTTTAATTTGTTTTAAAATATGTATTTTACTCCAAAGAAGATTTTTTCTCTGTTTCTCTTTTTTGCATTTATGTTTTTTATTTATCCAAATGATAAAATCTCTGATGAAGATATATATAAAAAAGTATATACGTATATTTCAAAAAGATTTCCTAAGCAAATTTTTAATAAAATAAACAATAATCGTGAGATTTTTTTTAAGGACTTAAATGTTGTTTTGAAAAATGAAAAAGAAGATGAATTGATTTTGGTAGATAAGCTTAATTTTCTTGATAAGTCCTATGAACCTAAAAATATTATATTGCTTTATGATGTAAAAGATAGAAAGTATCTTTTAGAGCGCTATGATATCTATCTTGCAAAAATTGCGGAGCGTCCCTTGCAAAAATTAGCAGAAGCTGCAAAAAAAGAAGGGATAGAAATAATGATAAGTTCGGGCTATCGTTCTTATATCTATCAGGCAAATCTTTTTTCAAAATATGTAAATGTGTATGGTAAAAAAGATGTTCAGTTTTTTTCTGCACCGCCCGGAGCAAGTCAGCATCAACTGGGTACCGTAATCGATTTAGGCAGTATTGATGATTCTTATGCCGATACTGCTGAAGGAAAATGGATGTTTAAAAATGCGTGGAAATACGGCTGGTCCCTATCCTATCCTAAAGATATGGAGCATATTACAGGCTATAAATGGGAGAGCTGGCACTATCGGTATTTGGGAGTTGAAGCTTGTAAATTTCAAAAAGAATGGTTCGGCGATATTCAGCAATATATGCTGGAATTTATTGATCTTTGGAAAAAAGAGAAAGCAAAACTTAATTAGTTGTTTATATCTTTTTCGGATAAACCGAAGCCTTCCTCTTCATGGTTATGAATCCCATATGGTTCAATATGTACCATTACATCATAAACATTTTCTATTTTTTCTTTAATTGCTGAAGTTACCTTTTCCGCGATGCTGTGGCCTTCGCAGATACTCATTTCGGCATCGACCTCAATATCCAAATCTATATCTAAAAGATTTGCCATCCTTCTTATTCTTGCGCGGTGAGGATTATGAGCCCCTTCAACGGAATTTACAGCCTCAAATAATTGTTTATATAAAATATCGTTTGTATTTCCGTCCATTAATTCAACATTCAGTTCCATAAAAAGGTCTATACCCGATTTCATAATCCAAAGACTTACGAGGAGGGCTGTAACAGCATCGAAAATAGGAGCTTTAAAAAAGCGGGAAATTGCAAGACCTGCTAAAACCGAAGCAGAAAGGATTACGTCATTTGTCATATTTTTTGCATTGGCTTGAATCATCATGCTGCCGGTTTTTTTTCCTATAATATACTGGTTTAGGGCTAAAAGAAGTTTTACTGCAATTGAAGATACCGTAACGATAACTGCAAGTATATGAGGCATCAGAATAGTTACGGTTCCTTTATAAACATTTATGAGTTTTCCCCCTGCCGTGATACATAACTGAAATCCGGCTATCATAATTATAAAGGCTAAAATTAAAGAAGCCATAGTTTCTGCCCGCTGATGGCCCCATGGGTGTTCCTTATCCGAAGGTCTTCCTATTATAAAACTTACTGCAAGGGTCATAATAGAAATGGCAACATCTGTAGCAGAGTCAATTCCGTCGCCGATTACTGAAAGACTGTTTGCATAAATTCCTATTACAAGTTTTGCGATACATATTATTATGTTTCCTATAAGAGAAATTAAGGAGGCAATTCTTACAAGTTTTATTCTATTACCGTTATTCATTTTTTTATTATATCAAAATAAAATAATAAAATCAATCTTAAAAAGGAGTTGAATATTATAAAGTTTAATTGTAGAATGAGGTTTACCGGAGATATTTATGTATTCAAATTCTAAATGCAATAAATTTTTAATGTATTTTATTTTTATTATTTTTTTATTTTGTTCTTGTCAAACTTTTTACCCCAAAAACAGTCCTGAATTTTCTTTTATAGAAAATTCGGGAAAAAATTTTGTTTGGGAAAAATTGACTGAAGGGATTTTTCTTTCACATATTAAATATGAAGACTATCCTCTCATTATACATGCCGTAAAAATAGATCTGACTAATCCTAAATTAAAAATAGTTGTAACGGAACCTGCACTCTTTAACAGCAAAGGTATGGTAAAAAGAGAAACAACTTTAAGTTTCGCTCGAAGGCATAATACTGTAATAGCCTTGAATGCCGCATTTTTTAATGTAATATCTTTTTCATTTTCTTTAAGAGGAGAGCCGCTTGGAATTCATATCGATAAAAAAATAAATTTATCTAAGCCTTTCCCTAAATATGGGGCGCTATGCTTTTTAGATGATAATTCTGCCTTTATAATAGAGTCCCAAAATACGGAAGACATTAAAGCTGATATTGAATATGCCGTAAGCGGTAATAGAATAATCTTAAAAAACGGAAAGCCTATAATAACAAATATCAGTAAAAAAGAAAATTCAAGAACCTGTGTTGGTCTTGCAGATGGAGGAAAAACTTTATATCTTTTTTTTGCAGAAGGTGAAAATAAAAAAAAGAGCAGGGGTATAACTTATGATCAAGCTCATTTTTTTATGAAAAAACTCGGTGCCCAAGATGCTATACATTTAGACGGAGGAGGTTCCAGCTCTTTAATAATAAAAAAAGAAAATAGTTTTTTTGTTCAAGTCCCTTCAATTTCGCATTTCGGTTTGCGTAAGGTTGTAACAAATTTAGGTTTTATAATAGAGGATTGATTAAATGGCAGGCCGTAAAGTGCCCCTCTTCCGTTTCGATTAATTCCGGCGGAATCGATTTACACTTTTCAAAAGCCTTTGGGCAGCGTTTGTAAAAACGGCAGCCTTGCGGAGGATTGATTGCACTGCTTATTTCTCCATGGATATGAATACGCCGCGCCGACATGGGAGAATCTATATCGGTACTTGGGATTGCAGAAATTAAGGCTTGAGAATAAGGATGAAGCGGATTTTTATATAGGTCGGCACTTTTTGCGAATTCCACAAGTTTTCCCGAATACATAACGCCGACCTTATCGGAAATATATTTTACTATAGATAAATCATGGGCAATAAATAAATAGGTCATTTTAAATTCTTTTTGAAGCCTTATCAATAAATTTATTATTTGAGCTTGAATCGAAACATCGAGGGAAGAAATAGGCTCATCACAAACTATGAAGTCGGGCTCCACTGCCAGGGCTCTTGCAATTCCTATTCTTTGTCTTTGCCCTCCCGAAAATTCATGTGGAAATCTATTGGCATGTTCAGGCACAAGGCCTACGGTTTCAAGAAGAGAGTATACGCTATTCTCCCTTTCTTTTTTTGTTTTATATAAATTGTGAGCTTCCATTCCCTCCGAAATAATTTGCGAAATTGTCATACGGGGATTAAAAGAAGCAAAAGGATCTTGCAAAATTATTTGCGCCCTCTTTTTAAAAGTATGCAGTTCTTTTTTTGAGGCCGAGCCGATTTCGGCCCCGTCAAAAATTATTTTTCCGGCAGTAGGACGGTAAAGACCGAGGACGGTTCTCCCTAAAGTGGTTTTGCCGCAGCCCGATTCGCCTACAATGCCTACCGTTTCTCCTCGGTTTATCGTGAAGCTTACATCATCCACTGCATGTAAAATTTCTTTACGGCCCAGAGTAAAATATTTTTTTAAATTGTAAACTTCTAAAAGAGTATCAGCCATTGTTTTTTCCTTTTGCAAATTCATGTTGAAGCCAGCAGGAAGTAAAGTGTTCATCACTTATCTGCATTTCGGGAGGTTTATGCCTAAGGCAAACTTTCATACATTTTTCGCATCTGTCGGCAAAAGCACAGCCGTCTGAAATAGAAAGCATATCGGGATGATTGCCCTCGAGTGAATAAAGCTTATTTTCTTTTAATTGATCTATTGAGGGAACGGCTGCAAGCAGAGCCTTCGTATACGGGTGTTGTGCATTTTTAAAAATATCTTCGGCCCTTCCGCGTTCGATAATTTTTCCGGCATACATAACCTGAATGCGGTCAGCAATTTCGGCTGCAACTCCGAGGTCATGCGTGATGAGCATTACGGCCGTCTTTGTTTCTTTTTGAATTTTTTGTATAAGTTCCAATATCTCGGCTTGAATTGTAACATCCAGTGCCGTTGTAGGTTCGTCGGCAATTAAAATTTTAGGATTGCTTGCAAGGGCTATTGAGATTAAAACCCTCTGCCTCATGCCTCCTGAAAATTCGTGAGGATATTGCCTGAGCCTTTTTTCGGGGTCAGGAATTTGAGCCAGCTCTAAAATTTTTATAGTTCGCTCTAAGGCTTCTTTTTTGCTCAACCTTTGATGAATTAAAATACTTTCCATAACCTGCTTGCCTATGGGCATTGTAGGGTTTAAATATGTCAGAGGGTCTTGAAAAATCATGGATATTTCATTTCCTCTTATGTGCTGCATTTCTTCTTCGGAATATTCCAAGATATTTTTATCTTCAAAAATAATTTGGGATTTTTCGTGTATGCGTGTTTTTTTTCCGGGGAGGAGTTTTAAAATTGAATGAGCCGTAACGCTTTTTCCGCAGCCGGACTCTCCGACAAGTACAAGAGTTTCATCCTCGTATAGATTAAAAGAGATACCGTTTACCGCATGGATTGTTCCCGCATAAGTTTTAAAAGTAACCGCCAAATCTTTAACTTGTAAAATAGGTTTCATTTGTATTTCCTTAAATGCGGATCCATTGCATCCCGTAAAGCATCGCCGATAATCTGCAACGATAAAATTGTCAGACTTATAAAAAGGGCAGGAAAAAATAATTGATAAGGATAAAAGAGCATTGTCTTTTGTGCCTCTGATGCCAACACTCCCCAGCTGGTATATGGGGGTTGAATTCCTAAGCCGATATAAGATAAAAAAGCTTCTCCAAAAATAAATGAAGGAATATCAAAGGTTAAGGCTATTATCATAATACTCACAGTGTTGGGAAGTAGATGCTTTATTATAATTTTAAATGAACCTGTGCCCAAGGCCTGTGCTGCCAAAATAAAATCCTGATTTTTTATCTGTAAGACCTGACCGCGCACAAGCCGTGCAGTAAAACACCAGCCTGTAATTGTCATTGCAATGATAATCGAAAAAATTCCTTTACCGAAAATAAGAGAAATTAAAATAGCCGTAATTAAATAAGGAATACTTGAAAGTATTTCGACTATACGCATCATTATAGTATCGGTTCTTCCGCCTGTGTATGCCGAGAGGCCTCCATAAATTAAACCTATTCCCATGTCGATTGCAGCTCCTATAATTGCAATTATAAGAGAAACGCGTCCGCCCTTACAGACTCTTGTAAATATATCACGCCCCAATTCATCCGTTCCAAAAAAATGAGAAAAAGAAGGGCTTAAATTTTTTTCTTTTAAATTTCCGTCATCGGCTGACCGGCCGCTTAAAATCGGGCCGAATGAACATATCAAAATAATTAACCCTAAAACTGCACAAGAAAAAAGAGCTCTCTTGCTTTTTTTAAACCTCCGCCTTACATCTTCCCAAAAGCCTATACTGACCCTTGTTGTTTGAAGCGTCTTTTTTGTTCTTAGAACGGGCTCAAAATCCGATGGACTTAAATTTAGTTTCTTAGCCGGCTCATCATAGCTTGCAATTTTTTTCTCGCTCATTTTTAAAGAACCTCATTTTTTACTTGCACCTTAATTCTCGGATCGAGCAGGTTATAAGCTATGTCTACTATAATTAGAGATGCTACATATAGAAAAGAAATAAAAATAGTTTGACCCATTACCATTGTATAATCTCTTTCTGAAATTGAACGTACAAAATAGGAACCCAGTCCGGGAACCGAAAAAATATTTTCGATTATAAAGGTGCCTGTGAAGGTAAAAGCTATTTGAGGGCCGAGCATAGTTATGATCGGTAAAAAAGCGTTCCGTAAAATATGGCTTTTTATAATTCTTACCTTTGAAGCTCCTTTTGCTCTTGCAGTTAAAATATAATCTTGGTTTATAATATCCAAATAATTGGAACGCATATAGCGGGAGTATTTTGCAATCGGACCTATGGCCAAGGCTAAAGAAGGGAGGACTGTATATTTAAAACTGCCCCAGCCTGTAATCGGAAGAAGATTATGTTTGATGCCGAAAAAGTATTGCAGCATCTGTCCCAGAACAAAATTGGGAATGGATATTCCTATAACTGCGATTAGTATAACGGCATAATCGAATTTTTTTCCGCGCTTAGCGGCTGATAATATGCCTAAACTCAAACCTACTGAAACGCCGAAAAATAATGCTTGGAGACCCAGTCTTGCCGAAATAGGTGCGTGGGTTTTTATTACATCGGTAACAAGCCTTCCTCGGTAATAAAGCGAGGTTCCCAAATCACCCTTCATCAAAAGATTTTTCCAAAAAACCATATATTGAGTAAAAAGAGATTTGTCGTATCCGTATTGAGAATAAAGCTCGTTCCGTCTTTCTTCAGGTAAATTTTCTGCTATGGTTTCAATGGGATTTCCCGGAATAATATGCACTAAAAAAAAGGTAATACTTGCAACTATGAACATTGTAAGAATACCGTATAAAATTCTCTTTAAAATAAAGTTAAGCATATTGTAAACCGAGCCTTTTGTTAAACTTAAGGCTCAGAATATCACAAATTCGGTATAATAGGAAGAGGTTAAAATTTTAAAATCATAAGGAGAAAAGTTTTCAGAGCATTTGGCTCTGAAAACTTAAAGCTCTAATTTATATTTTGAATTTGCCGACTTCTTGTGCCAAGGCTTCAATATTCATTTTATTTTTTTGTGAAATACCCTTTACTTCGGAACAGGAGGTTTGTATTTGGTTTGTGCCTGCCGACATTTCTTGGATGCTGTTATTTATGATCTGTGTCAAACCCTCAAGCCTGTTCATTTCTTTGACGGCATCTTCTCCGGCCTTAAGCATTTCTCCGGAGCCTGTTTGAACATCTACGGTTATATTGTTTATATCATGAATTGCAGATAGAACTTTATGGCTTCCGCTCTCTTGTGCTCTCATTGCAGCCATAACGCTGCTGCTCATCGATTTTACATTTTCAGCAAGACTAAAAATTGCATTAAATTTTTCTTCTACGGTTTTTGAAGAAGATGCTAATATGGAAATTTCCTCTGAGAATTTTTTAAGAGCAGATGATATTGATTTTCCTTGAAGACTTGATTCTTCGGCTAATTTTCTGATTTCATCCGCAACTACTGCAAAGCCTCTTCCTGCTTCCCCTGCATGGGCAGCTTCAATTGCCGCATTCATGGCCAACAGGTTTGTTTGACTTGCAATATGCTGAATTACATTTGAAGCTTCAATCAAGCTGCCTGATTCTTCTGCAATTTTTTGTGTAACCGAATTTGAAAGGTGGAGAGCATCCTTACCGTAGACTGTTGCATCAGCCAACTCTTTAATTGTCGAATCGCTTTGATCCAATATTTTTGTTACTGAAGAAATATTCGCAACCATTTCTTCAATTGCGGAAGAAGATTGCACAACATTTGCAGCTTGACTTTCAATACGGCCGTCTAACTGTTTTATTGTTTGAAGAATTTGTTCGACATTTGCAGTAGCTTCGCTCACACTTGCCGACTGAGATTCGGCTTGGTCTTTTACCTTTAAAATATTTTTACTTATTTGGCTTATTGAACTTGCTGTTTCAAAAACGTTTACTGCAAGAGTCTCGCCTGTTTTTTGCATATCCAAAGTACTGTTTGCAACATTCCTTACTGTAAATCCTATTTTTTCTATTGTTTGATTAAAGGAATGAGATAGGTCTGCAATTTCATCCTTACCCTTTCCTATTAAACGGGCTGTCAAGTCTCCATCTCCTTGCGCAATATTTCTGAGAGCCTTAACTACGCTTGAGATTCTCTTTGTGATCCCATCTATTATAAATGCTAGAATTATTATTGATGCAATAAACCCTGTTAATAAAATTATGGAAACAAGTTTAATTAAATTTGTACTTTCTTCATAGATTTCTTTTTCCGGTATTGAAGTGCCTACAAACCATACTTCATTCGTACGGCCTATCTTGACAGGCGTAAATACTTCAAGATGCTTATTTCCATTTACTTGAGTTTCAATTAAAAATGGAGTAAGAGATCTCTTTGCATCAAAAAAGTAAGTTGCTATTTCTTTGTTTTCAAATTCGGGAAGTGTTTTTGATATTAGGTTTTTATTTTTATGTGCAAGAACGGTGCCTTTAGCTGAAATGAGAATTGCATAGCCGGACTTAAAGAAAACTTCTTGTGAAAGTTTTTCCTGCATATAATCAAGGGAGTAGTCAATTCCTACAACTCCTAATGATTTCCCTGTTCTATCACGTATTGGAATTGCAGTACCCGCAACATAAATCATGTTTCCTTGGAGTTCATATTTATTAGGCTCAATCAAAATACCATGCTGCGAGGTCTTGGGGTTTTCATACCAAAAACCGCTTACATACTCGGTTAAGGGTACCATTGAAATTTTACCGTTCACCTTTGTCCAATATGGAATAAACCTTCCGCTATTGTCATGACCTTCAGTATTTTTAAATTTGTAGTCAAGTTTATCTAGAGCATTAGGCTCCCAAACAGTCCATATGTCTATAAATTTTTCCGAATCTCTTAAAATTTCTTTTTGTAAACTATTAAAATAAGATCTTCTGTTTTCTGGCGGAATTTCTTGGAAGGATTCAAATGTCTTTGCTAAGGTTTTATTTGTATCGTATACATCCTTGATAACTGTCTCAACAAAGGAGCCTAGGTTTTTACTGGAGTCATATAATTTTATAACAGCATTTCGTTTTGAAGTTCCACTAAGTTGTTTTACAAGGACTATACTTGTAAGAATCAAAAAACCAGATAAAACCGAAATTAAGGCAATCATTATTTTTTTTCTTATCGTTAAAGTTGAATATCTGAGTAATCCTTGAACTTTGGAGACTGTTGTACCATTGATTTCATTCATAAATTTATCCTCCTAAATATTATAAAAGATTCAATAATTGAAATGTGCTTAATTTGAGTGTAGGTTAAATATTTTATTCTGTAAGCTAAAGTTTTATATACTTACAGAATAAAATCTTGTTAAAAGATAGAAGCACACTGCGATTAAAGATAACAAACGGGGAACAATTTACAAAAAAAAATAAAGATGGTCAATAGCTCTTATATATAAAATTATATAGAAAATAACAATGCTTTCTATTTTTCTTTAAGCTCTATTTTTACGCCTATGGATTTGAGCCTTTCGACCAGGTGCTCATAACCTCTTTCTATCTGGTAGACATTCCGGATAATGCTTTCTCCCCGGGCACAACAGGCGGCTATTACCATGGCCATGCCGGCTCTTACATCGGGAGAAACCAATTCGCTTCCGTGGAGGGAGCTTGGGCCCGAAATGACTGCACGGTGAGGATCGCACAGGGTAATGCGGGCTCCCATTCCGATTAGCTTATCTACAAAGAACATTCTGGATTCAAACATTTTTTCGTGGATTAAAACCGTGCCTTCTACCTGAGTTGCTATTACGGTCATTATACTCGTAAGATCAGGCGGAAAACCCGGCCATGGGGCATCGTCAATCTTGGGTATCATTCCTCCGAGGTCACAGTTTACCTGCATCTTTTGCTTGTCGGGAACGGTAAGGGTGGTTCCTTCTAAAGACCAGCCTATGCCCAACTTGCCGAAGGCTACACGCAGGGGTCTCATATCTCTAGGTTCTACATCGGTAATTTTAAGCTGTCCGCGGGTAACGGCTGCAAGACCGATAAAAGAACCTATTTCCATATAGTCAGGGCCGATGCGGTGTTCCGTACCGTTCAATTTTTTAACACCTTCGATAGTCAGTATATTGGAGCCTACTCCGCTGATTTTTGCTCCCATCTTATTTAACATCTTACAAAGCTCTTGAACATGGGGCTCGCTTGCTGCGTTTGAAATGATGGTAGTTCCTTCTGCAAGGCTGGCAGCCATGATGGCATTTTCCGTTGCCGTAACGGAGGCCTCATCCAAGAATATGTCTTCTCCCATCAGCTTGTGTGCAATAAAAGAAAAATTTTGATCGGTTTCGACTCTGGCGCCCAATTCCGTCAGGGCTAAAAAGTGTGTATCGAGACGGCGCCTTCCGATAACGTCTCCTCCCGGAGGGGGCAAAACAGCCTTGCCTGTTCTTGCCAAAAGCGGACCTGCAAATAAAATGGAAGCCCTTATCTTTGTCGCAAGATCCTCAGGTATCTTGCTTGTTTTTACCTTTTCTATTTGGAGCTTAAATACGTTTTTTTCTATTTTTTCGTAGTGACCTCCCAGAGCTTCAAAAACTTGAAGCATTACAAAGACATCCTCAATTTCGGGAATGTTTTTGAGGATAATGGGTTCTTCCGAAAGGATGGCGGCCGCAATGCATGGCAGAGCAGCATTTTTATTTCCGCTTGCTTTTATTGTTCCATTTACGGGAAATCCGCCTTGTATAATATATTCGTGCATACTTAATCTCCTATAAAAACTTTTTGCAAGGATTATCAAATCCTGAAAAAAGTTTTTTCACGCAGTTTGTTTACAAACTGCATACAATAATGCGACGTTTGCCGAAAGGCAAACTTGGCAGATAAACAGTGAGGCTGAATTCCTTCCGAACTGTTTATCATATCTCCTATAAAAACTTTAATTAACGGTTATAACCGAAGCGACCCGTCCATCGGCCGTATATACATAATTTTTATTTGTATTATCGGGCAGCTGGCTTCCGCCTGAAAAGTAAGCATATAGCCATGTCCCCGAAGGTAAATTTAAATTCAACTCATATCGTCCCGGAGAAACCTCTATAAGATCGTACATAAAGGGATCCCAATTATTAAAGGAGCCGGCAAGCCTTATAATTTTTTTAGGTTCTCCTAAATATGTAAATTTTACTAAACTTTTACCGCTTACCTCGGTTTTATACTCTTTTTTGTAAGGAACTTCAATACGTGAAACACTCATGCTGTGTATGTTATCGAAGGCTGTGTTCATATTTACCGGATCCGATGACCAAAGTCCGTCTATTACAAGCCTATATTTTATTTCCGTTAACTCATCAGGAATCGGGAGAATATAGAATAAGATGGGCTCCTTGCCTTCATACAGTTCGCTTTGGGGTAGTTTTCGAAAAGAATGAATATGCTTGTAGTCTTCATGAGAAAAGGCTATACCTACATGGCGCCTAGCGGTTGAAGTAAAGATTATATGTCCGTCCTTAATTTTAGGAGCTTCAATGCGCACAATAGACTCTACGAGTTTTTGATAAACTTCGGGCTCAATACTCTTTTCCGAAAAAGCTGTCATCAAAAAAAGACTAATAAAAATTAATAAGAATACTGATTTTTTCATACTCATCCTCATTTTAGTTTCGGAAAAATAAAAAAAATCTTAAGTAAGAGTTTAACTTTGAGAAGGCAATACTTTAGCCCATTTTTTTATAAGAGTTTGAGGCTCATCAGCTTCCAATAATTCTTTAAAAAAAGAGTCGGCTTGAGGTACTTGGCTTTTTAGGACATCCAATTCGGATTGTGCAAAACGGGAAAGCACATAGCCTGAAATATCGGGGGAAGCATCTCCTCCTTGAGAAGAAAAATCGGGCCGGCCTATGCCTATCCTTAGGCGGAAAAAATCTGCCGTATTTAAAACCGATTTTATGGAGCGTAATCCGTTATGTCCGCCGAGGCCTCCCGACCACTTAAAGCTGAGAATGCCGGGTTTTAATTCCAGTTCATCATGCACTATTAAAATATTTTCAGGCTTTAGTCTAAAAAAAGATGCGGCTGCTATTACGCTTTCTCCCGATAGGTTCATATAGGTTTCGGGTTTTAATAGATGTACAGCCCTGCCAGGCGTCATAGAAGAAGGCAGCTTTGCATATTGTCCCTTAAATTTACTCTGCCACACGGCATTTGAGCCTATCTCTATTGAATCGCATAAAACCCAAGCTGCATTATGCCTTGTATTTTCATATTTTTTTCCGTAGTTGCCTAAAAAAACGATTAAATCTATCATCTCATCTCCAATTACATTCTAAACTCTTGGCCAAGATATATTTTTCGGGCAATTTCGGAATTTAGAATTTCATCCCGTGAGCCTTGTTCTACAATTTCTCCGCTGCCGATTATGTATGCCCTGTCGGTTATCTCCAAGGTGTCCCTGACATTGTGGTCTGTTATCAAAATTCCTATGCCCTGATCGGCTAAAATACGGACTATGCTTTTAATGTCATGTACTGCAATCGGGTCGATTCCGGCAAATGGTTCATCCAAAAGCAAAAACTTGGGTTCAATGGCTAGGGCTCTGGCTATTTCGGTTCGCCTTCTTTCTCCTCCGGAGAGGGTATAGGCTTGTTGTTTTCTGTTTGCTGTAATTCCGAATTCTTCAAGAAGAAATTCAAGCCTTTCCATTTTTTGCTCTTTGGAGAGGTCTTTGCGTGTTTCTAAAATCGCATAGATATTTTGTTCTACGGTGAGTTTTCTAAAAACCGAAGCTTCTTGCGGTAAATATGAAATTCCTGCGTGGGCTCTTTTGTACATGGGCAGGTTTGTTATCCTATTCCCGTCCAAATATATGTTGCCGGAATTCGGTTTATAAAAACCTACAATCATATAGAATGTGGTAGTTTTTCCGGCTCCATTAGGGCCCAGCAGGCCTACAATTTCGCCCTGATACATAGAAAAACCGACATCCTTTACAGCATGTTTTTTTCTAAAAAATTTGTTTAATCCTTCAACTTTTAAAATACTTTTTTTATCAATCATTGGGTTTTTCCTCTTGATTTTGTTCCTGTTTGGTTTCAGCTTGGGGTTCGTCCTTTCCCTGCTCGACGGAACCTCTGACTCGGCCGTCAAGGGTTATATCTTCCGTATCCAAATTAACGGAAATCTTTCCGGCCCTAAATTCGTCCTTTCCTTTTTTTACGATGGGACTGCCTGTTAATTCTACCTTTGATTCTTTTCTATTATAAAAAGCAAACATTGAATTACAGTTTATATCTTTATTTATTATCTTTACATTAAAGCGCATGATAATTATTTCTTGCTTTTTTTTATATTCAATATTTTCGGCATTAATACTGACATCATTTTTTGTGTCTTTAAGCTCCAGTTTTCCGAACATCGTAACCGTATCGGTTTTTCTGTCAAAATTGATTAAATCGGCCTTAAAGCTGTACCCTTTTTCGTCATCCTCGCCCTTGACCGAACCTGTTGCATTTACATATCTATAGTCTTTTCCGAAAATTTCGATACGGTCTGCCGATATGGTTAAGCTGTCTACCTTGACTTCGGCATTTCCTATTAAATTGGTCGATTTTTTATTTTCAGATACCGAGGCTGTTACCTTATCGGCTTTAAAACTTATTGTTGATGTTTGAGCATTAATATCAATTAAAAAAAGGAATATGAGAAGATATGCCGCAAGAAGTTTAAGGCTCTTGTGATTCCGAATTTCGGTTTGAATTTTCTTCATTTTCATTCTCCTCATTTTTAGTCTGAATTTTACCTTCTATCGAATTTAAAAATTCGAATTCTTTAGAAAGAGTGTTTGCTATAAACCCCGATCCGCTTATGTAAAGCTCATCACCTCTTTTTACCTTTACCGAACCGTCTTCTACTCCATATAGGAGATTTTCATTTTTGTTCCAAAAAAATGCATCTCCGGAAATCATAAGGCCTTCTTTTAAATCTTCAAAAAAAACCTTTTGCCCCAAAAAGTACTGATTGTTTTTTTCGTCTATTTTGATAATCCCGGCTCGTCCCTTGAGTTCTGCCTCCGGATTGCCTTTTTCAAACGATTTTTTATCTATTTTAAAGAAACGCAGATTTTTCCCGGCCCATATTCTATCCGAATCATAAATCTCTAATTCCATAAAATTTATACGCAAATTTAAGGAATTTTCTTCATATTGATCCAAAATTGCATTTTTAAATACAAAATTCGGTTTTTTTTCAAAATTTTGTGCCTCTTTACTATAGTTTAAACTACAAGAAAATGATATAATAGCAAGAATGGAGGCTATAATAAAAGTTTGAGCTTCCTTAAAATTCATAGTTTATTATACTATCTTTTTTAATCTTAGTCAAAAGCCTTTGACCGCCGATTGACATAATATCGTATAAGACATAGACTATGTGAAAGATTTAAAAAATAAATTTAAGGATTACAGGAGCCTAGAGTATGGCAGATTTTTTAACTGATCAAGAATTCCGTATGTTCAGCGATTTAATATATACCGCAAGCGGTATTACTTTTTCCGATACTAATAGGTCTATTTTGGAAAGCAGGTTAAAAGAAAAACTTAGGGATAAGAAACTTGAAAAGGTGTCTGATTATTATGCGATGCTTATGAAGGATTCGGAAGAGCAAAAGAGCCTTTTAGACTCCGTTACAACAAACCTTACAAGATTTTTTAGAAATCAGCCTCATTTTGATGCATTGGAAAATTACGTTATACCTGAGCTTGTAAAGGTAAAAAAAGCTGAAGGAAAGAATAAACTTAAAATATGGAGCGCCGGATGTTCAACAGGGGAGGAGCCTTATACCATAGCTATGGTTATGAAAAAACACCTTCCGATAGGATTTACTGCCGAAATTACAGCCTCCGACTTATCCTTAAAATGTCTTCTTGTCGGTAAGACCGGCTTTTACCAGGAATCCAGAGTTACAGGAATACCTGAAGATTATTTGAAGCTTTATTTTGATAAGCTAAATGACGGTTATCAGGTAAAAAAAGATATAATGCAAATGGTGAATTTTGACTATCATAACTTAAAACATGACTCAAAACATACCGACTTTGATCTTGTGTTTTGCCGAAATGTTTTGATCTATTTTGACGAGCCTGTTCAAAAAGAGGTTATTGATAGGTTTTGGCGTGCTATGTCGCCTAAATCTTTTTTATTTATAGGTCATTCCGAATCTCTCTTTGGTATGGAAACTCAATTTAAGTTTTTAAAAACGGATTGGGCTTGTTTTTATCAAAAAGGGTTTTGATTTTAAAGGTTTTATATAATTCTTCTAAAGGAGTTTTTTTATGGAAGATATTCGTGTCTTAATAGTAGACGATTCTGCATTGATGAGAAACCTTATAGGGAAGATTGTTGATGCTACTCCCGGCCTAAAAATAGCCGATAAGGCAATGAACGGCCGCTTTGCCCTTCAAAAACTTGAGCGTGTGGCTCCGGATGTTATCGTTTTGGACTTGGAAATGCCCGAAATGAACGGTATCGAATTTTTAAGAGAGCTTAAAAAGCAAAACATAAAGATTCCTGTAGTAATCTTGTCCAGTATTGCAAAGGAAGGAGCTAAGGTTACTATGGATTGTTTGGAACTTGGAGCTTGCGATTTTATCACAAAGCCTTCCGGTTCGGAATCTGCCAATCTTACTACCGTTTCGGAAACTCTTTCCAAGATGCTGCTTGCCTACGGCCGCCGTCATCAAATTGAGACAGGTACAAGAAGTACAGATACAACGAACTCTTTCTCTGAGCCGTTTAAGAGTACTATCCCTAAGCCTATGACAGCGGCTGAGCCTCAAAAAGAAGAGAAACCTACACCTCAACGAGAACATGGAAATATTCAGATTATTGCTATAGGTATTTCAACCGGCGGGCCGAATGCTTTACGCCAAGTTTTTGCATCCATCGATAAAGATCTTCCACAACCGATAGTTGTGGTTCAGCACATGCCCCCGGGTTTTACAAAGGAATTTGCTTTGAGTTTGGACAAAATCTGCCCTCTTGAGGTAAAGGAAGCTGAAGACGGCGATCTTATAAAGCCCGGCCGTATTCTTATCGCTCCCGGCGGAAAACATCTGGTTGTAGAAAAACGATCTCTTGCCGCAGTTGCAAAGGTTATAGATACGGAGCCTCAAAGCGGCCATAAGCCCAGCGTTGATGTTCTGTTTGGATCTGTTGCAAAGGAATACCAAAACCATGCTCTCGGAATAATCATGACCGGTATGGGGAAGGATGGTGCCGAGAATATTACAAAGCTTTACACCGAAGGTTCCCGTACAATAGGGCAAGATGAAGGCTCTTCAGTTGTATACGGTATGCCTAGGGTTGCATGGGAAATGGGCGGAGTTATGGAGCAGGTAAGTCTTGATAATATGGCTGCTGCTATAAACCGTTACGGTAAAGAATTTGCTTAAAAATTAATAAAAAAGCCGTCCGAAAGGACGGTTTTTTTTGTGTAAAACCTTTAGCAAAAGCTATCTTACAGTCTTATAAACCGGAGTAAAAGCTCGCCTTCTTTAGCATAAAATTTTATTTCATTTTTAGTTATTTCAATCCTGTCGGTATTTATTAAATTCTTTTCAAAAGAAGAGTCAAAGGATTTACCTATCGTATTTGAAGGGTCTATAAGTTTTTTTCCGGTTATTTGAAATTTAAAAGAACTATTTTTTTTATGCTTCCATGTTCCTTCATAGTTTGTTATACCTGTTGTGGCTTGAAACTTTCCGTTATAAAAAAAATTAATACGGGAGCTTGTCAAATTTGCATCAAGCTGTACATAAAGGTCGTTTTCAAAATAGCAGCCTGCCAAGCGCCAAACCCTTTCTGTCAGGTATTCATCGAAAGGAACCGAAATACTGTCTTGTTCTTTTAATGTTTTTTTGCCGGCAGCTGCATTAAATGTTTCACATGACAAGGTAAAGGTAAGAAAAATCGTAATAAGGAATAAAAAATATAGATTTCTTTTCATAACTATTATTCTACGTAAAAAATTTGAAAAAAGCAAGATACCTGATTGCTTTTTTTTTTCATTTGATGTAACATCACAGAACGTTGTTTGTGAGAATCTTATTTACAGCTTTGGGGAATTAGCTCAGTTGGTAGAGCGATTGGTTCGCAATCAATAGGTCGTGGGTTCGATTCCCATATTCTCCATTATTTTTTTCCGTTAAATATTTTCCGGGAGCATTTTAAATGAACAACTCTTTTAAAAACTTTTTGACTAAGAAGAATATCGAAATATCGGCTAGGCGTTATTTTATTGATGCTATGAGTGCGATGGCCATGGGCCTTTTTTCTTCTCTCTTGGTAGGTACGATTTTAAACAGCATAGGGCTTAAACTTAATATTCCCTTTTTAACTAAAACTGTCTGGCCGATTTGCCGAGATATGACGGGAGCTGCAATAGGTATAGCCATAGCCCATGCTTTAAAAGCCCACACCTTTGTGCTTTTTTCGGCAACGATAGTAGGCTTTGCAGGAAACAAGCTTGGCGGGCCTGTAGGCGCCTTTATCGCTACGATAATCAGTACCGAGCTGGGAAAGGCCGTATCCCGCGAAACAAAGATTGACCTTATTGTTACCCCAATGGTAACTATTATTTCCGGTACTATAATTGCCGCCCTGGTAGGGCCGGGAATGTCCTCTTTTATGACATGGCTCGGAAAAATCATTATGGACGCTACTACCCTCCAGCCGTTTTGGATGGGAGTTACGGTTTCGGTGCTGGTCGGTGTCATTCTTACCCTGCCTATAAGCAGTGCTGCCATCTGTATGATGCTTTCCCTTGCGGGGCTTGCAGGAGGAGCCGCAACAGTCGGCTGTGCCGCTCAAATGATAGGCTTCGCGGTTATGAGCTATCGGGATAACGGCCTTGGAGGGAGTTTTGCTGTCGGCATAGGAACCAGTATGCTCCACATGCCCAATATTATCAAAAATCCTAGGATATGGATTCCCCCTACCTTGACAGCGGCTGTTTTAGGCCCCTTGGCTACCATTATTTTTAAAATGGAAAACATACCCCTCGGTTCAGGAATGGGAACCTGCGGCCTTGTCGGTCAAATAGGAACTATTACGGCAATGGAATCTATAGGAAGGGGAGGTTTGAACACATATTTTGCTATTTTTCTTTTACATTTTATCTTGCCGGCTGTTTTAACATTATTTTTTACTTTTATTTTAAGAAAGATAAATTGGATTAAGGATGGAGATTTAAAGCTGGATCTTTAAAGCATTTTTTATAATAAATTTTACGGGAGAAATCAACAACACCGATAAAAAAAGACGGCGCAATTATTACGCCGTCTTTTTTTGTGTTTATCGGATTTCCGTTTACCGGAAATTCAATAACTTATCCCCAGTATATTTTTAACATCGGGGCTATAACCAATGAAACCATTGACATAAGCTTAATCAATATGTTGATGGAGGGGCCGGAAGTATCTTTAAAGGGGTCTCCTACAGTGTCGCCTACAACAGCGGCCTTGTGAGAAGGTGAGCCTTTTCCGCCTGCTATTCCGCCTTCAATCATCTTCTTTGCATTATCCCATGCACCGCCTGCGTTGGACATAAAGACTGCCAATACAACGCCTGATACCGTTACACCTGTCAAAAGACCGATTAACATTGCGGGGCCTCCTGCAAAGCCTACAAGGATGGGTGTAATAATTGCGGCAATACCGGGGATAACCATTTCTTTTAAAGCGGCCTGAGTACTGATGTCTACACATCTCTTATAATCCGGCTTTTCGGTATTTTCCAAGATGCCGGGGTGCTGCTTAAACTGGCGGCGTACCTCTTCGATCATCTTATGCGCAGCCTTTCCTACAGCCGACATTGTTAGGGCCGAGAACAAGAAGGGGAATACTCCTCCTAAGAGAACTCCTACAAGAACATTAATATTTGTGATATCTACGCTTGCTACGCCGGCCTGCTCTTTAAATGAGGTAAAGAGGATTATGGCTGTTAAGGCAGCTGATCCGATAGCAAAACCTTTACCGATAGCGGCTGTTGTATTTCCTACGGCATCGAGGCTGTCGGTAATATTGCGGACATCTTTGGGGAAGTTTGCCATCTCGGCAGACCGCCTGCATTGTCGGCTATTGGGCCGTAAGCGTCAACTGCAAGTTGGATTCCTAGGGTTACCAACATACCTACAGCAGCTATACCTACGCCGTAAAGGCCTGCAAGCATAAAGCTTGAAAAGATTGAGGCTCCGATTAAAATCATAACGGGGAAGGCGCTTCTCATACCTACGGCTAAACCTGAAATAATTGTGGTTGCAGCCCCTGTTTCACAAGCATCTACGATTCCCTTAACGGGCTTTTTTCCCGTACCTGTGTAGAATTCGGTAATGATACCGATTAAAACGCCTGCAGCAAGACCTATCACAGTAGAAGCAAAGACGTGTAAATAACCTTGAGTTCCGTTAAATGTTTCGGTTCCCATAACAAATTTTACGGTAAAGAAAACGAAAATTGTTGCAATGAGAGCGGCTCCGAAGGTTCCCGTATTGAGGGCCTTTTGAGGGTTTGAACCCGGTTTTGCCCTTACAAAGAATGTTCCGATTAAGGAAGCTGCAAGACCTACAACCGAAATGAGCAGAGGTAAAAGCATCATCCTTAATTTTAAAGAAGAATCCGGTGTGTCTACTATTAGACCTAAAATCATGGCTCCTACCAATGAGCCTACAAAGGACTCAAAGAGGTCGGCACCCATACCTGCAACGTCACCTACGTTATCTCCTACGTTGTCTGCAATAGTAGCAGGGTTTCGGGGGTCATCTTCGGGGATGCCTGCTTCAACCTTTCCTACAAGGTCGGCTCCTACGTCGGCAGCCTTTGTATAAATACCGCCGCCTACACGTGAGAACAGAGCAATAGACGAGGCTCCGAGTGAAAAAGCTGTAGCTAGAGGTAAAATAATATCTTTAAGTACGTTTTCCGTAGTTCCTAATATTGAAGTAGAGAGAATAAGAACGATAAAAAGACCTATAAATGCAAGCCCCACAACGCTCATTCCCATAACGCTTCCGCCTGAAAACGCTACTTTTAAGGCTCCGTTTAGGCCATGATCTTTAGCAGCCTGTGTTGTGCGTGAGTTGGCCTGTGTTGCAACACGCATACCTATGTAACCTGCTGACATTGAAGCAAGAGCACCAAGCAAGAATGAAAGAGATTGGAACTTCAGAGCTCCTTTATTTCCTATTGCTAGAAAAACTGCAACTATGGCAATGAAAGGAAGAAGAGTTATATATTCCCTTCTTAAAAAAGCCATAGCTCCGTCAGCTATATGGCCTCCAATTTCTTTTAAAGCCTGATCTGAAACCTTTTGTTTATAAATCCATAAGGTTCTTACAAGTGCATAAGCCAGGGCAACAATCCCGCCTCCGAGCACGGCATACAATGCGAGTGAAATACTCATTTTTTCCTCCTGTTGTGTTGTACAACTTGAAATAGATTATACGGTTTTTCCGTCATAATGTTTTTAAACTTAGCATATTTTTGGGAGTTTTTCAAGTAGGGAATTTATTTAATAAAACGGACTTTTATTTTGTATAAGATTATTTTAAATTTTTTTATTTTTTTTTACATTTTTGTTTGGACAAATTTAAAAAAGCATGATAGAATATCCCCTATAAGAGTTGTCTTAAAAATAAAATTTCGGAGGAAATCTATGGACAGTTATTTGAATGTTGCGAACTCTTGGGTTTTATGGCTTTCAGCTTTTCCGTTATTGATTACGGTATTGTTTCAAGCTATAATTTTTAGCAAAAAAGCAAAGGACGCTGCTAAAATCGTCGGCTTAAGTGATGCCGATGTGCGGAAGTCTTTCCGTATCGGTATGACATCTTCTATCGGACCGGTTTTGGGCGTTTTTATTGTAATGCTGGGCCTAATGTCGGTAATAGGCGGCCCTCTTGCGTGGATGCGCCTTTCGATTATAGGTGCAGCCTCAACGGAACTCGCAGCGGCACAGATGGCAGCTCAAGCTCAAGGCATTGACTTATCAAGCCCCGATTACGGCTTAATAAATTTTGCAAATGCAACGTGGGTTATGGCGCTAAACGGAAGTGCGTGGCTTTTTATGACAGGTTTATTTTCCGATAAGCTTAATAGCTTATCAAAAAAAATATCGAAAGGGGATCCTGCCAAGCTGGCTATTTTAATGGTTACGGCAATGAGCGGAGCCTTCGGCTTTTTATGCAGTAATGAAATAACAAAAGCTCTTAGATCGGTAAAAGGGAAAAATTATCCGGCTGTTGCTGCTGCCGTATCTGCAGCTCTTCTAATGGTTGTATTTGAAAAACTCGGCAACAAATATCCTAAATTAAAAGAATACAGCTTAGGAATAGTTATGATTCTTGCAATGGTAATTGCAATGGTATTTAAAGACTTAATTTTAAAATAAGGAGAAGCTAAATGAGTGACGAATTATATGAAAAAACTTTTACAAAACCTATAATAAGGTATGGAAGGTTTACAAACCTATTATCCTTGGTTCTTTGCTTTCTGCCTTCAATTCTTGTTTGGGTCGTTTATGGAGTAAAGCCGTCAACACAGGATATATTGACAGGTTGGGGCTTGGCAGCATCCGTATATGCAATCTATGCCGTTGTTGAACCTATCAGTTATTTCCCCATACTCGGCTTACCCGGAACTTATATGTCTTTTCTTTCCGGTAATATCGGAAATGTACGCTTGCCTACTTCGGCCGTTACGCAAGAAGCTGTCAGCGTAGAACCCGGTACAAAGAAAGCCGAAATAGTTTCTACCCTCGGTATTGCAGGGTCGATAGTTACCAATCTTATAATTGTAACTATTGCCGCTGTAGGAGGAGCGGCTTTAATGAACATCTTCCCCAAAAAAGTATTGGAAGCCTTTGCCTATGTTTCGCCTGCAATCTTCGGTGCTATGTTTGGAATGTTTGCCGTTAAAAATATAAAATACGGCATATTTGCTTTTATTTTAGCTATGGCCTTATTAAATCTTGTTAAAATACCGGTATATGTAATGATTCCGGCTTGTGTATTCGGAACGGTAGCTTTCGGTTTTTTAACTTACAAAAAACCTAAGACTGAAGAACAAGCTTAAGGGAGGGAAAAGTGGATATATTAAAAAAGGTAAAAGAAATAGAAAAAGACATAATTTCTTGGCGCCGCCATTTGCATCAAAATCCTGAGGTTGGCTTTGAACTTCCTAATACAATAGATTTTGTATGTAAAAAATTGGATGAGTTCGGGATTAAGTATGACAGAAATGCGGCAAAAAGTGCCGTTATAGGTTATATTCACGGTGCAGAAAAAGGAGATGTTATTGCTCTGCGTGCAGACATGGATGCCCTTCCTGTTTGCGAAGCTACCGGGCTTGACTTTGCTTCTAAGAATTCCTTTATGCACGCTTGCGGTCATGATGCTCATACTTCGATATTGCTTGGGGCTGCAAAGGTACTAAACGATTTAAAGGGCAGTTTTAAAGGAACCGTTAAGCTTATCTTCCAACCTGCGGAAGAACTGGGAACAGGCTCTGTAGACATCTGTGAAAAAGGAATTCTTGATGACGTAAAAGAAATCATCGGTCTTCATGTAGGCTGTATAAGCGATGAAGCAAAACCCGGCGAATTCCTTTTTTCAAAGGGCTCGATGATGGCCTGTATGGATAAATTTTCAATTAAGGTTAAGGGCGTAGGAGCTCACGGAGCTTATCCATCACTTTCAGTAGACCCCGTTGTAATTGGGTCTCACATAGTTGTCGCCATACAGGAAATCTTAGGCCGAGAGGTACATCCTACGGAGCCGGCTGTAATAACGGTTGGACAATTCCATTCAGGCTCGGCATTCAATATAATTCCGCCTGAAGCTTATCTTGAAGGAACCGTACGGGCCGTAACAAATGAGACGAGGGAATTGATAGCAAAACGGATTGAAGAAGTTGCCTCCAATATTGCAAAAGCTTTTAGAGGTTCAATTGAATACCAATTCTTTAGACAGCCGCCTCCTCTTATAAACGATGCGAAAGTTACGGATAAGGCTATGGGAGCCGCCAAGGAGCTTTTCCCGAATGACGTTAAGCTTATGCAGCGGCCGGTCATGGGAGGAGAAGATTTTGCATGGTACTTAGAAAAAGTTCCGGGTTCATTTATCTTCTTATCGACTCCATCCCCCATTGAAGGAAAAGTCTGGCCCCACCACAATCCCAAATTTGCCTTAGATGAATCGCAGTTTTACAAAGGTACTGCTCTTTTTGTAGCTTATGTAATGCAGGAGCTTGGTAAATAATTTTAGACCGAATTAAGGTTTATAAATTTATTAAAAAGTAAATTCTTAAAGCCGTCTTAAACTTTAATGTTTAGGGCGGCTTTTTATATTTACATTAAATATCCTAATATGCTATACTGGTTTTTATAATTCGGGATAAAAAATGAAACAGCTTATAAAAATTTTGATTGTAGAAGATGATAATACTATAGCCTCGGTTTTAAAAAAGAATTTGGAGCAATGGAACTTTAATGTACGCTGTGCAAAAAATTTCAGCAATATCTTGGAGGAGTTTGAAGACTATAAACCCTCTTTGGTAATAATGGATATAGGGCTTCCGGCATTTAACGGTTATCATTGGTGTTCCGAAATCAGGAATAAGTCTCAAGTCCCTATTATATTTTTATCTTCCCGTAACGATAAGATGGATATTGTAATGGCTATGCAAATGGGAGGCGATGATTATATCGAAAAACCCTTTGATATGGATATAACCATTGCAAAGATACAGGCCGTTATCAGGCGGACATACCAATTTACCGCTTCGATGAATGAAATCGGCTTTGCCGGGACCGTTTTAAATTTGAGCACACTCACTCTTGTGTATAATAATAAGACAACCTTGCTGACTGCAAATGAAATTAAAATCTTAAAATGTCTTTATTTGGCTCAAGGCGAATTTGTTTCGAGAGAAAAAATTATGGATGTGCTGTGGCAAAATAATCAGTTTGTGGACGATAATACTCTTTCGGTAAATATAACCCGCTTGCGTAAAAAGATGGAAAACGCAGAGCTTTTTAATTTTATCGAAAACAAAAAAGGTTTGGGATATAAACTAAATGAACATCACGGAAACCGGTAAGTTAAAATTAAGCATAATTATAAAAAGTTTTTTTAAAGATAATTTTTTATTTATATTTGTTCCGCTTCTTTTAATCTTCTTACAAGTGCTTATCTTATATTTAAGTAATGCCGAAAGGGGTCTCGTATCTTATATAAGCTTATTAAGTATTTCCATTTTGATTATATTCTTTATATTAAAATTTATTTTTTACTATCGTAAAATAAAAAATTACTTTGACCTCGTGGAGCAATATGAAGTAAATTCGGAAAGCTCTGATGATGAAAAGTTTGAAAACAGGCTTGATCTTTCTTTATCGCAAATTATTTCGTTAAAAAAGATAAAAAAAATAATCTTGGAAAGAGAAGCTTCTATTTATAATAACCGGAAAATACTTATCGATCAAAACGATTATTTTTCTCTTTGGATTCATCAAATAAAAACTCCCATCACTTCTATAAATATTTTATTGCAAAATATGAATTCTTCAAAAGATGAGGTATTTGAAATAAAAAGAGCTCTTTTAAGTATAGATAATTATACCCAAATGGCATTGCATTATTTAAAGCTCCAAAGTCCTGATAGGGATTTGGATTTTATTAAGTTTAATTTAAATGAAGTTTTGCAAAACATCTTCCGTAAATACAGAAGTATTTTTATTTATAAAAATATAGAGCTTAATTATAAACCTTGTGATCTAAACATTATAAGCGATCAAGTTCTTTTTGAATTGATGATTGAGCAGATAATTTCCAACAGCCTAAAATATTGCGGCATAGACGACAAAAGAGGAATTTTAAGCATCTATATTGAAAATCAAAATCCTTCAGTCCTTGTAATTGAAGACAACGGAATCGGAATAAGCCCTTCAGACCTCCCCAAAATCTTCGATAAGGGATATTCCGGTTTAAACGGCCGTCTAAGCGAAAAAGCTACAGGCCTCGGCCTCTACCTTGCTCGGGAAATATCCGAAAGGCTCGGCTGTACTCTTACAATAAACTCTCTTCAAGGTGAATGGACTAGGGCAGAGGTTAAACTCGGAACGGAAACCTCAATCCTTACAAAAATGTAAGTCAAAAAAACAAAATGTAAGGCTCCGTCAATGCAGGACTTTTAATTTTTTGATAAAATTATTTAAATCGTATGGAGTTTTATGGAGGTGTTTTGTGGAAACATTACTTGATGTTAAAAATATTCAAAAAATTTACAAGTCCCGATTTTCAAAACAGGGAACGGTTGCCTTGCGCGATGTAAGTTTTTCGGTAAAGAAAAATGAATTTACGGCTATTATGGGAGAGTCCGGCTCGGGGAAAACGACCTTGCTTAATTTACTTGCAACCTTGGATAAGCCATCCTCCGGTGAAATATTTTTAAAAGGAGAACCCATATCCAAAATAAAGACTAAGGATATTTCGGCTTTTAGGCGTAATAAATTAGGCTTTGTGTTTCAAGATTACAATCTCTTGGATCAGTTTTCCGTAAAGGATAATATATTACTTCCTCTTGTGCTCTCAAATTATCCTATTGATGAGATGAATAAAAGACTTCTTCCTCTTGCTGAAGCCTTGAGGATTTCAAGCCTTCTCGAAAAATACCCTTATGAAATTTCAGGCGGACAATGTCAAAGGGCTGCGGCTGCAAGGGCTTTTATTACAAAACCTCAACTCATCTTGGCCGATGAACCTACAGGTGCTCTTGATTCAAAATCATCGGATATGCTTTTAGAAACTTTTTCTCAAATGAATGAGGCAGGGCAGACTATCATAATGGTAACCCATAGTGCACGGGCGGCAAGTTATGCAAAGCGTGTTTTGTTTTTGCGTGACGGAAATATTTATTACGAAATATATAAAGGCGATATGGGACAGGCTCTATTCAGAGAAAGAATCAACGAAGGGCTTTTTATGATGAACAGAATGGATTCATAAGAGAAATAAGGTACAGGGGGAGACTTTATGAAACTTAATTTTTATTTTCAACTTGCCAAAAAAAATATTTCGACGGGAGCAAAAACCTATATTCCATACATTTTCGCCTGCTCACTTTCGATAATGATGTTCTCGATCATGTATACGCTTTCAATAGAAGCCTTTAGTCAAAATTCAGCCGGTTTAATTACCTTGATGAATTTCGGTGTGATAATAGTAGGCTTCTTTTCAATGATTTTTATCTTTTACGGAAATAAATTTTTGATTAAAAACAGAGTGAAAGAAATAGGATTGTATACCGTTTTGGGACTCGAAAAAAAGCATATTGCAGGAGTTTTATTTTTTGAATTCCTAGCCTGTTATTTTTTGAGTTTAGTCTTTGGAGCAATCGGCTCCGTTCTTTTCGGAAAATTATGCTTTTTAATTTTGTTTAAGGTAAGCGGTATTCCTTCAAAAATAAACTACAGTCTTTCTTTTAGCTTTTTAAAACCTGCGAGTATCGTATTTTTTTGTTTTTTTACAATAAATTATCTTTATAATTTAAAGAAGATAAGCCTTTTAAATCCTATTCAGCTTTTAACCGAATCAAAGAGCGGAGAAAAAAGATCGAAATATTTACGCTTAAAGACATTTCTTGCTATTCTTTTTATCGGAGGCGGTTATACTCTTTCAGTTTTAAGTATTAATCCCATAGCTGCCTTAAAAACATTTTTGCCTGCCGTTCTGCTTGTGATTGCAGGAACCTTTTTCTTTTTTGAAAGTATTACCATTTTTATTTTAAATAAAATAAAGAACCGTAAATCTTATTACAAGCCTGCAAAATTTATTTCCGTTTCTGGAATGATTTATAGGATGGGACAGCATGCAAAGGGTTTGGCAAGTATTTGTATTTTGCTTACGATGATCTTGCTTACCCTAGCTTCAGTAACAAGTATTTATATGGTAAGCGAGAAAATCATATCAAAGGCCTTTATACGCAATCATCAACTGGACAGGCTCTTTAAAAAAGACAATGTAGAATTACAAAATAAAGAAAGCTTAATTGCGGACATAAAGGAGATAGGCTTAAAGTATAATATGGAAACAAATGATTTTTTATATGTAAGATATTTTTATGGAATTTCAAATATAAGCGATAATGCTCTTTATGAAAATGATGATTCATATTTTTCCCGCAACAATGTTCAGATTATGTTGTGCAGCTTTGAAGATATTAAAAATATTTTCCCTGACGAGCTCTATAAAAAATTATTGACGGACGCTGCAAGTATGAGTGATGATGAGTTTTTTATTTTTTCTAATAAGAAGATTAACTACAAAAAGCCCTTACAAATAGGGCAAAAAGAATTTAAACTAAAAAAACTTGAAAGCGAATTTGTTTCTATAATGAATAACTCGCCCTATATTCCGTATTCGCCATTTCCTTATATAAATCTGATAGCTAAAAATTCTGAAAATCTCGAGCTTATTAAAAATGAATTAAACGCATTAAAAGAAAATGCAAGGGCTCGGTTTAAAAAGAAAAAACTGCTTGCACTTGAAGAATCCTTATTTTGGAATACCTCCGTCGATAATCTTAAAACTATTCCTCCAAACTACATTCAAGACATAAAAAAATTGGCAAAGTCTTCGGAGGCAGATTTTTTTTATGATAATAAATTTCAGTCTTATAAAGACAGAAGAGAATTTGACGGAAGCTTTTTATTTTTAGGAGGCTTTTTAAGTCTTATGTTTTTAATATGGCTCATCCTAATTATGTACTTCAAACAGATTGCTGAAGGTGTAGAAGATAGAAAACGCTATCAAATAATGCTAAAAATAGGAATGGACTCTTCTTTAATCAAAAAAGCTTCACACGCCCAGCTTGTCTGGCTCTTTGTGCTGCCTGTTTTGGTTTCGATAGTCCACTGCTTTTTCGCTTCTCCCTTGTTCAGCCGGCTCCTATTGGTCTTCGGCCTTTTTAATACGGCAGTCTTTTTTGCTGCCCTGCTTTTAACCGGAGGCTTTACCCTGATTTTATATTTGATTTTTTATAAGATTACTTTAAATAAGTATAATAAAATTATCCGATAGGGAAAAGGCTGTTCCATTTGGGAACAGCCCTTGTTTGATACTATTTCCCCCGATATTTTTTCAATGCTTTTTTTATATCCTTTATAGCCCAGTCATAATGGCTGGAAGTAGCGGACACGCAGTAACTTCCGAGGGTCGTTGTACCTGTCCAGTTAAAAACAGCTTTTGAAAAAAGTTCCTCATTGGAAAAGGTTTCGATTAGTTTCATAACTTCTTTATGAGTTTTTTTAAGCATTTTTTCGGCATCGGCATAAGGGGTGCCTTGATGTTTTTTCCAAAACTCAACATTCATTTCAGGATAAGTTTTCCAGTTGTAAGCTTCAGGCAAAAAGGCTGCCGGTTTTCCTTTTGTGTTGGATTTTATCCAATTCAATAAAAGACAGTGCCATTCATAAAGATGAACCAACACATCGCGTACATTTTTATCGCGCTCGTTTGGATTTATATCGGCAGTTCTTTCTTTTTCGGTCATACCGTCAATTAAGTTCCACAGTTTTTCAAACTGCTCATTTGAAGCAAAAATCAAATCTTCTTTTGTTGTAGGTCTCGGCATAGGTTTCTCCCATAAAAATATGTAAACTCATTATAGCACATCAACCTGTCAGAATGTGTCAGGTTTTAAAAAGAATTTAAACTTTTCTATGCTTTTTCATAATTTCTTCTGCAAGTTGGGCGATTTCGGTTTTTAAGTTTTCCGGTTCAAGGATTTCTACTTCGGTGCCGAGCGACAAGATAAAACCGCAGACCCACGAATCAAAGGGGAGAGCTGCATTCAGGGTATATGAGCCGTCGGAATTTTTTGCGATAAGTTCAGGAGGAAATTCATCGTAGAGTCTGTAGGCGGTTTTAGCAGTGCATTTTAATTTAATGTTTGTAAGGGGAGGCGGTGCCGCTTTTTTATCGTCAGGTATTTTGCCGAGCAGGTCTGCACGGTTAAATGTTTTTAAAGTCTTTATAATAGAAAGTATACGGGTTAATCTAAAAAGTCTACATGCGTTTTTTTCTGTACAATAGCATTCGGCATACCAAGCCTTCGATTTATACAAAAGACGTAAGGGGTAGACGGTTCGTTCCGTTTTTTCTCCGTATGAGCTGAGATATTCCAGCTTGACGGCTCTTCTTTCTAAAATTGCATCTTTAAGCGTTTTAAAAAGGTGATGATCGTTTTTGTTGTCCCAGCGGGAATAATCAATCCTGATCCAATCGGCATTTTTTTGAAAGATTGCAGATAAGCGGTTTAAGATAGATTCGGTGTGTATCTCATCTATTGGAGAAAGGCATTGCAGAGCAAGCAGTATTTTCTCCTGTTCTCCTTTTGTCAAAATTGATTTATTGATTGTGTAGCTTTCATCGATAAAAATACCTCCGCCGGTACCCTGCATCGTATACACGGGGATTCCTGCACTGCTTAAAATATCCATGTCGCGATAAATAGTACGAACCGATACGCCGAATTTTTTTGCAAGTTCTTGTGCAGTTGTCTGCTTCCGACTGAGAAGGATAAATACGATTTCAAAAAGTCTTTCCGAGCGCATAGTTAAACTCTATTATTATACATAAACTATGCATGGCTCGTTATAATATGGAATGAGTGAGTCATGTGTAATAAAGGTTAGTTTCAATTTCTTCATTGTCTTCATCAAAATTTTTTGGATAAGAAAATTCTCCTTTTGCGATACCGAAGCAACGACTCGTTTTTTTAGTCTGTAAATTAGCTGTTTCAATTGCTTTTATATTCTTTAAATTATCTGTAATCTTATGGAGAAGTTGTATTTTTTGCTCGTAAGGCATATTTAAAACACTAGTTTCTATTTGAGTATACTGTTCATAAGACATAATTAACCCTCCTTGTTTTAATCATATCACAGAAAACACTGGGTTTCAACATACCTATTTAAAATAAACTAGAGAAACTTCCTTTATCATTTTTCACCATAATGAGTTCTACACTGAATTATTTGTATTACATTATCGGCTATTCTATAAACCAATCTATTTTTTTTATCTATCCTGCGGCTCCAGAATTCTGACAGATTTCCCTTTAATGGCTCAGGGCTGCCTAAACCATTGTGACCATTCCTTTCAATATCTTTAATCAACATATTGATTCTTTTTAGTGTTTTTTTATCTTCTGTTTGCCAATAGACATAATCTATCCATGCATCTTCATCCCATGCTTTAATCATTAGCCTATTCCACTATATCATGCACTATATATTTCCCTTCATTCATTCGTTTAGCAGCAGCATGTAGTTTTTTTTGATTATATTTATTATAAAAACCTCTTTCATCACTTATAATTTTAAATGGTATACCGCCGATTCTCAATGATTGACGAATGAAAATATTAAATGCAGTTGTCATATTCATGCCTAAACTGTCAAAAAGCTGTTCAGCCTCTTGTTTTACTTCGGAATCCATTCTTATGTTGACATTTATTTGAGCCATAAAACCTCCTAATTTATACCTATATTTTATATATAATTATATATAATGTCAATAATTATATATAAAATATAGTAATTTTTGAAATAAGTTATCAAGAAAATAAAAAACCCGACAGGCAAAAGGAGGAGAAAAACCTGTCGGGAAACTGCAAAGGAGGTATATTGAATTGTTTGTTGTCGTTCAACATACACTAAACAAAACTATTTAGGGGCTTTTGGTTACATAAAAATTTAAAAATTTTTCTTAAATTTTTAAATTTTTATGTAAAAAGAGCATTTTTTTTGTAAAAAAGTGTTCCTAAAGGTTTATTCTAAAAATACCGATAAGAAAGTGTGAAATACCGTATTTTTAAGAATAATATTTTAAAAAAACTTGTCTTGTTCGTGTTTGTTTTGCTTTTTTCTCTCCTTTTTGCTCAAGAGGGTGAGAAAAATGCCGAATTTCTCTTTAAATTTAAATTTATTGACGATGATGCATATAAGATTCACTCCGTTGTAGATGAAAAGGTCTATGTAAACGGAAAATTTCATCATAAAGCCCAAATTATCAACAGAATTGAGGTAGAAGTCTCGGATATAGAAACCGGAGAAGGCGAAAAAAACGCTTCGGCTCTCTTTTCTTGTATGTTTATGACCAGCGAGCAAAATTCCAACAAAACCTTCGACTGGTCCCGAAATTACCCGAGTATTTTTAGGCGGGATGATGCCGGTTTTTACACTATAGGTGATGAATATTTTATGCCTGTGGTACGGAATGTGCCGACATTTCCAAAGCATCCCGTTAAACCCGGCGATACTTGGACTGGCGAAGGCTTCGAAGCCCATGATTTTAGGGATGCATTCGGCATTGAAAAGCCTTTTACCTTTCCGTTCAAGGTTGAATATCAATACATAGGACTTGCAGAAATAGACGGTCAAATCTACCGCCACATAACTGCAAGTTATGACTTAAACCACGTTGTTCCTCAAAAGGTTCTTAAAAATTATAAGGGAAAAATAGACGTGCCTGTCAAAATTTTAGGAAAATCGAGACAAAACCTATATTGGGATGAAGAAAGAGGAAATCTATATTGCTATAATGAAGAATTTAGCATTAAAATGCTCCTTTATTCAGGCTACACCTATGATTTTATAGGGACAGCAAGGGCTAAGGTTATTGAAGTAAAAAAGATAGATAAAGCCGCTGAAGAAGAAATAAAAAAAAGTGTTGAAGATCTAAATCTTGAAAATACTACCATTGAAAAAACCGATGAGGGCCTAACGATCAGCATTGAAAATATCCAGTTTTTGCCCAACTCTGCAATTTTACGAGAAAGTGAAAAAGAAAAATTAAAAAAAATAGGCGAAATTCTTTTAAAATTTCCCGATAGGGAATTTTTGATCTCAGGGCATACAGCCCTAGCCGGAACCGAAGAAGAAAGACAAGCTCTTTCTGAAGAAAGGGCTGCTGCCGTAGCTAATTATCTTATAGAGTTGGGCGTTCAAAAAAGAGAACACGTATATACCCGAGGTTTCGGTGCCCGCCGGCCCGTCGCTGCCAATAATTCACCTGAAAATATGGCTAAAAACAGACGTGTCGAAATAACTATCTTGGATAAGTAAAATTTAAAAAAAGCCCCTAAGCGGTTCTTTTGAAAGGAGAGGGGAGGAGAGGAAAACTTTTATCCGAAAAAGTTTTCCTCTCCCCCTTAAGTTTTAGAAGGGCCTATCAGCCAAATACTTGTATTCCTGCCACTGCCTCTTAGCCTTAGCAACAGCCTTATCCAAGAGCATTTGAGCTCTTGCAGGATCGGCATTCTTTAAGGTCTTGAAGCGGACTTCTTTGTACATAAAGTCTGCAAGATTAAAGTCCGGTTCCTTGCTGTCAAGCTGGAAGGGGTTTTTACCCTGCTCGACAAGTCTCGGATCGTATCTGTACAAGGGCCATAAACCGCAAGAAACGGCTTCTTTTTGGTTTGTCATACCCTTTGTCATGTTGATACCGTGGTTGATACAATGACTGTAAGCGATGATAATCGAAGGTCCGTCATAGCTTTCGGCTTCGCGGAAGGCCTTAATTACCTGACTCATGTTTGCACCCATAGAAATATGTGCGACATAGACATAGCCGTAGCTCATGGCCATCATACCCAAGTCTTTTTTGCTTACTTCCTTACCTGAAGCGGCAAATTTTGCAACTGCACCGATAGGTGTAGCTTTTGACATCTGTCCGCCGGTATTCGAGTAAACTTCAGTATCCATTACAAGAACATTGATGTTTTTACCTGAAGCAAGAACGTGATCTAATCCGCCGTATCCGATATCGTAAGCCCATCCGTCTCCTCCGAGGATCCAAACTGAGCGTTTGATAAAGTGGTCGGTTAAAGAATCCAATTCCTTAGCCAATTCGTCTTTTGAACCTGCTAACTCTTTTTTAAGCTCTGCAACAAAGGCTCTCTGGTCTTCAATAGCTGCATCATCTTCTTGAGCGTTATTGAGAATCTTGTCGATTACGCCGGCTGCAATACCTTTTGCCTTTGCCTTAGCGGCAACTTCGCGGGCATAAACGGCGAGCTTATCGCTTGTCAACCTCATACCGTAACCGAATTCCGCTGCATCTTCAAACAAGGAGTTAGACCAAGCCGGGCCTCTTCCGTCACATCGTTTTGCATAGGGTGTTGTGGGCAGGTTTCCTCCATAAATTGAAGAACAGCCTGTTGCGTTTGCAATAACGGCTCTGTCTCCGAAAAGCTGTGAAAGAAGCTTTACATAAGGTGTTTCACCGCAGCCTGCACATGCACCTGAGAACTCGAAAAGAGGTCTCTTCATACCGATGCCCTTGGGAACGCTCAAATTAAGCTTCTTTACATCAGGCTCAGGAATATCGTTAAAGAAGAAGTTCCAGTTTGCAACTTCCTGCTTTCTGTGTTCAACAAAGTTTTCCATATTGATGGCTTTAATTTCGGGATTTTCCTTGGACTTTGCAGGACACTGCTGAACGCAAAGACCGCAGCCTGTACAATCTTCCGATGAAACTTGAATTGTAAATTTAGCTCCTTCAAATTCCTTGCCCTTATAATCGCAGGATTTAAAGCCCTGGGGTGCCTTTGCCAAAAGTGAGCTGTCATAAGCCTTCATTCGGATACAGGCATGGGGACAAACCATGACACACTGACCGCACTGAATACAGATGTCGCTCTTCCAGATCGGAATATGTTCTGCGATAGCTCTCTTTTCGTATTGAGTGGTAGCGGTCGGGAAGGTACCGTCTTCAGGCATTTCGCTGACCTTTATATCATCACCTTTTTGGATGGCAACCTTGCCCAAAACATTCTTTACGAATTCGGGAGCATCGCCTGCGATTGCAGGGTGCATCTTGAGCTTGCTTGTTGCTGTCTTGGGATAATCAACCTTTTCAACTCCCTCAAGAGCCATATCTATTGTCGTAATATTCTTTTGAACGATTTCCGGACCTTTTTTTCCGTAGGACTTTTCAATGAATTTTTTGATTAGATCTACGGCTTCGGCTTCAGGCAAGATTCCGAAGATTTTGAAAAAGGCGGTCTGCATAACAACGTTAATTCGGTTACCCATTCCGGCTTTTTCTGCAATCTTAATAGCATCGATTACATAGAATTTAGCTTCTTTTTCGATAATCTGCTTTTGAACCTCGACGGGCATATTATCCCATATTTCGTTCTTTCCGTAAGGAGCGTTCAAAAGGAAGGTTCCGCCTTTTTTAAGGCTGTGGAGCATATCATAGGTTTCAAGATAGCTGAACTTATGGCATGCAACGAAGTCCGCATTTGTAATTAAGTAGGGCTTTCGGATTGCGTGTTTTCCGAATCTCAAGTGAGAAATCGTAAAACCACCCGACTTTTTACTGTCATAGGAGAAGTAGGCTTGTGCCTTATTGTCTGTGGCTTCACCGATAATCTTAATAGAGTTTTTATTGGCACCTACAGTACCGTCTGAACCCAAACCGAAGAACATAGCCTGATGCATGTCCTTATCTTCAAGTTTAAAGTTGGGGTCATATTTGATGCTGGTGTGTGTAACATCATCTTCGATACCTACGGAGAAGTTGGTCTTCTTTTCGCCTTCAAGGTTGTCGAATACACCCTTAACCATTGCCGGTGTAAATTCTTTTGAACCGAGACCGTAGCGTCCGCCGATGATAACGGGATAATGAGTAAAGGGGCATTTTTTTGCAGCCTGCATTTCGCCGATGGCTGTTCTGACATCTTCGTAGAGGGGTTCACCCAAAGAGCCTGCTTCCTTACATCTGTCGAGAACTGCAATTCCTTTTACTGTGGTAGGAATAGCCTTTACAAAATGCTCGGCACTGAAGGGCCTGTAAAGCCTTACTTTAATAACACCGTATTTTCCGCCCTTGGAATTAAGTTCGTCTACCGTTTCTTCAACAGTATCCGCACCTGAACCCATGAGGATTATGATTTGCTCGGCATCCTTTGCTCCGTAGTAGTCATAAAGATGATATTGTCTTCCTGTAAGTTTTGCATACTTATCCATTTGTTTTTGAACAATTTCGGGAGTAGCAAGATAGTATTTATTTACGGCTTCTCTGCCTTGGAAGTAAATATCGGGGTTTTGAGCTGTTCCGCGGAGTTCGGGCTTTTCAGGGGTTAAACCGCGTTTTCGGTGAGCTCGAACAAGCTCATCGCTTACCATTTGGCGCATAATGTCATAAGAAACTTCTTCAATTTTTTGAATTTCGTGAGAAGTTCTAAATCCGTCAAAGAAGTGGAGGAAGGGAACTCTTGCTTCCAATGTGGCTGCATGAGAAATAATGGCAAGGTCCATAACTTCCTGAACCGAGTTGGATGCCAACATAGCCCAACCTGTCTGGCGGCAGGCCATTACGTCCTGATGATCTCCGAAGATTGAAAGAGCACTGCAAGCTACGGCTCGGGCAGCAATGTGGAAAACAGTGCTGGTCAACTCGCCGGCTATTTTGTACATGTTCGGAATCATTAAGAGCAAGCCCTGAGATGCTGTAAAAGTTGAAGAGAGAGCTCCTGTGGTCAAGGCTCCGTGTACGGCACCTGCAGCACCTCCTTCGGATTGAAGCTCAACAACATCGGGGACAGTACCCCAAATATTTTCTCTTCCGCGGGCTGAATATTCATCAGCGACCTCACCCATCGGACTTGACGGTGTGATCGGGTAAATGGCAATTACCTCGCTTAAGGCGTGGGCAACGTGACCGGCAGCAGTATTACCGTCGATCATTACAAGTTTTTTTTCTTGGCTCATAAAAACCGTCCTTATAAAAGTATTAGGGATTATTCAAGTCTATTACAAAAAGAAAATATGATTTTAGAAGCATACTGCGTATAATGGAAATGAACAGTCCCGATAAACAAGCTTACCATAAATTTTATATTTTTTCAAGAGACTAAGTCACATTATGAAAAATGAAAAATGAGTGCAAAGTTTATACGTCTTTCTTATTGAATATTAATTTTCAAATTGTTATATTATACAGGAGATTATAGGAGTCATGATGAAACTATTAGATATACAGGGACTTCAAATGTCGGTTGACGAGAAGCAGATTCTTAAAAACCTTAATTTGAGTATAAACAAGGGCGAGGTTCATGTGGTCATGGGCCCGAACGGAGCAGGAAAGTCCACCTTGGCGGCTGCCATAGTAGGAAATCCTCGATACAATATCGATAAGGGCAAGATTTATTTTGAAGATGAACTTATAAACGAGGTTCCCGTCTACGAAAGAGCCCGTAAAGGTATATTTCTTTCTTTTCAGATACCTGAAGAGGTGCCGGGCTTAAAAGTAGAAGAGTTTTTGCGCGCTTCAAAAGAAGCCGTAACGGGTGAAAAAACACCTGCGATAAAATTTCATAAGCTTTTATCGGACACAATGAAGCAGCTTAAAATCAATCCTGCATACGCAAACCGCAGCCTAAATGTCGGTTTTTCGGGCGGAGAAAAAAAGAAAAACGAAATTCTACAGCTTGCTATTTTAAACCCGAAGCTTGCAATCCTCGATGAAACGGATTCGGGGCTGGATATTGACGCTACAAAGATAGTCTTTGAAGGCGTTTCCAAAATACGCACCCCCGATATGGGAATTTTAATTATTACCCATCATAATAAAGTTTTAGACTATATAAAGCCCGATTTTGTACACATTCTTGTTGACGGCACTATTGTCAAAACAGGCCGTCTGGAACTGGTAGAATATATTGAAAAGAACGGGTACGAAAACATAAAAGAAAGCCTATGAGTAAAGCCATAAACCAAAACACAGATAAAGCACCGGAGGATGCCTCTCTCTTTCAAGAAAGAAAGCGCACCTTTGTTTCGGATATAGAACGCGGAGTCTATGACATAAAGGACAGCATCGATTATAAGTATTCGACGGGGCTCGGTTTAAACGAAGAAGTCGTAAAAAAAATATCTGCACGAAAAAAAGAACCCGATTGGATGCTGGACTTGCGCCTAAAATCCCTCGCATACTTTAATGAGCGACCCATGCCTGACTGGGGAGCCGATATTTCCGATTTGGATATTCAAGAGATAATCCACTACATTGTTTCCGACACAAAGCCCTTGGCCGAAACTTGGGATGACGTTCCGGAAGAAATAAAAAAGACTTTTGACAGGCTGGGTATACCGGAAGCGGAACGCAGTTCCCTCGCAGGAGTGGGAGCCCAATACGATTCGGAAGTCGTTTATCACAGCCTAAAAGAAGACTTGGAAAAACAGGGCGTAGTCTACTTGGATATGGAAACGGCCGTCCACAAGTACGAAGATATAGTAAAAAAGCATTTTATGCAGCTTATAAAGCCTAATGACCATAAATTTGCAGCCCTCCACGGCGCCGTTTGGTCGGGAGGTTCCTTTGTGTATGTTCCCAAGGGCGTAAGGGTCGAGCTTCCGCTTCAATCCTATTTTAGACTAAATGCCCAGCAGTCGGGGCAGTTTGAGCATACCCTTATAATTGTAGAAGAAGGAGCCTACCTCCATTTTATTGAAGGATGCAGTGCTCCAAAATACTATAAAAATGCCCTTCATGCAGGGGCTGTCGAGCTCTATGTAGGAAAAAAAGCAACCCTGCGTTATTCAACAATCGAAAACTGGTCGCGCAACCTATATAACTTAAACACCAAAAGGGCCATAGTCGAAGAAGACGGAGCTATTGAATGGGTTTCGGGTTCGTTCGGTTCAAGGGTTACAATGCTTTATCCTATGAGCATCTTAAAAGGCGACCGCTCCCGTTCGGAGTTTACAGGGGTTACTTTCGCTTCGGAAGGACAGTGCCTTGACACGGGAACTAAGACCGTCCACATAGGAAAAAACACCGTTTCGGAAATGCGCTCCCGTTCTATAGCAAAAAACGGAGGGGAAGCAAACTACCGAGGCCTTTTATACATAGGAGCAAATGCAACCGGGGCTAAGGCTGCGGCCGAATGCGAATCCCTAATGCTTGACGATAAATCCCGCTCCGATACGATTCCGATTATAGAATCCCATATCGATGATGTAGATATAGGCCATGAGGCCAAAATCGGAAGGATAAGCGAATCAATGGTGTTCTACCTTATGCAAAGAGGTTTGGATGAGGCTGCTGCAAAATCCCTTATCATCAAGGGCTTTGTCGAACCTATCTCCAAGGAGCTGCCTCTGGAATATGCCGTTGAATTGAACAATCTTATTACAATCGAATTGGAAGGAACTATAGGATAGATATGAGTGACAGAACTTATTTTAAACGGCTTGACTACACAAAAACGGATATCCCTTCAAAGCCTTTTTGCAATTTAAACTGTAAGGCCAGCGGCCGGGCTGAAGCTAAAAATATAGAACAAATGACGATTGAGCAATTTTTAAAAACAGCCCCTTCAAAAGATATAGAAAAATTCTTTGATTTTACGAAGACAAAACGCGAAAAAAATTGCGGCCTCGGAGACAATTATGTTCAAGAAGTAAAGGATAAAAGAAATTCCGGTATTTACTTAAAAGTAAAAAAGTGCGCGGATAATGAACAGGCTGCGAATGTTCTAATCAATTTTACAATGGATCAGGCCAATAATGTTCTTTATGACCAAAATCTTATTGTAATTGAAGAAGGGGCAAGGGCTAAGATCTTTTTTTATCATGATGTAAAGGCCTACGATTGCTCAAAGGCCGATATTTTTAGAAACGGCCTACTAAGCATTGTTGCCGAAAAAAACTCTCAAGTAGAATTTATAAAGGTACAAAACTTGAGTCATTGCGGCATTAACTTTGAAACCGTAAAAATCTTTGCTATGGAGAAGGCTCAAGTTACCCTTTACGATATTCAGCTTGGGGCAAAGATAAACGGAGCTTCAACTTCTACCTATATGCCTGAGGAATGGGCCGAGGTTCAAATATACCCCCTCTACTTTGCAGATAAGACCAGACGCATCGACTTGGAGCAAAATTTTATCATCAACGGGAAAAATTCTCTCGGTGCAATTACCGCAAAGGGAGCCTTAAAGAACAAGGCTCATAAGATGTTCCGGGGCAATATCTTTTTAAACAGAGGCTGCTCAAAGTCCATTGCAAGGTTTTCGGACAATACGATTATGCTCGATAAGACCACTGTGGGTGCTACAATTCCAACAATCTTTTGCGATGAGGATGACGTTATAGGAGAGCACGCTGCGAGCTTTGAGGCGGTAAACAAGGACAAGCTTTACTATCTTATGACCCGCGGTTTTGACGAGCTTAGTGCCAAAAAGCTTATAATCGAGGCTGCCTTTAAACCTGTTTTTAACCGCATTGATGATGAAACGATAAGAGAAAAGCTCCTAGAGGAGTTCAGGATAAGCTTAGATGAGATAAAGGAATAAAAATGTGCCTTCTTATAAGGACTTTATTTCTTCAATACTTAATCCTGTAGCTTTTGCGATAACTTCCACGGCAAAACCCATTTCTGTTAAGTTTCTAGCAGTTTCAAGTTTGTTTTGGTGTGCCCCATCGGCAAAACCTTGTTGGATACCTTGCTCAATACCTTGTCGATAGCCTTCACTTATACATGAAGCCTTGTCGTGTTCATATTTCATGCGGGATTCATATAGCCATTTATCCCTAGGACTCATTTCCATTAATTCTATCGTTGTATTTGCCTTTCTCATCATCGGCGATTCTTGTTCTAACACTTCCCTCACCTCCCTTTCATCAGTTTCGATAAATTTAAGCCAATTTAATAAGCGTTTAGCTTTATAATCTTTATATTGACCTTCTTTTAAGAGTCTTGCCTTTTCAAGGTTCAATATATGAATTTCAAGTTTTGAAACTAAAGGCTCTTTTGTATCTTTTTCTAAAACAAGATATTTGTTATGCAAACGCTTATTTTTATTAAAGCCTTTTCCTATCAAGTTTATTGTAATACACTTTGGCAGTTTTGTATAGTCTTGGCCTTGTTTTATACCCTCATTGTACATCTTAGACCAATAATATAAGGTCCTTTCAGGAAAATCAAAATACCATACATTTTGAATTTCTATATCTACAAAGGTTCCGTTGTTTAGTCTTAACTTGATATCCAAGATACCTAGCTTTTCACTTAAAAACTCTTTATGAAACTCCTTATCGAGAAGTTCCAAACCTGCGATATCCTCAGGCGGAATGTCTAAGATACACTCCAGTAAATCCTGTAGTACGTCCTTGTTTTCTTCCACTCCGAATACTTTTTTAAAAGCGTAGTCGTTGCGGAGAGTTATTTTAAATAATTTTTCCATAACTAAGCCTCGCTAATAATTTTTTTTTAAAAAAAATTCCCCCTTTCATAATTATTATAGAAATTGTTTGTAATAGATAGCAAAATTTGAAAAAAAAGATTGGCATTTAATAATCGCTTTTCCGATTGACTTTTTTTTAAATTATTGAGATATTTAAAGAATGAGTGATAAAAAAGAAATTGTTCCGATAGAAAGCTTGCTACCTCAAAAGTTAAACATTGTTCCTTTGAGCGGCAGGCCGATTTTTCCCGGCATTTTTACGCCGCTTTTAATTAATGCCCCCGAAGACATAAAGTCAATCGAAGATGCCTATGCCGGCGACGGCTTTATAGGGCTTACCCTTCTTAAAAACAATATAGAAAACCCTCAAGCCAAGGACTTGTACAAGGTAGGCTGTGCTGCAAAAATCGTGCGTAAGATAAATCTGCCCGATGGCGGGCTCAATGTTTTTATAGCCACTCAAAAACGCTTTAAGATTCGCAAAACCGTCAACGATACAAATCCGATAGTCGTAGCCGTTCAATATCTGGATGATGAAGAAGAAAAAAGCCACGAGGTGGAAGCCCTTACCAGAGCCCTCATAAGCGAGATGAAGCAGCTTTCTGAAAACAATCCATTGTTCTCCGAAGAGATGAGGCTCAATATGATCAATATTGACCATCCCGGAAAAATAGCCGACTTTATTGCAAGTATCTTAAACATTCAAAAAGAAGATCAACAAAAGATTCTTGAAACCTTAAACGTAAAAAAGAGAATGGAAGAAGTTTTTGTTCACATTAAAAAAGAACAAGAACTTTTACAGGTTCAACGCAAGATTCAGGATGACCTTAATATGCGTGTCGAAAAAAATCAACGCGATTATTTTTTAAGGGAAGAACTTAAATCCATCAAAGAAGAATTGGGGCTGACCACAGATCCTAAGACCAATGAAGAAGAAAATTTTGCAAAGAGGATAGAAGAGTTTCAGTTTACCGGAGAGGTAAAAGAAGTGGTGGACTCCGAGTTTGAAAAATTTAAAATGCTCGACCCCTATTCTTCCGAATATATAGTTACCCGTAATTATTTGGAAACCATTCTTTCACTTCCGTGGAAAAATTCGGAACCGGAAGAATACGATATTGCAAAAGCTCAAAAGATTTTAAACAAGGATCACTACGGACTTGAAGACGTAAAGACCCGAATAATAGAATACCTTTCCGTTCGTAAATTAAAGAAGGATACAAAGGGTTCGATTGTTCTTTTGTTGGGCCCGCCCGGTGTAGGTAAAACGAGTGTCGGAATGTCCATAGCCAGAGCTATGTCTAAGCCCTTCTTTAGATTTTCAGTCGGAGGCATGAGGGATGAGGCCGAAATAAAGGGGCACCGAAGAACCTACATAGGAGCCATGCCCGGTAAAATCCTTCAGGGCTTAAAGATAGTAAAAACCAATTCTCCCGTTTTTATGATAGACGAGGTCGATAAGATGGGGCAAAGCTATCAGGGAGACCCTTCAAGTGCCCTTCTCGAAGTTTTAGACCCCGAGCAAAATATAAACTTTAGGGACCACTATTTGGATTTGCCCTTTGACCTTTCCAACATAGTTTTTATTCTCACTGCAAACACCCTCGATTCTATTCCCCGACCTCTCTTGGACAGGGCTGAGGTAATAAAGCTTTCCGGCTACATTGATTCCGAAAAGGTGCAGATAGCAAAAAAACACCTTATTCCGAAAAGCCTTGAAAAGCACGGTCTTAAAAAGAATCAGGTAGTCTACAGTCAGGATATGCTCCTTTACATTGCCAACTCTTATGCAAGGGAAGCCGGAGTGCGCAACTTTGAAAAGAAGCTGGATAAGATTCACCGCAAGGTTGCAACCGAAATTGTAAACGGCAAAAGAAAAGAAGACGAAAAGCTGATCGTAACAAAGGCCGACATTGAAAAGATGCTTGGCAAGGTTATCTTCCGCGATGACGATATTAAAAAGGCCGACGTTCCCGGTACCTCGATAGGCCTTGCTTGGACATCTATGGGCGGAGATACTCTTTTGATAGAAACTGCATCTATGCTTGGAAAGGGCGGCTTTAAACTCACAGGCCAAGCCGGAAACGTTATGAAAGAATCCGCAGGCATAGCCCTTTCATGGACTCGAATGTTTGCCGTAGACCAAAAAATAAAAAAACCGGACTGGTTCGAAAAAAATATAATTCACCTTCACCTGCCGGAGGGAGCTACCCCCAAAGACGGACCGTCTGCCGGTATCACTATGGCCACAGCTCTTTTATCTCTTTTTTCAGGGAAAACCATCAAGCCTAAACTTGCAATGACCGGAGAGCTTTCGCTTACAGGGCAGGTTCTTGCCATAGGCGGCCTAAAAGAAAAAACAATCGCCGCCCGCCGCAACGGTATAAAGGAAGTCATCATTCCTCAGGCTAACACAAGGGACTTGGACGAAATCCCCGAATACATTAAAAAGGGCATTAAGTTCTATCCCGTAAGCCATGTTGAAGAAGTCTTGGATATAGCCTTTAGGGGTGCATTGACGAAGAAAAAAAGATAGATGAGCGGATTTTAAGTATACTCAATCAATTATAGAAAAACTTGACAATTTGTGATATACTAAAAATGTTAAGGAGGCTATGTATGCTGTTAACTACTGTTCAGGAAAAATTGGAATCAATTCCGGATGAATACATGGTTGAAGTGTATAATTATTTAGAACTTTTACAATACAAAATACTCTATAAAAAGCAACATGAAGAATCTGTAAAAAGATTTCCTAATCGTCGGCCAGACATTTTAAAGCAACCAAATTTCTATATGTCGCCGGCTTTTGACGAACCATTGGAAGATTTTAAGGAGTATATGTGAAATATTTTTTAGATACTCATGCGCTTCTATGGTATT